>NZ_CP145732.1:3113750-3736500 GCF_036884845.1 Pseudomonas sp. MAG733B
ACCCGCGAACGTTTCCTGCCGATACTTCGCGGCTTGACCGCCGACATGGATGGCATGCCCCAGGCCATCCGCACCTTCGGCGGCGCCGGGCGCGAGTACATGCACAAATACGGCACCAAAATGGAAACCTTCGCCGCCGTGCGCGCCAAGGCCAGCCGTCATGCAGCCAACAACCCGCTCGCATTGTTTCGCAAGGTGCTCAGCGTCGAAGACGTGATGAACGACCCGGTGATTCTGCCAGGTGTGATGACCCGACTGATGGCGTGCCCGCCGACCTGCGGTGGTGCTGCGGCAATCCTCGTTTCCGAGCGTTTTGCGAAAAAGCACGGCCTGCGCAGCGACGTGGAAATCGTTGCCCAGGCGATGACCACCGACACCCCCGAATCCTTCAATTTCGAAAAGCCGTCGATGCTCGATTGGGTCGGCACTCACATGACCCACGCTGCCGTCGGACAGGTCTACGAGAAGGCCGGCGTCGGCCCGCAAGACATCGATGTCTGCGAACTGCACGACTGCTTCGCCCAGAACGAGGTGATTTGCTACGAGTCGCTGGGTTTCTGCCCCGAGGGCGGCGCCGAAAAGTTCGTGATGGATGGCGACAACACCTACGGCGGACAGATCGTCATCAACCCGTCCGGCGGCTTGCTTTCCAAGGGCCATCCGCTGGGTGCCACGGGGCTGGCGCAGTGCTACGAGCTGACCCAGCAACTGCGCGGCAACGCCGAACAACGTCAGGTTGAAGGTGCACGTCTGGCCATGGCCCACAACCTTGGTCTGGGCGGCGCCTGCGTGGTGACGCTCTACGGAAAAGTCAGCGGCGCGGCGCAGTGATCAGCACGTTTTTCCAGTGAATGTCACTGAGCGTAACGCCCGGCGAGCACTGCTCAAACCGGGTTGTTACGCAGCGGATTTACCCATGAAAAACCCTGGTTCAAATCACCCGTTCGGGTGTGAGGACCTCACCGGAGCCCCGCTAGCATGGGCTCTCCAACACTTATCCTTAACCGGAGAAACCGCATGACAAAAACAACAATGCGCGGAGTCTTCCAGCCAAGTTTGCTGGCCGTAGCTGTGATGGTTGCAACCTGCGCGGGCAATCAGGCTCACGCTGTTGATTTCAACATCGGGGAGATTCAGGGCACGTTCGATTCGTCGCTGTCGATTGGCGCCAGTTGGTCGACGACCGACCCGGACAAGCAGTTCATATCGAATTTCAACTCACAGGGTGTGACCGGTGGCGAGTCCGCCTCGCGGACCACCGACGACAATCGCCTGAACTTCAAGAAGGGTGAAACCTTCTCGAAGATCTTCAAGGGTGTGCATGACCTGGAACTGAAATACGGCGACAGCGGCGCCTTCGTGCGCGGCAAGTATTGGTACGACTTCGAACTGATGGACGAGAGCCGGCCGTTCTACGATATCAATGACGCCGGACGTGATCGCGCGGCGAAGTCGTCCGGGGCGATGTTCCTCGACAGCTTCGTCTACCACAACTACACGATCGGCGATCAGGTCGGCAACGTGCGGCTTGGCAAGCAAGTGGTGAGCTGGGGCGAGAGTACGTTCATCGGCAATTCGATCAACAGCATCAACCCGGTCGACGTCGCAGCCTTGCGCCGTCCGGGCGCGGAAGTGAAGGAAGGCCTGATCCCGGTCAACCTGCTCTACGTGTCCCAGGGCCTGGCCGACAACATCACCGCCGAAGCGTTTTATCAGCTGGAGTGGGAAAAATCGGTGGTCGACAACTGCGGCACGTTCTTCGGCAACGACGGCGTACCGCAAGGTTGCAACGACCGGTTGGTGATCGCAGGCCTCGACCTGCCACCGGGTGCAGCGCGCAATACCGGTGGTCTGGCGGCCATCGCCGCCGGAACGGACGACGCCTTTATTCCGCGCGTGAAAGACAAGGATGCGCGCGACAGCGGCCAGTATGGCCTGGCGTTGCGCTGGTACGTCCCCGAGGCGAACGACACCGAGTTCGGTGCCTACGCGATGAACTACCACAGTCGTAGCCCGTACCTGAGCATCAACCAGATGAGCAACCCGGCAGGTGGCGTGGCATCGGCGCGCAGTGCCCGCTACTTCATCGATTACCCCGAAGATATTCGTCTCTATGGCTTGAGTTTCCAGACCAACGTCTCGGGCGTTTCACTGGGTGGTGAGGTCAGCTACCGGCCGAACATGCCGCTGCAACTGAACACCGCCGACCTGTTGTCGTCCGCGACCTTCGGCGCCACCTCGCCGTTGATCAGCACCGGTTTCGCCGGTCGCACCCTCGGCGGTGAGGTCAACGGCTACAAGCGCATGCCGGTGACCCAGGCCCAAGTGACCGCGACGCAGTTTTTCGATCAGGTGTTGGGCGCCAGTCGTCTGACCGTGGTGGGTGAGGTGGGTTACAACCACATCAATGGCTTGGGCAAGGCCGATGGTACTGACCTGCGCTTCGGTCGCAGCCCGGCCTTCGGTTCCGGTGAATTGCCGGGCGCTGCCGGGGCGGCCACCTGCCGAGGCACCGCCGCAGGTACGCCGACCGCCAGCAACCCGGCGCAGGAATGCAACGACGATGGCTTCTACACCAGCAACAGCTGGGGCTATCGCCTGCGCGGCAAGCTCGATTACCAGAACGTGATCGCCGGTATCAACCTGTCGCCGAACATCGCCTGGTCCCATGACGTCGAGGGTTACGGCCCGAACTTCGATGAAGGCTCCAAAGCGGTCAGCGTCGGTGTCGATGCGGACTACCTGAACACCTACAACGCCAGCCTGAGTTACACCAATTACTTCGGTGGCGATTTCAACACCAACGTCGACCGCGACTACGTTGCGCTCAGCTTCGGCGTGAATTTCTGATGCAACCCTGCCAGAGGAAACTGAACATGAACGCACGTATTATTCTGCGCGCTGGCGCACTGAGTCTGTCGTTGCTGGCCAGTGGTGTAATGGCCGCTGTGTCCCCACAGGAAGCCGCTCAGCTGGGCACCACGTTGACCCCATTGGGCGCTCAGAAAGAGGGCAATGCCAACGGCAGCATTCCGGCCTGGACCGGTGGCTTGAAACCCGGTGCCGCCGCGCTCGACAACGGTTTTCTCGGTGACCCGTTCGCCAGTGAAAAACCGCAATTCGTAATAACTGCGGCCAACGTCGACCAATACAAGGACAAGCTGACCCCCGGGCAGGTGGCGATGTTCAAGCGCTACCCGGACAGCTACAAGATCCCGGTGTACAAGACCCAGCGCACCGCGTCGTCGCCACAGAACATCTACGACATTGCCAAGAAAAGTGCGGTGACCACCGAGCTGACCCCGGACGGCAACGGTCTGGTCAATTTCACCCAGACCCGTTACTACCCGTTCCCGATTCCGAAGAACGGTGTCGAGGTTTACTGGAACCACACCAACCGTTATCGCGGCGGCAACATGGAGCGCCAGGCTGCTCAAGCCGCGCCGCAAACCAACGGTTCGTATTCCATCGTCGAGTACGACGACAAGCTCGCTTTCCCGCAGTTGATGGAAGGCGTATCGGGTGGCGAGGGCGATAACGTCCTGTATTACTACAAGCAGGAAATCACCGCGCCGTCACGCATGGCCGGCAGTGTGATCCTGATCCACGAGACCATCGATCAGGTCAAGGAACCGCGTCTGGCGTGGGTCTACAACGCCGGTCAGCGCCGCGTGCGTCGTGCACCGCAGGTGGCCTATGACGGCCCGGGCAACGGTTCCGACGGTATGCGCACCGCCGACAACACCGACATGATGAACGGCGCACCGGATCGCTATGACTGGAAACTGGTCGGCAAAAAGGAACTGTACATCCCGTACAACAACTACAAATTGCAGTCGCCGAAAGTGAAGTACGACGACATCATCAAGCCAGGGCACATCAACCAGGACCTGACACGCTACGAGCTGCACCGCGTGTGGCACGTCGAGGCCACGCTCAAGCCCGGCCAACGCCATGTCTACGCCAAACGCGACATGTACTTCGATGAAGACACCTGGCAACTGGCCGAAGTCGATCACTACGACGGTCGGGGTCAGCTGTGGCGGGTAGCGGAAGGTTATGCGATCAACGATTACGAGCGCGGTTCGCCCAACTTCGCCATGCTCGGCATCTATGACCTGATCGCCGGTCGCTACAACGTGCTGGCGATGACCAACCAGTCCAAGCACGCAACGACCTACGGCATGACGGCGAAGATGACCGATTTCACCCCATCGGCGCTGCGTAACGCCGGCATCCGCTGACGCATCCCCGCTTGAAACAACGCCCTGCTCGCAGGGCGTTGTGCGTTGTGCCCACCTGATGCGGGTGGCGCCTGTTCAGTCGCCTGGCTCAATGATGGAATCCTCTCTTCACCCGCGAGGTCCGTCATGTTTGTGCCACGGCCGCATCTGAGCGATCTACTCAAGCGCGAGCAGCGCCGCTTGCAACTGCTTTGTGCACCGGCCGGTTACGGGAAAACCGCGTTGGTGGATGAATATCTGCAAGGGTTGGAGCAATCCGGGCAGGTGGTGTGGCTGAGGTTGGGTGGGCGGGGGCAGACGCTGGAAAGTCTGAATGCCGCGTTGGCAAATGCGCTTGGGGTGGCGGCGGATGCCGTGCTGGCGTTTCTCGATTCAGGAAATGTGGTGACTGAAGCACCGCCATCGCGAGCAGGCTCGCTCCTACAGGGGAACGCGGTCAACTGTAGGAATGAGCCTGCTCGCGATGAGGCCCTTGCAAGCGCTGAAACCCTAAAGGTTCGCCTTGTTTTCGACGACCTGCCAGCCGAGTTGCCCACTGATCTGAACCACTGGTTCGACCAACTCCTGTCCCTGCAAAACCCCCATCTGCACATACTGGTCACCTGCCGCCAACGCCCCGACTGGAACCTGCCGCGCCTGATGCTCAACGGTCAGTTGCTGGAACTGGACGCCCGGCAACTGGCCCTGCGGCCTGATGAGTTCGAAGCGCTGATCAATGGGCTGGCAGCGCAAACCGACACGGCTTTGCGCGTACGACTGTGGCACGAAACCGGTGGCTGGTGCGCTGGTGTTCGCCTGCTATTGCCGTCGGCATTGGGCAATGCGCGGCCGTCATTGCTCGGCCAATACCTCGACCGGGAACTGTTGTCGCGCTTGAGCGAAGCACAGCTGGAGGTCCTGTTCGGCCTCGCGCATTTGTCCAAGGCCAGCGCTGAGCTTTGCGAGCAACTCTGGGAGGGGCAGCGGGCCGGTCGGGTGTTCAACAGTCTGCTGGAGTGCCAGGCCTTTCTGGTCCCGGTCGATCATCAACCCGGCTGGTTCCGCCTGTTGCCTGCGGTGGCGCAAACACTGCAAGGGCAATTGAGCGGTACATCACTGAACCGCTTGCGCCTGCGCGCCTGTCAGTTGCTCAGTGTGCTGGGGCATGTCGATGATGCCGTCGAGCAAGCCCTGTGCGCCGATCAGCCGGAAGTCGCCGCCAACTACATGGAGCGTTTGTGGCTCAGCTGGATTCTCGGCGAACGGCACCTGAACAAGCTCATGGACTGGCGTGAACGCATCGAACCGCAATTGCTGCAAAGCAGTCCGCGTTTGATTTACCTGTGCGCCAAGGCCTTGTTGTTCAGTGGTCGACTGGATGAAGCCGAAGCGTGCCTGCAACGTCTCGGGCACTTTTTGCCGCTCCCCGATCCGCAGCGAAACCGGCGCCTGCTGGCCAACTGGCAGGGTCTCTTCGGTACCTTGCACGCCTTGCGCGGCAATACTGAAACGGCGCGCCTGCACTGTCGCGCCGCCCTTGAAGACCTGACCACGCAGGACTGGCTGTCGGTGTTGTTGTGCCAGTGCATCCTGGCGCGCATCGCCATGCAGACTGCGGATCTGTCCGAGGCGCAGACGCTGCTGCAGTCTTCGCTGGAGCTCGCCCGGCGTCAGGGCAGTCATGAATCGGAAGTGCTGGTCAACACGGACCGGGCGCGGTTGATGATGCTTCAGGGCGATTTTAACCAGGCGCAAGCGCTGTTGCGCACCGAGCTCAAACGCTTGAACGGCAACCGGGCTCAGCCGTATCCATTGCTCGGTCGGTTACTGTTCCAGCACGGCGAATTGCTGTTGCAACAGGGCCATATCGGCGAAGCCGAGCAGGTCGCGCAGGCCGGGTTGATACAGGTGCGCGATTGCTGCGCGCCGTTTGTACTCAATGGTTACCTGTTGTTGTCCGAGATTGCCTCGCGCAATCAGCAACCGGAGAAGGCGCACCTGATGCTGTACGAAGCCGAGCGGCGCATGCATTGGGGCAAGATCGACAGCGCTTGTTACGAGGCGCCGATCGCTGCGCAAAAAGCCCGGATTGCGCAACGCGAACAACCGGCGCCGACCCGCTTGAGCGTCGTGCCGGATTATCAGGATGACCTGACGCCCCGCGAGGTGTCGGTGCTCAAGTTGCTGGCCGAAGGCATGTCGGTGCGGGAGGTCGGCAGCCGGCTGTTCATCTCGGAAAACACCGTCAAGACCCACGCCAAGAACATCAACGTCAAGCTCGGCGCCTGCCGCCGTACCCAGGCCATCAACAGCGCTAAGGCGATGGGCATCCTCGCTTGAATGTCCGCTGTCTGCCGCCACCCACCTGATCCGGGTGGCGGCGCCGCGCCAGTGATGATCAACCATGCAGCCAGACCCCACGCATGGCTGCCTGAGTGCGGCCGCGTCCTGACAAAAACAAGAGAGGTAGTGATGAGCGCCATCGAGAGTTCGCCGGGTACCGACATCCGCACGATCCTGGAAAAACAGCGGGCGGCCTTCCTGGCTCGCGAACCCTACAGCCTCGAAGAACGTTGCGAGTTGCTCGATCGGGCGATCGGCTTGTTGGTCAAGCATGAGCAGGAAATCATCGATGCCCTGACCGCCGATTTTGGCCATCGCAGCCCCGGTTTCTCCAAGGGCAGCGAGGTGCTGTCGCCGTTGGCGACACTCAAGCAGACCAAGGCCGAGCTGGCCGAATGGATGCGCCCGGAAAAACGCCAGGCTCGCACCGGTGACGCCTGGGTGCAATATCAGCCGTTGGGCGTGGTGGGCATCGTCACTGCCTGGAACGTGCCGGGCTACATGGTGTTCAGCGGTTTGGCCGGTGCTTTGGCGGCCGGCAACCGGGTGATGATCAAGCCGTCGGAATTCACCCCGCAGACCTCGGCACTGATCGCGCGGCTGATCCGCTCGGTCTACGCCGAAGAGCAAGTGGCGGTGGTGCTTGGCGGGGCAGAGGTCGGCCAGACCTTCTGCGGCCTGCCGTTCGATCATCTGCTGTTCACCGGCGCCACCAGCATCGGCAAACACGTGCTGCGCGCGGCGGCGGAAAACCTGGTGCCGGTGACCCTGGAACTGGGCGGCAAGTCGCCGACGATTATTTCCCGCACCGCTGATTTCAAGGACGCGGTGGCCAAGGTGGTCATCGGCAAACTGCTCAACGCCGGCCAGTTGTGCGTGGCCCCCGACTATGTGTTCGTTCCGCGAGAGTCGGTGGATGCGTTCATCGGCGTGGCCAAAGCGGTGGTCGCAAAGTTCTTCCCGACGCTCAAGGACAACCCCGAATACACCTCGATCATCAATGCTCGCCACCACGAACGTTTGCAGGGTTACCTGAACGAGGCGCGCGAGGCCGGTGTGGAACTGATCGAGCTGAACGCCGCCGCTGAAGATTTCAGCGAGGGCGCGCGCAACAAAATCGTGCCGACCCTGCTGCGCAATCCCGGTGATGACTTGCAGGTGATGCAGGACGAGATCTTCGGCCCGCTGCTGCCGATCATTCCTTACGACGACATCAGCGAAGTGATCGCCCGGATCAACGCCCGGCCACGGCCGCTGGCGCTGTATTACTTCGGCAACGACGCCGCAGAAGAGGCACTGGTCCTCACGCGTACCTGCTCGGGCGGCGTGACCCTCAATGGCGTGTTGAGCCATGCCAGCACCGAAGGCCTGCCGTTCGGCGGCGTCGGCCAGAGCGGCATGGGCGCCTACCACGGCATCGACGGTTTCCGCACGTTCAGCCACGCCAAAGCGGTGTTGCGCACAGCGGCCAACCCGGCCTGAACCCCACACTATTCTTGAGAGAACTGCCATGAAAGCTGCCGTATTCCATCAGGTTGGAGCCCCACTGGTCATTGAAGAAGTGGGCATCAGCAAACCGGGCCCGCGTGAAGTGTTGATCCGTACCAAAGCGGTGGGTGTCTGCCATTCCGATCTGCACGTGATCGATGGTTCGTTTCCGTATCCGGGGCCGCTGGTGCTGGGCCACGAGGCGGCCGGTGTGGTCGAACAGGTCGGTTCCGAAGTGCGCTCGGTCAAGCCCGGCGATCATGTAGTCACGTGCCTGACCGTGTTCTGTGGCCATTGCGACCACTGCGTGACCGGTCATCTGGCGCGCTGCGTGTCGCCGGAAACCAAGCGCGGCAAGGATGAAGAGTCGCGCCTGACTTACGTGCAAAAGCCGATCCCGCAATTCGTCAACCTGTCCGGGTTTGCCGAGCAGATGTTGGTGCATGAAAACGCCTGCGTGGCGATCCGCCGTGACATGCCGCTGGACCGCGCCGCTTTGCTCGGTTGCGCCGTCACCACTGGCACTGGCGCGGTGTTCAATACCGCCAAGGTACGTCCGGGCGAGACCGTGGCCGTGATCGGCTGCGGCGGTATCGGCCTGGCCGCGATCAACGGCGCGGCGCTGGCCGGGGCAGGGCGGATCATCGCCATCGACATGCTCGACTCTAAATTGGAACTGGCCAAACAGTTCGGTGCCACCGATGTGATCAACGGCCGCGATGGCGATGCGGCCAAACAGGTTTTGGAGTTGACGCGCGGCGGCGTGCATCACTCCTTCGAGTGCATCGGCCTCAAGCAGACCGCCGAGCAGGCGTTCGCCATGCTGGCTCGCGGCGGCACCGCCACGGTGATCGGCATGCTCAAGCCGGGCCTGAAAATCGAACTGGACCCGCTGCAATTGCTGCACGAACGACGCATCCAGGGTTCGCTGATGGGCTCCAACCGCTTCCCGGTCGACATGCCGCGCCTGGTGGATTTCTACATGGCCGGCAAGCTCAAGCTCGACGAGATGATTTCCCAACGCATCCGCCTCGACCAGATCAACGAAGCGTTCGATGAATTGCGTCGCGGTGAGCTGGCGCGTTCGGTGATCGTTTTCGAATAAACACCGCAATTACCCTGTGGGAGCGGGCTTGCTCGCGAAGGCGTCATGTCGGGCAACATCTATGGTGACTGACCCACCGTCTTCGCGAGCAAGCCCGCTCCCACAGGGGGTTGTGGTTTGTTCCAATGCTTTTGGAGTGATTGGATGGACATTGAATTCTCAGTGCACGAACAAGCCTTTCGCGAGGATGTCCGGGCCTTTCTGCGTGACAATCTGCCAAGCGAATTGTCCGAGCGCATCTCGCTGGGCAAACGCCTGAGCAAAGAGCATCAGGTGCAATGGATGCAGATCCTCGACCGCCAAGGCTGGCTGGCGCCGGGCTGGCCGCAGGAGTTCGGCGGCACTGGCTGGAGTGCCGTGCAGAAACATATTTTCGATGAAGAATGCTTTGCGGCGGGTGCGCCGAAAGTGGTGTCGTTCGGTTTGAAAATGGTCGCACCGGTGATCATCAAGTTCGGCACAGCAGAGCAGAAAGCGCACTTTCTGCCGCGAATTCTTTCGTGCGAAGACTGGTGGTGCCAGGGTTACTCCGAACCCGGTGCGGGCTCCGATTTGTCGTCGTTGAAAACCCGCGCGGTGCGTGAGGGCGATCACTACGTGGTCAACGGCCAGAAAACCTGGACCACCCTGGCGCACTTTGCCGACTGGATGTTCTGCCTGGTGCGCACCGACCCCGAGGCCCGTCAGCAGCGCGGCATTTCCTTTTTGCTGATCGACATGAAAACCCCGGGCATCACCGTGCGCCCAATCATCACCCTCGACGGCGAACACGAAGTCAACGAAGTGTTCTTCGACAACGTGAGGGTGCCGGTGGCCAATCTGGTCGGGCAGGAAAACGAAGGCTGGACCTGCGCCAAATACCTGCTGACCCACGAACGCACCAGCATCGGCGGCATTGCCCAGAACAAGGCGTTGCTCAGCCGTCTCAAGCGCATTGCCAGTCAGGAAGTGCGTGACGGCAAACCCTTGATCGAAGACCCGCTGTTTCGCACGCAGATCGCTGAAGTCGAGATGCAGTTGATGGCCGCCGAGATGAGCAACCTGCGCACCCTGGCCGCCACTCAAAACGGTGACGTACCCGGTGCCGAAAGTTCGTTCCTGAAGATCAAGGGCACCGAGATCCGGCAGGCCATCACCTACCTGATCAGCAAAGCGGTGGGGCCGTATGCCTTGCCGTTCCTTGAGGATGAACTCGGTTATGGCGGCGAGCCGTTGCTCTATACCGACTACAGCAGCGCGGCCACCTACCAGTATCTGGATGCGCGCAAAGCCTCGATTTACGGCGGGGCCAACGAAATCCAGAAGAACATCATCGCGAAAATGATCCTCGAACTGTAAGGCGCCACGATCATGGATTTCAAACTGACAGAAGAGCAATTGATGCTGCAGGACACCGCCGCGCGCCTGGTGCGTGACGTCTACGGTTTCGAGCATCGCGAGCAATACCGCCAGAGCCCACACGGTTTCAGCACCCCGTTCATGCAGCAACTGGGTGAGCTAGGCCTGTGCGCCGTGCCCTTTGCCGAAGTCTATGGCGGATACGGCGGCAGCGGCGTGGAGAACATGCTGATCATGACCGAACTGGGCCGGGGCCTGTGCCTTGAACCTTATCTGCACTCGGTGATTTTCGCCGGTGGCCTGATCGCCCAATTGGGCAGCAGCGCCCAGAAAGACCGGTTGTTGCCGCAAGTCGGCAGCGCAAGCCTGCAACTGGCCGTCGCCCTTGATGAGCCGCAGAGTCACTACCAGTTGCACGACGTTCAGACCGTCGCCGAGCCGGTCGCTGGCGGCTGGAAACTCAATGGTCGCAAGTCGGTGATCATCGGCGGGCAAAGCGCCGGGCTGGTCCTGGTGTCGGCGCGCACCAGCCACGGGGTTCGGGACGAGAAGGGCATCAGTCTGTTCCTGGTCGATCCGCAGACCAGCGGTGTACGTCGGCACATTTTCGAGACCATGGACGGGCGCAAGGCCTGCGAGCTTTACCTTGAAGACGTGTTCGTCAAAAGCGATGCGGTGCTCGGGGAACTGGGCAATGCCTTGCCGGCGCTGCGTTATCAGCAGGGCCGCTGTATCGCCGCACAATGCGCCGAAGCCGTTGGCAGCATGGAAGCGGCGTGCGCGTTGACCCTCGATTACCTGAAGACGCGCCAACAGTTCGGCCAGCCGATCGGCAAGTTCCAGGTGTTGCAGCACCGCATGGTCGATATGCGCATCGAGCTGGATCAGGCGACCTCCATGACCCTGCTCGCCGCGTGTGTCGCCGATCAGGCCGACAGTGAAGAACGCAGCCGTATTCTGGCAGCGGCCAAGTTCATCGTCAGTCGCGCCAGTCGTTTTGTCGCAGACCAGGGCATCCAGTTGCACGGCGGCATCGGCCTGACCTGGGAGTACATGCTGTCGCACCATGCCAAGCATTTGCTGATGGTCGCGCGTCAGTTTGGCGACGACGATCATCATTTGCAGGCCTATGCGAAGTTGATGCAGGTGGCGTGAGGCAAAGCTTTTTTATCGAGGACCAATGGTCGGGTCGGTCCTGATTGAGCTGCTACTTTTACAAGCACCCACCGCTTGCTTGTAGAGGAGACGCAGCATGGACCGATTTACCGGCGGTTGCCTGTGCGGCAACGTTCGCATCGTGGCCTCGGGACTTCCCTATCGAGTCGGGCTCTGCCACTGCCTCGACTGCCGCAAACATCACGGCGCGCTTTTTTACGCCTCGGCGATATTCCCTCAGGACGCCGTGATGATCGAGGGTGAAACCCGCGACTACGGCGGGCGCTTTTTCTGCCCCCGCTGCGGCTCGTCGGTGTTTGCCCGCAGTGACGACGAAATCGAAGTGAACCTGGGCTCGCTGGATGCCCCGGATCAACTCAAACCCACCTACGAAAGCTGGACCGTACGTCGCGAATCGTGGCTACCGGCGTTTCCGCTCGCCAGACACTACGAGCATGATCGTGAGGGAACCGGGCGCGTTGAGGAGTAGGGCGCGCAGCCGCTCAAACAGCTTGTCGTAGCGCTTGCATCAACTGCCGCACGCACTGCGCTTCGACAACGCCTTGCTCTACGCCTTGCTCAAACACCGCGCAACACGCCGAGGTTTCGCCATCGCAGCAACGATAAACCGCGATAACGCTACCGGGCCCGCCGCCGGTGTGCCCGCAAGTAGTCAAACCGCCCTCGATTTCGCCCTGCATCACACCCAGTCCATAACCCGGGACAACCCAAGGGCGACCGGCAATCGGACCGCCCAAGATCCGCACCGTCTGCATTTGCTCAAGCAATGGCAGGGGCAGAAGATGCCCGGCGAGCAATCGATCGAGGAACAGCGCCGCCTGCGAAACGGGGCCGATCAGCAAACCGTGATAGACCCACGCGGGGTCATAGTTCGGGCAAGTGTCGGCCAAGTCCACATGGCTAGCGGCGAAGCGAACATTCGACAGGCCCAAGGGTGTCAACGCACGTTGACTGACGGCCTCTTCAATCGTTAGCTCCGTGACCTGTTCAATCAACCGGGCGATGAGCATGTAGCCAACGTTCGAGTAGCCCCAAGCCGTTCCGGGACTGTATCGAAGCCGGGTGCCTTCCAGACGTTGCATCATTTCCTCCGCCGACCAGGCGGATTCATGGTTGGCGACGGCGGCGTGATAGGGCGCCAGTTCGCCATAATCGGCGAGCCCCGCCTCATGCCGCAGCAGTTGGCGCAAGGTAAAAGGTTGATCGGGGAGCGGGTCGTCCAGCCCGACCCGACCATCGCGCACCAGCGTCAGGGCGGTCGCGGCCAGGACTGTTTTGGTGAAGCTCCACCAAGGGACCATGATCGGCGGTTCATCGGGCGTCAGCGACTGGCCGTTCGAGATGAGTGAAATCAGCATGGATGGCCCTTGGAATGGAAAGCGAGTCGGCAGGATAGCCCATCCGTCAGTTAGCTCCAGAAGCTGTCAGCTACATCACTGAACCTGCTCAGGTCGACGTATCATTAAATTCAGAATGTTTCCGGTTTAATCATTTAAGTCCCATCGAATAACTCGATCTGATTAACCAACAATTCGCTGTTTTTTTGATGACGCAACGCCACGATAATTTCGCCACTATCAATGCTCAGAGGCAATTCGCGATGGCGAAGGAAGGAAACTACACCGGCACCGCAAAGTGGCTGCATTGGGGCATGGCGCTGATCTGGGTAGCCGCCTGGGTCATTGGTATCGTGGCGACGCATTGGCGCGATGAATTCAACGCTCACCATGAACTGACCTTCCTGCACAAGGCGATGGCCAGCACGTTGCTGTTTCTCATCGTCGCGCGTATCGCCTGGCGGTTGAGTCATCCGGCGCCGGCGCTACCGGATTCGATGAGCCCCATGATGAAGCGCGGCGCGTATGTCGGGCACCTGCTGCTTTACGCCGTGGCGTTGATCGGATTGCCGCTGTCGGGCTGGTATTGGAGTTCGGTCGCGGATAAACCGATCATGGTGGCGGCGTTGTTCGCACTGCCACCGCTGGTCGATCCTGATCAGAGCCTGTACGACCTGGCCAAGGCGATTCACACCTATACAGCCTGGGTTTGTGGCGCCTTGATCGGCGGTCATGTGCTGGTTGCGCTCAAGCATCACTTCGTTGAAAAGGACGACGTACTCAAGGGCATGCTGCCGGAGCGCGGCAACTGATACTTAGCTGCGTCGCTCGGCCACCAGCAGCAACGACTGCGGCAGCGGACTTTGCGGGTGCTGCGGCTCGCGCAGGCCGGTCAGCTGAAAACCGGCCATGTCCAGCGCAGTGAACCAACTGGACAAGGTGCGCAAATACCACGGCATCGGTTGCCACCGGCCCTTGAACCCGGCGAAGGTCTCTTCCCGCCAGCCATCCTGATAATCGCCGGCTGCTGCGGCCCACGGATGCAGCGTCTGGATCACCAGCGCGCCGCCGGGGACGAGCAGGGCGTGCATGGCGGCGAGCAGGGGGATGATGTCCTGGTGCAACAGGGCGAAGTTGGCGCAGATCACGTCGTAATCGCGGCCGATGTCCACTTTCGCCTCCACCAATTCTTCATAACTCGCCAGATGCACCGGCGAAGTGCCTGTCGTCTCCGCCGCCTCGACCAGCGTCGCATCGCCATCCACACCCACCGCATGAATGCCCCGGTCGGCCAGAGCACGCAATAGCCAGCCCTCACCACAACCCAGGTCGAGCACGCGCTCGGGCTGACGACTCAGCACCGCCAGCAGGACAGCCTGGTCGGTGACCTGGCGGCGGCTTTCGATGCTGCCGCTGCGCACGGCTTCGATCCAGTTGTGGGCGTTGTCATGCCAGCTTTGCAAGAGGGTGGATTCGAGGGTCGGCATGTCGATGTCCAGCGCTGATGTTTGAAGGAAAGCATAGGACCGGTCGGAGGTCATTGCCGAAAAGCACAAGACTTGCGGCTGAAAAGCCGGATAATGGCCGCCATTCGTTTAGCTCGTTATTCTGGTAATCCCGCATGGAAATCAAGGTCAATTTTCTCGACAACCTTCGACTTGAAGCCAAGTTCGACGACTTCACGGTGGTGGCCGACCAACCGATTCGCTACAAGGGCGATGGTTCGGCACCGGGTCCGTTCGATTACTTCCTGGCTTCGTCGGCGTTGTGCGCGGCTTACTTTGTGAAGTTGTACTGCCAGACGCGCAATATTCCCACCGAGAATATCCGCCTGTCGCAGAACAACATTGTTGACCCGGAAAACCGCTACAACCAGATTTTCAAGATTCAGGTCGAGTTGCCAGCGGATATTTCCGACAAGGATCGCCAGGGCATCTTGCGTTCCATCGACCGCTGCACCGTGAAAAAAGTGGTGCAGGCCGGGCCTGAGTTCGTGATCGAAGAGGTGGAAAACCTCGACGCCGATGCCCAGGCGTTGCTGATGCCTGCTTCCATGTCAGAGGCCGGCACCTATATCGCCGGCAAGGACCTGCCGCTGGAGCAAACCATCGCCAATATGTCGGGCATTCTGGCCGGCCTGGGCATGAAGATTGAAATCGCTTCGTGGCGCAATATCGTGCCTAACGTGTGGTCGCTGCATATCCGCGATGCGCACTCGCCGATGTGTTTTACCAACGGCAAGGGTGCAACCAAGGAAGGCGCGCTGGCGTCGGCGCTGGGCGAATTCATCGAGCGACTGAATTGCAACTTCTTCTACAACGATCAGTTCTGGGGTGAAGAACTCGCCAATGCACCGTTCGTGCATTACCCGAACGAGCGCTGGTTCCAGCCGGGCCCTAAAGATGCGCTGCCTGCCGAGATTCTCGATGAGTACTGCCTGAAAATTTACAACCGCGACGGCGAGTTGCGCGGCTCGCATCTGTACGACACCAACTCCGGCAATGAAGATCGCGGCATTGTTTCGCTGCCGTTTGTGCGCCAGTCGGATGGTGAGGTGGTGTACTTCCCGTCCAACCTGATCGAAAACCTGTACCTCAGCAACGGCATGAGTGCCGGTAATACGCTGGCCGAAGCTCAGGTGCAGTGCCTGTCGGAAATCTTCGAACGCGCGGTCAAGCGCGAAATCATCGAAGGCGAATTTGCCCTGCCGGATGTACCGGCCGAGGTGCTGGCGAAGTACCCGGGGATTCTGGCCGGCATTCAGGCGCTGGAAGAGCAGGGCTTTCCGGTGCTGGTGAAGGATGCGTCGCTTGGCGGCGAATTCCCGGTGATGTGCGTCACGTTGATGAACCCGCGTACCGGCGGTGTGTTCGCCTCGTTCGGCGCGCACCCAAGTCTTGAAGTGGCACTGGAACGCAGCCTCACGGAGTTGCTGCAAGGCCGCAGCTTCGAAGGCTTGAACGATCTGCCGCAGCCTACTTTTGAAGGCCATGCGGTGACCGAGCCGAACAACTTCGTCGAGCACTTCATCGACTCCAGCGGCGTGGTGTCGTGGCGCTTCTTCAGTGCCAAATCGGATTACGAATTCGTCGAGTGGGACTTCTCCGGCCAGGGTGAAATCTCCAATACCGAAGAAGCCGCGACGCTGTTCGGCATTCTCGAAGGCATGGGCAAAGAAGCCTACATGGCGGTGTATGAACACATCGGCGCAACGGCCTGCCGCATCCTGGTGCCGGATTATTCGGAGATCTATCCGGTCGACGATCTGATCTGGGATAACACCAACAAGGCGTTGTTCTTCCGCGCCGACATCCTGAATCTGCATAGCCTGGACGAAGCCGAACTGAAGAGCCTGGTAGAGCGTCTGGTCGAAAGTGAGCTGGACGACTACACCGACATCACCACGTTGATCGGCATCGAATTTGACGACAACACCGCTTGGGGTCAGTTGACGATCCTGGAATTGAAACTGCTGATCTATCTCGCCTTGCAGCAATTCGAAGAGGCGAAAGAAGCGGTGGAAATGTTCCTGCAGTACAACGACAACACGGTCGAGCGCGGCTTGTTCTACCAGGCTGTGAATGCGGTGCTGGAGATGGAACTGGACGAAGACCTGGAGCTGGAAGACTACGAGGCCAATTTCCGCCGGATGTTCGGCAGCGAGCGGATCGACGCAGCGATCGGCTCGGTGAACGGCAGCGTGCGCTTCCATGGCCTGACGCCGACGAGCATGAAGCTGGAAGGGCTCGATCGTCATCTGCGTTTGATCGACAGCTACAAAAAGCTGCACGCGGCGCGGGCCAAAGTGGCTGCCTTGTCCAGTTGATAGCTGTCGGGTCCTGAACCCGTTTACGTTCGTTTCACCCTGACGCCCGATGCATTGCATCGGGCGTTTTGTTTTTTAGGGCGGCTGAAGTTTCTATGCGCTCCTCACATAGGATTAATGCAGATACATCACTGTTCTTTCAAATGTCCGGGGCACATTCTTAGGCGAAACAGCAACGCCAACTCACCTCGTTCTTACAAAAGAGAGCCATTAAATGAGTGTGTTTACCCACGTTACCGTCGGCACCAATGACTTGAGCAAAGCCCGCAACTTCTACGACAACGTACTGGGCGAAATTGGCCATAAACGTCTAGCGGATCTCGGTGAAAACGGTTCTATCTGGGGCGAGGATGCACCGGCCTTCTTCGTTCTGAAACCGGCTGACGGGGCACCCGCCAGCGTCGGCAATGGTGTGACCGTCAGCTTCGAGGCGCCGACGCGTGCCGCCATCGACGCTTTCCACGCCGCAGCGTTGGCCGCTGGCGGTACCTGTGAAGGTCTGCCTGGGCCGCGTGGCTGGGCACCGAACGCCTATGCCGCATATGCCCGCGATCTGGACGGCAACAAATTGGCCGCCTATTGCTTCAAAGCGGATTAAGGCTGTCAGGAGGCCAGCCTTGAACGGGCCGGCCTCATCAACTGTTTGCTCTAAAAATTCCCAAGTAACGCCAATACATTTTCAGTCTTCGGGACCTGAAAAATACGTCGTACCCGCGTTTTCATAAAATAATAACAATCAAAGCCTTGAGGCCTTTAATGAAGAAGCGCTCACTGTTTGGCCTGTTCGTTTTTTCAATGTCCGCAAGTTCACTGCAAGCGCAGGCTGACGAAACCCAGGAAGGTTTTGTCGAGGGTGGGGCCGCGACGATCCTTGCACGCAATATGTATTTCAACCGCAACTCACTGTCCGACTATCCGGATTCAATCGGATGGGGGCAGGGTTTCCTGATGGACTACAAGTCCGGGTTCACCCAAGGCGAAATCGGCTTCGGCATCGATGCAAGTGCCTATACCGCTTACAAACTGGATGGTGGGCGCGGTACGGTGGGCACGGGCATGTTTCCCGCCGATGGCGATGGGGAAAGAACAGAGTCGTCTACCGCCAATGCGGCGGTGAAGATGAAATGGTCGAATACGGTGCTCAAGTATGGCGACCTGCGTCCTTACAATCCGGTCTTCGCAACGCCAGACTTGCGTTTGATGCCGATGACCACAAGAGGCATCCAGTTGTTAAGTGATGACATTGACAAGGTCAGCATTGATGTCGGGCACTTCTATTCATCCAGGGGTTATACAAGCACCGGCCACGATGGTGGTTTCATGGCCGGATACGCCGGAGTAGACGCCGGCAACGTGGACTACGCCGGTTTGACGTATCAGCCAGTCGATGAGGGTAGCGTCGCGTTTTATGCCTCCCGTGCAGAGGATTTATGGCGCCAGTACTACGTGAATGCGAACTACAGCTTCGCGCTCACGGAAGAGCAATCGCTGAGTTTCGACTTCAATCTGTATCGCTCACTTGATGAAGGGAATGCCAATGCTGGTGCGATAAACGTCACGGCCTGGTCGTTGGCGCCCTCATACGGAATCGGTCCACACACCTTCACGCTGTCTTATCAAAAAATCCATGGCAGCCAGCCGTTCGATTATCTGATGGCGTCAGATGGCACTTACATGGACTCCATCTACCTGGCCAACTCTTCGCAATATGGCGACTTCAACGGGCCGGGTGAGCAGTCGGTAGGCCTCGGTTATGCGTATGACTTTGGCAGTACAGGCTACTTACATACAACGCTCAGCTTTCGATATGTCTACGGGTTCGATATCGATAATGAAAAAGTCGATCCGGAAGGCCTGTACGCCTACTTCGCCCATTCGGACAAACAGATCGAACGAGACATCGACCTGAAGACCGTCGTGGAAAGCGGTGCCCTGAAAAACCTGTCGGTACGCGTGCGCTATGCCGACCAATCATTTACCGGGGACAGCGTTAAGCAACTTCGAATAATTACCGAATACCCGTTCGATCTTTTTTGATGTGCACATCCCAATCCAATAAAAACAAGAGGTTTCACATGAAGAACTTTCCGGTCAAGTGCATCGCCTTGGCGGTCACACTTTCTTGCATGGCGTTGTCCGCGCACGCCGATACCGTGTATGTCCATGCGGGCCGTCTGGTGGATGTCGAGAAAGGCAAGGTGCTGAACGATCAACGCATCAAGATCGAGGGTGAACGCATCGTTGCCGTGGAACCGTGGAGTGCGCCGCCGGCCGACAGCAAAGTGATTGATTGGTCATCCAGGACCGTGTTGCCGGGGCTGATCGACATGCACACGCATATCTCCGATTGGGACATGACCAACAACGTGGCTGAGCCGCTCCTGCATTCGCCGCAAGACGTCGCGCTGATGGGGGCCAAACATGCCTATCAAACCTTGCGCGCAGGTTTTACCACGGTGCACGACCTGGGCACCTATCGCGCGTTCACCGACGTCGCGCTGCGTGATGCGATCAACGAAAACCGCGTGCTGGGGCCTCGAATGAATGTCGTGGGTGCGTACATCACCGTTGCCGGTGGTGGCGGCGAGGTGACGGGATTTGCGCCGGGTGTGGAGATCCCGGCCGATATGCGCGTGGGTGTTTACCGCGATGCCAATGACGCCAAACTCAAGACCCGCTACCTGTTCCAGCATGGCGTAGACACCATCAAGATGATGGGCACCGGATCGGTTTTGGCCGAAGGCACCGAACCCGGCCAAATGGAAATGACCGAAGAAGAAATGCGCGCCGTCGTCCAGGAAGCCAAGGTTCATAAAAGCTATGCCACGGTCCACGCACATGGTGCAGAAGGGATCAAAGCCGCCATTCGCGCAGGCGTCAGGTCCGTTGAACATGCGTCGCTACTGGACGATGAAGGCATCAAAATGGCGAAGGACAACGGCACCTATTTGGTGATGGATATCTACAACGGCGACTACATCGATAAAGTCGGCCGCAAGGAAAACTGGCCCGAAAGTTACTTGCGCAAAAACACCGAAACCACCGACGTACAGCGTCAGGCATTTCGCAAAGCGGTCAAGGCCGGGGTGAAAATTGCCTATGGCACGGACGCCGGGGTTTATCCGATTGGCACCAACGCAAAACAGTTCGCGTACATGGTGAAGTACGGCATGACGCCCATGCAGGCGATTCAGTCCGCGACCGTCGTGGCGGCTGACCTGCTCAATTGGCAGGCGGATGTAGGCGCCGTGAGTGCGGGTCGCTTCGCCGATTTGATCGCCGTCGACGGTGATCCGATTGCTGACATTTCAGTGCTTGAAACCCTTCCCGTGGTGATGAAGGGCGGGGCAATCGTGCCGGCGGATGTGTTGCCCGGTCTGTAAAGCAGCAAGACGATAGAGCTGGAAGTCCGGGGTCAAATCCGGACTTCCAGCCAAGATTTTATTTGAAGGTAATCGCCCACGTGATAAAGGCTGCGATCCCGGTCGTACAAGTCAGCGCGGTAAGAAAAAGAATGTCGATCAACTTTTCCAGAAAATGATTGCGGGCCACTTTTCTGGTACGCAACGACCAGTACGAAAGTATGGTCGTGATCAAATACAGGATGGCGTTCACCGCAAGAAAGTCATCGCCCATCGAGTCTGCACTTCTCAGTGTTGAAACGACCTGGAAGATCCCGATCACCGTAATGCACACGCCCACCATCGCGGCTGACGCGGTAAACACATGAACGCAGATGTCTTCATCGAGGCTGATGAGGTCTTTTTTATCGTTCATGTCAGATGACTGCGTGTGCTGACGTTCGGCCGGCGCATCCATATTGCTTTGCAGGCTCGCATAGCGTGACTCCCGTTTTCATCATCGCTTTTGATTAATTGCGAAGTAAAAAAATAGTCGCATAGGCCATCTATTTCAAACTTGATGGTAGCTTGTCTGATCGACTGGGTTGTCGAGACTGATAACCGTAGGACAGCAACTCAAATCATGAACATGGAAAGGGAGATACGGAGATGGCCGAAGAAGTTTTGAAGTGGAAACTGGTGAATTTTCTGGTGGCCGATGCCGAGGTGGACTACCACACCGTGAGTGATGTCTACGACGTCGTCGGGAGTGGCGATGTGGACGTGTTGGGCGACGTGCTGGAGACCTTCAAGGAAATACATGGCGGGTTGTGGGTTGGCGGAGGGCTGGTGATTACCCCGCGTGTGGTGCGCTTGAGCGCCAATGCGCTGAATCGTGCCGTCCAGGAGGGAACCCTCGATATCGAACTCCCGCACTCAATGATCCGCAAGGTCAGCGTCGAAGGTGGGTTCATCACCAAAATCGTCCGTTTGGACACCCGTGCCGGCAGCGTTAAATTCCGCTGCTATGGGGCGAAGGCAGTCGCCGCGCTGATAGAAACGCTGATCCCCTCACGGGCGTCGATGTCCGCCGTATAAGCGTTTCACTGGGCGCTGGCATCGCTTTCATGCTCGTCTGCAAAGTCCATGAACACCTGCAGGTCAAGCGCATCCAGATTGATCCGGGCGATGAAGGCAGAGAAGGCCAGGTTGGCGGCGAGCAGGCGCAGATCAGAGGCCCAGGCGGGAAGGTAGGTCGGGCCCTTGAGCCAGCCGGATTCGAACAGTGGCGCCAGGCGTACCGTGTCGCCCAGGCTCAGGCGCCCGGCAAACAAATGGCCGACCAGGTCCGGCCGGTTATCGCGGATCGCAATGCGCAACAAGGTATGCACACCGAGCAATCCGGTCAGGTAAGCGGCATCTTTGGTAAACGCCGATCCGCCTCGCAGGTCGGTACCCCGGAACACCCGTTGGGTTGAGCGGAAGGACTCTTCTTGCGACTGTCCACCCGCCAGAAAACCTTCGAACACCTGGATGAAGTCGGCGCCATCCAGCGCTTGCTGGACCGCCAGCACACGCAAGGCGAGGCGCCGCAGGCGGTTGATGTCCATGCTGCCGGTGAACAACTCGGCCAGCGTGGCAATGCCTTCCTGAGTCTGGGTTGTGCGTGGCGCTCCCAAACCGAGGCTTTTGAGGTTGGGTTGCAGCGCACCGTTTTGTGCGGTGGCGACATGCACGAAGGCCTCATGCTGCAACAACTGATTCTTGTCCAGCTCCGAGAACAACGCACTGGCCCGCAGGCGGATACGACTCGCCCCGGCGATGGCTTTGGCGGCAAGGGTCGAATCGAGTATCACCGTGATCCGCCCCGCGCCGAAAAACCGGTCCAGTTCCGGTCGTATCCAGTCGGCAAAAGCCTCGGCCGGAATATCGGCCTGGGTCGGAGGAATCCGCGCACCACCCAGCAGGGCGTCGGTGGTCTTGAGGAAGAAATGCGCGGCGTCCAGCATGCTCAGTTTCTGGTTGGTGTAATAGAAATCCGGGCGCCGGTACAGCGCGGATGAATATTGAGTAAACGCGGGCGTGCCAATGGACCCGAGCATGCGTCCGGCGGTGGCATAGCTGCGGGCAGTCATGGCCAGATAGTTACTGGCCGGATGGCCCGGATCGCAGCGCTCGACAAAGTCCTCCAGGGCGGCGATATCGGCACTGTGGTCGCGGGAGTGAAGCTCGACTTTTGGCAACTGCGCACGCCCACCGCGCCATTTCGCCAGGAAATCTTCCTCGATGCCATCCGGCCAGGCCAAGGCATCCAGCACGCGGATCTTGCGGGTCAAACCGGGCAGGGCGGCATCGAGCTTGGACAGCGAGGCGCTCATGGAAAGCTCCTTGGCGGACAAGGTTCAATCGCAACAGCTTAGACGTCGCCAAGCGGACCTGCTTCAGGTCACTCGAGCTGATCCGCTTTAGCCATTCAGCAAAACAGCGATTTTTTTACGCAGATCCCCGTGGGTTTCTTCTGAGTAAGCGATTGCAGTTTTCCAGTCGTAAAACCATACGGGCATCTTGCGATTTTGCTCAGGCTCGGAGGCATAGCGGGGAAAGATGTGGCAGTGCAGTTCCGGCTCAGTATTGCCCAGAATTTCATAGTTCATGCGCAGGGCGCCGGTCGCCTGTAGAACGGCGTCGCCGATCCGGGCCATGTCGAGCAGATAAGTGGATCGGGCCTCGGCATCCAGATCGTTCAGGCTGGCAACGACCGGGTCGGGCAGCAGCAGGCAGTAACCCGGCAGGAATTGCACATCGCCCATTACTGCCCAACCGGAGGCCATT
The DNA here is from genome assembly GCF_036884845.1 of Pseudomonas sp. MAG733B. Classification (NCBI taxonomy): domain Bacteria; kingdom Pseudomonadati; phylum Pseudomonadota; class Gammaproteobacteria; order Pseudomonadales; family Pseudomonadaceae; genus Pseudomonas; species Pseudomonas sp. MAG733B. The sequence continues at coordinate 3,136,760 of NZ_CP145732.1, forward strand.
CGGCAGATGACTTTGTCGTTGGCGCCGTTACGGGCCAGTTCTACGCGTTGTGAGATGAGGGGCATTCATTTTCCTTAATGATGGTGTGGGGGGCTTTTTGTGGTCATGACTGGAGAGAACGACCAAGAGCTGATGGTGGCGACAGGCAGAAATTGGCCAAAAGCGGATGGTCAGCCGAAAGGCGACTACCTGCCCAAAGCGCACGTTCGACAGCGAATACCTGAAACCAAATGCAGATCATCACCTCGACTAAATCTAGAGTCAGTTTTACACATGACAAATCAACGCTATTTTAGCGTTGCAAAGTTGCATGTTAATTATAAAGCTTCTTCGTTCGCCAGCGCTCTAGCCCATGATTCAAGCGCAGGTAGGTCGGAATTTTCCAAGTGAGAAATTAATTCTTCATTTGCCAAGACGCTCTCGTAAAAAATGTATCCCCAAGAGTTCACTGACTTTCGACGCGCACTATTTCGAAATAATGTCAGTTGTTGGCGCATGTCAAGCTCCGCCTCTCGAATATCGGCGGCAGATCCAAGAAGATGTGTATATTTTTCGCGGAAAAAATGGTAATACCGCTTATTTATTTCAAGGCTTTCTATATGCCGCTCAACTAATGACTGAAATTGCGGAGTCAAGTTTTCGCTGGCACTAACTTCCATGGATTTCGGAGCCGAGTACGGTTGCCCAATACTAAGCTGCAACACTTGCTGATCAAGAAAGTCATCGAAGTAAGGGTGGAGAAATATGCGTTCTCCTTCTTCATTTAGTACCTGCTCGAGCTTTTTTCCTTGGCATGTATCGCACATCGGAAATAAATTGAGCGCTGTTACAGAAAAATCTGGGAATTCGTTTTTAGGCAAATAGTGATCTAAAGTGTTTGGTGTGCCATCCTCACCGCACGCAGGGCACATTTGTAATGTACGCTCCCTCAGTCTTTCCAATATCGGCTTTTGCACTGAATTATTTTGAGGGCTATTGTAAAGCGTCAAGAATCGAGTCTTAAATCTCACAGCCTGTGCCCACGGAGTTACAGTTTCTGGATTGCCACAAGCTTGAATATAGTCTCGTATTCGCTGCTTCCAAGGGGTCCTGATTCGTTCAAAAAAACCGCCGTTACGACCGCGTTGCCGCTGATCTACGACTTGGTGCACAAGTTCAACATCATCAACAACTGGGCGCGGAAGGCGAGTTACCATTTTCCCGCTCCCATAGCGCTGATCTGAATTATCATTTCTTCGTTGATATCATCACCTAATGCTTCGATGAGACTCTCGGCCGTACCAAATTCTTGAATTTGTTGGCGTATCCATGCTTCGAACGGCTTCGATACCGACTTGTCGCCAAAAACGTATGAAGAAATTCGTTGTATATCCCCCCCAAAAGTTTCGAAAGGTGGATGGTTGACGAACAATTCCCCCTCTTCTTTTTCAAATACATGCACGCAGCTTCGAGGCAGTTCCCTAACGGTCACTAGGGAGTGAGTAGCAAGCAAAGCTTTTGAACGATAGCTTTTGAGTACATCTTTAAGCATTGAAATGAAAGCGATTTCTAGAGTTGGATGCAAGAATAACTCAGGCTCATCAATGAGGATCAAACTATTTCGGCGAATCGCGCCTAAAATATTTATGACCACATAGGAGAATAGCCTCTGTCCCGAGCTTAACTCCACGACTTTCCCATTTTTTATAAAGTAAATGCCTTTGCTGGCTAACATGGATGTGGCGAGCACTTCTGAATTTAGTTCATCAATACGATCGGCTGCAATTGGTACAAGAGTTAAACTGCTGCCGTTTTCTTTGCTCTCCTTTTCCGGGAGCTTGATAACAAAATCGTTATTTTTATTGCTTTCATCATCAAATAACAACTGACCATATTGGAATAGGGTTGCCAAGTTAACATCAGAATCTACAGCAACTGCTGCATAGTCGAAATCAATGGCGGTATTGAGTACTCTTTCCATTGTTTTAACCTTGGCCGACCAATCTTTTATCACACCAAAGGTTTTGTCATCCACTAGGCAAGCCAGTAATGAGCGAGAAGCGTTAATCTTTGGTCGGCTTTGCGAGAGACGTATTTTTTTTTGGCCCGCTCCTGCTTCATCGAAGACAGATTGCCACCCGCGTAGCCCAAAGTAGCGGTAGATGTCATGATCTTGTCGTTTTCCAGACTGTTTTACGCTATTTTCGCTATCAATTGGAAAGCGTTCAAACGGGCTGTATGAAACAACAACCACTTGATTGATATTAGGTGAATCGCTGAATCCAACATCCTCATCACTTTCAATGCTCAAGTCCAACCAGTGCTCGACAATCTGCATTAGCGTTTGAGATTTTCCAACGCCATTAGGTCCAATTAATACATGAATATCATGTGGTAGTAGTCTGCCTTCAGAGTCAAAATCCAAGTTCAATTTCTGTTTCCCTCCCAGAGGGTCGAGAAATCGAAATTGCAAATCTCCCACATTTATGCTGGCTGCACTGAGAAGCTTCCAGACACTGTGATAAGCCGTTTGTGCTCCGCGTTCACGTAGCAGCGAATACCGGAAGCCATCGGATTCGATCAATACAAGGCTATCTGGGTCTTCGTCAATCCACCGCTTCAAGCTTGCATCATTTAGAAGACGAGCAACTTCAAAAGTGGAGGCACTATCAAGGCATCCATCAATTTTTTCGTAGAAGGTCGTGTTAGCGGGTACTGAGATGTAGATTATGCCCGGAACTGGGAACTCGCCGTCCCATCCCTCAGCCACCAATTTGTCTAGAAATTGATAGGAGACTTTCTCTTCGCTGAACAGGATCTTGATGGCGCCTAAGTGAACATCTTCGCCTTCAATACGGCACTGCACGGGAAAAGAGGTTTTGTAGTCGTAATCATCCCACCTATCAAAGCCGAGGAGTATTAGATCTCCTTTTCGTTTTAGGAGTGCTTGGCGCTTTTCAGCGTCTTGGCCAACATAAAATATACGCACGAAAACCTCTTTCCCTAGTCCCAAACACACCAGCAAGGCTGGGTCGTTTATGAAACGTATCTTAAGCAAAACGCAACGGATACGGAAACCAATATGATGTCCAAACGCCTACGCAAGCGCTAAAAGCCCCGGAAGTCGGGGGAGTGTCAAAACACGTTTATCCCATCCAAACGAGCAGTTCGGAATCTGCTTTCGGCCCAGAGTATGTAAAAACGCTCCGCCAAAATTGAAGTATGCGCGTCTACGTTAAATCTGAAATTTATCGACACGTCATCAGATGTGGGTTTTGGGTAGAAGAACGATTTCCAGTCCGATTTTGAGTATCTGTCGCGCTCAAAAACGTTTTTACAAAGCCTCGGTCAGTAGTGGCCTTGCGCTGACCGTCTGCTTTTGGCCGTATTCCGCCTGTTTCCAAAGCTTGGCGTGCTCATTAAACATCGCCGAAGAGCCCTTGTTTAAAAGCACTGAAGGAAACTTCATGCAAGCTACAAGACCTTGCGCCATTGCCTACGCGTACGCCAGAATCCGCCGGCTTGTGTGCCTTGAGGGCCATCGGTAACTTGGTTCGCGTCACTGCCCATCAGTGATCGGGTTTAGTAGCCCGGCCAAGGTATAGCGGTCGCATGAGCATCATCAATCAGGTATCTGTCTGCGCTTGATGGTAGCTGTGCGCATGGCGTCCTCGGACGCGCCGGTTTTTGCTTTCCCTTGCCGGTCTACTAACTTGCGCACAGCTGCCACCCTATCGTTTAGTAGCGAGATGGTTGCGGCCCTTCTTAACAAGGGAGCATCTATGTTCAAGGTAACGCCAAACCCGCCGGAAACCGATCCGGCATCCCCGTACGAACCCGATTCAAAAAAGCTCAACGAAGCCGCCGAACGCGCCCTCGACTTTCACTTCCCCTCAACCGCCGATATCAAAGCCACACCGCGCACCGTCAGCACCCTCTTCACCGTCGACCCTGAGGTGACGCTCGAAACCCTGGCCGTTTATTTAGTCGAGACCCTGGCCTCAGTCGATGTGATGGTCCATCAATTGGTCGATCATCTCGACGGTGAATCGCGCAATGCGCTGCTGGGCATTTCCAATAGTGTGATGCTGGCGGAGATCACGGCGAATCGGGTGCTGGATCAGATTGATCCGCCCGAGTAGCCGAGCAGTGAATTGCACAGCGGCCCGACAATGAGGCCGCTGCGCATCGTCATCCACTTCAAATCAGAGCTGCTACGCTTGTAACGACTTCGGTAACCCGTTTGTTTCCGCGTGCCCAGGCGAGTCGGTTTCATTGGGCGAGGGAGTGGACATGACCCCGCGTAAAAGCAAGCCTGCCAAGGCTAAGACCCGCAAATCCGCCGTCGCCATCGAGGAAGCGGTCTTTCGTTCGCGCAAGGAGCGCATGAGTGCGGGTGAGCGATTACGCGAGAGCGTGCCGCACTCGCTGCACGCCACCTGGAAACCGCCACGAAAACACCGCGATCCGATTGATCTGCTGGAAGAGTCCAACCGTTATCGGCTGCCCAATCTGGTTCCCGTGCGTTACGGGCGCATGTTGCGCAGCCCATTCACTTTTTTGCGCGGCTCGGCGGGGTTGATGGCCCACGACCTGGCCAAGACGCCAACCACAGGGATCGAGGTGCAGGCCTGCGGCGACTGTCACCTGTTGAATTTCGGGTTGTTCGCCACGCCCGAGCGCAATCTGATTTTTGACATCAATGACTTCGACGAAACCCTGCCCGCGCCTTGGGAATGGGATGTAAAACGCCTGGCGATCAGTTTTGTGGTGGCGGCGCGGGACAACCGGATCAGCGACAAAGCGGCAGCGGCCACCGCCATGGAATGCGTGCGTGCTTACCGCGAACGCCTGCGCAAGTTGTCCAAGTTGAGCCCGCTGGAGGTCTGGTATGAACGCCTGGATGCCCAGACAATCATCGACATGGCGCCCAACGCCGAAGTCAAAAAATTTCGCGAGCAAGTGATGGCCAAGGCCCGGCTGCGAGTCGGCGATTACCTCTATCCCAAGATCAGCAGCGAAGTGGCGGGGCGTCGCCGATTGATCGACCAGCCACCGATTCTTTATCACGTGGATGAACAGAACTTTGTGCAGCGCGCCCGTGAGGCGCTGCAGGATTATCGACTGTCGTTACCCCATGAACGGCGTGTGCTGTTCGATCGTTATCGTCTTGAGGACATTGCGGTCAAAGCGGTCGGGATCGGCAGTGTCGGGACCTATTGTTTTGTCGGTCTGTTCTTCTCTGCGGAAAACCATCCGTTGCTTCTGCAATTCAAAGAGGCTTGTCCTTCGGTGCTGGCGCCTTACGCGGGCAAGAGCGAATTCGATAATCAGGGACAGCGCGTGGTCACCGGGCAACGGTTGATGCAGTCCTCAAGCGACATTTTTCTGGGCTGGACACGCGGCCAGAATGGCCGGCACTTTTTTGTTCGCCAGTTGCGCGACATGAAAATGTCGGCACCCATCGAAGGCATTACGGCGGCGCGCTTGAAGCGCTACGCCGAATGGTGCGGCCAGACGTTGGCCCGTGCCCATGCCAAGTCCGGGGATGCGGCGCTCATCAGCGGTTATCTGGGGAAAACGGATTCGTTCGACCAGGCCATCGGCAAGTTTGCCGTGGCCTATGCCGATCAGAATGCCAAGGACTATGCAGCGCTGTTGGCCGCGGAACGATCCGGGCGGATCACAGCGCTGATGGAAGAGGAATGAGGAACGCTTAGCGGCCGTGAGCCGCGTCTGCCAGTTGACTGGTATCGACCCGGACAAACACCGAGTCGCCGACCGCCGTCAGCACGTCCCCGGCGAACACCTCGCAGATGACGCGGGTCTTGCGCCCGACTTCGCCTTCGACTTTCGCCCGCAGGACCAACGGAATACCCATGGGCGTCGGTTTGATGAACTTGATGCCAAGGTTGCCGGTGACGCAGTTGATGCGCGGCAGGCTGGCGACTTCGCGATTTTCCGCCCGGTAGTGATAGGCCATCGCCGCCCAGTTGGAATGGCAGTCGACCAGCATCGCGATCAAGCCGCCATAGACCAGATCCGGCCAGCCGCAGTACATGGGATCGGGCACGTGCTCGGCGACGACGTGCACGCCGTCCTCATGCCAATGGCTCTTGATGTGCAGCCCGTGGGGATTGCTGCTGCCGCAGCCGTAGCAAACGCCATCGGGGGCGGCGGTGTCTTGCAGGGAGGTTTGGAGATTGGACATGTCTTGATGATCCGGAAAAATGTAAGTCTGGTGTAATACCTGTAGGAGCGAGCCTGCTCGCGATGTCGGAGTGTCAGTCGCCATCGATGCTGGATGTGCTGGCCTCATCGCTAGCAGGCTAGCTCCCACAAGGGTTTTGTGGTGAGCCTAAATCCGTGCCAATGCCTGCGCCAGATCTGCGCGCAGGTCTTCGACATCCTCCACTCCGACAGACAACCGCACCAACGCATCGCCGATGCCCAGTTCTGCGCGGGTGTCGGCGGGGATGGTGGCGTGGGTCATGATGGCCGGGTGTTCGATCAGGCTTTCCACGCCGCCGAGGCTTTCGGCCAGGGCGAAGATCTGCACGTTTTCAAGGAAGCGTCTGGAGCCGGCCAGGTCGGTGTTGAGGTCGACCGAGATCATCCCGCCGAAGCCGCGCATTTGCTTGCGCGCCAATTCGTGCTGCGGGTGCGAGGGCAGGCCCGGGTAGTAGACGCGCGCCACTTGCGGCTGACGTTCCAGCCATTGCGCGAGGTCCAGCGCGTTGCTGCAATGGCGCTCCATGCGCAGTGCGAGGGTCTTCACGCCGCGCAGGGTGAGGAAGGCGTCGAACGGCCCGGCAATGGCGCCCACCGCGTTTTGAAGGAAGCCCAGGCGCTCGGCCAGTTCCGCGTTCTGGCCGACCACGGCGATGCCGCCGATCACGTCGGAGTGGCCGTTCAGGTACTTGGTGGTCGAGTGCAGCACGATATCGAAACCCAGCTCCAGTGGACGCTGAATCCATGGGCTGGCAAAGGTATTGTCAGCCACACAGATGATGCCGCGGTCGCGGCAAGTGCGGGCGATGGCGGCGAGGTCGGTGAGGCGCAGCAAGGGATTGCTCGGCGTTTCGACCATGACCATGCGGGTGTCGTCCTGCAACGCCGTTTCGAAGGCGGCCGGGTCGGTCAGGTCGACGAAACTGAAACGGTGTCCGGCGCTGCGCTGACGCACCTTGTCGAACAGGCGGAAGGTGCCGCCATATAGATCATTGCCCGAAACGATGTGCGAGCCGGCGTCGAGCAGTTCGAGCACGGTGGAGATCGTCGCCAGTCCCGAGGCGAAGGCAAAGGCCTGGGTGCCGCCTTCGAGATCCGCCACGCAGCGCTCCAGCGCCCAGCGTGTCGGGTTGTGCGAGCGCCCGTAGTCGAGGCCTTTGTGCACGCCGGGGCTCTGTTGCAAATAGGTCGAGTTGGCATAGATCGGCGGCATCAGCGCGCCGGTGGAAGGGTCTGGCGTTTGTCCCGCGTGGATCACCCGGGTTGCGAAGCCGTGTGGCGCGGCATTTTTATCGTGCTGGCTCATGCAAGAGATCTCCGTAAATGGTTGAGCATGTCGACCCGGGTAATCAGGCCGTGGAAGCCGGAGGCGTCTTTGATGATCGCCACCAGCCCGAGGTCGAGCACCGCTTCCAGTTGCGCCAGGCTGGCGTCGGGCGGCAGGGTTTGCAGTTTGTCGGTCATCGCGCTGGTGACCGTCATGCGGAAGTGCGAAGCGCCTTTCTGCACGCCCAGCAGGATGTCGGATTCGTCGATCACACCCACCAGTTGCTGCCCGTTCACCAGTACCGGCAGTTGCGACACGTCCGCCAGGCGCATGCGCTGGAACGCGGTGAGCAGGGTGTCGTCGGGGCCGACGCTGATCACCCGGCCATCCTCGAAACGTCGTGCGATCAGGTCGCGCAAATCGCCATAACGCTTGCTTTGCAGCAGGCCCTGATCGCTCATCCACTGATCGTTGTAGACCTTCGACAGGTAACGGGTGCCGGTGTCGCAGACGAAGCTGACCACCCGTTTCGGCTCGGTTTGTTCGCGGCAATAACGCAGCGCGGCGGCGAGCAGGGTGCCGGTCGACGAGCCGCCGAGAATGCCTTCGGCGCGTAATAACTGGCGGGCGTGATCGAAGCTTTCTTCGTCGCTGATGGAGTAGGCGTGGCGCACGCTCGACAGGTCGGCGATCGACGGAATGAAGTCTTCGCCGATGCCTTCAACCGCCCAGGAACCGGGCGTACCAAGGGCGCCGCTGCGGCTGTATTCAGCCATCATCGAGCCGACCGGGTCGGCCAGCACCATTTCCAGGTTTGGTTGCACGCGTTTGAAGAAACGGGTCAACCCGGTCAGCGTGCCGGCCGAGCCGACGCCGACGACAATAGCGTCCACATCGTGTTGGGTCTGCGCCCAGATCTCCGGCGCGGTGCTGCATTCGTGGGCCAGCGGGTTGGCCGGATTGTTGAACTGGTCGGCGAAGAAGGCGTCGGGAATTTCAGCGGCCAGACGCGCTGCGACGTCCTGGTAATAATCCGGATGGCCCTTGCCGACATCGGAGCGGGTGATGTGCACTTCGGCGCCCATGGCCTTGAGGTGCAGGACTTTTTCCGTGGACATTTTGTCCGGCACCACCAGCACCACACGGTAGCCCTTGGCACGGCCGACCAGCGCCAGGCCCAGGCCGGTGTTGCCGGCAGTGGCTTCGACGATGGTGCCGCCGGGCTTGAGGCGACCATCGCGCTCGGCCTCGTCGATCATCGCCAGGCCGATGCGGTCCTTGATCGAACCGCCGGGGTTCTGTGATTCGAGCTTGAGAAACAGGGTACAGGGGCCGGTATCGAAACGGCTGACACGCACCAGTGGCGTATTGCCGATCAGTTCGAGCACGGCAGGGCGGGAGTCGTTCGGCATGTCGTCACCTCGCTGCGTGGATCCTCGGTGGGTGGCCAGTAACCGGCGATGAGTTGTTGTGCCGGTCGCGGCAATGCATCGTCTGGACCATAGGCCTTGATCGCCGCACTCGCAACCATCCGCGCGAAAGTACCCCCGACATTGGGGAAATTCCCTGTGAATGGTTGGCTTTATGGGGAGTGTTGCGGGTGAAAGATGTGCCTAGAGAGTGGCCATGATCATGGCCAGATTGACCTGTTGCATAAGCTCGGTGATGGTCGACAGGCTCCCGGCTTGCAGGGTGGCCATGAGCATGGCCTGGGGCGGCGTGAGGGCCAGGGCCGCAAGGGGTTGGATATCCGGCATGACCCGTTCTGCAATGCCGATGGCGGTGAGCGTGGCTGCGGTCACCATCGCCGCCGCTACCGCCGCCGATACCGCCACCATGACGATCACGATGGCTGCCAGCGCAGCCATCAAAACTGTCAGCGTTGTTTCCCCCGCCATGACCACCTCCGTCGCCGATTGCGCCACTGGGGATGCGTGTGAACATCCCCGGCGAGTTCAGCCAAAGCAAGGCGCGGGCCAACAGTCGGCAGCGTCGATAACGCGGCTAGCGAAACCGCTCCGGGATGGCCTCGGCATACGGATAGAAAGAAAACCACGGTTTGGCTTCGTCGATGACGCGTTGCACCGACGGACGTTGGGTCAAACGTTCGAAGTACGCGCTCAAGTGCCGGCAATCGTCGGGGAACGGCACGAGGGTACTGGCATAAAACAGCGCCGGAGTGGCGGCACAATCGGCCAGGCTGAAGTCCGGGCTGGCTACCCAGGTTCGCGAGGCTAGCTGGCGGTCGAGCATGCCGTAGGCGGTCAACAGGCTGGCGCGTTGTTTGCTCAGGTCGCCGTTGGTGGCGAATAAGCGATCAGCGACGATCTGTTGCATCGGCGTCTGGACGTGCAGGTCGAAAAACCGGTCCCACAGACGAACCTGCAACGCCGTGTCCCAATCACTGGGCAGCAGGCAATGTTGTCCGGCGTAAAAGCGGTCCAGGTATTCGATGATGATGCTCGACTCTGCCAGGCCCTGCGGGTTTCGCTGGTCACGGATGACCGGGAACTTGCAGAGCGGCCACAGCGCTTGCAGTTCTGCGCGGTCAGCTTCATTGGAGAGATCGATGATCCTGGGTTCGAATTCGATGGCGTATTCGTAAAGCGCGACCAGCACTTTGTGGCAGTACGACGACAGCGGATGGTAGTACAGAGTCAGAGGCATTTTTATCTCCTCGGTACAGGGGGTGGAATGCAGTATCGACCATCATTCGGCCCCCCGCGATGTTCGAGACGAGAGGCAAAATCGATGAAAACCCGCAGGGTGGATTTTCAAATACCGCGCTTGGCCGTACCTCTGTGCGACAACCCTTATCCCTGCACGAAAACTACTTTCACCTCGTTTGATAATCGCGCCTCGAAATGTTTTAAGAGTTTCACGATTCATTCGACGTGACCCTTTCGAGTGGCGCTGGCCGCTCTGATTTTCCACCCGCCGCTTCGACGTTCTGATGCTGATGGTCATCCATCGGGCGGGTGATTTTGCGCGCCTGTGAATGGGCGGCAGTACCTAAAAAAACAAGAATTCACCCAGGAGCACCGTATGTTCAACCGAGCAATCCCCACCGCAATCCTCATGGCCACCAGTTCCTTATGTGCGCAGGCCGCCGACAGCCACGGTTTTCTCGAGGACGGTAAAGCCACACTGTCGATGCGCACCTTGTACTTCAACAGCGACAACCGCGACGGAGCAGCAGACCCTTCGAAAACCGAAGAGACCGCACAGGGTTTCGTGCTGCGCTACGAGTCCGGCTTTACCCAAGGCACGGTCGGTTTCGGGCTCGATGCCCAGGCATTGCTCGGGGTGACGCTGGACAGCGGACGCGGGCGCCACGTCGGCAGCGGCATGATCCCGAGTGACGGCGACGATGCGGCTGATTCCTGGAGCAGTTTCGGCCCGACCGCGAAAATGCGCCTGGGTAAAACCGAGTTGCGCTACGGCACATTGCTGCCAAAACTGCCAATCCTGATCTCCAACGATGCCCGTGTGTTGCCGCAATCTTTTACCGGCACCCAGATCACTTCGAAAGACATCGATGGCCTGACCCTGACCAGCGGTTTGCTCGAGCAGGCCGTGGGGCGCGCCTCGACGGATCGCACCGGATTGTCGGTCGCAGGTGCCACTCGTGACAGCAACAAATTCTATTTCGCCGGGGGCGACTACGAGGTCACTAAAACCCTCAAGGCCCAGTATTACTTCGCGCAGCTGGAGGATTTCTATAACCAGAACTTCTTCGGCCTGACTCACTTGCTGCCGATCGACAGCGCCAGTTCGATCACCACCGACCTGCGTTATTTCCGCACCACATCGACCGGCGCCAACAGCTCCGCCGCTGGCCGTGCGCAGGGCTATCGAGCGTCGGGTTACACCGAAGACAACAACGGTGAAATCGACAACAACACCTGGGCCGCGATGATCACTTATGCCAATGGCGGCCACGCGGTAGCGCTTGGGTATCAACAGGTCGGCGATGGCAGCAACTTCGTCCAACCCAACCAGGGCAGCCTGCCGGATAAAGGCGCCGGTGGCGGCAGCGTCTACCTGCCCACCGACCGCATGATCCAGAGCTTCACCCGCGCCGGAGAGCAGACACGTTTCGGTCAGTACACCTACGACTTCGCCGCACTGGGCGTACCGGGGCTGAAAGCGTCGATCGTGTACCTGAAGGGCACCGACATCAAAGTGCAGAACGCCGGGGATCAGTCCGAATGGGAACGCGACATGACCCTGGACTACGTGATTCAGTCGGGCACGTTCAAGAACGTCGGTTTCTCGCTGCGTAACGGCCAGTCGAACACCGACGCGGGGCGTGATGTGGATCAGAGCCGCTTCATCATCAACTATGCGATTCCGTTGTTGTAATAAACACTGGCGCCCCCACACTGGATTTGTGCCGACCACAAATGCCGTGACCACCGCAAACCCTGTAGGAGCCGAGCTTGCTCGCGATGAGGCCAGCACATCAAGCATCGATGGTGACTGACACACTGCCATCGCTAGCAGGCTAGCTCCCACATTGGATTTGTGCTGACCACAAACACCGCAATCACCACAAACCCCTGTAGGAGCCGAGCTTGCTCGCGATGAGGCCATCACATCCAACATCGATGCATGCTGACACACCGCCATCGCTAGCAGGCTAGCTCCCACACTGGATTTGTGCCAACGACAAAGCTTGCTCGCGATGAGGCCATCACATCCAACATCAATGTCGGCTGACACACCGCCATCGCGAGCAAGCTCGGCTCCTACAGTGGATTTGTGCGGACCACAAATGCCGTGACCACCACAAAACCTGTGGGAGCTAGCCTGCTGGCGATGAGGCCATCACATCCAACATCGCTGGCAATTGATGCACCGCGATCGTCGGAACGCCGCCCGGAGCAGGCTCGCTCCCACAGGTTTACGCTATCAATCCTTGTAAGAAGGCGTATCCGCAGGTGACTTTTTCAGGCGATACGCCAGCGCCGGGCGGGTCATGCCCAGCAGGCGGGCCGCTTCCGAGACGTTCTGTTGGCTGCGCTCCATGGCTGCGTGAATCAGCGCGTCTTCCACCGAATCCAGCGCGATACCGCTGTCGATGATCGTGTCGATCCAGTTCTGGCCGGGCGTGGGCGTCGATTTCACCAACCGTCCGTCACTGGCCAAACCAATGCTTTCGGCCATCTGCGGCGAATGCGGGAAGAGGGCGTCGACGGTGATGCTCTGGTTCTCGTCGGTGATGATCACGCCGCGTTCCATCAGGTTTTCCAGCTCGCGGATGTTGCCGGGCCAGTCATAGTTCAGGCAGATCTGCAAGGCTCGATCAGACAGGCCGAGGGTCTTTTTCCGGTAGCTGGCGTGCAGTTTTTCCAGGAAGTGTTCGATCAGCAACGGGATGTCTTCACGACGCTCACGCAATGCCGGAATACGTACCGGAAACACGTTCAGGCGATAGAACAGGTCGGCGCGAAAACGTCCTTGCTTGACGGCATTTTCCAGGTCTTCATGGGTCGCCGTAATGACCCGCACATCGACTTTGCGGGTCTGCGAATCACCGACGCGTTCCAACTCCTGCTCCTGCAAAACCCGCAGCAGCGAGGCTTGCGCGCGCGGGGTCAATTCGACGATTTCATCGAGAAACAACGAGCCGCCGTTGGCCCGCTCAAAGCGGCCCATGCGCGACTGCTGGGCGCCGGTGTAGGCGCCTTTTTCCACGCCGAACAACTCGGCTTCGATCAGGTCCGGCGGGATGGCGGCGCAGTTCAGCGCGATGAAAGGTCCACCGGCCCGCTCACTGCGCAAATGCAGGCTGCGGGCGATGACTTCCTTGCCCACGCCGGTTTCGCCCAGCAGCAGCACCGAAGCCTTGCCCAGGGCCACTTTGTCGATCAGCGAGCAGGTTCGGCGGTAGATCGCCGACTGGCCGATGCCGTAGAACTTGCCGGCCTCGATCTGCAGGCGCTGGCGCATGTTGGCCACTTGCACTTGTAGCGCTTGCAGTTCATCGATGATCGGGTCGCTCTGGAAGTAACGCATGATCTCTTCGGCATCGTCCCATTGCTCGGCGGGCTTGCCGATGATCCGGCACTGGGCATCGCCGCAACCGCGGCAGCTAACCTCCTTGTAGATGATCTGCCGACCGAGGAAAAACGAGCTGTAGCTGATGGCATAGCCGAGCAGCATCCAGCACACCGGTTGCTCGGAATGCAGGTTTTCGGTCTGGCAGTTTTCCACCTCGAAAGAGTCCTGCCACTCGATGTCCGCGTAGAACTGCCCGTTCGCCAGATCGATGTCGATCGCCTGCGGTCGCACGTTGACCATGCCCTTGAGCGAATGCAGTTGCGGCCCTGTGAAAAACATCTCCAGGTCGCTGCCCTGGGGCCGCAGTTTGCGCGCCAGTTCGGCGTCCTTGAGCCCGGACTGATAACCCAGGCGCATGAAAAACCCTTTGGCGCGTTCGACGCCAAGCATTTCGATCAGCTCGTGTCTGCACGACGCCATCATCGACACCTGGATCAACAACATGCGTTGTTCGTCCAGCCAGATTTTGCCCTCGGTCCCGTGAAAGCGAACCTGGTCGCTCAGGTCCTTGAGCGAGGGCGGGTGCTGGGAAGCCTTGTACGTGGTGATCATTCAGTGCGCCCCGATTGTAGTTATGTTGGGGATGGAGATGCGTTCCGCTCAGGCTATGGCGGTTTGTTTACGCATCCTGGTGACCGGTGTTTTTCAGGCAAGGCAAGGTCGGTTTTCCTTTTTCTAAGCGGCCTGAAACCGAGCGAAATGTCAATCGCCGAATGATTGGTCATTTGCTCAAAGGGCTTGAAGACGATTGAGCAAATGATCAATTGGCCGGTCCCCTGGACGGTCTGCCAACGCTGTCCTGGTCGCTCGGCTGCAACGAATAAAATCAGTTAACTATCTGTTTTTATACGAATAAAAAAATCATTCCGAGCGTTTTTGCAGCGCTGGCACCCTTGTTGCTCCGTACCCCGAACATAACAAGGGAGTACCCGAGCATGAGCCAGCCCGCCAACCCATTCGATCAGATGCCGCGCTACATCCGCGTCCGCAGCGGACCTGACGACACCTTCGTCGAATTCGATTTCGCCATCGGCTTTCCCGACCTGTTTGTCGAGCTGGTTTTGCCGCGTCAGGCATTCAGCCAGTTCTGCGAAAACAACCGGGTGCAGCACATGGACGCGCAGATGTGCGCGGCCCTCGACGCCGATGCGCGCAAGTGGCGCTACGGCGAAACCCGCGACGCCGACCAGGCCGATCAACAGCCGACAGAACAATAACCACAGGAGTCCACTCCATGAGTGTCGAGATCAAGACGACCACCGTCGAGACGATCCGCAATACCTTCAGCCACACCCGTCGCCGGTTTGGCGACAAGGTGGCCAGCCGTTATCAGGAAGCCAGTTTCGACCTGGAGTCGGCGACCAATTTTCATTACCGGCCGCTGTGGCAGCCGGACAAACTGCTCAACGATGCCACCCGCACCGCGGTGGTCATGGCCGACTGGTACGCGGTCAGCGACCCGCGCCAGTACTACTACGGCGCCTACGTCCAGGCCCGGGCCAAGATGCAGGAAAACGCCGAGCATGATTACGCCTTCTGCGAGAAGCGCGACATGCTTGCCGGCCTGTCTGCGGCGAATGTCCAACTGATCAGCAAGTTGTTGTTGCCCCTGCGCCACGCCGAAATGGGCGCCAACATGAACAACAGCAACATCGCCGCCGACGGCTTCGGCACCAGCGTCACGCAGATGCACATGTTCCAGGCCATGGACCGCCTCGGCATCGCCCAGTACCTGTCGCGGATCGGCCTGATGCTCGATGACGGCGACGTGTTGCTGCTGGCCCAGGCCAAACAGCAGTGGCTCAACGATGCGGCGTGGCAAGGCATGCGTCGCTATGTCGAGGACACGCTGGTGGTGCGTGACTGGTTCGAATTGACCGTGGCGCAGAACCTGGTCAGCGATGGCCTGGTGTACCCGTTGCTGTTCCACAAACTCGACGAACAACTGTCGGCCAACGGCGCCGGCCAGGTCGGCATGCTGACCGAATTCATGCGCCTGTGGTTTGCCGAAAGCCAGCGCTGGGTCGATGCGCTGCTCAAAACAGTGGTCAACGAAAGCCCGGCCAACAAGGCACGGGTGCAAGGCTGGGTCGATCACTGGAGTGTCCGTTCCATCGAGGCGCTGCGGCCCTTGGCGGCGATGGGCCTCGAAGCGTCCGCACTGGATGGCGTCTGCACCGAGTTCAGCGCACGCCTGAAGAAACTTGGCTTGGCAGGAGAACGCGCATGACTTCTCTCGTTTACATGAACCTGCAGGACACCGACTACGCGCGTTCGATCGTCGACGCGATTGTCCAGGACAACCCCCACGCCGAGATCCAGCACCAGCCATCGATGATCCGCATCGAGGCCGAGGGCCGTCTCGACATCCGCCGCGAAACGGTCGAGCAACTCACCGGCAGCGTCTGGGACATCCAGGAAATGCTGATGTACGTGATCACCCTGGGCGGCAACGTCGTGGAAGAGGACGACAGCTTTTCCCTGTACTGGAACAGCTGATCGGAACCGACCGCCGTTCGATCCATAACAAGAATTCGGGAGCGCCATCATGGCCGTGAAAAAACGCCTCAATGCCAAAGACAAATACCGCTGCATGACTCGTGACCTCGACTGGGAACCCAGCTACCAGACCCACGAGGACATCTATCCGCACGAGCGCTTCGAAGGGATCAAGATCACCGACTGGGACAAGTGGGAAGACCCGTTCCGCCTGACCATGGACACCTACTGGAAGTACCAGGCCGAGAAAGAGAAAAAACTCTACGCGATCTTCGATGCGTTCTCGCAAAACAACGGCCATACCACGCTGTCGGACGCCCGCTATGTCAACGCGCTGAAGCTGTTCCTGTCCGGTGTCACGCCGCTGGAGTATCAGGCCTACCAAGGTTTCGCCCGGGTTGGCCGGCAGTTCAGCGGCGCCGGTGCGCGCATTGCCTGCCAGATGCAGGCCATCGACGAACTGCGTCACGTGCAGACCCAGATTCACGCGATGAGTCACTACAACAAGCACTTCAACGGCCTGCATGATTTCGCGCATATGCACGACCGCGTGTGGTTCCTCTCGGTGCCCAAGTCGTTCTTCGAGGATGCACGCACGGCGGGACCGTTCGAGTTCCTCACGGCAATCTCGTTCTCGTTCGAGTACGTGCTGACCAACCTGTTGTTCGTGCCGTTCATGTCCGGAGCGGCGTTCAACGGCGACATGGCCACGGTCACCTTTGGCTTCTCGGCACAATCCGACGAAGCGCGACACATGACCCTGGGCCTGGAAGTGATCAAGTTTCTGCTGGAGCAGCACGAAGACAACGTGCCGATCATCCAGCGCTGGATCGACAAGTGGTTCTGGCGCGGCTACCGCCTGCTGACGCTGGTGGGAATGATGATGGACTACATGTTGCCGAACAAAGTCATGTCCTGGTCCGAAGCCTGGGGCGTGTATTTCGAAGAGGCGGGCGGGGCGCTGTTCAAGGATCTGGAGCGCTACGGCATCCGTCCGCCCAAGCACGTCGAAGAGGCGAACATCGCCAAGGATCACGTCAGCCACCAGGCCTGGTCGATCTTCTACCAATACAGCCAGGCGACTAACTTCCATACCTGGATGCCCACCGACGAGGAGCTGGACTGGCTGTCGTCCAAATATCCCGACACCTTCGACAAGATCTACCGCCCGCGCTTCGAGCACTGGCGTGCGCTGCAAGAGAAGGGCGAGCGTTTCTACAACCCGACCCTGCCGATGCTCTGCCAGATCTGCCAGATCCCGCTGTCGTTCGGCGAACCGGACGACCAGACCACCCTCAGCCATCGCAGCGCCGAGCACGAAGGCGAGCGCTATCACTTCTGCTCCCAGGGCTGCTGCGACATTTTCGAGTACGAGCCAACCAAGTACATCCAGGCCTGGCTGCCGGTGCACCAGATCCTGCAGGGCAACTGCGGTGGCGGCGATGTCGAGTCGGTGGTGCGCGACTACTACAACATCAACCCCGGCCAGGACAACTTCGAATACCTCGGCTCCACCGAGCACCGCCGCTGGCAGGACTGGCACCCGAACGATCGCAACAGCGCGCCGGTGGCACCCGTTGATCCTGACCTGCTCAAGGCCGGTTGAGCACTGCTGCCAATGTGGGAGCGGGCTTGCTCGCGAATGCAATGTCACATCCGACATGTGCGGGTCTGACACACCGCTTCGCGAGCAAGCCCGCTCCCACCTCCCAACTGACAATAAGAAGGAAAACCATCATGCCCGTGACCGCCATCGGCGCCTACGACGCCCAACCCCTGGACCGCCAGGAGAATTTCCATGGCCTGCAACTGGTGTACCTGTGCTGGGAAAAACACCTGATGTTCTGCGCGCCGTTCACCTTTCCACTGCCACCGGCCATGCCGTTCGGCGACTTCATCGAACAAGTGGTCAAGCCTTCGATTGCCCGGCACCCGGATGCGCCGCGAGTCGATTTCAGCCAGGCACTGTGGCGCCTTAACGGTCAGCCCTTCACCCCGGACAACACAGCGAGCCTGATCGCCAACGGCATCGATCACAAGAGCATGCTGCACCTCAACACCCCTGGCTTGAACGGCATTGCCGGCAGCTTCAACTGAGGACACGGCGATGAGCTACCAAGTCACCATTGAACCCACTGGCGAGCAGATCGAAGTGGAAGAAGGGCAGACCATTCTTCAGGCCGCATTGCGCCAGGGCGTCTGGTTGCCGTTTGCCTGCGGCCACGGCACTTGCGCCACCTGCAAGGTCCAGGTTTTGGAGGGTGAAGCCGACCTGGGCGCCGCCTCATCCTTCGCGCTGATGGACATGGAGCGCGATGAAGGCAAGGTGTTGGCCTGCTGTGCGATCCCGCAAAGCGACATGGTGATCGAGGCCGATATCGATGCCGACCCGGACTTCCTCGGCCATCCGGTGGAGGACTACCGGGCGGTGGTCAGCGCGTTGGTCGACCTGTCGCCGTCCATCAAGGGCGTGCACCTCAAGCTCGACCGGACGATGGCGTTTCAGGCAGGGCAGTACATCAATCTGCAATTGCCCGGAATTGAAGGCACGCGGGCGTTCTCGCTGGCGAATCCACCGAGCCGTGCCGATGAAGTCGAACTGCACGTGCGGCGGGTCGACGGCGGGCTGGCCACCGGCAAGATTCATGATGATTTGAAGGTCGGCGATACGGTGGAATTGTCTGGGCCGTACGGGCAGTTTTTTGTTCGCGGTTCGCAGAGCGGCGACTTGATTTTTATCGCTGGCGGCTCCGGGTTGTCGAGCCCGCAGTCGATGATTCTCGACTTGCTGGAGGCCGGCGATAACCGGCAGATCGTGCTGTTCCAGGGCGCGCGTAACCGTGGCGAACTGTACAACCGCGAACTGTTCGAAGCGCTGGCCCGGGACCACGCCAACTTCACCTACGTGCCGGCCCTCAGTCAGGCGGTCGAGGACCCTGAATGGACCGGGTTCAAGGGCTATGTGCATGACGCCGCGAAACAGCATTTCGACGGCCGCTTCAGCAACCGCAAGGCCTATTTGTGCGGGCCGCCGGTGATGATCGATTCGGCCATCACCTGCCTGATGCAAGGGCGGTTGTTTGAGCGCGACATCTTCATGGAGCGCTTCTACAGCGCCGCCGACGGTGGTGAAAGCACCCAGCGTTCCGCGTTGTTCAAACGCATCTGATTGACCTGTAAACCCGCCTTCTCGATCTGCCGAGAGGGCGAGGTGTGCCCGACCAATAACAACAATAAAGGTTGAACTGAATGATTCGTCGACTGCAAAACCTGCTCGTGATCGCTACTGCTGTTACCACGTCGTTGTCCGTGCATGCCACCGAAGGCGGCGGCACGTCCTATCCGCTGGGCGCGGAAAACTACATGTCCGGGGCGATGCCGCCGCCGGGGTTTTACGGTCAACTGTTCGTCACCCATTACGAAGCCGACAACCTGCGCGGCAACGACGGCAAGAAACTCCCGGTGGATTTTCGCGTGCGCGCCAACGCCATCACTCCGCGACTGATCTGGGTCAGCGATTACACCTTGTTCGGTGCCAGCGTGGCACTTCACGCGATCGTGCCATTGGTGGACCTCAAGGTTGAACTCAACGGCCAGTCGCAAAACAAACAAGGCCTGGGTGACGTGATCTTCGGCTCGGCGCTGGGCTTCCACCACAGCGAAAAATTCCACAGCATCCTCTCCCTCGACATGATCGCCCCGACCGGTCGTTACGACCGTGGCGACCTGGCCAACACCGGGCGCAATTACTGGGTGATCGAACCGGTCTACGCCATCACCTACGTCGACCCGAACGGGCTCAACGTCGATGCGAAGATCATGTACGACTTCAACCGCGAAAACCCGGCGACCGACTACCGTTCGGGCCAGGAATTTCATGTCGACTATGCCGTCGGCTGGGGGTTGGGAAATGGTTGGGTGTTGGGTGTCGGCGGTTACTACTACCGACAAACCACCGACGACCGCCAGAACGGCGAGACCATCGAAGACAACAAGGGACGGGCGCTGGCCATCGGGCCGTCGATCAAATACACCAGCAAGAACGGCTGGTTCGTCACCGGCAAATGGGAGCAGGAAACCGAAGTGCGCAACCGGGCGCAGGGGAATGCGTACTGGATGAAACTGACCGTGCCGTTCTGACACCCAAAACCGTGTAGGAGCCGAGCTTGCTCGCGATGAGGCCGGCACATCCAGCATCGATGCAGGCTGATACACCGCCTTCGCGAGCAAGCCCGCTCCCACATTGGATTTTTGTCACCCACAAACTCTGTGGGAACTGCAAAAAAACTGTGGGAGCGGGCTTGCTCGCGAAGGGGTCATCATATCCAGCATCAATGTCGGCTGACAGTCACCGCTATTACTTGCCAGCCAACGGCGGAGTACGCAGCGGAATCAATCGCTTGCTCCCCGTCGCCTCGAACGCCGCGGCAAAACGCAGCAGCGCCGAGTCGTCATAGGCGCGGCCGGCGAAGGTCAGGCCGACCGGCATGCCGATGTCCGCCATGATGCCCATGGGTACCGTGACTGTCGGCACGCCCAGGTGGCGGATGGCGAGGTTGCCGTTGGCCACCCAGACCCCATTGCTCCAGGCGATGTCCGCAGACGCCGGATTGACATCGGCATCCGCCGGGCCAACGTCGGCGACGGTCGGGAACAGCACCGCGTTCAGGCCGAGCCGATCCATCCAGTCTTCCAGATCGAGCTTGCGTGTTTGCTCAAGCCCACGCAGACCATCGGGCACCGTGCTGATCTGGTCCCACGGCGTGATGCCGCGTTCGGCCATCTTCACGTACTCGTCCATGCCGGCAGCCAGATCGCCTTCGCGGTTGGGCAGCGTGCCCGGGTCGTGAGGGAAAATCAGCGGGCCGTCGACGTCGACCAGACGGTTCAGTTTCGGATCGCCGTTGGCCTGCAGGAAATCATCGAACGCCCACGCGGTCAGGTCCCACAACTCGTGATGGAGGAATTCCTTGGAGACGATCCCGCGATTGAACACGGTCGGCGCACCGGGACGATCGCCTTCGCAATTGGACACCAGCGGGAAATCCACTTCGATCACTTCGGCGCCGGCAGCTTCGAGAGCCTTGCGCGCTTGTTTCCAAAGGTCGATCACCGAGGGACGCGTGTTGATGCGTTGCCCCGTCGGGCCACCGATACCTGGTGCATCCGACGTGCCCGCCTCGGCGTCGGCGTTGATGTACATGCGAGGCACGCCGAGGCGTTTACCGGCCAGGGCATCGGGTTTTGCCGCCAGCTCTAAATAGGAAGCGGGGCGCACCGAGGCGACGCTCGGAATCGGCACCCAGGGTTGCAGGCGCCACAGATCGCCTCGCGTATCGGAATCTTCAGCGACCACCACATCCAGCACTTCGAGCAGGTCGGCCATGGTCCGGGCAAACGGCACCACCACGTCCATGGTCGGCGTCAGCGGCCAGTTGCCGCGCACCGAGATCACCCCGCGCGAAGGCGTGTAGGCGCACAAACCATTGTTCGACGCCGGGCCGCGACCGCTCGACCAGGTTTCCTCGGCCAGACCGAACGCTGCGAAACTGGCCGCGGTGGCCGTTCCTGCACCGTTGGATGAACCCGAGGCGAACGGCGCGGTGAGGTAACTGGCGTTGTACGGGCTCTCGGCGCGGCCGTAGACCCCGCGCTGCATGCCGCCGTTGGCCATGGGCGGCATGTTGGTCTTGCCCAGGCAAATGGCGCCGGCACCACGCAGCCGTTCGATGGTGAATGCATCGCGGTAGGCAATCAGGTCTTTGAAAGCGGGACTGCCCGAAGCGGCGGTCAGGCCCTTGACCAGGTAACTGTCCTTGGCCGTGTAAGGGATGCCATCGAGCGGCCCCAGCGTCTCGCCCTTGGCCCGACGGGCATCGCAGGCCTGCGCTTCCTTGAGCGCATCCGGGTTGCGCACCACCACTGCATTCAAGGCGGTCGGGGTGTCGGCGCCGTCGTAGGCGTCGATCCGCGCGAGGTAGGCCTGGACCAGCTCTACCGATGTGGTCTGGCCGGATTCGAGCGCGGCGCGCAGTTGGGCAATGGAAACTTCGGTGACTTCAATCATGCGGTTACCACCGGCTCTCTCAAAAATGGATTTCATAACGGTACTCGTTGCACAGCCTTGCGCGACGGAATTCGGATTTCAACCTTGGCTGCGTATTTTGCACTAAGGCGGAGCAGGGCGCCGCCCTTGCCGATACATCCGGACACGGATAATGGCCATATCGATCCCCTTTTGGCCGATCACACGCTGGGAACCGTCTAGCCTGTCAGCAAGAATCGAAACTGGATTGCTGATTTGTCAGCACCGACCGAATCCAAAACCAGATCTTTGCTTCCTTGCCCTGGCCGTTTCCAGGGCCACTGCCGTGTACAGACACTAAAAAAAACCAAAGAGCTGACATTGGGGAACTGATCCATGGACACTATGAAACGCATTCTGGGCGCCACGGTTTGTGGGCTGACGCTGCTGGCCAGCGCGGTGCACGCCGAACAGCGCGAACTGAGGGTCTACAACTGGGCGGACTACATCCTGCCGTCCGTGCCCAAGGACTTCGCCACGCAAACCGGCATCAAAGTGACCTGGGATACCTTCGACACCAATGAATCGCTGGAAGCCAAGCTGCTGACCGGCAACTCGGGTTACGACCTGGTGGTGCCATCGAATCAGTTCATCGAAACCCAGATCAAGGCCGGTGTATTCCAGAAACTCGACAAGTCCAAGCTGCCTAACTGGAAGCATCAGGACCCGGCGCTGCTCAAGTTGCTCGACGCCAACGACCCCGGTAACCAGTACGGCGTGCCTTACATGTACGGCACCGTGCTGATCGGTTTCAACCCGGCGAAGGTCAAGGCAGCGTTAGGCGAGAATGCACCGGTGGACAGTTGGGACCTGGTGTTCAAGCCCGAGAACATGGAAAAGCTCAAATCCTGCGGCGTGGCGATGCTCGACTCGCCTTCGGAAATCCTGCCGCTGGCCCTGCATTACCTGGGGCTGGACCCGAACAGCCAGAACCCGGATGACTACGAAAAAGCCAAGGCATTGATGCTGAAGATTCGGCCTTATGTCACCTACTTCAACTCCGCCAAGTACATGACCGACATCGCCAACGGCGATATCTGCGTGGCCATCGGTTACTCCGGCAGCTTCTACCAGTTCGGCAACCGCGCCAAAGAAGCCGGCAACGGCGTGGTCGTCGACTGGCGTTTGCCAAAGGAGGGTGCGCCGATCTGGTTCGACACGTTCGCCATTCCGAAAAGCGCGAAGAACGTCGAAGAGGCCAACGAGTTCCTCAACAACTTGATGGACCCGAAAGTGATCGCGCCGATCAGCGACTTCCTCGGCTATCCGAATGCCAACAAGGACTCGCTGTCGTTGATCAACAAGGACATCACCGGCAACCCCAACCTGACGCCGACCAGTGAGG
Source organism: Pseudomonas sp. MAG733B (assembly GCF_036884845.1). Classification (NCBI taxonomy): domain Bacteria; kingdom Pseudomonadati; phylum Pseudomonadota; class Gammaproteobacteria; order Pseudomonadales; family Pseudomonadaceae; genus Pseudomonas; species Pseudomonas sp. MAG733B. The sequence continues at coordinate 3,160,232 of NZ_CP145732.1, forward strand.
CACTGGCCACCCTTTATGTGGTGCAGCCGTTGCCACAGAAGCTTGAACGGGTGCGGACGCGGGTGTGGACGGCGATCAAATCGGATAAATAAATCTCCAACTCCACAAAACCCTTGTGGGAGCGGGCTTGCTCGCGAAGGCGGAGTGTCAGTCACGGTGAAGTCGACTGATACTCCGCCTTCGCGAGCAAGCCCGCTCCCACATTGGATCTGCGTTTAACCTGTCGAGCCCAGTATCAAAACTCCGGCGTGTACTTCACGCTGAACATCAAATTGCGCGGGTCGCCGAAGTTGTTGTTGCCGTCGAGCTGGTTGTATCCCGCCGTGTAGTAATGCTTGTCGAACAGGTTGTTGGCGTTCAGTGCCAGGCCGATTTCCGGCGTGAGCTGGTAGCCGACCCGCGCATTCCACACGGTGTAACCCGGTACCTCGAAGGTGTGCTCGTAACCCAGCGTATGGCTTTGAGTGGTGAAGCCCAAGCCGGTGCTGACGCGACTCCAGTCGCCGCTGAACTGGTAATCGCTCCAGACCCGCAGCATGTGCTTGGGCGTCCAGGTGCTGAAGACTTTGCCTTCGTTGACCGGGTCATCCAGGTACTTGGTGGTGTTGTAGGTGTAGCCGGCGAACAGTTGCAGACCGGTGAGCACTTCGCCGCTGATTTCAGCATCGATCCCCTGGCTGCGAACCTTGCCCGAGGCCGTCGAGCAGTACGAACCGTCGCAGGCAAAACCCGAAGCCAGGTCGTTGACCGCGCGGTTCTCCTGGTCGTAACGGAACACCGCCAGGGACGTGTTGACCCGGCCATCCATCAGCTCACCCTTGAGGCCGATTTCGTAGTTGCTGCCGATCACCGGTTTGAGCACCGAGCCGCTCGAGTCGCGCACTGTTTGTGGTTCGAACACGTCGGTGTAGCTGGCATACACCGCCCACTCACGGTTCAGGTCGTAGACGATCCCGGCGTAGGGCGTGACTTCTCCGGTTTCGTTGGCGGTGCTTTTCGGATTGGCGGTGGCAATGTCGCTGAACGCGGCCTGGGTCCATGACTTGTAACTGTAGTCGTACCAGCTTACCCGCGAGCCGAGCACCAGAGTCAACGGCTCGATCGGCTTGACTCGCCAACTGCCGTACAGGCCTTTTTGGCGGATATCGTATTTACTCGGCGTACCACGACCACCGGCGGTATTGATCAAACTGTCGTAGCTGATTTCCGGGCGGTTGTGGTTGATGCCGAAGATCGTGTCATTGCTGTTGTTGAAGGTCCGGGCGAAGCGGTCGTCCGAGGTGTATTTGGAATAGTTACCGCCCAGCATCACTTCATGCTGCATGGATAAGGCGTCGAAGTGGCCGACGAGGTTCATGTCCAGGCCAAGCTTGGTCGAATCGAAGTCAGTCACGAAGTCGGCGTATTGCACGCCGCTGCCATCGGCTTCCAGGCCATCGCCGGCACTTTGCACGCGCTGGTTTTTTGCCTTGTTGTCTTCGGTCATGCGCACGGCGCCGACCTTGAAAGCCCAGTCGTCGTTGAAGCGGTGTTCGAGATCGGCATAGACCGTGTTGACATCGATGTCCGAATGGTTCCAGCGTGCGCCGGTGTAAGTTGAACGCGACACATCCACTGGCGAACCGTCGGCATAGCGAGGCAGACCGCGGATCATCGGGCGCGATTCGCCGTTGGATTGACTGACCGCCAGGCCCAGGGTGGTGTCTTCACGAAGATCGATGTCCAGTGCTCCGTACAACGAGTGTGTCTTGCTCCATTCGTAGTCGATGAAGGATTGGCTCTGGTCCTCGTCGGCAACGAAGCGGCCACGCACGGTTCCGGTCTGGTTCAGCGGGCCACCGGCATCCACTTGCAGGCCGTAGTGATCCCAGGAACCGGCCTTGCCGGTGACGGTCACGGTCGGGGCGTTCTGGCCGCGCTTGCGTACCAGGTTGATCGCGCCGCCGGGGCTGCCGGTGCCTTGAAGCAGGCCGGACGCACCGCGCAGCACTTCCATGCGATCGAAGAAAATCAGGTCCTGTGTGGCCCAGTTACCCAACGCATAGGTGTTGCGCGGGATCGGCACGCCGTCGTACTGCCAGTCATCGATCTGGAAACCGCGCGAGGTCACGATCAGGCCTTTGCCGACGCCCTGAACGCCGACCAGGCCGGTGGTCTGGTTGACCGCATCTTTGAGATCGACCAGGTTCTGGTCGTCCATCTGTTTGCGCGTCATCACCGTGACCGACTGCGGAATTTCCTTGAGGGTATGGGTGCCCTTGCCGATCGTCACCGCTTTGGCCGCGTAAGAACCCGAGCCTTCGGTGGTGGCGTCGGCGCTGTTTTCGATGATGTTGGTCGCGCCCAGTTGCAGCGCAGCGGTGTTGGTCGTGGCCGGCTCGACGCTGAAGTTGCCCTGTTCGGTCACTCGCAGTTGCAGGCCGCTGCCGCTCAGCGCTTTTTGCATGGCTTCTTCAGGGGACAACTGGCCGATGACCGCCGGTGCCTGTTTGCCCTGTACCAGCGAAGGCTCCAGCGAGACGATGTGCCCGCTCTGGCTGGCGATGGCATTCAGCGTGCTGGCGAGCGGGCCGGCGGGCAGGTTGAAGGGCAGGGTTTGCGCCTGCGCCAGGGTAGGGCCGGCCAGGGCTGCCAGGGCAACGGCGACGGAAAGCGAGTGGGACCACGGGTTGAACACAGCATTCTCCTGAAGGTGTAAGTGTCAGGAGATAGGTGGGATGAGAAATGAAAACCGGACACAAATAAGAGTCATTTTCAAAAAAAATTATTGTTTGGGTGTTTTTGCCCGGATCAACGTCAGCCACGGACTGTAGTGATCGACCCGGATCGGCAGGGTTTCCGCCAGCGCCGCGAAAGTCCGGGCGGGGTCATTGAGGGGAAATACGCCCTGGACCCGCAAGTCGCGGACTTCAGGGGATACGCGCACAAATCCACGGCTGTAGGGACGCAAGGCTTGCACGACATTTTCCAGCGGTTCGTCCAACACGTTGAGACGGCCGCTGAGCCAGTCGGCGCGATGTTGCTGATCGCCGCTGACAGGTTCGATGCGCCGCGCGTAGAGCAGGGCCGATTGGCCTTCCTGCAAGACACGTTGAGTGCCATCAAAGAGCCTGGCCTCGACGGAATGTTCCAGCACCACCACGCGACTGGCGTCTTGCTCCTGGGACACCAGAAAACGCGTACCCAATGCGCGCACTTCGCCCTGGGCGGTGCGCACGCGCAGGGGGCGTCGGGGATCGGGCGCCACCTGAATGACCAACTCGCCCCGACGCAGGATGACCAGCCTTTGCTGGTCGTCGAAATGCAGATCCACCGCGCTGTCGGCATTCAGGCTCAGGCGGCTGCCGTCGGCCAGATTGAAACTTTCGCGTTGCCCGCGCCCGGTGTGCAGATCAGCAAGCAACGAGTCGCCCAGCGGGCTGCGCGCACCAATCCACATACCGCCTCCAAGCAGACCAAGACCGGCGATCACCCGCAGCGCATCACGCCGCGAAGCGTGAGGCTGCAAGAGAATCTGCCGTGCGTGCTCGCTCTGGCCCGGCAAGCGTCGATCGAGGGCACGAACCGTATTGAACGAACCACCGAGGCGTTCCTGCAAACGTGCCCAAGCCTGGACGTGCGCAGGGTCCATGGCCAGCCAGGCATTAAAACGTTCCTGCATCGCGGCGGTGGGCGTACCGGCGCGCAGACGCACCATCCAGTCGATGGCCTGCTCGCTGACAGGGTCCAGGCGCGGCGTGCTCATGGCGCCATCTCGCTCAGATAGCACTGGCGCAACGCTTGTTTCATGTAGCGGCTGACCGTGCGTTCCGACAGGCCCAGTTTGCCGGCGATGGCCACGTAACTCATGCCGTCCAGTTGGCTGTAGAGGAAGGTCGCCTTGACCACCATCGGCAAACCATCCAGCGCCCGGTCAATGGCCACCAGCGCCTCGATCAGTTGCAATTGCTCTTCCGGCGAAGGCGCCACCATTTCGGACAAGGTAGACAGGCGTTCCAGATACGCCAACTCCAGTTTTCGCCGACGATGCCGGTCGAAGATGAGCCGACGGGCGATGGTCGAGAGGTAAGCTCGAGGTTGTTCGATGCTGTCGGGATCGACCCGGGCCATCAGCATCTGGCAGAACGTATCGGCGGCAGTGTCCTCGGCATCCGCATGATTGCGCAGCCGTCGCTGGATATGCTGCAGCAGCCAACGGTGGTGATCGCTGAAAAAGAAACTCAGCTTGCTGGTCGAGGGAGGTTGCACCGGTTGTCTTTCCAGATGTTAGTGAGAGTCGTTCTCAATACTACCTTTGGGATGACGGGTGCTGCAATCTCCGGTTTCGTTTGCTGCTGCGCGAAAGACTTTTCGCCTGTTCCTTGTTTATCAAGGCGTTAGTTTCAGCGGGCAGAAATTCAGCAGGGAAACTGTGATTGATCCGCCATTTTCGACCTGACCGGAGTGGCGGATGCACGGGCCGTCCACTAGCCTCCCCACGCTTTGTTGGAAGAAGTCTGGATCTCGCGCCAAGTGGTCGAGCAACGCAGTTGTGCTCCGTAGTCCATATCGAGCGGGTACTGACGCATGAGCCTCGCCGGCTTGCCCGGCACTATCGGAGATACAACTGTGAACGAATCACTCGATCCAAAAAACCTCGCGCCACTGGCTGCACCTGTGGGCACTGTTTCCCGCCAGGACCAACCTGATCTGAAAAGCACCAGCGCGTGGGGCAACCCTTTCAAGATCAAGATCAGCCTGCCGGGCAAGGACATCGGCGGCCAGTGGTTGTGCCGCAACGGTGGCGACGCAATGGCTTACCAGAACTACTGCGTACCCGGGTCGAGGGCGGCGGTTCTCAAGCCTTACACCCACACCGACGGCAAAATCTATTTACAGGATGAGCAGGGCGACTGGGTGTCCTACGAGAGTCTTTGGAACCTGCTCTACATGTCGTACTGGAATTACGCCGTCGCCTGGAAATTTGAGGGCAATCGCTTGGTTCGCGATTCGGACGGCGCCGTCCTGACCTGGTTTTACAACGCTCGTTGGCCACTGGCTGACCGGAAGAACTGGTTGTCGGCCAGCGCCCCTTCTGTGGATGCCTTGACCGTGGAAAAGGTCGATGCCTGAGTCTTTCACCAGATAAGGTTCGCAACGCAGAGCAGTAAAAAGCCCCGAGCCGTTAAGGCTCGGGGCTTGTTTTTTTACGGTTGGATAACTGTTTTCAACGTCAGGATGACGCTCGGCTCCGGGCGCTGGCGGGACGCGTCACACCTGATGGGGAGGCGGCCTTGCGGTACGTCAGCAGCACGATACCGGTCACCACGATCACACCTCCCATTACCTGACCGGCGCTGAGCATCTGGTCGAGCACGAGCCAGCCCATCAGCAGCGTGGCCAGCGGTTCGATGTTCATCACCGGGGCGTTGCGTGGCATGTCCAGGCGCGGCACGGAAATGAACAGCACGATAAAACCAGTGCCGTACAGGACGACCAGCGTCGCCAGTGCCAGCCAGCCGGTTTGGGTCGCTGGCAGGTTCAAGCCGCCGGGAATGGCGCCGGTCATGCCGGCGAGGTTGATGCTGCTGAACACGATGAAGATCGTCAGCAAGCTGCGGACCGAGCCACGTACCTCAGACAGTTTGTGATCGGTAATCCACAGCGCACAGGCAAACACACTGGCGGCGCAGAAGGCCAGGGTCACGCCCAGCCACCATTGCGGTCCGACGCTGGCGTTGTCTGCGAGGCGGCCCGGAACATCCAGTACAAACACCAGCCCCAGCAGAATCAGGCCCATCAATGCGGCAGTGCGTGCAGTGGGTCGCGCGCCGCCCAGTGCCCAGGTGAGCAACGCCAACAGGATGGGGAACACGTTGGCCACCAGCAGCGCCAGTGCCACCGGCACTCGGGCAACAGCCGAGTACAGGCACAGGCTTTGGGTGGCGATCAGCAAGCCCAACAGCAACTGCCAACGCCAGGCGCCCGACGGCAGGCGCAGAGACTGGCGTTGCCAAAGGACCAACGCGGCCAATACCAATAACGTCCCGCCCGAACGCATCAGAATCGCCAGCAACACGCCGGCGCCGTCATCGAACGCCACTCGCGCCGCCACATGGTTACCGGCGAAGGCGCAGCCCATGCACAACAAAATCAGTACGGCGAGGTGGCGAGGGAAGGGCGCGTGCGCTTCTTGCCGAGAGGTCGGTTGGGTCATGGCAGAGTCTCAAATCCAAGTGCGCCACCCTAAAGCATGGCGGTGAGTTTTTATTATGTTGTCGTACAACTAGGTAGGGTTTTAGCGCATTTGGCGAGGATGGACAAGGTTGAAGGCTTCATTTAAGGGCTTGTCGCAAGCGGTGCTCGATGAAGATACGTTAAGAGATCGTATGACTTAGCGTGGATTGTCCACCCAGGCGATACAACTCCTGCTGCACAAAATCCGCAAACAGTTTGATCCGGATCGGCGTCAATGCGCCAAAGGCATGCAGCGAATGAATCGCCAGCGAAGGCAGCCGATGATCGGCAAGCACTTGCACCAACGCCCCTGAATCCAGGTCTTGTTGCACCGTACATTTCATCAGGTAGGCGACACCCATGTGGCCAAGCGCGGCGGCACGCAGGCCGAATCCCGAGTCGAGGCCGATGCGGCCACGGGGCACCAGGGTTTCACCGTCGGCAAAGACGATGGGCAAGGTTCGACCCTTCAGTTGATAGCGCGCGAAGGGCAGAGCGCGCAGTTCCTCGATTGTGCTTGGGGTGCCCCATTCGCCGAGGAATGCCGGGGACGCGACCAGCGCCATGTCGAGCTGCGCGAGTGTGCGGCTTTTCAAGTCGCTGTCGGTGAGGCTGCCGCCGCGAAAAATCACGTCGTAGCCTTCACGAATCAGGTCCACGTGGTGATCGACCAAGGTCAGGTCCAGCTCCACGTCCGGATGATCGGTGAGGAACACCGAATGGATCCTCGGCATCAGCAATCGTCCGAGGTCGCTGGGCATGCTGACTCGCAGGTGACCGCGCGCGCCACCGGTGTGGCGCAGCGCATCGGCGGAGTCATCGATCGCCTGCAGCAGCGGCGCTACGCGCTCGAAAAATGCCTGACCCTCGGGCGTGAGGCTGAGCATCCGCGTGGAGCGGCGAAACAGCTTGGCGTTCAGCTCCGTTTCCAGTCGGGCGATGCTTTTGGAAATCGCCGAAGGCGTGGTCCCGGCGTTGCGCGCCGCGGCACTGAACGACCCGGCTTCCACCGCGCGGATAAAGGCAATCAGGCTGGCCGACTGGTTCAACAGGCTGGGCATCTTGTGACTCCGAAGCACAACAGATGTGCCTTTTTCTGGACTGGTTGGCGCTGGGACGCGCGACATAATACTGCGCTCCTTCAACAAGCGGAGTCAGCAAATGCAACGTCTTCAAGGAAAGGTCGCGGTGATCACCGGCGGCAACAGCGGCATTGGCCTGGCCGCGGCGTGCCTGTTCGCCAAAGAGGGGGCGCAGGTGATTATCACGGCGCGTCGGCAAGAGGTGCTGGACGAAGCCGTGCGCTACATCGGCCACGGCGCGATTGGCATCAAGGGCGATGTCGCCAGCCTCGAGCATCATGCCGAGGTTGCCGAGCAAGTTCGGGAGCGTTTCGGTGTGTTGGACATCTACATGGCGAATGCCGGGGTCATCACGCTGACGCCCTCACATCAAGTGACGCCAGAGGAGTTCGACGCGCAATTCAACATCAACACCCGTGGTGTGTTCTTCGGTGTGCAGTCGATCGTGCCGTTGCTGCGCGATGGGGCCAGCATCATCCTGACCAGTTCCCTGGCCGCGACCAAAGTGCTCGACGGGCATGCGGTGTACGCCGGCTCAAAAGCGGCCATCGCCGCATTTGCGCGCAATTGGGCGCTGGAACTGCGCGCGCGGCGCATACGCGTCAACGTACTGAGCCCCGGCCCGGTGGATACCGCAATCATCGGCAAACTCGGCGTTTCAGAAGCAGATCGCCCCGGCTTTGAGCAAATGATGGCGGACATGATTCCTGCCGGTCGACTGGGCGAGGCCGATGAACTGGCGCAAGCGGCGCTGTACCTGGCATCCAGCGACAGTTCGTTCGTCAACGGCATCGAAATGCACGTGGACGGCGGCATGTCGCTGGTCTGATCCCAGCCTCAGAACGTGCAGACTGCATCGGTGAACACCACCCGGCCGAACTGCGCATCGGCGTCTAGCGGCGTGATGGCCAGCAGTTGATCCAGACGGATCTCCTGTTCGCCATCAGCCGTTTCAAGGCTGAGGAATTCTTCCTTGTCGGCGGAGGTCCGCGTGGTCAGCGCCTTGGCCTCCAGACGAGCGCCGTCCTTCAGTTCGATATCCAGTCGATAACCGCGCATGCAGGCGATCTCAAGATAGTCGTACAGGTCGCAGTTCATGGGCTGGTAGGTGTTCATGGCGTTACTCCTGGCTTGGGAGGTGTTCGATTAGGCAATATCTTCCTTCTGAGCGTGTTTTGCATCCACGAACCGACGGCGCATTGCTGGTCAATAGTCGTGAATTAGACTAAACACGGGTATCAAATCGAAGGAGTGCACTCCATGGCAGGACTGCGATGGACTCGCTGATCACCGCCGCCGCTCAGGCGCTGGCGGCCGGTGATCCGCTCGGCGCGCTGGACCGGGTCGCCTTGCGCGACGATGCGCCGGCGCTGGCACTGCGCGGTATCGCCATGGCGCAACTGGGTGATCTGGTGCGGGCCAAGGCGTTGGTTCGTCGCGCGGCGCGGGCGTTCGGGCCGAAAGAAACGGTCGCGCGGGCACGCTGCATCGTCGCCGAAGCGGAGATCGCATTGGCTTCACGAGACCTCGGCTGGCCGGTGAAAGCGCTCGACGCGGCGCGGATCACACTGGAGGCTCACGGCGATTGGGCGAACGCGGCCCATGCGCGGTATCTGGATATCCGCCGCCTGTTGCTGATCGGGCACCTCGATCAGGCGCAGGAAAAACTCGCTCAACTTGACCCGGCCACATTACCTGCGCCACTGCGCGCGACCCATGAACTGGTGGCGGCCGGCATCGCCATGCGTCACCTGCAATCGCAAGCGGCGCGGGCCGCCCTCGCCAGAGCCGAACTTGCCGCGCAGCAATCCGGCATTCCCGCGCTGGTAGCGGAAGTGGAAAGCGCAGTGCAGATGCTCAATAGCCCCGCCGCACACTTGATGAGCAATGGAGAATCGCGACCCTTATTGCTCGATGAAGTGGAAGCGTTGCTGGCCTCGACGTCGCTGGTGGTCGATGCCTGTCGATACGTCGTGCGTGGTGCGGGCATGTCGGTCTCCCTGTCGAAGCGTCCGGTTTTATTCACCCTCGCGCGGACCTTGGCCGAAGCCTGGCCAGCCGATGTGCCGAGGGAAACCCTCATCGCCAGGGCCTTTCGTTTGAAGCTCAGCGACGAGTCCCATCGCGCCCGGCTTCGGGTGGAAATCGGCCGATTGCGCGCGGCACTCAAACCCTTGGCCAATGTGATCGCAACCAAGCGCGGGTTTGCGCTGGTCACGCAGGTTTCACCCGAAGTTGTGCTGCTGACGCCACCGGTCGAAGAAAAATTTGCCTCGGTGTTTGCCATGCTCGGCGACGGTGAGTCGTGGTCGAGCTCGGCGCTCGCGCTGGCGCTGGGTAACAGCCAGCGCAGCGTGCAACGGGCGCTCGAAATGCTGGCAGCCAAAGGCAAGGTGCAGTCGTTCGGGCATGGCCGGGCACGGCGCTGGATGACGCCGCCGGTGCCCGGTTTCGCGACGACCTTGTTACTCCCGGTTCCGCTGCCCGGTGGCTAGGATGAACGCCACCAACCCCTTTCGAGGAACACCAAGATGAAACAGTCAGCCGCTGAAATTCTCCGTGAGTATGGGCCTTTTGAAGGTGTCGACACTGTGCACGGCCTGACTTGGGACGGTCAGCAGGTGTGGTTTGCCAGTGGCGAAAAACTCAATGCCCTCGATCCGGAAAGCGGAAAGACATTGCGCTTCATCGATGTCGCCGCCCATGCCGGCACCGCCTTCGATGGCAAGCATCTGTTCCAGATCGCCGAAGACCGCATCCAGAAAATCGACCCGCAGACGGGGCGCGTAATGTCCACGATTCCGGCCCCAGGTGGGGGCAACGACTCGGGGATGACATGGGCGGAAGGCTCGTTGTGGGTGGGGCAGTATCGCGAGCGGAAGATTCACCAGATCGATCCGGAGAACGGCAAGATCCTGCGAACGATTGAATCGAACCGCTTTGTCACGGGCGTGACCTTCGTCGAAGGCTCGCTGTGGCATGGCACGGGGGAGGGCGATGAGAGCGAACTGCGCCGCATCGACGCGCAAACCGGCGAAGTGCTGGAAAGTCTCAAACTGCCAGCCGGTATTGGCGTGTCGGGGCTTGAGTCCGACGGCGGCGAGCGGTTTTTCTGTGGCGGAGGCAGTAGCGGGCGGGTGAGGTCGGTGCGTCGGCCCTGAATGACTCAGTCCGTTTGTGGATGTCGATCTTCAATCGCGTACCAACTCGCTTTCGAGCCGACGCAGCCATGTTTTTGCTTTTTCGGCGAGAACGGTGAGTCCAGCGTAGCGATGGCAATCGACATCCACTGCGAATACGATCCCTTTGCGTCAGACCAGAACAGCGAAGAACCGCAGTTGCAACAGAACTGACGCAAGACACCTTCCGACGACTCATAACCCTTGAGCATCTGCGCACCGGCCACGATGGAAACCGCCGACGCCGGAGCACTCGCATAGGTTGCGAACGCTGCACCATGGCTTTTTCGGCACATGCTGCAATGGCAGTGAGTGACGGCTTTCAGTTCGGTCGATACGCAGTATTTGACCGTGCCGCAAAGGCAACTGCCCTGATGTAACTCATCCATGCTTGGAAATTCCTTGAAGTGTGTCGCTACTGTAGCGGCTAGTGTCAGGTAGAAGAAATACGCACGCTCAGACTTGGGTTGCTACCGGGTACTTCGGTGGTATCTTTCGCAAAGAGCGTGAGAACAGCACCTGAATGAGCCCCATGAACACAAATCGTGATCAATTTCCCTTGCCCGAAGACCTCAAGGTTTTCCTCACCGTCGTGCGTAAAAATGGCTTCGCCAGCGCCGCTGAAGAGCTGGGCTACTCGCCGGCTTACATCAGCAAACGCATTTCGGTGCTGGAAACCACGCTGTCGACCCGGTTGTTGCACCGCACCACACGCCGCATCGCGCTAACCGACGACGGTGAGCGGGTGCGGGTGTGGGCCGAGAAGTTGTTGGGCGATTTCGATGATTTTGTCGGTGAGATTTCCGAAGCACGCCAGCAGCCCATGGGCTCGTTGCACATTTGTAGCAGCTTCGGTTTCGGCCGCAATCATGTGGCGCCGGCGATCTGCAAACTGTCGCAGACCTACCCGAAACTCGAGATTCGTCTGGACGTTTTTGATCGCGTGGTGGATATCGTCGGCGAAGGCTTCGATCTGGAGATTCGGGTGGGCGATGACCTGCCGGGTCAGCATCTGGGTCGCAAACTGGTGAGTAACCGTCGCGTGCTGTGTGCAACGCCGGAGTACCTGGCGCGGCGCGGCACGCCGCGATCGCTGGCTGATTTGAAAGACCATGATTGTTTGGTGCTGAAAGAACGCAACAACGCTTTTGGCGTGTGGAACCTGACCCGTGATGGGCAGGAGGAATCGGTGCGCGTCAGTGGCCCGTTGTCTTCCAACAGCGGCGAGATTGTTCTGGAGTGGGCGTTGAGCGGCGGCGGGATTCTGTTGCGTTCGATGTGGGACGTTCGACCGATGCTGGAGCAAGGGCGACTGGTGCAAGTGCTGCACGACTACACCGAGAGTGCCAATGTCTGGGCGGTCTATCCGACTCGCCTCAGTCAGTCGGCGAAACTGCGGGTGTGCGTCGAGTTTCTGGAAGAGTACTTTCGCGGTCTCTCGGTTGAATGACGAACTCGTGTAGGCGCTGCCGCAGGCTGCGATCTTTTGATCTTGTTTTTAAGAAGCAATATCAAAAGATCGCAGCCTGCGGCAGCTCCTACAGGTAAAGCATTTTACAACCAGGGATTCTCCGCCAGATGCTTTGCTTCAAACTGGCGAATCTGCTCCGCACGTTGCAGCGTGGTGCCGATGGCATCGAGCCCCAGCAACAGCGATTGCTTGCGCAGTTGATCGATTTCGAACGGGATCACGCTGCCGTCCGCCAGTTCGAGGGTTTGCTCCGGTAGATTGACGCTGATCTGTGCCGTCGTTGCGACGCTGACCACATCGGCAATCTGCTTGAGCTGAGCTTCGGACAGCTGAATCGCCAACACCCCGTTACGCTGGCAGTTGTCGTAAAAGATCCCGGCAAAACTGGTGCCGATCAAGGCTCTGATCCCCACTTGCTTGAGACCCCACACCGCATGCTCACGACTTGACCCGCAACCAAAGTTCGGACCGACAACCAGAAAAGCGGCGTCGTTCCAGGCCGGTTGGTTGAGGATGAAATCCGGGTTGGGCTCGCCTGATTGCAGAAACCGCACATCGAAGAACAATCCGCGATCCAGTCCCTTGCGATCAATGCCCTTGAGAAACTGCTTGGGCATGATCACATCGGTGTCGATGTTGCCTGCGAGAAGTGGGGCGGCGCTGCCGCTGACGTTAGTGAAAGGTTGCATGCTCAAGCCTCCAGAGCGAACGAGCGGACGTCAGTCAAATGCCCGGTGATCGCCGCAGCCGCGACCATGGCCGGGCTCATCAGATGGGTGCGCGCACCGGCGCCTTGTCGACCTTCAAAGTTGCGATTGGTACTCGAAGCGCAACGATCGCCGGGGGCGAGCACGTCGTCGTTCATCGCCAGGCACATCGAGCAACCCGATTGCCGCCACTCGAAACCGGCATCCAGGAAAATCTGCGCCAGCCCCTCGCTTTCAGCTTGATTGCGCACCAGCGTCGAACCCGGAACGATCATCGCCCGTACGTGGGATGCAACGCGTTTGCCGCGCACGACGCGGGCAACGTCACGCAAGTCTTCGATGCGCGCATTGGTGCAGGAACCGATGAAGGCATGGCTGATCACCACATCACTCAGCGGCATGCCGGGCGTCAGGCCCATGTAGTCGAGGGCACGCTGCATCCCTTGGCGCAGGATGAGGTCGGGCTGGCTTGCCGGGTCCGGCACGTGACTGCCCACCGGCGCGGCCTGATCGGGACTGGTGCCCCAAGTGACCATGGGTTCCAGGTCCGCGACATCGAGGATGACTTCGCGATCAAACACGGCGCCTTCATCGCTGTGCAGTGCCTGCCATTTAGCGACTGCCCGGGTCCACAACTCACCTTTGGGCGCGCGCGGTTTGTCTTGCAGATAGGCAAAAACCTTGGCATCCGGCGCCATGAACGCGCCCCTGGCGCCAGCCTCCACGGCCATGTTGCAAATGGTCATGCGCGCCTCGACGCTGAGGTCGGTGATCGCCGGGCCGGTGAACTCAATCGCATAACCGGTGGCGCCCGAGGCACCGATTTTCTCGATCAGGGCCATGATGATGTCCTTGGACGTCACGCCGCTGCCGAGCAAACCGTTGACGGTCACGCGCATGGTTTTCAGGCGTTTGTAGACCAGGGTTTGCGAGGCCAGCAGATGCTCGATTTCCGACGTGCCGATGCCGAACCCAAAAGCCCCGAGGGCACCGTAAGTGGTGGTGTGGCTGTCACCGGCGGCCACCACCATGCCGGGCAGGATAAAGCCCTGTTCGGGGGCGACGACGTGTTCGATCCCCTGGCGTTTATCCAGCACATCGAACAGCTCGATGCCGAAATCGCGGCAGTTCTCTTCGAAGTAAGACACCTGACGGGCGCCACCGGCATCCGGCATCGTGGCGATGCGATTGGGAGCGGTTGGATTGACATGGTCGACCACGGCCAGCGTCGCACTCGGACGCCAGACTTTTCGTCCCGATTCGCGCAGGCCGCTGAAGGCTTGCGGGCTGGTGTATTCGTTGGCGACCTGGCGATCGATGTACAGCAGCACATGGCCCTGATCGTCGAGCGCGCAAACGGTGTGGCTGTCGATGTGCTTTTGGTAGAGCGTTCTTGGGCGGGTCATGGAGTGGGCTCTTTATTCGTCTTGTGCGAGATCACGGGTACAACGTACCAACAGCATATTCGTCGCGAATATCGCATCAAGCGTCATTAAGTGAAGGCATTGCCCACGATTTGTGAATAGTCAGAAAGGTCAGCGCCCATCGATAAAGAAATTACCTAGCGCACGGCTGTTCCTCTCAATATCTCGACCCCGAACGCTGGCATAGGCTGTGCCCGAGCTGATAATTGCCGGAGTCTTTATGCGTTTTTTTGAACTGATTACCTTGACGGTGCGTGTGCGAACCGTCGCCGATGCGCTGGTGCGAATCGAGGCTGCGCTGGATAGCCCGGATGTCGGCGGCACGTTGATGGGGTGCTGGGCTTCGGAGCTCGGGCAGTTGAACCAGATTGCCGTGTTGCGCGGCTATGAAGATGAACGTACCAGGCAAGCCGAGCGCGAGCGCTTTCTGTTGAGCGGCGAGGCGTTCGGCATCAACGAGTTCATCACCGATCTGCGCATCGAAAATTACACACTGTTTCCCTTTCTTGAGCCTTTGAGTGCAGGCAAACATGGCCCGTACTACGAGCTGCGCGTCTACGATCTGATCAGCAGCGGCTTGCAACCCACCCTCGACGGCTGGAACAAAGCCATCGGGCCGCGAACCGCCGAGCAGTATTCGCCGGTATATGCCGCGTTCTACGCCACCGACGGTTCACTGCCGCGCTATCTGCATATCTGGCCGTGGGCTTCATTGGAACAGCGCCAACGAGTGCGCGCCGAGGCGGTGACCGATGGCGTCTGGCCGCCGGAAAACTCCGGCCCGCAACTGCGCGACATGCGCTCGACGATCTGCTTGCCCGCGCCGTTTTCGCCTTTGCAATGATTGGGTGCTGAACGCCTTAGCCTACTGTCGATGGAAGACCCACTTGCTCACGGGTTTCAACAGGCGTAAACAGAGCACGCGCGCCCAGCATCCGCAGGCGCGTGTTTTTTTGACGCGTAATAAGGCGTTGAATCACACCCCATCAACACGACCAAGCGAGGCGAGCGTTGGTAGAGCGACGTCAGTTCAGCGGTGCCATGAAGGGTAAAAACCTTCGCTACCTCAATGAACATGAAGGCCAATCAGTAAAGGCCCGGGCAGGGTTCTTGCTGCTGGAGCATTTCTCGTTGCCGGCGTTTACCCAGGCACTCGATACGATTATCACCGCCAATCTGCTGCGGCCTGAGCTGTTTTCCACGAAGACCTTCGGGTTGACTGAAGGGGAAGTGATCAGCGACTTGGGCCTGGTCATTCGTCCCGATGCCTGCCTCAGTCAGGCCGCGATTCAAGACCTGGACTTGTTGGTTGTTTGCGGTGGTTACCGCACGGCCCTCAAGGCCGACGATACGCTGATCAGTCTCTTGATCAGTGCCGCCGAACTGGGTGTCAAGTTGGCTGGCGTGTGGAATGGCGCCTGGTTCCTCGGGCGAGCTGGTTTGCTCGACGGCTATCGTTGCGCGGTTCACCCGGAACACCGTCCCGCGCTGGCGGAAATCGCCAAACTGGCCCAGGTCACCAGTGAAACCTTTGTGGTCGATCGCGACCGCCTGACGGCGTCCAGCCCAAACGGCGCGTTTTATATGGCGCTGGAGTGGATCAAGGGCTTGCACGACAAAGCGCTGACTGACGGCATCGAAGACATTCTGGCGTTTGAAGCTTCGCGTTACCGGCGCATCAAACCCACGCTCAATGTGTCGGTTTGTGGTCCGCTGAGGGAAGTGGTCAACCTGATGGATGCCAATCTGGAGGAGCCGCTGGAGATGGACGCCCTCTGTCTCTACGCCGGTCGGTCGCGCCGGCAGATCGAGCGTCTGTTCAAAGAGCAGCTGGGGACGACACCCCAGCGCTATTACATGGACTTGCGGATCACCGAAGCCCGCCGACTGCTGCAGCACACCACGTTGACCATCGTTGAAGTCTCGGTTGCCTGTGGTTTCGTTTCACCGAGCCATTTCAGCAAGTGCTACAGCGCCTATTTCGGCTATCGGCCGTCCAAGGAAACCCGACTGGTCAAGTAGCCGCCTGATGAGGTGTCGCGAATCAGGCCAATCATTTCGCCCCGAACAACATCGTCCAGTAAACCCCTTCGTCGCTGCGCGCCTCGGTCGCATAACCTGCACCGACCTGGGTGAACATCGGATTCATCAGGTTGGCGCAATGTCCGGGACTAGCGAGCCATCCGGCCATCGCCTTATTCGGTGAACCCTGGCCGGCGGCGATGTTTTCACCGATCTGCCGGCCACGGTAACCAGCCGCTCTTGCCCGGTCGGCCGCGGTGTCGCCATCGGGATCGCGGTGAGCGAAATAGTTGCCGTAGGCCATCGCTTTACTGTGCCCTTGTGCGGCAGCGCCAAGGCTCGCGTTCCAGGCCAAGGGCCGAGCGGCGGCGAAGCGCTGGCGACCGCACATTCGCGGTTTGGCGCGGGCGGCGTTGACCTGTGCCAGCAAGGTTTTGCCGACGCTGCGTGTGTCGCCCATCTGTCGGTCGAGCACCGGCTGCGCCAACACAACTTGCCACTCACCGCGACTGCGACTGACGCCAATGTCGGCGTACTGGCTATCGAGCAACGCGGCACAATGGTCGTCCAGCAGCAGGTCGAAAGCCTCTTCGGCATCCTGCGCACCCACCACGCGGATAGAGCGCACGGCCACCGCCTGATACCCCGAATCTTTCAAACGCTCCCGCAAACCGCCGCCATAACCGATCGGCAGCGCTAAATTGGACTTCAGTGCCAGCGGCGACAGGCGTTGGGCGGGACGCCGCGAACAGTTTTCCGGGTGGGCTCGATAATCGTTGATGGCTTCCACCAGTTCTCGCTCCGCGCCGGCGTGGGCTGGGCTGGCGAAAAGAGGGATCGAGGTCAACAGGCACAGCGAAGTGAAGCGCAAGGCGAGGGCGGTTTGGCGCATGGTGCGGACAGCTCTGATGAGATGACAACGATAGGGGGGAGAAATATTCGCCGCTCTATGACTAACGCCCCGGAACAAGGTTCACGGGGCGCGAGGGCTTATTTGCTCATGAGGCCCGCTGTCCGACGGACGTATCAGTGGCCCATCAGACTTTGCGCATGTCGTTGAACAATATGCGCTGCACATCCTCTTTCAACAGGTAGATGGATACCGCGAGCAGAACGACGTCCTTCATAAGGAACGGAATGTTGCCGACCATCGCAGGAAAGCCGCCAGCCGATTCAGCCCATCCGTCAGGCATGAATGGAATGATCGTCACGGTGCCCAGGAAGGTGATGATCGAACCGAATGCACCAAGTGCTCCGAGCTTCCTGCTCCAGAAACCGGCGAACAGCAACGCGCCGAACGTCCACTCCGCCACGCCGAGAAACCAGCTTGCGCCACGCACACCGAAGGCCGGGTACATCCAGGAAACCAATGGGCCGTTGCTGATATAGGGAATCAGTACATCGGCTTCGTACTGGAACCATTTCTGGTAACCAAAGAACAGGAAGATGATCACCATCGAGGCTCGCACCAGATGAAAGTCCAGGTCTCGTTTGAGCAGGCCGGAATTGGCGAGGGTGTTGAATAAAGCGTTCATGACTGACTGATTCCTTGGTTCACTTAAAAGAATGTTCTTGATGTCAGTGCGTGATTTGGCTGATCGCAATGACCAGCCCACTTTACGATGGGTAATTGAAATTATCGGGATCGTGAATTCTCAAATAGATGCTCTATCGTCTCAAACTGGATTACGCCGATTTGACCGCCGCCACTCACCGGGCGTCATGCCCATGTGCTGGCTGAAGGCGCGCCTGAACGCGGCCACCGATTGGTAACCCACCGTCTCCGCGACGGCTTCGGTCGATGCATTGGGGTTCTTCAATTCGTTGGCGGCCAGCGTCATGCGAATCCCGGTCAAGAGATCGTTGGCCGATCGCCCGACCTTTTCCTGAAAGTGGCGGACCAGCGTTGCGCGCGACATGTTGCAGAGCCCCGCCAGTTCCGGAAGTGTCCAGGGGTGCGCCGGGTCATTGAACATGGCCGTCAGTGCGGGAGCCAGGCGGGGGTGCCCGACCAAAGCCAGTAATCCGATTGGGGCCTCATCCGACTCGCTCGCCATGCGCAACGTCAGGGTAAAGAGCGCTGCCGAAAGCGCATTCAACATTGCATGGCCGCCCAGTTGGCTGGTGTTGGACTCGGCACGCATCAACGCCAGCAAACCCGCCAGTTGAGTGGAGGTTTCACTGCGTCGCGAATCGTCTCTCGAGGTCCTGACGACGAGCCGCGTAGGCAAGTAATCACGAATGAAACGATCATGCGGTGGCGCGAGGATGAAGCGTCCGCAGAGCATGTCCAGACGTTCGCCTGTCCCCGTATTCTCGCTGTATGTCAGATTGAGGTCGCCAAGGTAATGTGCCGGGGCAGGGGATACACCACTGCCGTCATGCAGAACATGCCCCGAGCCATGAGGAAACATCACGATGTCACCCGCACCGAGTTGCTGCGCTCGCCCGGTACCCGGACTCTCCAGTAATGCAGTTCCACTGAGGACGACGTGGTAGGGCATTTCACCTGCATTCGATTCGTCGTAGACCACTTCCCACGGTGCGCCGTAGGAGCAGCGCAGCTCCAGCTGACCCCGGACCGTCATCATGCTTATCAGGCGACTGAGCCAATCTGATTGAGGATTCATATTCGTTCATCATTGAGACGTTAGAGCACTATATTGATAATTATGAGACTGAACAAGCTCAAAAACTTGTCCTAAAGTGGCGACTCCTAACCACTGCTGAAGGATTCCCACCATGAGCCGTATCACTGTTCCAGCTGTTGCCTCCGCTACCGGTGCAACCGCCGTTGCCTATGCCGAAGTCAAGAAAATCGCAGGCGGCACCGTGCCTAATTTGTTCGCAGCAATCGGTCATCTGAACCCGGCTCTTTTGACGGCAGTGCTGAATGCCGAAGCAACACTCGCGTCCGGCAGCCTGAGCAAACAGGACCTGGAAACCATCAAGTTGTTGATCAGCGAGCGGACCGGTTGCGACTACTGTGTGGCGGCGCACGTCATGCTGGGCAAGATGGTGGGTTTGACGACAGACACCCTCAAGAAAATCCGTCTGGGTCAAAGCACCGGCGACGCCAAGCGTGATGCGCTGGTGCACTTCGTGCTGAATCTGCATGAGACTAACGGGACGATCAAGGATCAGGAGTACAACGTTATTCGCGCCGCGGGCTACACCGAGGGGCAACTGCTCGAGATCTCCCTGGCGGTTGCGATGACCATCTTCACCAACACCTTCAACCGTATCAATGACACCGATATCGATTT
Organism: Pseudomonas sp. MAG733B; assembly: GCF_036884845.1. NCBI lineage: Bacteria > Pseudomonadati > Pseudomonadota > Gammaproteobacteria > Pseudomonadales > Pseudomonadaceae > Pseudomonas > Pseudomonas sp. MAG733B. The sequence continues at coordinate 3,179,599 of NZ_CP145732.1, forward strand.
TCCTTCGGTGAATTGATTCGGGGTTGCAGGCGGATGCACCCTCGCATCCGCCTGACCTTTCACTTACACAACGTCGCCAAGCTCTTCGATGATGCGCTTGGCGATGTAATCGACATGCGTCTCCAGCGCAAAGTGCCCGGTATCCAGCAATTCAACGATGGCGTTGGGGTTATCGCGTTTGAACGCCTCGGCGCCCGGCGGGATGAAAAACGGATCGTGTTTGCCCCAGATCGCCAGCGTCGGAATTTGCCGCTCGCGGAAAAAACGCTGGAATTGCGGGTAGCGTTCGAGGTTGTTCGCGTAATCGAGGAACAGATCGAGTTGAATGTCCTTGTTGCCGGGCCGTTCCAGCAGCAAGGCGTCGAGGGTGTAGGACTCGGGGGCGATAGCTTCCGGCGTGCTGACACCGTGTTCGTACTGCCAGCGAGTACCGGCCAAATGCAGGACCGCATCGGCAATCGCCTGACGATTTTCGGCTGACGGCTCTGCCCAGTAGGCCTTGATCGGCGCCCACGCATCGCCCAGTCCCTCAAGGTAGGCATTGCCATTTTGTGAGACGAGACCGGTCATTCGTTCGGGATGCTTCACCGCCAGCCTCAGGCCGGTCGGTGCGCCGTAGTCGAATACATACATGGCATAGCGCGTCAGGCCCAGGGCGTCGACGAAATGCTCCAGCGTTTGCGCCAGTGCATCGAAGTTGTACACGTACTGACGCTGATCGGGCACTTCGGTGAAACCAAAACCCGGCAGGTCCGGCGCGACGATATGGAAGTGTTCGGACAGCAGGGGAATGAGCTGGCGAAACTGGTGGGATGAACTTGGAAAGCCATGCAACAGCAACAGGGTTGGATTGGCCCGGTCGCCCGCTTCCCGGTAGAAGACGCGGACGCCGTCAACGTCGGCAAATGTGTAGCTGATGGATGCAATGCCTGGAGTCATGTTGGCCATGATGGATTACCTCGTAACCGCTTTGGTGGTGTTTAAGTGGTTTGCAAGGATGACTTTTGCACGCGAATAAATAACCCGTCAAGTGTATTTTGACGGGTTACTATTTTTTGAGGGAGAGGGGATGGATTTGGCGTATCAGGAGCCGGATGCGTTTTTCTGCCGCTCGCGGTGCGCGGCCGCTTTGGCTCTGTTGCCGCAGACAGCCATGCTGCACCAGCGACGTTTTCTACCACGGGTGTGGTCAACGAACATCAGCGTGCAACTGGGGCCTTCGCAGCATTTCACATCGGAAAAGTCTTCGGTGCAGACAAACTCCGCGAGGACTTCGCCTAGGGGCAGCAGCAGGGAGTCCGGGCCACGCCAACGTCGTTGGAACTGCCATGCGAGCTTGGGCGAGTCGCCGTCCTGCAGGGCGATCCGGGTAAATTTCTCGTCCCGTTCGAGCAGGCGATTCAAGGGCTCCAGCTCCGCGAGGGCCGAAGCGTCCAGCGGTTTGCCTTTGTATTTGACGACGAAGCCACGAAACCATTCCCGCAGCGACCGGGCCTGTGTCGCGACCATTTCCAGCTCGCCCGGCATGGCCTGCGCTTGCATCCGCTGGAGAATTTCGGGCTCTACCCAGCCGGCCTGTTTCAGCCATTCCAGCCAGCCGGCGCCATCGTCGATCCAGTCCACCGGCTCATCGATGGGCGTCGCGATCGAGTTCAGGTAGTCCAGGGCGGCGGCATCGGCCAGGAACATCGCCGGGCCACGGGGTGTGCTGCTCATGAGAGTGTCCCTTGAAGGGGTGATTGGATACCGGTCAGCGTAACCACTCTAATGTGTGTTGACAAGTTATTGCCTTGCTCGTAACCTCTAAATCGTGTTCGGTATGGTTACTTATCAGCTCGACTTGGGACAGACATCATGAAAGCAATCGTTCTGGAAAAATTCGGCGGCATTGATAGCCTTGTCTACAAAGACATCCCTGAGCCCGAAGCGATGGCGGGCCATGTGGTGATCGAAATCAAGGCCTTCGGTATCAACCATGCGGAAATGCACATGCGCCGCGGGGAATGGGCTGAAGCTGCACCGGTTTCAGGTATCGAATGCGTTGGACTGGTCAAGTCATGCCCGGGTGGCGAGTTTCCGGTCGGTGCCAAAGTCGCTGCTCTGATGGGTGGTTTGGGCCGGACGATCAACGGCAGCTACGCGCAATACACTCGGGCCCCAGTGTCGAATGTGGCGTTGATCGAGGCCGATTTGCCATGGTCAGAACTGGCCGCCATTCCGGAAACCTATGCGACCGCCTGGACCTGCCTGTTTCGTAATCTTGAGCTGGCGCCAGGGCAAAAATTGCTGATCAGAGGCGCAACCTCTTCTTTCGGTCAGGCAGCGGTGAAACTGGCCGTCAACGCCGGTGCACACGTGGTCGCGACATCGCGTAACGCTGAGCGCTTTGCCATGCTCGAAGCGTTGGGCGCCGTGCGCGTGGAGCTGGAGGGCGCCGGGTTGTCCGGTCGAATTGTCGACTCGGGACAGTTCGACGCGGTACTGGATCTGGTCGGCAACAGCACAGTGATCGATTCATTGTCGATCGTGCGCCGGGGCGGCAAAGTGTGCCTGGCGGGATGGTTGGGTGGGCTGGCACCGATCGCTGAGTTCAATCCACTGCTACAAATGGCGAGCGGGGTCTACCTCACCTTTTTCGGCAGTTTCGTGTTCGGCACCGCCGGGTTCCCACTGGCGGACGTGCCCTTGCAGGCCATCGCCCAGGACGTGGCGGCAGGGCGCCTGGATGTCAAACCATCGCGGGTCTTCCGGTTTGAAGAGATCCATGAGGCGCATCGCGTGATGGAAGCGAACGAGGCGGGCGGGAAAATGGTGGTCGTGCACGCTTGAGCGTCATCCAGCCAATGAAAATCCCTCAGGGTTATTGAACCCTGAGGGATTTTTTGTTTTTTCGGTCGGCCATCGAAGCTGTTCAGAATGTCCCTTTAAGATCTCATGATGTCTGGTATTGATCTTTGAATCCGCCAGATTCTCGCTAGTATCGCCTCGTGAAAAAACAGTCGATGAAGGTTTGGCAGCGTCAATCAACGACGCCTGGCCAACGCGAAGTTGCGCCTGGAAAAAGGCCATCGACGGTCCTGGCAACACCTGCAAGCTCCCAATAAAAATAAAAGAGAGTCCCCCATGCGATATTGCGCCCTGATCAATACGAAGACTGTTTCGACGTCGTTGAAGCTTCTGGCACTCAGTGGTTCGTTAACCAGTCTTCCTGCTTTTGCGGAAGGCATTTTTGAAGATGCCCACGTCAACGCCAACCTGCGCAACTACTACATCAACCGCAACTTTACCGAGAGCGCCTATCCTCAGGCCAAGGCCGAGGAGTGGACGCAAAGTGTGATCCTCGATGCCCGCTCGGGGTTTACCTCGGGCACGGTCGGCTTTGGCCTTGATGCGCTGGGGCTGTATTCGCAAAAACTCGATGGCGGGAAAGGCACCACCAATACGCAACTGCTGCCCGTGCATGATGACGGCCGGCCAGCGGACGATTTCGGGCGCCTGGCGGTGGCGGCGAAAGTACGTTTTGCCAAAACCCAGGCGAAGATTGGTGAGTGGGTCGTTGCATTGCCGGTGATTCGCTCCGATGACGGTCGCTCACTGCCGCAAACGTTTCGCGGTGCGCAAATCACTTCAAAAGACCTGGACAACTTCACGTTCTACGGCGGTCAGTTTCGCGGTAACAGCCCGCGTAACGATGCGAGCATGGAGCGGATGTCGATGTTCAATCGTCCGGGCGTGACATCCGACCGTTTCAACTTTTCCGGTGTGGAATACGCCTTCAATGACAATCAAAGTCAGGTCGGCGCGTGGTATGCGCAACTGGAAGACATCTACCACCAGCGCTATTTCAATTTCACCCATAGCCAGAAAGCAGGCGATTGGGTATTGGGGGCGAACCTGGGGTTTTTCAGCGGCGAGGATGACGGGAAAAAACTTGCCGGCGAACTGGATAACAAAACCTATTCGGCGTTGCTGTCGGCACGTTTTCAGGCCAGCACTTTTTATCTCGGGCTGCAAAAGGTCGATGGCGATAACTGGATGCGCTTGAACGGGACGAGCGGGGCGACGCTGGCCAACGACAGCTTCAGCAACAGCTATGACTTCGCTGACGAGCGCTCCTGGCAATTGCGCCACGACTTCGATTTCGTCGCGCTGGGCGTACCGGGCCTGACCTTGATGAACCGCTACATCAGCGGCTCGAATGTTCACTCCGGTGGCGTTACCGATGGCAAGGAGTGGGGGCGCGAGTCCGAGCTGACCTATGTCTTGCAAAGCGGCGCGCTGAAAAACCTGTCCCTGCGCTGGCGCAACTCGGTGATCAAGCGTGATTTCAGCCTGGCGGACTTCAACGAAAACCGCTTGATCGTCAGTTACCCGGTGTCGATTTTCTAAGCTGCCAAACCCACGTCAGGGATGAAGCATGACTTCAGCCCTGGCGATATTCCTTTGTGGTTTTCCCGGTCCAGCGCTTGAAGGCTCGTCGAAAGTTCGTAGGCTCTGAGAAGCCCAGCAACAGGGCGATATCGTCGGTGCTCATGATCGTTGTCTTGAGATATTCCATGGCCAGCGAGCAACGCACGTCATCGGTAATCGCCACGAACGAGGTGTCTTCTTCCTGGAGTTTGCGGCGCAGGCTGCGGGTGGTCATGTGCAGCTTGTCAGCCACCGCTTCCATGCTCGGGAATTCGCCGGGCGTCTGCATCATCATCTGGTACACCTCGCCGGAAATCCCCGAAGACACCTTCGCCTGACCAATCAACCGGTCGCAGGTCTCTTGCAGCACCGTCGCGGTAAGGCGGTGGGCCAGATGTGGTTTTTGATCGAGGATCGAGCTGTCGTAATGCAGCTCGCACTGATCATGATCGAAAATGCACGGGCATCCCAGGTATTGCGGATAGATGTCTGCGTGGGCCGGCGCGGGATAGGAAAAACAGGCTTTGGTCGGCGGGCAACTCTGGCCGAACACATCCTGCAGATGAGTCACGTGCTGGGTGAACTGCTGCTCGATCAGGAACTGTTTGATCTCCCGCGAAGGGCTCGGGTTGGACGCATCCGGGAACGTCCACACGGCCTCGTCTTCGTACTCGTGCCATTCGATGGTCAGCGTGGGCGTGGCCAGCGAGTGGTACTTCACGCCGAGCCGGAAATAGTCGCGCAGCGACAGGCATGACATCAGCGCATAGCCATACATGCCGTAAGCGGACAGATGCAGGCGCGACCCGGTCTTGAACGGCGTGGCCGGATCTTTGGACAGCGACAGCGCATTGCCGCACACCGTCGCGTATTGGCGCACCGAGGTCAGCGCCGTGGCGTCGTAGATTTTGTCCTCGTCGACACCGCTGCCTCTCAAACTGTCTGCAGGCGCGATGCCCTGTTCGCTGAGCACTTCCACCAGCGCGGCAATCTTGTAAGGGGCGTAGATGCGTTCATTGAACAACGGCATTTTCGGTGGCATGGGGGCTCCTGACGCTGTCCCTTAGGGATCTATAGGTGTCCGATAATGATCTTACCTGAGCGCTGAAAATTCAATAAGCTTCATCCCACAAGCAGTGGCTGCGAATCTCTTCGATCTTCATCGCACTTGCCAAATCCAATAACAAGACAGGTCACCTACATGAGTCAGCCGAGCCGCAAAGTCATCATTTCCTGCGCGATCACAGGTGCGACGCACACACCATCGATGTCCGAATATCTTCCGCTGACGCCGGCCGACATCGAGCAGCAATCCATTGAGGCCGCTGAAGCCGGCGCGGCGATCCTGCACCTGCATGCACGCGATCCTCTGGATGGTCGACCGACCCCGGACCCGGCGGTATTCAGCCAGTTCGTTCCGGCCATCGCCCAGGCCACCGATGCGATCATCAACATCACTACCGGTGGCAGCACGCGCATGACCCTGGCGCAGCGTCTTGCCTATCCGCTGATCGCCAAACCGGAACTGTGTTCGCTGAACATGGGCTCGATGAACTTTTCGATCCACCCGATCGCCCGCAAGATTTCCACCTGGAACCATGATTGGGAGCAGGAGCACATCGAAGGCATGGAAGACGTGGTGTTCAAGAACACCTTCAAGGACATCAAGGCGATCATGCTGGAGCTCGGTGAGTACGGCACCCGATTCGAGTTTGAATGCTACGACGTCGGCCATCTCTACAACCTGGCCTATTTCGTCGAGCAAGGCCTGGTCAAGCCGCCGCTGTTCATCCAGTCATGCTTCGGCATCCTCGGCGGCCTCGGCGCCGACCCGGAAAACCTGGCAATCATGCGCACCACGGCGGACCGCTTGTTCGGTCGCCAGAACTACGAATTTTCGATCCTCGGCGCGGGCCGGCATCAACTGCCGTTCGTGACCATGGGCGCGATCATGGGCGGTAACGTGCGCGTCGGTCTCGAAGACAGCATCTACCTCGCCAAAGGCGTGAAGGCCAAGACCAACGCCGAGCAGGTGCGCAAGATCCGCCACATTCTCGAAGAGCTGTCCTATGAAATCGCCACGCCCGACGAAGCCCGGCAGATGCTCGGCCTGAAGGGCAAACACAACGTTCACCTGTAAGTGTTCTGCCAGAACCCAAAAAAATAACAAAAAGAGGTTTCACCATGACGATCATGCTCAGTACCGCTGAGACCCATTGGCTTGCCACTCGGCGGGCGATGGCTCGACTCATCCCGCTGATGTGCGCCATCTACTTCATGTCGTATCTGGACCGCACCAACGTTGCGCTGGCCAAAGCGGCACTGAACGCCGACCTTGGCATCAGCGCCGCTGCCTACGGGCTGGGCGCGGGGATTTTCTTTCTTGGCTACGCGTTGCTGGAAGTGCCGAGCAACCTGTTGGCCCACCGTATCGGGCCGCGGCGCTGGATCGCACGGATCGCCGTGACCTGGGGAACATTGTCTTCGGCGATGATGTTCGTCCAGGGTGAGTGGTCGTTCTACCTGCTGCGGGTGTTGCTGGGTATCGCCGAGGCCGGTCTGTTTCCTGCGCTGATGTACATGGTCACTTTGTGGTTTGCGCCCAAGGACCGAGCCATCGCCATTGGCTGGATCTACCTCGCGCCAGCGCTGGCACTGGTCATCGGCAATCCCATCGGCGGTGCGCTGATGAAAATGGACGGCATCGGCGGCTTGCACGGTTGGCAATGGATGTTTTTGCTTGAAGGGCTGCCGAGCATCATTGTCGGGGTGATCCTTTGGTTCAAGCTCCCGGAGCGTCCGCGTGATGCCCGCTGGTTGACCAAGGCCGAGGCCGATTCCCTTGAAGCCCATGCGCTGCTGCCGGGCCATGCCAACTCCCATGAATACTCGGGCCATTGGGTCAAGGCGCTGAAGCGCCCGACAACGATCCTGATCGGCTTGATCTATTTCCTCAACCAGGTCGCGTTCGTGGGGCTGGTGTTCTTCACGCCGTCGATCATCCAGCAGATGCAGATTACTTCGCCGCTGACCGTCGGCCTGCTGTCCAGCAGCGTCGGAATCGGTTTCCTGGCCGGGGTGTTGGTGCTGCCGAGGATTCATCGCAAGATCGCCCGCGACTGCTACTGCCTGGGGCTGTTCACCTGCGGTCTGATCGCCAGTTCCGTGGCATTCACCCTGATTGATGACGCCTCGGCGCGCATTGCGCTGTTCACCGCCACCGCGTTCTTCGCCGGTGGAGTTTTGCCGATCTACTGGGCCATTGCCATGAAGCGCCTGCAGGGCATTCAGGCGGCGGCAGGTTTGGCGTTCATCAATACCATCGGTTTGCTCGGTGGCTTTGCCGGACCTTACCTGTTCGGACTGGCGGAAAAGGCTTCGGGCTTGAGTTCATCAGGTTTCTACGTGATCGTGGGCGCCGCGATTCTGGGGCTGCTGCTGGTGCCGTTGCTGGCCAAAGCGATCAATGCCGAACCGGTTCTGGTGGCGCAGCCGGTGACTGAATAAGAGGAGAGCATCATGAAGATTGTTGATTTGCTGACACCGCCGCCGGGTCTGAAGGTGGTGATCACCGGGGGCGCAGCCGGCATCGGTGCGGTCATCGCCAAGGCGTTTCATGAAGTCGGTGCGCGGGTCTACATCTGCGACATCAACGCCAGCGCCGTTGACCGCATGAAGCTTGAATTCCCCGGCATGCACGGTGGTGTGGTGGATGTCGGCATCAAGCAACACGTCGACCGGATCATGGACGAGGCGATATCACTGCTCGGCGGCCTCGACATCCTGGTCAACAACGCCGGAATTGCAGGGCCCACCGGAAACATCGAGGCGCTGGATGCAGAGGCGTGGGAACAGACGATTTCCACCAATCTGAACAGCCAGTATTACTTCCTCAGTAAGGCGGTGCCGTATCTGAAGCAGTCCGGTCAGAACCCGCACATCATTGCCATGTCCTCGGTGGCCGGTCGGTTGGGTTATCCGTTCAGAACGCCCTATGCCTCGACCAAATGGGCGATTGTCGGGTTGATGAAGTCGCTGGCGGGCGAACTGGGGCCGCACAACATTCGGGTCAACGCCATCCTGCCCGGCGTGGTCGCGGGGGAGCGCATGGATCGGGTGATCGATGCGCGGGCCAAGACGCTGGACATCAGTTTCGAGTCCATGCGCGATCAGTACCTGGAAAAAATCTCGCTGCGCCGGATGGTCACGATGGAAGACGTGGCGGCGATGACGCTGTTCCTGTCTTCCCCGGCGGCAGGGAATATCACGGGTCAGGCGATCAGTGTCGACGGGAACGTCGAGTACCTCTGACTCGATACAACCCCTGTAGGAGCGAGCCTGCTCGCGATGGCCTATCAGTCGACACCGATGCGATTGACACACCTTCGCAAGCAGGCCCGCCGCCCCAGGTTTTCAGTAGACATCCCGCAAATAGCGCTTCTGCTCACTCAACTGGCGCCAGTAATCCGCAGCGCCTTCCGTGCACAGCCCACCGTGATCCTGCGCGACCCGGCGCAAGGCCTGATCGACATCCTTGGCCATGCAACTGGCATCGCCGCAGATGTACAACTGCGCACCCTCCTGCAGCCAATGCCACAACTCGGCACCTTGTTCGCGGATGCGGTCCTGCACGTAGATTTTCTGCGCCTGATCGCGGGAGAACGCCAGGCTGAGTTCCGTCAGCAGGCCATCGCGCTGCATGCCTTGCAGTTCGTCGCGATAGTAGAAATCGCTGGCCGCGTGTTGTTCGCCGAAGAACAGCCAGTTCTTGCCCGCGTCACCCCGTGCGCGGCGTTCTTGCAGGAAGGCGCGAAAGGGCGCCACGCCAGTGCCGGGGCCGATCATGATCATCGGCAGGTTGCCATCGGCCGGTGGGCGAAAGTACTTCGACGGCTGGACGAACACCGGCACGTCTGTGCTCTGCGCACGGTCGGCGAGGAAGGTCGAGGACACGCCTTTGCGTTTGCCGTAGCGCACGGCGGCCACGGTGAGATGGACTTCCTGCGGGTGTGCCTTGGGGCTGGAGGCAATCGAATACAGCCGCGGTTGCAGGCGCTTGAGGGTGCCGAGCAATTCACTGGCCGAGCAGTCGACCGGAAACTCCTGCAACACGTCCGCCAGTTGCCGGCCCCAGAGCCAGTCTTTCAGTTCAGCCTTGTGCTCACCGCCCAGCAACTGTTTCAACGCCGGGTTGCGGCTGCGTTCAGCGATGAACGCCAGGGTGTCGCTGTTGGGTCGGGCGATCTCGAAATGCTCGGTCAATGCCTGACGCAAAGGCAGTTCACCGACCTTGTCGACCTTGACCAGCGTGTCGGCGCCAAGGCTCGTCAGCTGCAGCATTTCACCGACCAGTTCCGGGCAGTTGCGAGGCAATACACCCAAGGCATCGCCCGCCTCATAGCTCAACCCGGAGTCGCCTAGCGCCAGGGAAAACATGCGGGTTTCCTTGTTCGCGCTCTGCTGGTTCAGGTGCAGGTTGTTCAGTAATCGAGAGGCAAAAGGTTTGGCCTTGCACGGCGTCGAAACAGGGCTGACGACAACGTTCGGAGTCGGTTCGACCGCGACCGGTTGCAGGGTTTTCTGGAGTTCCGCCAACCACTGGTCCGCACGCGCTTCGAATTCGGTATCGCAATCGACCCGTTCCAGCAGCCGCGTGGCGCCCAACTCCTGGAGACGCTGATCGAGTTTTTTTCCGTGCTGGCAGAACTGGTCGTAGTTGGGATCACCCAGCGCCAGCACTGCATAACGCAGGGACTCCAAGCGGGTTTCTGTGCGGTTCAAGGTCTGCCAGAAACCTTCACCGTTGTCCGGCGCATCGCCGTCGCCGAAGGTGCTGCTGATCAGCGCCAGGGTTTGCGTATTGGCGAGTTTGCTCGCGGGGAAATCGGCCATCGCGCTCAGTTCGACAGCGATTCCACTTTCGCGCAAACGTGCGGCAAAACGCTCGGCCAACGCTTCCGCATTGCCTGTTTGCGAGGCCCACAACAGTGTCAGGGTCGGTTGGCTGTCGATCACTGAGAGTGTCGCGTCAGTGCTATCCATCCGGCTGAACAAGCCACCCAACACACCGTCCAGCCAAAGCCGGGTGTCGGCCGCCAGCGGCGCGTTGGCAGGCAGCACCGGAACGCCCAACGCCTGCCGGCCCGCCGTCGATTGCAGGCCACTGACAAAACCAGCCAGATAAAGACGCTCACGATCATTGAGCGCAGGAGAGGGCAGGCGACTGATGCCGGCGATATCGGCAAAGGCTTCGATACTCGACATGACGGGCTCCTCGGGTAAGGGGGAAAGGTTGTCGGCGACAGGTTCCGGGATTTCGAGAAACTGATGCTCGATCAGCTCGACCCGTTGCAGGGCGACCGCGCAAAACTTGAATTCAGGCTGCAGCGAAATTGGGTCGACCGCGTCATGGGTCACCGCGTTGATCGCCAGGTTTTCCCCGAACACATCGTTCCAGTGGAAAGGCGCAAAGCAGTTGCCCTGGCGCACCCGGTCGGTGACCACGGCCGGCAATACGGCGCGGCCACGTTGAGAGCGCACCTCCACGTGGTCGTTGTCGCGAATGCCGAGGCTGGCGGCGTCTTCCGGATGGATCTCGACGAAGGGGCCGGGGTTGAGCTTGTTCAGGGTCGCGACCTTGCCGGTCTTGGTTAGCGTGTGCCACTGGTGCTGCAAGCGCCCGGTGTTGAGGACAAAGGGGAACGCTTCATCCGGCATTTCCGCAGGCGGCATGTGCGGGCGGGCGAGGAATATGCCCTTGCCGCGCTCGGTGGCGAAAACGATGGCGGAACGGCTGCCATCGGCCTCGACCTTGAGTGACTGACTCACGCCGTTGTTCAGGTAGCGAATTGGATGGCGATCCTCGGCATCGTTTTCCGCGCACGGCCATTGCAGCGGTTTTTCCCGCAGGCGCGTGTAACTCGCGCCACGGATGTCATAGCCGGTCTTGGGATTCCAGGCCTGTTTGATCTCTTCGAACACCTCGGAGGCGCAGCTGTAGGTGAACGCCTCGGCGAAGCCCATTTCACAAGCGACCCGGGCGATGATCTGCCAGTCGGCGAGCGCCTCGCCGGGCGGCTCCACGGCTTTTTGCATCAGCGTCAGGTTGCGCTCGGAGTTGATCATCACCCCTTCTGCTTCGGCCCAGAGGGAGCCGGGCAGGAGGATGTCGGCGTAGCGGTTGGTCTCGGTGTCGAGGTAGGCGTCCTGGGTGATGACCAGTTCGGCAGCCTGCAAGCCTTCGATCACTTTGCGCCGGTTAGGCACCGACGCCACGGGGTTGGTGCAGATGATCCAGCAGGCCTTGATCCGGCCGGCGGCCATTTGCTCGAACATGTCGACGGTGCCAGCGCCCACCGTGCGCGGTAGGCTGTCGGCGGGGATGCTCCACATGTTCTCGATGAACGCCCGATCTCCCTCGACCAGCACCGAACGCTGACCGGGCAGGCCTGGGCCCATATAGCCCATTTCCCGTCCGCCCATGGCGTTCGGTTGCCCGGTCAGGGAGAACGGACCGCTGCCCGGCCGGCAGATCGCGCCGGTAGCCAAGTGCAAGTTGCACAGGGCATTGGTGTTCCAGGTGCCGTGGGTGCTTTGGTTGAGCCCCATCGTCCAGCAACTCATCCACTCGGCCGCTTCACCGATCCATTGCGCCGTTTGGCGAATGTCGGCTTCGGCGAGACCGGTAAGGGCGGCGACCTTGTCCGGTGCGTAGTCTTCGAGGAACTCGGGCATCACCTCCCAGCCTTCGGTGAACGAGGCGATGAAGTCCGGGTCGGTATGGCCGTTTTTCACCAGCAGGTGCAGCAAGCCATTGAGCAGCGCCAGATCGGTGCCGGGGCGGATTTGCAGGAACAGGCCGGCCTTGTCTGCCGTGGCGCTGCGCCGTGGATCGACCACGATCAGTTTTGCCCCGGCCTTGACCCGGTCCATCATGCGCAGGAACAGGATCGGGTGACAGTCGGCCATGTTCGCACCGATCACGAAGAACAGGTCCGCGCGGTCGAAGTCTTCGTAGGAACCGGGTGGCCCGTCGGAACCCAGCGAGAGCTTGTAGCCGCTGCCTGCGCTGGCCATGCACAGGCGCGAGTTGGACTCAATGTTGTTGGTGCGGACGAAACCCTTGGCCAGTTTGTTGATCAGGTATTGCGCTTCCAGCGACATCTGTCCCGACACATAAAAGGCCAACGCATCCGGCCCGTGGAGGTCGAGCATGTCGCGCAGTCTGCTGGCGGTTTCGCTGATGGCCTGGTCCATGGCAACCCGCACCGGGTCGCGGTCACGCGCCTGGCGCAAGTAAGCGTTTTCCATCCGGCCGGAGTCGGCAATCGCTTGCCCGCAGGTCGTACCCTTGGTGCAGAGTCGGCCAAAGTTCGTCGGGTGCGTCTTGTCTCCGGAGACCTTGACCACCCGATTACCTTCGACCTGCATGACAATGCCGCAGCCCACACCACAATAGGGGCACACGCTGCGTACGGTTTTGTCGGCCATCCTCGTCCCTCGAAACTTTGCCAGCTGATCGGCCCGGAAACGCAAAAGGCGCCATGCGGCCCTCCGTCGAAACGGGGGCTACACGGCGCCTTTGTCGTATAGGGTGCAATCTGCGTTGACTGCGTAACGGGTGTTTGCAAGCAGCGGGCCAGAACGGGGGAGGCCTTGCTGTCGGGGCTTTCGAGATGGCGAGTGGTTACGGAACAACCGCGATGTGCACTTTTTTATTGCGAGGTTCAGTCTCGGTGCACCAGCCCAAGGCGAGACTCAAACTACGATCCCCACCCCTCACGCACCGCCCGCCGAATCCCTTCCAGCAACATGGCGAACGCCGGGTTGTCGTTGTTCTCGCGCCAGATCAGGTGCAGTTCGCTTTGCACGCCTTCACCCAGGTCGATATCGCGGAACACCACATTCTTGAACACCACACTGGTCGCGCAGCGCGGCACCAGGGCCAGGCCCATGGCGGCGTTGACCAGCGCGAGGATGGTCAGGGAGGAACCTAGCCACTGCACGTAATCCGGGGCGACGCGGGCCGAGCGCAGCATGCCGGTCAGCAATTCGTTGAACGGCGGGTAGGCGGCGTGGGAATACATCAGGAACGGTTGGCCGTCGAGGTCCTGGACCCACACGCTGGCGGCCGTTGCCAGAGGGTGGGTGCTGGGCACCGCCAACACGAACGGTTCACGCACCAGGCATTCGGTGGAGTATCCGGGCTCCAGCAACGGTGCGCGAGCGATACCCAAATCGATGCGGCGGGCGCGCAGGGCTTCATGTTGCTGGTAGGTGTTCATCTCCGACAGGTCGATCTTGACGTGCGGCTGCGTCAGACGCGCCTCGGCAATCACCTTGGGCAGGAACTCATACACCGCGCTGCCGACAAAACTGATATTGACCGAACCAATGTCGCCCTCGGCGAACCGTCGGGCAGTGACTGCCGCCTGCTGAGCGCGCTCCAGCAGGTTCTGCGCTTCGATGAAGAACGCCCGGCCGGCAGCGGTGAGGGCGACGCTGCGAGTACTGCGGGTTAACAGCGCGACGCCGAGGTGATGTTCGAGCAATTGAATCTGCCGACTGAGCGGCGGCTGGGTCATGTTCAACCGTTCGGCGGCGCGGCGAAAATTCAGTTCAGTGGCGACGGTGGTGAAGCAGCGCAGTTGAGTCAGCTCGAACATTGATCTAATCCAGGTATCAATCGAATGCCAAGTTAGATTAGACGGGATCAATGTCGGCGTCCATGATCGGCCCACGCCTCAAGCAATCCCTATAAAAACAAATGATCGGGAGTCGCCCCTTGAAAACCCTGCAGAGTCCACCCGACCCGAATGTGCTGGCCCGCGCGGCGGCCAAAGTCAAACGCCACGTGTTGCCGCTGTTCGTGGTGATGTTCATCGTCAACTACATCGACCGGGTCAACATCGGTTTCGTCCGTAGCCACATGGAAACCGACCTCGGTATTGGCGCTGCCGCTTATGGCTTGGGTGCCGGGCTGTTCTTCGTCGGTTACGCGATCTTCGAAGTGCCGTCCAACATGCTGCTGCAACGCTACGGCGCACGGGCCTGGCTGACCCGAATCATGTTCACCTGGGGCGCGGCGGCGATGGCGATGGCCTTCGTGCGCGGTGAAACCAGCTTCTATGTACTGCGCTTCATCCTCGGCGCCGCCGAAGCCGGCTTCTTTCCCGGCATCATTTACTACTTCACCCAATGGCTGCCATCGACCGAACGCGGCAAGGCCATGGCGATTTTCCTCAGCGGTTCGGCCATCGCCTCGGTGATCTCCGGCCCGGTGTCCGGCGCGTTGCTGCACATCAACGGCTTGAGCCTGCACGGCTGGCAGTGGATGTTCCTCATCGAAGGCTTTGCGTCGATCGTGCTCTGCGGTTTTGTCTGGTTCTGGCTGCAATCCCATCCCCGTGAAGCGAAATGGTTGAGCGATGAAGAAAAGACTGCGCTGACCACCGCCATCGCGCAGGAGCAACAGGCCCGCGAAGCCACGCAGACGGTCAAACCGTCGATGTTCAAGTTGCTGGCCGACAAGCAGATCGCGCTGTTCTGCTTCATCTATTTCTCCATCGCCCTGACCATCTACGGCGCCACGTTCTGGCTGCCGAGCATGATCAAGAAAATGGGCAACCTCGGTGACTTCCAGGTCGGCCTGTTCAACTCGATCCCGTGGATCATCTCGATCATCGCGATGTACGGCTTCGCTGCGATGGCCAGCAAGTGGAAATACCAGCAGGCGTGGGTCGCGGTGACGCTGGTGATCGCTGCGTTCGGCATGTTCATGTCCACCACCGGCGGGCCGGTGTTCGCCTTCGTCGCCATCTGTTTTGCCGCGATCGGTTTCAAGGCTGCGTCGGCATTGTTCTGGCCGATCCCGCAAGGCTATCTGGATGCACGCATCGCGGCGGCGGTGATCGCCTTGATCAACTCCATCGGCAACCTCGGCGGCTTCGTCGCGCCAACCGCGTTCGGTTTCCTCGAGCAGACCACCGGCTCCATCGAAGGTGGTTTGTATGGCCTGGCCGCGACATCGCTGGTGGCCGCCGTGGTGATCTTCTTCGCCCGAACCGCACCTCGCGGCGACAGCCTCCTTGCGTTGACCGGCGCATCGCCAGAAGGCGTCGCCGCAAAAAAGCCAGTCAGTCATCAAGCCCTGAAATCTGATCCAACGGGAGCAGCCTCTTGAAAATCAAACGAGTCACCGTCACCCCCATCGCCTTCCGTGATCCGCCATTGCTCAACGCCAGCGGCATTCACGAACCCTTTGCGCTGCGCTCGATCATCGAGGTCGAAAGCGACAATGGCTTCATTGGTCTGGGTGAGAGTTACGGCGACGCTCCGGCGCTGGCGATCCAGCAACAGCTGCAAAGCCAGCTGATTGGCCTTGACCCGTTCAACCTCAATCAACTGCGCGCCATCGTTCAGGCGACTGTGGCGGCGAACAAACCGGTGAGCCTTGCCGGCGCGGAACTGGCCCCCGGTTCCCATGCGAGCAAAGCGGTGAGCAACGCTTACTCGGCGTTCGAAGTGGCGTTCCTCGATTTGCAGGCGCATTCGTTGAACGTGCCGTTGGTGGACTTGCTGGGCGGGGCGATTCGCGACGAGATTCCGTTCAGCGCTTACCTGTTTTTCAAATACGCGCAGCACGTCGACTCACCCTACAAACCAGACAGTTGGGGCGAGGCGCTGAACGAAGAGCAGATCGTTGCCCAGGCGCGGCGGATGATCGAGGCCTACGGTTTCAAGAGCATCAAGCTCAAGGCCGGCACGCTGCCGCCGGAGCATGAAGTGTCGTGCATCAAGGCGCTGAAAAAAGCCTTCCCGGGCTACCCGCTGCGCATCGATCCGAACGGCAACTGGTCGCTGGAGACTTCGATCCGCATGGCCGAATTGCTCGGCGATGACCTGCAATATTACGAAGACCCGACGCCAGGCCTGGACGGCATGGCCGAACTGCACAAACGCACCGGGCTGCCATTGGCGACCAACATGGTGGTCACCGACTTCGACGAGTTCCGCCGCAGCGTGGCGCAGAACAGCGTGCAGATCGTGCTCGCAGACCACCACTACTGGGGTGGTCTGCGCGACACCCAGGCGCTGGCGAAAATGTGCCAGACCTTTGGCCTCGGCGTGTCGATGCATTCCAACTCGCACCTGGGCATCAGCCTGATGGCCATGGCCCATGTCGCCGCTTCGGTGCCGAACCTCGATTACGCTTGCGACACCCATTACCCATGGCAGGAACCGGACGAAGAGGTGATCAAGGGCGGCAAACTTCCGATCGTCGATGGCTGCGTGAAGATTACCCGGGCTCCGGGATTGGGCCTGGAATTGGATCACGATCAACTGGGCAAGCTGCATGACCAATACCTGACCTGCGGCATTCGCCAGCGCGATGATGTGAAGCAGATGCAGCGTTACAAGCCGGAATGGAAAGCGGTTAAACCGAGATTCTGATTGCGTGTTGTCCTTTGGTCCGGGAAGCGTGGGCGCGCTTGCCCGGACCGTTTTTTTGTCGCTACAACCCATCCCCCAGCGCCTTGAAATACTCAGGGCTGTCACTGATCGAATTGTGTCCCGTGCCCTTGATCACCTGCATAGATGCCATGCCCTTGGCGAAATGGCCGTACAGCCGCTGCGTGCTTGAACCCGGAATCACCTCGTCATGTTCGGCAGCAATCAGCCGCGTCGGCACCGTGATGTGCGAGGCGTAGCGCCAGGATTCGAATTTGTCTTTCAACAACCATTGCACCGGAAACCAGCGAAACTGGCGGGCGGCGAGTTCTTCGAGGCTGTTGTAAGGCGTGACCAGCAACAGTCGCGTGGCCGGACGGGAACTGGCCAGACGCACGGCAACTCCCGAACCCAGGCTGCGGCCGACCACGGTAATTTGCGGATGATCGGCGTAGACCTTGTCGAACAAGGTCATGGCATCACGGGCAATCGCCTCCTCGGAGGGCGAGCCGCTGCTACCGCCATAGCCTCGGTAATGCATGAAGTACAGCGCATGATCAGGAAAGGCTTCGGCGAACCCCGGCAGGCTCCGCGAGACGTCCTCGGCATTGCCGCCAAAGTAAATCAGCGCCTTGGGGCCATCGTACGGTCTGACTGAAACCAGCACTTGCGCGTCATCGACGGGCAGCGTGAGCAGCGTTTCGGCTGAGCCGATGGCGCGGGGTTGCGGGTAGTAAATGAGCGAACGCTGAAAGACGAACAGCGCAACACAAAGCGCCACGTAAACCGCTGCGGGGATGACGACGAGTAACACCAGGGTTCGAGACATTCGGCTAACGTTAGTGGGCGGCATTGACGGCTCCGGGTGCTGTCAGAGTGTAGCTGCCGCTAGAGGAGGGCGCCGATGCCCATCGGTCTCAAGTGGCTCAATGTATTGCCATCGGAAAGAGCGGCCCTGGCCTTGGGTTTCGCCTTTCATTTCTGTGTGCTCGCCAGCTACTACCTGGTGCGCCCGTTGCGCGATGCCCTGGGTCTTGAAGGTGGCGCCGACAAGTTGCAGTGGCTGTTTACCGCCACCTTCGTGGTGATGCTGCTGATGGTGCCGGTGTTCGGTGCGTTGGCCTCGCGGCTGCCGGCCACGCGATTCGTGCCGTTGATCTACCGCGTGATTGCCGCGTCGATGCTGGTGTTCGGCGTGCTGATCGCCAACCACGTCGCGCCGGTGATGGTCGGTCGGGTGTTCTTCGTCTGGATCAGTATCTACAACCTGTTCATCGTCTCGATTTTCTGGAGTGTGCTGGTCGACCGTTTTTCTAGCGAACAGGGGCGGCGGCTGTTCGGTTGCATCGCGGCGGGTGGCACCCTCGGCACGTTTATCGGGCCGTTGCTGGCGGCGACCATGGCCACCCGGCTAGGCCCGGTGGCATTGACCGTCGCCGCAGCACTGTTGCTGGAAATCGCCGTGCGTTGCTATCGGGCGTTATTGCTGCGTACGCAATCGCAGTCGGGCAATCCACTACTCGACGAACGGCGCCTGGGCGGCGGCATGCTCGCCGGCATCACCCTGATCCTGCGCTCTCCGTACCTGTTGGGGCTGGTGCTGTTCATGCTGCTGCACACCAGCGCCGCGACCTTGTTGTATTTCGAGCAGGGTCGGATCGTCGCTGGCAGCTACGCTGATACGGGCAGCCGGACGCAATTTTTCGCCGTCGTCGATTTGATCGTGTCGGCACTGACCTTGACGCTGCAACTGCTGCTGACGGCGCCGTTGATCCGTTTTGTGGGCATTGGCGGAGCCCTGATTGCGATGCCACTGGCGACCATCGTCGCGTTTGCCGCCATGGCACTGGCGCCGGTGCCGGCCACTGTGGCGCTGGCCCAAGGGCTGCGCCGCGCGGTGGAATTCGCCATCGTGCGCCCGGCGCGGGAAGTGTTGTGGACGGTGGTCAGCCGCGAAGAGAAATACAAGGCCAAGAACGTGATCGAGACCCTGGTCTATCGCGGTGGCGATGCCGCCAGTGGCTGGTTGTCCGCCGGTTTGACGACGATGGGCGCAGGGTTCGGCCTGGTGGCGCTGTTCATCGTGCCGTTTGCCGGGCTATGGGCCGGGTTATGTCTGTGGCTGGCCCGGCGACAGGCGCAACAAGTCGAAACCTGATTGGCGGGCGAGGGACGATTTATGAGCCATCCTGTGGGTTACACCCGTAGAGAAATACTCACGCTGGCTGCCGGTGTTTCGGCGGTCTTCACGTTCGGTCCGACCGGCGCGCAAACCCCGCCGTCGACGGGAACAGGAGGCAAGACCATGCAGACCCGCGTCATTCCTTCCAGCAAAGAGTCGCTGCCCATCGTCGGGCTGGGCACCTATCGCGGTTTTGATGTGGCCCCCGAAGATCCGGCCTACAAACAACTGCCCGCCGTGCTGCACGCGTTGTTCGAGAAGGGCGGGACGGTGATCGACAGCTCACCGATGTACGGCCGTGCCGAACAGACCACCGGTGAACTGCTGTCGATCCACGAGCCGCGCTCGCCGGCGTTCCTGGCGACCAAGGTGTGGACCCGGGGCCGCGAAGAAGGCATCGCGCAGATGGAAGAGTCCTTCAGGCTGTTGCAGACCGACCGCATCGACCTGATGCAGATTCACAACCTGCTGGACTGGCAAATCCATTTGCCGACCTTGCGTCACTGGAAGGAAGAGGGCCGAGTCCGCTACATCGGCATCACTCATTACACCGCGTCGGCGTATGAAGAAGTGGAAGCGGTGCTCAAGGCCGAGCCGCTGGATTTCCTGCAAATCAACTATGCGCTGGATGATCGCGGTGTCGAGAAACGCATCCTGCCGCTGTGCCGCGAGCGCGGCGTGGCGGTGATCTGCAACCGGCCATTCGGCGGCGGTGGCTTGCTCGGTCGATTGAAAGACAAACCGCTGCCGGGCTGGGCCGCGCAAGTCGGGGTCAAGAGCTGGCCGCAACTGGCGCTTAAATTCCTCTTGTCGCATTCGGCGGTGACTTGCGTCATTCCCGGCACTGGCAACCCGCGCTACATGGCGGAAAACGCCGGGGCCGGTTTCGGCCCGATGCTCACCGATGCCCAGCGGCATCAGTTGATCGCATTGGTGGAATAGCCAACGAATCCGGGGCTTTCATGCTGATTTCGCCGTTCGCCGGCGTGTCATGAAAGCTCTCCTATACTGTTTCGCGAAGATCAGTTCCTGACTGTCCGCAGCATGGCGCGGGCGCCCCTGTTCACTACTGCAAGGAGATCGATTATGGCAATTCGTATTGGCGACGAAGCTCCGGATTTCACTGCTGACACCACCGAAGGCACGCTGAATTTTCACCAGTGGATCGGTGACGGCTGGGCCATCCTGTTTTCCCATCCGAAGGATTTCACTCCGGTTTGCACCACTGAACTGGGCTATCTGGCCAAACTCAAGCCAGAGTTCGACAAGCGCAACACCAAGATCCTCGGGCTGAGCATCGACCCGGTCAGCGACCACAACAAGTGGGTCGGTGACATCGAGGAAACCCAGGGCAACGCCGTCAACTATCCGCTGATCGGCGATGAAAACCTGGTGGTGGCCAAGCTCTACGACATGATTCACCCGAACGCCAGCGGCGGCTCGCGCACTGCCGTGGACAATGCCACGGTGCGTTCGGTGTTCCTGGTCGGCCCGGACAAGAAGATCAAGGCGATGCTGATCTACCCGATGAGCGCCGGGCGCAACTTCGATGAAGTGCTGCGTTTGCTTGACTCGCTGCAACTCAATGCCAAGCACACCGTGGCCACGCCGGTGAACTGGCGTCCGGGCGAAGACGTGATTATTCCGACGTCGGTGTCTGACGAGGATGCGAAGAAGAAATATCCGGATGGGTTCAAGACTCACAAACCGTATCTGCGGACTGTGGCGCAACCGAAATAGATTGGTAAATCTTGATGCCGCCATCGCGAGCAAGCTCGCTCCCACAAGGTTCAACTCGATACCTGTGGGAGCGGGCTTGCCCGCGATGAGGCCGGCCCTGCCGACCGATCAAACCAGATACTTGCGAAACCACTCCACCGTCCGATCCCACGCCAGTTTCGCCGCCGCCTCGTCATAACGCGGTGTCGAATCATTATGAAAACCATGATTGGCGCCGGGGTAGATAAAGGCCTCATAGGTCTTGCCTCCAGCTTTCAACGCCTGCTCATAGGCCGGCCAGCCTTCGTTGATGCGCGTGTCCAGTTCGCCGTAGTGCAGCATCACCGGTGCCTTGATTCGCGGCACATCCTTGGCTTCTGGCTGACGCCCATAAAACGACACCGCTGCACCCAGTTCCGGGTAGGCCACGGCGGCCGCATTGGTGACACCGCCGCCGTAGCAGAACCCGGTGATGCCCACTTTGCCGCTGCCAGCGGGGTGTTTCATCATGAATTCGACGGCGGCGAAGAAGTCATTCATGAGCTTTTCCGGGTCGACTTTTTCCTGAAGCGCGCGGCCCTTGTCGTCGTTTCCGGGATAGCCGCCGACCGAACTCAGCCCGTCCGGGGCGAGAGCGATGAAACCAGCCTTGGCCACGCGCCGGGCGACATCTTCGATGTATGGATTGAGCCCGCGATTTTCATGCACGACCACCACCGAGGCGACTTTGCCGGTGGCCTTGGCCGGACGAACCAGATAGGCGCGAACCTCGCCGTGGCCCTTGGGCGAAGGGTAGGTGATGTACTCGGCGATGATGTCCGGGTCGGTGAACTCGACCTGCTCGGCGAGGGCATAGTTCGGGCTCAGGGAGGCCAATAGCGCACTGGCCGTCAACCCGCCGAGGGTGAACAACGCCGCCCGGTCGAGAAACTCGCGCCGGTTGATCAGGCCATGGGCGTAATAGTCGTAGAGCTCCAGCAATTCGGGGGCAAAGTCTTTCGCAGTGAGACGGGGCATCTGTGCGTTTCCTTTTCGGCTGGTTTGACGCGGACCTTGTGGGAGCGGGCTTGCCCGCGATGACGGAGTATCAGACACATGGATGCTGGATGTGCCGCCGCCTTCGCGGGCAAGCCCGCTCCCACAGGGATCTATGGTGGAGGATAGATTTGCATTCTGCTCACTTTAGACACTGCGCCCCGGCTTTCGCCACTTGCGCATCCTGCTCGGCCTTGACTCCGGACACCCCGACCGCGCCAATCACCTGGCCGTCGACGATGATCGGTACGCCGCCTTCAAGCGACGTCAGCAACGGCGCCGAGACAAAAGCAGTGCGCCCGCCGTTGATCATGTCTTCGTAGCCTTTCGACTCGCGTCGTCCGAGGGCTGAGGTGCGGGCCTTTTCGGTGGCGATGTAGGCGCTGATGGGCGCGGCGCCGTCGAGGCGTTCGAGGGCCAGCGGGTGGCCGCCGTCATCGACGATCGCGATGGTCACCGGCCATTGATTGTTTTGCGCTTCGGTCCGCGCCGCAGCGAGGATTCGGGTCACTTCGGTCTGGCTCAGCACGGCTTTGCTTTTCATGGGCGTTCTCCAGGGCGCTATTGCGACAATGCGGCTTCGACCACTTCGATCCAGTGCCGGACCGGCGTGCGGCCCGCGCCGTCGAGGTGGGACTGACAGCCGATATTGGCCGTGACGATGACTTCGGGGTAACCGCTTTCCAGGGCATTCATCTTGTTGTCGCGCAGTTGCCGGGACAGTTCCGGCTGGGTCAGCGAGTAGGTGCCCGCCGAGCCACAGCACAGATGGCCGTCGGGCACGAAGGTCAGGTTGAAGCCCAGACGCTCCAACACCGTCTCCACCGCGCCACCGAGTTTTTGCGCGTGCTGCAAGGTGCAGGGGCAGTGGAAGGCCAGACGCTGGGCACTGTGGATGCCGAGCTGTTCCAGGGGTTCAGCGCGCAACACTTCAACCAGATCCCTGGCCAGCGCACTGACTTTCTTGGCCTTCTCTGCGTAAGCCGGATCGCGCTCCAACAGATGTCCATAATCCTTGATAAACGCCCCACAACCACTGGCCGTCTGCACGATGGCTTCGGCGCCTTGTTCGATGCTCGGCCACCAGACATCGATGTTGTGGCGGGCGCGATCAAGGCCGGCGGCCTGGGCGTCCAGGTGATAATCCACGGCACCGCAGCAACCGGCTTCGCGGGCCGGGGTGACGCTGATCCCGAGGCGATCCAGCACCCGCGCGGCGGCTACGTTGGTATTGGGCGACAGGCCCGGTTGCACGCAGCCTTCAAGCATCAACACGTGCCGCGCATGGCGGGTGGCGGGGCGCGGCTTGGTCTGTGCTGCGCGGCGCGGCAGTTTGCTTTGCAGTGCATCGGGCAGCAGCGCGCGGAATATCTGACCGCTGTTGACCAGGCCTTTGAACAGGTCCGGATGGGGGACTAGCGTACGCAAGCCTTCGCGCAACAAACGCTGGCCGATTGGCCGCGGTACCGCCGCATCGACCACCGCGCGGCCGATATCCAGCAAGTTGTGATAGTCGACGCCGGACGGGCAGGTGGTTTCGCAGTTGCGGCATGACAGGCAGCGGTCCAGATGCTGCTGGGTCTTTTGTGTGACCTCGTTGCCTTCCAGCACTTGCTTGATCAGGTAGATGCGCCCGCGCGGGCCATCCAGCTCATCGCCGAGCAACTGATAGGTCGGGCACGTGGCGTTGCAGAAACCGCAGTGCACGCAGGTGCGCAGGATGCTGTCGGCTTCTTCGGCGCGGGGTAATCGGCGGGCGCTTTCGCTCAAGGTGGTTTGCATGGTTCAAAGCTCCGCGTACAGGCGACCGGGGTTGAAGATGCCCCGGGGATCGAGTTGTTGCTTGAGGCTTTGGTGATAGCGCAGCAACGGGCCGGGCAACGGCTGGAAAGGGCAGTCGATCAGGCCGTGGCTGTAGCAGGTCACGTGGCCGCCGACTTCCTCGACCACCTGGCGAATGAACGTCGCTTCGGCGTCGGATTTGAGCCAGCGCTGGGCGCCGCCCCAGTCGATCAGTTGCAGACCGGGCAGGGACAGTTTAGGTGTGTTGTGCGGCAAGGACAGACGCCATAGAGGCTGATCCTCATCGAAGAAACTCAAGCGCTGCTCGTTGAGGTCGGCCCAGTAGGCGTTGTCCAGCCATTGACCGCCCAAACGATCCTGGGCCGCCGACACCGAACCTCTGCCACCTTCAAGACGCAGGTGCAGGTTCTCTCCGTCGTGACAGGCGGCGCTGATCGGCAAGGGTTGCTGGCCCCACTGCGCCAGATGCTGCAAGGCGCGCTCGCTGTTCATCTCCAGGCTGATGCTCAACGATTGCCGGGGTTTGGGCAGGACCTTGAGCGAGACTTCCGTGATCAGCCCCAGCGTCCCGTAGCTGCCGGCCATCAGGCGCGACACATCGTAGCCGGCGACGTTTTTCATCACCTCGCCGCCGAATCGCAAATGCTTGCCGAGACCGGTGATCACCCGAGTGCCGAGGACAAAGTCGCGCACCGACCCCGACCACGGCCGTCGTGGTCCCGACAGCCCGCAGGCAATCATGCCGCCCACGGTGGCGCCATCGCCGAATGACGGCGGTTCGCAGGGCAGCATCTGTTGCGCGGCGTCCAGCACTTGCATCAGTTCGGCTAGCGGCGTGCCGCAGCGCACGGTGACCACCAGTTCCGTCGGGTCATAGCTGACGATGCCGCGATGCGAACGGGTATCGAGTATTTCCCCCGCAGTCACCCGGCCAAGAAACGCCTTGCTGTTGGAGCCCTGGATGCGCAACGGCGTGGCGTTTTCCAACGCCTGATTGACTTGCTCCAGCAGCGCGCCGCTTTCATCGAAATCGCCTGTGCCGTGCATCAGAAACGCTCCAGGTCAGGGAAGGGCAACTGTCCGGCGTGTACATGCATCGCGCCGAATTCGGCACAGCGGTGCAGGGTCGGAATGTTCTTGCCGGGGTTGAGCAGGCCGCTCGGATCGAATGCCGCTTTGACCGCATGAAACAGGGTCAGCTCGTCACTGTTGAACTGCGCACACATCTGATTGATCTTCTCGCGGCCCACGCCGTGTTCGCCGGTAATGCTGCCACCGACCTTCACGCACAATTCCAGGATCTTGCCGCCCAGGGTTTCGGCGCGCTCAAGTTCGCCCGGCGTATTGGCGTCGAACAGAATCAGCGGGTGCATGTTGCCGTCACCGGCGTGGAACACGTTGGCCACCCGCAGGCCGTATTCGGCCGACAACTCTTTGATGGCGTGCAGTACGCCGGGCAAGGCGCGGCGTGGAATGGTGCCGTCCATGCAGTAATAGTCCGGCGACAAACGGCCAACGGCCGGGAACGCATTCTTGCGCCCGGCCCAGAAACGCACGCGCTCGGCCTCATCTTTGGCCAAGCGTACTTCCGTGGCGCCGGCCTGTTCCAGTACTTGGCGCACACAGTCGCAATCGTCATCAACGTCAGCTTCGACGCCATCGAGTTCGCACAGCAAAATGGCTTCGGCGTCCACCGGGTAACCGGCGTGGATAAAGTCCTCGGCGGCGCGGATCGCCAGGTTGTCCATCATTTCCAGGCCACCGGGGATGATGCCGGCGGCAATGATGTCGCCGACCGCGCGACCGGCCTTTTCCACGGAGTCGAACGCCGCCAGCAGCACTTTGGCGGACTGCGGTTTGGGCAGCAATTTGACCGTGACTTCGGTGATTACCCCGAGCATGCCTTCGGAGCCGGTGAACAAGGCCAGCAGATCGAGGCCGGGTGAATCGAGGGCGTTGGAGCCAAGCGTCAGGTGTTCGCCGTCGACGGTGAGAATGTCCACCTTGAGCACGTTGTGCACGGTCAGGCCGTACTTCAGGCAATGCACGCCGCCGGCGTTTTCCGCGACGTTGCCGCCGATGGAACAGGCGATTTGCGACGACGGGTCGGGCGCGTAGTACAAACCATGCGGCGCGGCGGCCTGGGAAATCGCCAGGTTGCGCACTCCCGGCTGGACCCGTGCGGTGCGGGCGGCGGGGTCGATGTGCAGAATCTGGTTGAAACGCGCCATCACCAGCAGCACGCCTTTTTCCAGAGGCAGGGCGCCACCGGACAATCCGGTGCCGGCACCCCGGGCAACCACCGGCACTTGCCGCTCATGACACAGGCGCAGCACGCCTTGAACCTGCGCGATGTCCCGAGGCAGCACCACCAGCATCGGCGTGGTGCGATACGCCGACAGGCCATCGCATTCGTAAGGCTTGAGTTCTTCCTGCTGATGCAGGATTTCCAGCTCCGGCATCTGCGTTTGCAGGGCTTGCAGCAACGCGTTTTTGTCGACGTCAGGCAGGGCGCCGTCAACGCGTTCATCGTAGAGAATGTTCATTGGCGCTCGACCCTCGCTTTGTTGTTATGTGAGGTCTGTTTTCGCGATCCACTGTCTTAATCATTGGCCCGCCAGGCTCAGCTGTCCATGGGATCTTTGTCTGCTCGATGGACGATTCATTCAATAAAACCATCAGCCATGTATAACGCCACGCCCGGGCAATGAGCCCGGGCGTGGATAAGATTTATGCAAGAAAGCGCTGTGCTGGAATCAATGGCCGCCCACCACCATATGGCTGAAGGGCGCGACATACGCCTGCAACGTCACCAGCCCACCGACCAGGATCGCCAGGATGATCGAGTGGAAGAACACGTAGCGCAGGATTTCCCCTTCGTGGCCGTACCAGCGCGTAGCGGTGGAGGCGACCACGATGGATTGGGCATCGACCATCTTGCCCATGACCCCGCCAGAACTGTTGGCAGCGGCCATCAGCACCGGGCTCAGGCCCAATTGCTCGGCGGTGACCCGTTGCAAGCCGCCGAACAGCACGTTGGACGCGGTGTCGGAGCCGGTCAGCGCTACGCCGAGCCACCCAAGTAACGTGCCGAACATGGGGTAGAAAATCCCCGTCGCGGCAAAGGCCAGCCCCATGGTCGCATCCAGCCCCGAGTAACGCGTGAGGAACCCGAGGGCGAGCATCGCGGTGATGGTAATCAAGGAGTAACGCACCACCCACAATGTCCGCAGATACTGATGGATCAGTTGCGGGATGGAGTAACCCATCAGCAATCCGCCGACAATCGCTGCCAGCAGGATGCCGCTGCCGGTGGCGGTGAACCAGGTGAATTTGTACACCGCTTCTTCGACTTTTGGTGCAGGCACTACCGGCGGCACTTTCTCGATCTGCTGGTGAATGGTGGTGAAGGTCAGCACGGGGGCGAACACCGGGTTGGCTTCGCGCATTGGCTTGCCCTGCGGGTCGAGCTTGGCCGAATTGGTGGCCGGATCAATCGCCGGGCGGGTGTCGAACATGTTTTTGAAGCCCTGGGTGCCCCAGGCGAATACGAACACGGTGAGGATGATCCACGGCATCCACGCGCGCATCACAGCCTTTTTCGAGTCGCCGGAAAAGGCCGCGGTGGGCTCGGTTTTCGATTCATATTCAGCGTCGATTTTCGAATCGTCGACCCGACCGGTCAGGGCCGCGGAGGTATGTATGGTGGCCGGTTTCCACACTTTCAGGAAACCGGTCAGGCAAGCCATGGAAATCAGCGCGGCGATCACGTCCACCAGCATTGGCCCGTGATAGTTGGAAACGAGGAATTGCGGGATGGCAAAACTGACCCCAGCGACGAGGATTGCCGGCCAGATCTCCAGCATCTTGCGCCAACCCGCAAACGCCCAGATCAGCCAGAACGGCACGATTACCGAGAAGAACGGCAGTTGCCGACCGACCATCATCGATAGCTCCATTTCATCCAGCCCGGTGACTTTGGCCAGGGTAATGATCGGCGTGCCCAGCGCGCCAAAAGCCACCGGCGCGGTGTTGGCGATCAGCGCCAGGCCCGAAGCGGCCAGCGGGGAGAAGCCCAGACCGATCAGAATCGCCCCGGTCACTGCCACCGGCGTACCGAAGCCGGCCGCGCCCTCGAAGAAGGCGCCGAAGCAGAAGGCGATCAGCAAAAGTTGCAGGCGCCGGTCGTCGGTGATCCGCGCCAGGGAATCCTGCAGCACTTTGAACGAACCGTTCTCGGTGGTGAGACGGTGCAGAAAAATGATGTTCAACACAATCCAGCCAATCGGCAGCAGGCCGTTGGCGGCGCCATAAAGCGCAGCGGAACCGGCCATGTTGGCGGGCATGCCGAACGCGAAGATGGCGATCACCAGCGCCGAGGCCAGGGCGAGCAGCGCCGCCAGGTGTGCCTTGACATGGAAGAACGCCAGCGCGGCCAGCATCACCACTACCGGCACGGCGGCCATGAGGGTGGATATGACCGGGTTACTGAACGGATCGTAGATTTGCTGCCAAACCATGTTCCACCTCTGCTTTTTATTGTTGGATATGCAGACCCCGGAGGGGCGGTGGCTTCTAGTATAGGTGGCATTTCGCCGCTGTCAGGTTGAGTGGTCAGACCTGCGAACCAGCGCAATTTCGCGGCTGAGCTAGCATTGCCAGTAAGGTCGAAAATCCTGCGACGGAAGGAAAATTGCCATGACTGAGCGCCATCTGGAGCACAAGGAGACGCTGTCGAACGGATGCAGCATTCGGGTCAAAGCCGAAATATTGAAGGACGGTTCGCTGGGGATGTTTATCGGTGTCTACTGGCCGGACGGCACGCCAATCGACGAAAACCACGATCCAAAACCGCACATGCTGGACATGGAGGCGGCGATGGATTGGGGCATTGATATCGCCAAGGGCATCGGCAATAGTCAGCGAACGTTGTAGCGCAAGGCTGGGGATTTGAAGTGACGCCATCGCTGGCAAGCCAGCTCCCACAGGGATTGCGGTGATCATGTGGGAGCTGGCTTGCCAGCGATGCTCTTCTTAGTGTTTGAACATCACATGCCTTACGACGGTGTAATCCTCGAGTCCATACATGGACATGTCCTTGCCATACCCGGACAGTTTCTGACCGCCGTGCGGCATTTCGCTGACGAGCATGAAGTGTGTGTTCACCCAAGTGCAGCCGTATTGCAACCGCGCCGACAGGCGATGGGCGCGGCCGACGTCGGCGGTCCACACGGAAGATGCGAGGCCGTAGTCCGAATCGTTGGCCCAACCCAGCACCTGCGCTTCGTCGCTGAACTTGGTCACTGACACCACCGGCCCGAAGACCTCGCGACGGACGATTTCGTCGTCCTGCTGCGCGTCGGCCAGCACGGTCGGTTCGAAGAAGAAACCATTGCCCTCAACCGCTTTGCCGCCAGTAATCAAGCGGATGTGCGGCTGCGCCACGGCGCGCTCGACGAAACCGGCCACGCGGTCGCGGTGTTGCGCGGTGATCAACGGGCCGAGTTCGGTGGCCGGATCCTCCTGCAAACCGTACTTGATGCTGCTGACCGCCGCGCCGAGCTTCTCGACGAATTTGTCGTAGATACCTTCCTGCGTGTAGATGCGGCAGGCAGCGGTGCAGTCCTGCCCGGCGTTGTAGAAGCCGAAGGTGCGAATACCTTCGACGGCGGCATCAATGTCGGCGTCGTCGAAGATGATCACCGGGGCCTTGCCACCGAGTTCCATGTGCATGCGTTTGACGGTGTCGGCGGTGCTGGAAATGATGTTCGAACCGGTGGCGATCGAACCGGTCAGCGACACCATGCGCACTTTCGGGTGAGTGACCAGCGGACTACCCACGGATGGACCACGACCAAACACCAGATTGAGTACGCCGGCCGGGAAAATCTCCGACGCCAATTGCGCCAGGCGCAGGGCGGTCAGCGGGGTTTGTTCCGACGGCTTGAGCACGACCGTGTTGCCGGCGGCGAGGGCCGGGGCGATTTTCCAGGCGACCATCATCAGCGGGTAGTTCCACGGCGCGATGGAAGCGATCACGCCCACGGGATCGCGGCGGATCATCGAAGTGTGGCCCGGCAGGTATTCGCCACCGGCCGACCCGCTCATGCAACGGCTGGCGCCGGCGAAGAAGCGGAACACATCGGCAATCGCCGGGATCTCGTCGTTCAGCGCGGCGCTGTAGGGTTTGCCGCAGTTGTCTGATTCCAGTTTGGCCAGCTCTTCGCCGTGGGCTTCGATGGCGTCAGCGAGTTTGAGCAGCAACAGCGAACGTTCTTTCGGCGGGGTTTGCGACCAGCCGTCGAACGCGGCATCGGCGGCACGCACAGCGGCATCGACCTGGGCTTCGCTGGCTTCGTTGATTTCCACCAGCACACGGCCCAGCGCCGGGTTGAATACCGGTTGGGCGGGGCCCTCGCCGTCGAGCAGTTGGCCGTTGATCAGGAGCTTGGTTTGCATGGTTCTGTCCTCTTCGGAACTGTTGTTTTTTCTCTGGGGAAACCGGGCCCTGTAGGAGCTGCCGAAGGCTGCGATCTTTTGATCTTTATCTTCAAAAAAAATCAAAAGATCGCAGCCTGCGGCAGCTCCTACAGGGGTAATGAGTTGTCAGTTACCGACCACGACTCTTTGCGACGCTTTGCTCTGCGGCTTGGAAAACTTCCACGCATCACCCGCCGGTGCCGTGCCTTTGTCGTAAGGCTTGCCCAGCAGCATGTAGACCAGGCCTGCACCCATCACCACCAGAGTGGTCAGAATCATTGAGTAGTTGATGTACCACGGCGCATCCGGCGAGCGCGGCCAGACCATGTTGATGATGGCGCACACGCCGTAAATCAGCGCCGCCAGGTTGATCCACAGACCCCAGGCACCTAGGGTGAATTGACCGTTCGGGCGCCAGCCCTTGGCGCGGGCGATCAACGCGGCGACTACGATCAGCTGGAACGCCACGTAAATACCAATGGCCGCAAAGCCGACGATGGTGGCCACCGCGTCGGCCATGAACATGCCGAGGCAGACAATCGCCGCCGGAACCAGACCACTGACCAACAGCGCGAACGATGGCACATGGTTTGCCGATAGACGCTTGAACAGCGAACTGCCGACGATCATTTCGTCCCGGGCATAGGCGAACAGCAACCGGCTGGCGGCCGCTTGCAGGCTCAACACGCAAGAAATGAACGAGACCATCACCACCGCCATTACCAGGCGCGAACCCACGGGGCCAAACGCGTTGGCCAGGATGGTGGCAACCGGGTCGGTGTCTTCGCCGGCCAGGACCTTGGCCATGTCCGGCACCGAAAGGATCAGCGCCAGGCACGCGAACATCGCCGCAGCGCCGCCAATGTAAATGGTCATGCGCATGGCTTTGGGAATGCGCTTGCCCGGGTTCGGGGTTTCTTCGGCGACATCGCCGCACGCCTCGAAGCCGTAGTACTGGAACAGACCGGCCAGGGACGCCGCGAGGAACGCCGGCAAGTACGAGCCATTGACCTCAAGGTTGAAGGTGTCAAACAGTACACTGATCGGCTGATGACGCTCGAAGATCAGCAGATAGCCACCGACGAGGATCGCCCCGACCAGTTCGCAGAGAAAGCCGAACATCGCCACCCGCGCCAGCAACTTGGTGCCCACCAGGTTCAACGCGGTGGACAGCAGGATGATTGCCAGGGCGATGTAGATGTTTGCCTCGGGACCGGGGCTGAAGCCCATCATGATCGCCAGATACGGCCCGGCACCCACCGCGACACCGGCGATGGTGGCGCACAGGGCCCAGGCATACACCCAGCCGACCATCCACGCCCAGCGCTTACCCACCAGGCGACGGGCCCAAGGGTAAACACCACCGGAAATCGGGAACTGCGAAACCACTTCACCAAAAATCAGGCACACCAGCATTTGCCCGGCGCCGATCAACAGGTAAGACCAGAACATCGGCGGGCCGCCGGCAGCCAGGCACAAACCGAACAGGGTGTAGACGCCGACGACCGGCGACAAGTAGGTAAAGCCCAGG
Source organism: Pseudomonas sp. MAG733B (assembly GCF_036884845.1). Taxonomy (NCBI): domain Bacteria; kingdom Pseudomonadati; phylum Pseudomonadota; class Gammaproteobacteria; order Pseudomonadales; family Pseudomonadaceae; genus Pseudomonas; species Pseudomonas sp. MAG733B. Next base: position 3,211,209 of record NZ_CP145732.1, read on the forward strand.
GAAAAGTTCTCCCACAGGCTCATGCTGCGATTGAAATCGGAGCTGTAGCCGAGGGCGCGCAGTTGTTCCGCATCCTGGTCGGCGCTGGTGCTTGCACGCGTGTCAGATGAGCCACTCATGTTATTTCCTCATTATCAATGGCAGTGGATTAGTGCTGGCGGGTTGGCCCGCCGATGCCCGGTTTGGGCTTGTTGTTTTTTAGAAAACCGGTTGCGACCTGAAGCCATGTGCCGTCCTGTGGCGAGCGAGCTTGCTCGCGCTTGAGTGCGCAGCACTCACAAAAATGCCGGGGCCGCTTCGCAGCCCAGCGCGAGCAAGCTCGCTCGCCACATAAGCCCGGGCAGGTTCACGCCTGCTTTTTTGCCTCGTTATCTCGCCCATCGTCGTACTGCGAAAGCCACTCCACAGCCGCATCGCGGTAACGGCTGAAACCCTTGTAGTCGACCAGTTGCTGGTTCAAGTCGCGCAACACGCGGTGCATGCGCCGAGCCCACGCCGGGTTGGTGGCGATATCTTCAAGGCTCAACAGGTAGGTGCGAATCGGAAAGACGATGGCGTTGCTGCGTGGCAGGCGATGCAGCGGTTGCAGTTCGATGCGCAGGTACACCAGCTTGCCGGCGTTTTCGGCGGTGACGATGGTCCGGTCCGGTGCCCATTCCGGCAGGCTTTCGGCCGACACTTCGAGGCGCGGGTTGACCGTCAGCGACCAGTTCAGACGCCGCACCGGGTGGCCGATCCGCAGACGCAGCAGGAACTTCAGGGCACGGTCGAGCATGCCGATTTCTTTCACCAGCGGTACCGGGCCGTGGAATTCTTCCCAGCTCATGCCGAGGTTGAAGCGCAGCGAGTAGTCCGCACGCTGAGTGGCGATGCCTGCACCCCAGTACAACGTTCCGTCGCGTTCTTCCTGCAAGACCCAGTCGCCCTGAGCCTGACGGGTCACATATTCCATCGGCTCATAGGGCAGAGTGGTCGGGTCGCCAAAGGTGAAACGGTCGTCGATGCCCAGTAGCCGGTTGGTCCAGTGCCATTGGCGACCGTCCCGCTCCAGGCTGAAGTATTGCGGGTAATCCCGGGCATAGGATTCCATGATCAATTCCAGCAGGTCCCATTGCGCCTCCATCATGTGCGGTGCCGAGACGTAGTGCATGCCCGGGTCTTTCTCCAGGGTGATGGCGCGATCGCGGCACTCGCTGATGTAGTGCTCGTCGATATCGAACGCGGCGCGGAACGCACCGTCGCCCACCGGGACATGAGGTTCGAGGTTCATCGAATACATGTAGTCATCATCGGGAAACGGGAAGGGCGCGCGGGCAATCGTTTCCGGGCTGTTGGCGAAGGTGTAGTCGTCGCGGTAGGTTTCGTCGGGATTGAATTTTATGTTCATTGTTTTTTCTCCGTCGATCAGAGGTCGATGACCAGGCGATTGCATTTGGCGCGGGATACGCAGGGCATGATTTTCTTGCGGCTGGTCTTGTCGTCGTCGGACAGCCAGTCGTCGCTGTGCAGCAGCTCGCCGTCGAGTTCCAGCACTTGGGTTTCGCAATGACCACAGGCACCGCCACGACACAGGTAAGGCATGCTGAAGCCTGCGGCTTCGACCGCTTCGAGCATGGTCTGGTCGGGTGAGACTTCGATGGTTGCGCCGCTGCGGCCGAGGGTGAAGCTGAAGGCTTCGCCGCCGCTGCTTTGCTCCAGAAAGCGTTCGAAGTGCACATGACTGTCGGTCCAGCCAAGGTCGTGAGCGCACGCCAGGGTGGCATCGATCATGCTATCCGGGCCGCACACGTAGACGTGACTCCCCAGCGCGCGGTCGGCCAGAATCTTGCCGATTTCCATGCGCGATTCGACACCCTTGCGGTAGAGATGAACCTGCTGGCCATAGATGGCCTGCAACTCTTCGCCCAATTGCGCATGTTCTTCGCCACGCACTGCGTAATGCAGCTCGAACGGCACCTTGCTCAGGCGCAGTTCTTCCAATTGCGAAATCACCGGCGTAATGCCGACACCGCCGGCGATAAACAAATGCAGGCGCGCCTGTTTGATCAACGGGAAGAGGTTGACCGGCGGTGTAATCTCGATCAGGTCCCCTTCGTTGACCGAGTCGTGCAGCGCAACCGAACCGCCGCGACCGCTTTCTACCCGGCGCACGGCAATCTGGTAGCTGCTGGTGTCGTAGGGCGAGCTCAGGAGCGAGTAGGGGTTGCGCAAGGTGTTGCTTTGATTGGCGATCAACACCACGACGTGACTGCCGCCGGAGAACGCCGGCAAGTGTGCGCCGGTCGGCGAGACCAGGGTGAAGCGCTTGATTTCCGGGGTCACCGCTTCGATCCGGGCCACGCGCAGATTCATCGTCCCATTGTTCTGGCTCATGTATCGAGCTCCTCGGCAGGGGGTAATTCGCCCGGGACTTCGGCGTCGGCCTTGACCGCCTGAAACGCCGCCAGGCGCCGGGAATAGTGATCGCGCACCACGAGCGTCACGCCACAGCCGGGGCAGTCGTAGACGCGTTGGGTGACGTTCTCGGTGTAGGTGTCGCAGTGCACGCACCAGACCCGGCGCACGAGGGTGCCGGAGTGCTCGCGCAGGACTTCGTCGCGGTTCAGGTCGAAATGCGTGGCCACTTGCATGGCGCTGCCGAGGAAACTTTCGGAACCGGCCAGATAGAGGCGGGTGCCCATGCGGGCATCTGCGAGCAGCACCTTGAGCGCGTCGATCAACGCCTGATTCGTCTCAACGACCTGCAATGGCAGGTTGGGGTGTTGCTGCTGCAATGGTGCGAGGAAATCCTGCCCGGAAAAGGATTCGCGGGAATACAGCAAGGTGATGGGGCAATCCAGCCCCTCCATCTCGTCCAGCAAACGCAACATGGCACGACCGCCGCTGCCTTGCCCGGCAACGATGTGTCGCCTGCCTCCCGGCAGTGGTTGCAACCGGTCATAAACCGGTCGGCTTTTGATCCCGGTGATCAACATTCTTATTATTCCTCCTGGCTAGCGAGCCGGCGGATGGAAGCCGGCTCCGATGCAAAGCCCAACGATGGTGGGTTGCAGATAGCAGGAGCATAGGTCGTGCCAAGTATTTAACTTGTTGAATTATAAGAAAATAGTATTTGTGATGGTCTGTGATGCAGGCAAAAGTAAACAAATGTGTAGGCGTTTTTGCAGCGCCTGGTTTGTTTCCGGTTAGCGCACAATCCCCTGTGCAACCGCCTGTCGGCGGTTAATCGCGCTGCAACTTGCGAATCAGCGTGCCGATGTCGATGCCCAGGTGCTGCGCAGCCTTGCGCTTGCTGCCGCACAGGTCCACGGCCTGGAGGATCACTTGGCGTTCGAACTGTTGAACCTGAAGTTTGAGGTTTTGCTCCGGGTTGTCTTGCGGCTCGTCCTCCACGATGGAAGGTCTCGAGTGCGGCGGCGAGCGCTGCGGCTCTAGCAGTTCGGCCGGCAAGTGATGCTCCTGCGCTTCATCGTCGGCAAGCACCGCCAGCCGCTCGAAGATGTTCACCAGTTCCCGAATATTGCCCGGAAAGTCATAGCTCATCAGACGCTTGCGGCAGCCGGTCGACAGGCTCAGCGACGGCTCGCGGTCGCCATTGATGCGGCTCAGGAGAATATCGATCAGAAACGGCAAATCATCCCGGTGCTGGCGCAGCGGCGGAATTTCAACGGGCAGCACGGCGAGGCGATAGTAAAGGTCGGCACGAAACTCGCCGGTGCTCACCAAGTGGCGCAGGTCTTTGTTGGTGGCGGCGATGACCTGCACCTGTACGGTCTTGCTCAGGGGCGAGCCGACTGACTGGATGGTGCTGTCTTCGAGAAACTTCAATAACTTGGCCTGGACATGCAGGGGGATTTCGCCGATTTCGTCGAGAAACAATGTCCCGCCCGAGGCCGCCTCGATATAGCCTTGCTTGCCGCCCTGCAAGGCGCCGGTGAACGCGCCGCGCTCGTAGCCGAACATCTCCGATTCGAAAAGGCTCTCGGGAATGCTCCCGCAATTGACGTGAATGAACGGCCGGTCACCCCAACCGGCCGCCCGATGAATATGCCGGGCGATGGCGGTCTTGCCGACCCCCGGTTCACCCAGCAGCAACAACCGCGCGCGCCGGCGAAAAGCACGCACGCCGGTATCGGCGATGCTCGACAGTTGCGGGGAAAGATGCAGGGCATTGTCCTGAGGATCACGCAGGCCCTGGGGTTCCACCGGTCGGCTGCCAAGGGAGGTTCGACGCTGTGGCTGGCTGCCGTCGAAGTCTTTCTGGGTCAACATGCGGAACGGTTTTTCGTAAGCACCCGTGGGAATCGCATGCGTGCTGCTGAGCAGGACGCGACCTTCCCGCGAGCGGGTCAACGCGCTGTTGCCACCGCGATTCAACGCAGCCAGCAGATCATCGTAATTCAAGGCCGAACGCTGGAAAAAATCACTTTCCGACAGCCCGACGGCTTGCTGTTTGGAGAGCCGGTTGACACGTTCGGCGGCCAGATTGAGAAAGCGCACCTGGCCTTCGCCGTCCGTCACGATCAACGCTTCGCTGAAGCTGTCGAGCAAGGCGTGCAGCGCTGGAGTTTGCAGCAGTGCACCCAGCACTTCAGTGCTGACATTGACCGAAGAACGCATGCCCATCTGCATGGTTGGGGGCAGGTTGGTATCTTTCATGGGTGCAACTCTTCGGTGCGGCGAACGCCCTGGCTTTGGCGGAACACCGCAACCCGCCAGGCCACGCCTTCACGGATCAGGATGCGCGAACAATGCACATTGAACTGCCGTTCGCGCCCGCCAAGGCCCGGCAGGGGCAGGCTTTGCCAGGTGCGTTCGGGCAGTGCGTTGTCCAGCAACAGTCGAGCGATGCCTGCACCTTGGGTGATACCAAAGGTTTCTTCGAAGGCTGCGTTGCGCCATTGCGGTTGCAGGTGTTCATCGATCACCAGCACCGCGTCAGGCACTGCATCGAACACCCGGCGCAGGGCATCGATGCGTTGCTCGGCGTCGTGCTGCATGCGCAGTTCCTGGCTGACGTCGCGAATGCTGCCCCACATCCGCAACAACTGGCCGTTAACGATGGTCGCCCGTACGTCGTTTTCCACGTAGGCGGGCGAACCGTCATGGCGACGGTCCACCGACAGTGCGCAATCGACGCTGAACCCGGCTTCGATCAACCGCCGCACGAACTCTTCGTTGGCCGGGCTGCGCGGCCAGTACAGTCGCACGGGTTGCTGGTTGAAATCGACATCGGACGGCATCTCGTAGACATCGGCCATAGCACGGTTGCACAGGCGCCAGTGGGAGTCGTTTTCGAATACCTGGCGGACGATTTCATCCGGTGAATTGTTGATGTCCACCGCCTCGGCGAACTCGATGCACCAGTAGGCGACCTTGGCGCTCTGCAGCATCTGGCTCATCACCTCATTGGCGTTGTGCATTTCCCGTAGCCGATGACCCAGAACCCCAAGCGGGATTTTCAATAGATGAAGACGTGCCGGTTGCACTGTCCGCCATTCCAGCAAGCCACTGGCAATCACGTGCAACAGCCCGCCGTTGTGGCGAATCAGGGTCAATTCCAGGCTGTGGATCTGTTCATCGGCAGGTGGGTTGGCAAACAGCGATTGCACAGTACGCATCGAGTCGACGCTGAAGATGCGTTCGATCGGCTGGTCGAGCAGTTCGTCGGGTGCATAACCCAATTGATCGCTCAGGCTGGCGGAAAGGTTGAGCAGGTGCCCGTCGGCACTCAGGGTACTGGCCAGAGGCTGGGCTTTTCTGGCCAGCAAATTCAGGATATCCATCGTTGGGTTGGCTCAATCTGGTTTATTGGGTTCCTGGATGAAAACCACAGGCAATAAAAAGCGGGCATTTCGCATGCCAACTCAAAAGCCTGTGAACAGGGAGCAACGCAAGACAGGCGCTTCGTTGAGTGCTGTGATATTGCAGCGAAATGTGCATTTATGCAGCGCATGAGTCGAGCTTAATGCCCGTGAACTGGAGGCGGTTGGCATTCCGATGAGTGACTTGATGCGCATAGCATTTTTCAATCCAGCGGTATTTGCGACAGGATGAAATCGGTCTAAAAACAGCGGCCCACACCCCGGGTGTTTTGCTACTCTGAAGGTGTAGGTGAAAACGCAGACTGATGCGCAAGCGGATAGCGAGGACGCGTGGGGCGCGCTCCGAAGGGTACACGGTTAGAAAGATCTCCGCGCTGAGATCCAGCCCTTATGCCGTGTGAAGCAGGACAGTGCATATAGCTGTTTCTGTGAGAGTCCTGATAAACCTCGTAAGCCAGAGACCAGCGCTGGCCACCTACTAGGCTCTCGAAGCCTGCTTGTGCAGCTGTGCAATTTCAGCTCGCCAAGATCAAATGCCCCGCCTGCCGGGGCATTTGTTTGTCCGCGCTATGCCATCAAACCAGATTGATCGTCACGTCGATGTTGCCACGGGTAGCCTTGGAATACGGGCAGGTCTGGTGAGCGGCGTCCACCAGCGTGCGCGCCAGCACCGGGTCCACGCCCGGCAGGCTGACGTTCAGACGCGCCTGGAGGAAAAACGCATTGTCGGTCTTGCCCAGGTCTATCTCGGTTGCAACGCTGGTATCAGCCGGCAAACTGACTTTCAACGCGACCGCTGCCTTGCCCAGCGCACCGATGAAACAGGCCGACCAACCGGCACCCAGCAGTTGCTCGGGATTGGTGCCGCTGCCGGCAGAACCAGGCGGGGACAGCTTGATTTCCAGACGCCCGTCATCACTGCGCGATTCGCCCTGACGGCCGCCAGTGGTGACGGTCTTGCCGGTGTACAGCACGGTTTCGATTTGATTGATCATGAATGGCTCCTGCAAAGGTTGAACTTCGACCCGCGCACTTTTCCACCTTCATGTACGCCGTATGTGTCTTGAACCGTCGGTTGTGTATCGCCGTGTAAGCGCGCCTGTCGTGAATACACAGCGATACAAATCATCAGCTGTTCACACAACGCCTGAGAGGCTTTTGTTAGGCTGCTGAGCCCGTTATTCAGCAGGCCAAAACCCATGTTCAATATCCGTGTGATGACCCAGGACGACTACGATGCGGTCATCGATCTCATGCGCAGCACGCCGGGCATCTCATTGCGCGATGCCGACTCCCGCGAATCGACTGCGCGATATCTGCAACGCAATCCCGGCATGAGCTTCGTGGCTGAAGTCGACGGCACATTTTGCGGCTGCGTGATGTGCGGGCATGACGGTCGTCGGGGTTATCTCCAGCATTTGCTGGTGCTTCCCGAATTTCGTCGGCAGGGCGTCGCCAACGCACTGGTTGAGCGTTGCCTGTCGAGCCTTGAGCGCGAAGGCATCTTCAAATGTCACCTTGACGTGTTCAAGACCAACGAGGCAGCAGCCCGGTATTGGCAGGGGCAGGGGTGGCAGTTGCGCACGGATATTGATCGGTATTCGTTTATCCGTTCGGGGAATGCAAATGCGTAATGAGTTAGGTGCTCAAGCGCGTCACCAGTATTGCGTCAACGCGCCATCCACACCCTCCACCGGATCCTGTTCGGGAAACGGCAGTTTCGCGATGTTCGCCAGTTGTTCAGCGCTCGGCGCTTCTCGGCAAATATCAGGACGCTGGCCCGGCGGGTAAGCCCCAACCACTAGAAAATCATCGCTCGCGCCCAGGTTGCAGTGACCGGTGCCGGCAGGCAGCAACACCACATCACCCGGACCGACTTCCAGCACGTGTCCCTCCGGGCCACCGAGCATCAACCGTGCATGACCGCTGGCGATGCCCAGCACTTCATGACCCTCGGTGTGATAGTGGTGATAGCTGTAAACCCCGTCCCGCCACTGCGGCGGCCAGCCATTGGCGCTGAAGGTTTTCTCGAACAGCGCCGCCGGGTCGCTGCCTTCAATGACAATGGCCTTCGGGTAAACCAGCACCGGCAGGCGTGGGTTGTTGGGCACCCAGCCGTTGCGTTCAAGCAGCAAGATTTGAGCAGTCATGAGCGACCTCCTGAGCCTGGTGCATGTCTCGGGTTATTGCCGGGCCTGCGCCGACTGCGGGTTGTTCGCGATGTGCTTCGGCCCGGCCAAGGCCCAGGCGATCAACCCCAGCAACGGCACGAACACGATCACCACCATCCAGACGCCTCGGGTGCTCGCCTTGCCGTCGCTCTTGCGCAGCCGATTGATCGCCCACAATTCAATCAGTAGAAGAACAGCCGCGAGCACGATCCACGTTGTTTCAAATTGCATGTGTCACCTCCTGATGGTCATTCAGTTAGGTGAGTGTGGGCGCGCAGGGTTCATTAAATTTGCGGATTGCTGTGGCCGATCATGTCCTTACGACCGGCGTAGCAAACCCTTAGAAATCCACCGTCGCCGACAATTTCAGCGTCCGTGGTTCGCCCTGGGTCAGGTAATTGTTGGACGTAGAGGCCGAAGACCAGTACGCCTTGTTTGCCACGTTTTCGACGTTGGCGCGCAGGGTGATGTATTTGTCGTCGGCCTTGAAGCCGTAGCGGGCGCCGAGGTCGACGCGGGTCCAGGCCGGGATGCTCAGGCTGTTGGCGGCGTTCACGTATTCGCCGCCGGTGCGCAGCATGCGTCCGCTGAGGGCCGCGCCCTGGATGCCCGGCACGTCCCAGTCGGCGCCGAGGTTGTACTGGAAGCGCGGCACGCCTGCGGCGCGGTTGCCGTCGTTGAGGCCGTTGGAGGTTTTCTTCTGTTCGGTGTCCATCCAGGTCGCCCCGGCCAGCACACGCAGACCATCGAGCGGCTCGCCGAACACGTTCAGCTCAACGCCTTTGTTTATTTGCTCGCCGTCGACGCTGAAGGTCGGCAAGCGGTTGCCGGTGACGGTCGAGGTCGAGCTGTTCGGCATCTCGATGCGGTACACACCCAGCGTCGCGCCGAAGCTGTTCCAGTCCAGTTTTACCCCGGCCTCGGTCTGTTTGCTGCGGTTGGGGGCGAACACTTCGTTGGGGTTGGTGATGCCGGTGGACGGCGAGGTCGGGCCTTGTTGCAGGCCTTCGATGCGGTTGGCGTAGAAAGACACATGCTCCCACGGCTTGATCACCAAACCGTAGACCGGTGTGGTGATCGACTCTTCGTAGTTGGCGGTACGTGCACCGCTGGTGGTGTTCCACGCATCGGCTTCGATGGTCTGGCGGCGCACGCCGAGGGTCAGCAGGACGCGGTCGTCGATGAAGCCCAGGGTGTCGGAAACGGCGGCACTCTTGACTCGGGTTTTGCCGACGATGCGCGGGTCATGGATATCGCTGCCGAAATAGGTATTGGTCGGGCGCGGCACCTGGACCGGGTTGTACAAATTTCCGTTGACGCGGTTGGCCACCAGGATCGCTTCGAATGCCGAGCGCTGTTCACCCCAAGTGCCGGACAAACCGAAGTTCATCTGGTGCGTGACCGGGCCGGTATTGAAATGACCGTTCAAACCGGCGATCGCACTTTTGTTGTCTTCGTCGTGGGGCGAGTAGAGGAAGCCGACTTTGCCGCTGCCGTCGTTGGCGACGTACAGCGACGAATACTGGCCGTTTTCCCGGGTGTGCTTGGCGCCACCGCCAGCGTAGGCGGTCCAGTTGTCGTTGAGGTCGTACTCGGCGTTGACCATGCCGTAGGTGTCTTCGAGCTCCGACCAGGTCCAGTCCTGGGCGTAGTTGTCCTTGGCTGACGGTGCGTGCGGGACTTTGGTGCCGGTGGGGTAGACCACTGAGCGACCGTTGTTGATGCGTTGTTTTTGGTAGCCGAGGTCGGTGGAGACGCGCAGGCGCTCACCGCGATAATCCAGGCCGACAGCGATCAGCTGTGAGTGTTCGCTTTCATCATCCACGGCAGTATCGCCACCGTGCTGGGCGAGGTTGACCCGCGCGCCGAAGCGGTTGTCTTCACCGAAGCGCTGGCCGAGATCGATGTGCCCGCCGACCTGACTGTCACTGGCGTAATCGAGGGTCACGCTGCGGGTCGGGATGTCCTGCGCGCGCTTGGGCACCAGGTCGACGCTACCGCCGATACCGCTGCCGCCCGGCGCGACACCGTTGATGAACGCGTTCGGGCCCTTGAACAGCTCGACCCGCTCCAACGCTTCGGTGGTGATGATCTGCCGTGGCAGCACGCCGTACAGGCCATTGAACGAAATGTCGTCGGTGGTCAACGGCAGACCGCGGATGGTGAACACCTGTGAGAAGTTGCCGAAGCCCGCGGACTGGCGCACCGACGAGTCGTTGAGCAACACATCACCGACGGTTCGCGCCTGCTGATCCTCGATGGTCTTGGCGGTGTAGCTGACCACGCTGAACGGCACGTCTTTGATATCGCGATTGCCCAGCACGCCCAGGCGCGCCGAACGGGCCACCTGACCACCGGCGTAGGTATCGGCTTCGGTGGCGATGCCACTGACCGTGGTGGCGCCCAGCTCCAGCGCCGCGCCGCTGTTGACCTGGGGCGCCACGGTGTAGCTGTCGGCGCCGGTGGCGATCAGCGAATAGCCGCTGCCTTGCAGCAACCGGGCGAAACCGGACTGCACGGTGAAATTGCCTTGCAGGCCCTGGCTGTTTTGATCCTTCAGCAAACCTGCATCGAAAGACAACAACACGCCTGACTGCGCCGCGAACTGCGCCAATACGCTGGACAGCGAACCGGCGCCGATGGCGTAAGTGCGCGAAGCAGCGCTTTGGCTGGCTTCGGCGGCCCAGACGCCATGCGCGGGGGCCATAGCGGACAGGGCGATGGCCAGGCTCAGCGCATTCATGGGGATGCGGGCCGGACGGAGTTTGCTGCGGTTCGGGAGCGATCGGGAAGTCATTCGGCAATGCCTGTGGGTACAAAGGAAAAAGGAGAATTTCCCTACACACCGAACGACCGCGAAAAAGGTATCAGCAAAAGTTGAAAATATTATCGAGCGTCGCTCACCGGCCCGTGTATCTGAACGTATCTCCCTTGCCAACCGCTACTTGCGCATACAAAACAGCCCCGGGAGGACACGAACGTGATACACGCCGGCCGCGTAATGGGGCTGCCGCACAACGGCATCCCGCGCATTTTTTTACCCCGCGCTCATTGGAGAATTGCGATGTCCCGAAATAACAAAACCAACGCCGCCAGCCTGCTCGGCGTCGCCATCGTCGCCGCGGCACTCACCGCTTTCGCTGGTTTGTCTCAGGCCCAAGAGACCAAACCAGCCGCCGACGCCGGCCAGGCTCCCGCCAAGAGTTGGCAGACCGGCATCAAGCGTACCGATCTGGTGCGTCATGACCTCGATGTAGAAGGTCGGGAAGTGATTCAGGTGCTGGTCGATTTCGATCCGGGTGTCGCGTCGCCGAAGCACTCGCACCCGGGTGTCGAAGTCGCCCACGTGATTTCCGGGACCTTCGAGTACGAACTTGAAGGTCAGCCGAACGTGACGCTCAAGGCCGGCGACTCGTTGTACATCCCGGCCGGCACCGTGCACAAGGCGAAGAACGTCGGCACCGTCAAGGCTTCGGAGCTGGCCACCTACATCGTCAAGAAAGACACGCCGCTGTTGAAAATCGAGCAGTAAGCGCTCGGGACTGCTTAGCGCTGATCACGCCCCGTGGTCAGCGCATGGCTGCCCACCGCGATCAGGCAGGCAATGCCAATCAACCCCAGCGCGACGGTAAACGTCAGGCGCATGCCACTGGCAATCGCGTCGGGTTGTGCGGTACTCAGGTCGACCGTTGCCGAAGCCATGGCGAACACCGCGCCCAACACCGAAGCTCCGGTAATCAACCCCAGATTGCGTGACAGGTTGAGCAGTCCGGATACCACGCCCCGTTGCTCCGGCTGGACATCGGCCATGACCGCCGTGTTGTTGGCGGTCTGGAACACTGCATAGCCCAACGTGATCACCACTATCGGCGCGATGTAGCCGCCAATGCCGTAGCTGCTCGGTAGCACCGACAACAGGAAACAGCCGAGTGCGATGGCGATCAGGCCAGCGAAGGTCATGCGTCGTGCGCCGAAACGGTCGGCAATGCGTCCGGCAGGTACGCCGGTCAGCGCGGCAACCAATGGCCCGACGGACATCACCAGCCCGACCCCGATGGCGTTCAACCCAAGCGCCTGGGACAAATAGAACGGCCCGACCACCAGGGTCGTCATCAATACCGTTGTCACCAACAGGCTCATGACCAGGCTGCCACTGAGTTGCGGATCGCGGAACATTGCCAGGCGAATCAACGGGGCGGCCACGCGATCTTCAACCCACACAAACACACCGACGCCGACGCAAGCTGCCAACAGCAGGGCGATATTCAGCGCGCCGAAATGACCGCGTCCGAGGGTCATGGCCAGCGCGTAGGCACCGAGCGTCAGGGCCAGCACCAAAGTGCCCAGCGGATCGAAAACGGCGCGTTTTGCTGTCTGCCGATCAACGGGCAAGTAGCGGTGGGCGAGCAGCAGGGTCAGCAGGCCCAAGGGCACGGTGATCAGGAAAATCGCCTGCCAGCCGAATGTGGCAATCAGCACACCTCCGAGCGATGGCCCCATCGCCGTACCGATGGCCGACATGGTGCCGAGCAGGCCCATGGCGCTGCCGGTCTTTTCTTTGCTCACGGTCTCACCGACGAACGCCAGCGTCAGCGCCATCATGATCGCCGCGCCGAGGCCTTGCAGCGCCCGGGCGCCGATCAGTAGATCAAGGGTCGGCGCCAGACCGCACAGGGCTGAAGCGAGCGTGAACAAACCGATCCCGGACAACAGCAGGCGACGCCGTCCGATGAGATCACCGAGGCGACCGACGCTGACGATCAGGGTGGTAATGGCCAGCAAGTAGGCGAGGACGATCCACTGCACCTGCTGAAAAGACGCATCGAACACCTCGGCCAGTGTCGGCAAACCCACGTTGGCGATACTGGTGCCGAGCGATGACAGCAGCATCGACAGTGACAGGCTGAGCAGTGCCCATCTGACTGACAGCGCAGGTGTGACGGCTGTTGTGGATTGCATGCGGACTCTCTTTTGTGGCCACTCCCGATTGGAGCTACCGCAAATCTACGCCCGGGCCTAACATGGCGGAAGGCGCACTGATTGCACTTAATACGTGCGTAAAACGCCACTTCACCCAAGCACGGTGCGATCCATGTCCGCTCCCGATTTCAACTTGTTGATTACCCTGGATGTATTGCTGACCGAAGGCAGCGTGGCGCGGGCCGCCAAGCGCTTGCGCCTCAGTCCGTCAGCGATGAGTCGGGCGCTGGCGCGTCTGCGCGAAACCATGGGCGATCCGCTGCTGGTCCGGGCCGGGCGCGGCCTGGTGCCGACGCCGCGAGCACTGGAGCTGCGTGAGCGTGTCAGTCAACTGGTACAAGAAGCAGAGGCGGTGCTGCGCCCGGCCGAGCAACCCGACCTCATGCACCTGGAACGCACCTTCACCATGCGCACCAGCGAAGGCTTCGTCGAAAACTTCGGTGCTGCGCTGATCGCCCTCGTCGCTGCACAGGCACCAGGCGTGCGCCTGCGTTTCGTGCACAAACCCGACAAGGACAGCACGTCACTGCGCGACGGTACGGTCGATCTGGAAACCGGTGTAGTCGGGAAGGCCGCCAGCCCGGAGCTGCGCACTCAAGGCTTGTTCCGCGACCGTTTCATCGGCGTGGTGCGCCTGGGACATTCGCTGGGTGATGACGCGATCACGCCCGCGCGTTATGCGGCGGGCAGCCATATCAGTGTGTCACGACGGGGATTGGAAAAAGGGCCGATTGATGAGGCACTGGAGCCGCTCGGATTGAAGCGTCAGATCGCGACGATCGTCGGCGGTTTTTCGACGGCGCTGGCATTGGCTCGCGGCAGTGACCTGATCGCCAGCGTGCCCGAACGCCATACCGCCAATCTGCGCACCGGCATGCACAGCTTTGCGCTACCGCTGGACCTGCCGGAATTTACCGTGGCGATGCTCTGGCATCCGCGGCTGGATGCTGACCCGGTGCATCGCTGGTTGCGGGGCTGCTTGCGTGAAGTGTGCGGGCAAGCAGCAAACGGGGCGCTCTAGAAGGTGAACGAACGTGCCGAGCGTGGGGCGTTCTGGGCCATCTCGATTTCCAGCAAATGCTCGGCCAGCACATCATTCAAAAACCGGAACTGATCGTTGAGCCCGACCACTTCGTTGTTGAAGTGATGACCGGCTGACGGAATCAGCAACGCTTCGAATTTTTCGTCGAACATCAGGGTCAACACCTTACGAGACTCGAATTGCTGCGAGTAGTAGTTGTTGCCGAATACCGGGAAGCTCACGGACAGGGTGACTTCAGTGATCATGACGTGCGCTCCTCGGACAGGAGGAACCAGGCAAATGCGCTCAACGTGAAGGCCGTCAGGGCCAGGCAGGTCAGGAGATGGATCAGCATGGTTCGACCCTCCGCTACAGGGTTTCGTGTTGGGTTGAAATTGATCCTACGCTGACGGTTTTGGAGCGGAAGGCATTCGTGGCGATGGTGAATATCGATGGGAGTGATGGTCGGGTTTTGTGCTGTTCTCACGGGCCTCATCGCTCGCAAGCCAGCTCCCACAATGGACCGGGTTGGCCAATAACCTGTGGGAGCGGGCTTGCCCGCGATGGCGGCATCAGGGACACCATCAATTTCCAGCAGGCAAGGACCGCCACCTATACTCAAATCAGGGCCTTTTGAGCGCCGGGCACTCGGTTCGGCGCAGACTTTTGGGAACCGCGATCTTGAACCTGCGTTCGCTGATCGTCGCCGTGCTCTTGGTGTTGGCGGGATGCGTCACGGCACCGCGCGCGCCGGTGGAAGTGCCGCAGGTGATGATATCGCCGAGCACCTGGCAGCAAGTCGATCGGGAAATTGTCTCAGCTTCGCAATCGGCCACCGAGCAGACCAAAATCTACGCCCGCGGCGCCATGGATTACTGGCGCACCCGGGTCTATCAATTGACCGAAGAGAACTTCATCCCATGGTTCAGCAGCTACTGGACCCAGGAATGGCTGTCGATGAAAGTCAGTTGGTACACCATCAGCGCCAAGGGCGAACAGGACACCTCGGAAAAACGCCTGGCTGCTTATCTGCTGGAGCAATATCAGGAGAGGGTGCTGGCACCGGTGGCGGTTGAGATTGATCCGGACGCAATACTCAGCCTGGCGGCCGCGTTCTACGTGGACATTCTCAAAGAAGAACTGCAGAAAATCTCGCAACGCCACGGCGTGCCGATGGCCCAGCTCAACGGCCGCATCCAGAAAGTCCCGGCCATCGCCCTCGGACCACCCTCGGCGCGGAATGCTTCGCTGTACACGGTCGTCCACGCCGAGCCGCTGAACTCGTTACCGGCATACGCCGCGTTGGTCGATAAAGTGCACAAGGCCGGTGGCGAGAAAGGCGTCGACTCCACCGACACCGCGATGGCTCCCGTGGCCAGGCGCGCCAGCCAACGCATGGAAGCCGAAATGGCCCCGCGCGGGGCGGCCAGTGCGGTGGCAGCAGCAGCGGGCAAACTGGCCGGGGGATTGATTACCGTGGGGGTCGCGGGCATTCGTGCATTGATTCAGGCCGCTGATCGCCCGGACAGCGAGGCGTTGATCCGCAGCAGCCTGGGCAATACCTTCGACAAGGCCTGGACGAAGCTGGTGCAGAACCCGACCAGCGGCGTGATGGCCGGTACGTTGTACATGGCGGCGCAGATCGAAGGCAGCCTGGCCGGTAGTGCGCAACCGCCGGTCGGCCAGGATGTCGGCAATGTCGAATGGAGCCCCAGTCAATCGACTAACCAGCAGATCAACCCATGAAAAGGAGAACACTCATGTCTTATGTCGATGGCTTTGTTGCTGCTGTACCCACCGCCAACCGCGAAAAGTTCAAGAAGCACGCCGAGATGGCCGCTGCCATTTTCATCGAGAACGGCGCGCTCAGCCTCGCCGAGTGCTGGGGCGACGATGTCCCCGACGGCAAGGTGACCTCGCTGCCCATGGCGGTGAAACTCAAAGAGGACGAAACCGTGGTGTTTTCCTGGATTGTCTGGCCGGACAAGCCTACCCGTGATGCCGGGATGGCGAAGTTGATGACCGATCCGAGGGTCCAGCCAGACGTCAATCCAATGCCGTTCGATGGTCAAAGGATGATTTTCGGCGGTTTTGAAATGATCGTGAAAGCTTGAACCGAAATCGCAGGATCACTCCGCCGCCGGGGTGATTCTGCAACTCTTGCGGTCGCGGATTTCGTTATCCGTCGGCCGCTCGCGGATGAACTCGAAACGCGGTTCGCCTTCGCTGTAATGCACCAGCCAACCCCATTCCAGCTCGAACTCGTCCTGCCCGGGCTTGGGCGGGGCGGCCCACCACGGCTCTTTGCTGAGGATCTGGCGCATGGTCACCTCCGGTTGATTGGTTTGCTTGAACTATAACGCGCATGCCGCAAGGCGCCAGAAACGCCTTGTCGGTTGTAGACTCAAGTGATCCGGCAAGAGATCCCCCGCATGACTGACGAATCCCGTGAACCGTTCAAACGACTGTTCTTCGCCCTGGACTGCGCCCCGGCGCAACGCAAGGCCATCGCCCAATGGCGCAGCGCGTTGCAGCTGAGGAGTGGGCGCCCGGTGCCGGCGGAGAATTTTCACCTGACCCTGAAGTTTCTGGGGTCGGTCGCCATAGCGCAGATTGCTGATATCTGTGATGCGGCTGCGTCTGTGCGCACATCGGGCGAACGTTTGACCGTGTTGCTCGATCGATTGGATGTCTGGCGCAGGGCCGGGGCGTTGGTCCTGGCGCCGGAGCAGGCACCACCAGCGTTATTGCGGCTGGTGTATGACCTGGAACAGGTGTTGTTGCCGTTTGCACTGGAGGATGCGCCACGGGAGTTTCGACCGCACCTGACGCTGGCCCGCGACTATCGCGCGCCGGTCCCGGAATCCGCCATGCCGCCGGAATTTTTCCTGCGCGCCGATCGCTTCATCCTGTTCGAATCGCACAAGGGCCGTTATCGGGCGCTGGCCGAATGGCCGCTGGGCAACGGATAAAAGCCCAAACAAAAAAAGGCGCCCGAGGGCGCCAAACTTCACCTTAACCGAGGAGCCAGGTGAGTGATGCAGCGGTGGTAAGGCGCTGCATGATTGGAAATCTTGAGTCTTGCACTATCTCCTGTGGGAGCGGGCTTGCTCGCGAAGGCGGTGGGTCAGACGACATCAATGTTGACTGTGCCGCCGCCTTCGCGAGCAAGCCCGCTCCCACATGGGATCTATGTGTTGATTACTTACCCAACTTCACCTTGGTCCAACCCCGAGTCATGATCCGCTGCACGCCAATCGGCTGATCAGGAATGGCATACAACGTTGCCATCACCGCTTCTGGCGGATACGAACCCGGATCGTTGCGAATCGCTTCATCCACCAGTGGCGTCGCCGCCGAGTTGGCGTTGCTGTAGCCGATGTTGTTGGTGATCTCGGCGATGATGTCCGGGCGCATCAGGAAGTTCATGAACAGGTAAGCGTTCTCGACGTTTGCTGCATCACGCGGGATGGCAACCATGTCGTAGAAACTGCCGGCGCCTTCTTTCGGGATGCTGTAGTCGATCTTCACCTTGTCGCCGGCTTCCTCGGCGCGGGCCTTGGCTTGCAGCACGTCGCCGGAATAACCGACGGCCACGCAGATGTTGCCGTTGGCCAGATCGGAGATGTACTTCGACGAATGGAAGTACGACACCGACGGACGAATCTTCATGAACAACGCTTCGGCTTCGGCGATGTGCGCTTTGTCCTGATCGTTCACCGGGTAGCCCAAGTAGTGCAGGGCGGCCGGGATCATTTCAGTCGGCGAATCGAGGAAGCTGATACCGCAGGCTTTGAGTTTTTCCGCGTTTTCCGGTTTGAACAGCAAGTCCTAGGAATTGGTCGGGGCGTTGGCGCCGAGCACTTCCTTGACCTTCTCTGGGTTGAAACCGATGCCGATCGAGCCCCACATGTACGGGAAGGCATGAGCGTTATCCGGGTCGCTGGCAGAGGCGTTTTTCAACAGTACCGGATTGAGGTTTTTCCAGTTCGACAGCTTCGACTTGTCCAGTTCCTGATAGACGCCAGCCTTGACCTGCTTGGCCAGGAAACTGTTGGACGGCACGACGATGTCGTAGCCGGACTTGCCCGCCAGCAGGCGCGCTTCCAGGGTTTCATTACTGTCGAAGACATCGTAGGTCACTTGGATCCCGGTCTCGTCTTCGAACTTCTTGACGGTGTCCGGGGCAATGTAATCCGACCAGTTGTAGACGCGCAGAACCTTGTCATTGGCCTGGGCGCCCGAGGCGATCGCGCCCAATAAGGACAGTGTCAGCAGAGTCCTGCCAAACATTTTCATCGGTACAACTCCATTTCTTTTTTATTCAAATACGCAAAACAGTGAACACAAAACCTGTGGCGAGCGAGCTTGCTCGCGCTGGACTGCGTAGCAGTCCCTTCTTTTGGGGCCGCTCCGCGACCCAGCGGGAGCAAGCTCCCTCGCCACAGTTAACTGAGCAACGACGACTAGGCCGTCGCTTCTACCATTTGCTTTTTAGGTTGTTGCCACGATTCGCTGGCGGTCTGGTCCATCGCTTCCTGGATCGCGCGTTTACGGCTGGCTTCGGCGCGGCGGCTGAAGTACCAGACCATGAAGGTCACGATCGATACGGCCAACAGGATCAGGCTGGCCACGGCGTTGATCTCGGGCTTCACGCCCAGACGTACCGCCGAGAACACTTCCATCGGCAAGGTCGTGGAGCCTGGGCCCGACACGAAGCTCGCCAACACCAGGTCATCCAGCGACAGGGCAAACGACATCATGCCGCCCGCTGCCAGTGACGGCGCGATCATTGGAATGGTGATCAGGAAAAACACCTTGAAGGGCTTCGCACCGAGGTCCATGGCCGCTTCTTCGATGGACAGGTCCAGCTCGCGAAGGCGGGCGGAGACTACCACTGCGACGTAAGCGGCACAAAACGTGGTGTGGGCGATCCAGATCGTGACGATGCCACGCTCCATCGGCCAGCCGATCAGCTGCGCCATGGCCACGAACAGCAGCAACAGCGACAGCCCAGTGATCACCTCAGGCATTACCAACGGCGCGGTCACCAGGCCACCGAACAGCGTGCGACCCTTGAAACGGGTGACGCGGGTCAGGACGAACGCGGCTAACGTCCCTAGTGCGACTGCTGCAATCGCCGTGTAGCAGGCGATTTCCAGCGAGCGCACCACCGAACCCATCAGCTGCGAGTTGTCGAGCAGGCCGGCGTACCACTTGAACGACCAGCCACCCCACACCGTTACCAGCTTCGAGGCGTTGAACGAGTAGATCACCAGAATCAGCATCGGCAGGTAGATGAACGACAGGCCGAAAATCAGCATGAACTTTGAAAATCCGAAGCGTTTCATCCCCGTGCCTCCATCTCTTTGGCCTGGCTGCGGTTGAACAGCAGAATCGGCACAATCAGGATCAACAGCATCACCACCGCCAGGGCGGATGCCACCGGCCAGTCGCGGTTATTGAAGAACTCTTGCCACAGCACGCGACCGATCATCAGGGTCTCCGGGCCGCCCAGCAATTCCGGAATCACGAACTCACCCACCACCGGAATGAACACCAGCATGCAGCCGGCGATGATGCCGTTCTTGGCCAGCGGCACGGTGATTTTCCAGAAGCTGTTGAAGGTGCTCGAACCCAGGTCCGACGCGGCTTCCAGCAGGCTCTGATCGTGCTTAACAAGGTTGGCGTAGAGCGGCAGGATCATGAACGGCAGATAGGCATACACCACACCGATATACACGGCCGTGTTGGTGTTGAGGATCTCGATCGGGTGCGAAGTCAGGCCGGTCCACATCAGGAAACCGTTGAGCAAACCGTTGTTGCTGAGGATGCCCATCCACGCATAAACGCGAATCAGGATCGCGGTCCAGGTCGGCATCATGATCAGCAGCATCAGGACGTTTTGCGCTTCCTTGCTCGCCTTGGTAATGGCGTAGGCCATCGGGAAACCGACCACCAGGCATGCCAGCGTGCTGAACAACGCAACCTTCAACGAACCAAGATAAGCCGAGAGATACAGCTCATCTTCGCCCAACAACGTGTAGTTGCCGATGTTGAGCAGCAGATTGAATTTCTGCTCGGCGAAAGTGTAAATCTCCGAGTAGGGCGGAATGGCCAGCGCGGCTTCCGAAAAGCTGATCTTCATCACCAGGAAGAACGGCAGCATGAAGAACAGGCACAGCCATATGAACGGAATGCCGATGACCAGGTTTCGCCCACTGGGCACCAGGCGCAGGAATTGCTGATTGAAGGTTCTCATGCGCGCAGTACCACGCCGCTGTCATCTTCCCACCACACGTAGACCTGATCGTCCCAGGTCGGACGCGCGCCACGACGTTCGGCGTTGGCCATGAACGACTGCACGACTTTGCCGCCAGGCAGTTCGACATAGAACACCGAATGGCCGCCGAGGTAAGCGATGTCATGCACCTTGCCGCTGGACCAGTTGTAGCGGGCATCCGGCTTGGTGGTGCTGACCAGCAGTTTTTCCGGGCGGATCGCGTAGGTGATCGACTTGTCCTGCACCGAAGTGCTGACACCGTGACCGACGTAGATCTTCTGTTCCAGGTCCGGGCTGTGGATGATCGCGTGACCTTCCAAGTCTTCCACCACGGTGCCGTCGAAGGCGTTCACGTTGCCGATGAATTCGCAGACCATGCGGCTGACCGGTGCTTCATAGATGTCGACCGGGCTGCCGATCTGGGCGATCCAGCCCAGGTGCATGATCGCGATGCGCTCCGCCATGGTCATGGCCTCTTCCTGGTCGTGGGTCACCATGACGCAGGTTACGCCGACGCGCTCGATGATCTCGACCAGCTCCAGTTGCATTTGCGAGCGCAGTTTTTTATCCAGCGCACCCATCGGTTCATCGAGCAACAGCAGCTTCGGCCGCTTGGCCAGGGAGCGGGCCAACGCCACACGCTGACGCTGACCACCGGACAACTGGTGGGGTTTGCGCTTGGCGTATTGGGTCATGTGCACAAGACGCAGCATCTCTTCGACGCGGGCGTCGATTTCGCTGTTGGACAAACGATCCTGCTTGAGGCCGAAGGCGATGTTCTGTGCCACGGTCATGTGCGGGAACAAGGCGTACGACTGGAACATCATGTTGATCGGACGTTCGTACGGCGGCATGTCGGTGATGTCGACACCGTCGAGCAGGATCCGGCCTTCGGTCGGGCGTTCGAAGCCGGCGAGCATGCGCAGCAGCGTCGATTTACCGGAACCGGAACCACCGAGCAGGGCAAAGATTTCGCCCTGATGGATTTCCAGGGACACATCGTCCACAGCGGTGGTTTCGTCGAATTTCTTGGTGACGCGGTCGACTTTCACCAACACCTTTTTCGGTGCCTGGTGACCTTCAAGAGCCTTCCTGTAGATGCTGGAGGCGTTTGCCATGTGAAACTCCCAACAGGTTTCAGTCGTCGGGCCAACGCGGCCTAACTTAATAGTTGATTACAAACCCGGTATGGCTCTTGTGGGAGCAAAGCTTGCTCGCGATGGCGTCAAATCAATCAACATTGATGTCGTCTGATACACCGCCATCGCGAGCAAGCTTTGCTCCTACAGGGTTATCCATACATTTCAGGTTTATTCGGCGCCGCCATCCTGGCTGCCTGGTAGTACTTGTTGTTATTGCAGTGTGTTGTTGTCGTGAACGGCGGGCGCGCAAAGACACGCCCGTCTTGTTCACGGGGGCAGTAAATCGAGTGCTAGTGGTTTGAGTCAGCGCAAATTACGCAACGCCGCCCGTTGCCGGCACGCTTCGCCGAACGCCTGGAAAATCCCCAGGTAAGGAGGGTTGTCCAGCACTTGCCATTCCGGGTGCCATTGCACGCCGAGGGCGAAGGCTTTGCTGTGTTCGACCGAGATCGCTTCGATCAAGCCATCGGG
Source organism: Pseudomonas sp. MAG733B (assembly GCF_036884845.1). Taxonomy (NCBI): domain Bacteria; kingdom Pseudomonadati; phylum Pseudomonadota; class Gammaproteobacteria; order Pseudomonadales; family Pseudomonadaceae; genus Pseudomonas; species Pseudomonas sp. MAG733B. The sequence continues at coordinate 3,233,102 of NZ_CP145732.1, forward strand.
TGCGACGGCTTCGGCACGCAGGCCCGGAGCGAGGCGGTCGATGCCCTGGCTGTGAATCGAGTTGACCTGGAACACCGCAGGCAGATCCAGCGCTTCGAACATACCGCCGGGTTGCACATTCACCGCATGGGCCGGGGCGTATTGCACCGCCAGGTCCGGATGATTGGCTTCGCGATGATCAAGGAAGCCGGGGAGCTCATGGACTTTCTGATGCAGGCTGCCACCGAACGCCACGTTCATCTCCTGAAAGCCGCGGCAGATGCCAAGCACCGGCACGCCAGCGGCAATCGCCGCGCGAATCAGGGGAAGGGTGGTGCGATCCCGCTGGGGATCATGTTCTGTGCCGGGGGCGCTGTCGGGGCCTTGATAGTGGAAGGGTTCCACGTTCGATGGCGAGCCGGTCAGCAACAGACCGTCGAGCTGCGGCAGCAGGTCCTCGATTTCGGTCAGTTCAGCCAGGGAAGGAATGACGACGGGCAGCCCCAGCGCCGCAACGCTGACAGCACGCAAGTACTTGTCGCCGCTGACATGGTAGGGGTGCAGGCCAATCTGTTTGACGCATGCAGTAACGCCGATCAATGGCTTGAATGCCATTTTTATCACCTCGAAGTTTCACACTTGAACGAGCTTTTCTGGAGCTTAGCCTTGTTGATTTTAATTAACAACTCCCATGTAAAAAATTCTAAACGCCGCACGTCCGATCCTCAGGATTTACGTGTGTTTCAAGGCTGATCTGGCACTCTCGTCCCTCTGAGAGGCCCGAAAATAAACGTTCAAAGGCTGAGTGTTCGCTATTGACTTCACTTTGCCTTTCGGATTGACTGGGCTCGTGAAAGGGCAGTGAACATAATAATTAACAGCTAAATAGGTGCAACATGTCGGTCCCTCTGCGTACCGTTCAACTCAACGAAGCAAACGCATTCCTTAAGAAATATCCTGAGGTTTTGTACGTCGACCTTCTGATTGCGGATATGAACGGTGTGGTGCGCGGCAAGCGCATCGAGCGCACCAGTCTTCATAAGGTTTACGAGAAAGGCATTAACCTGCCGGCGTCACTCTTTGCTCTGGACATCAATGGCTCCACGGTGGAAAGCACCGGCCTGGGTCTGGACATCGGCGACTCCGACCGGATCTGCTACCCGATCCCCGGAACCCTGAGCATCGAGCCATGGCAAAAGCGCCCGACCGCGCAACTGCTGATGACCATGCACGAACTCGAAGGCCAGCCATTCTTCGCCGACCCGCGTGAAGTGCTGGCCAATGTCGTGCGCAAGTTCGACGACATGGGCCTGACCATCTGCGCCGCGTTCGAGCTGGAGTTCTACCTGATCGACCAGGACAACGTGAACGGTCGTCCGCAATCGCCACGTTCGCCGGTATCCGGCAAGCGTCCGATGTCGACCCAGGTTTACCTGATCGACGACCTCGACGAATACGTCGACTGCCTGCAAGACATCCTCGAAGGCGCGAAAGAGCAGGGCATCCCGGCTGACGCCATCGTCAAGGAAAGCGCCCCGGCGCAATTCGAAGTCAACCTGCATCACGTGGCCGACCCTATAAAGGCTTGCGACTACGCGGTCCTGCTCAAGCGTCTGGTGAAGAACATCGCCTACGACCACGAGATGGACACCACCTTCATGGCCAAGCCGTATCCGGGCCAGGCGGGCAACGGTCTGCACGTGCACATTTCGATTCTCGACAAAGAAGGCAACAACATCTTTGCCAGCGAGGATCCCGAGCAGAACGCCGCGCTGCGTCACGCGATCGGCGGTGTGCTCGAGACCCTGCCGGCGCAGATGGCTTTCCTCTGCCCGAACGTCAACTCGTACCGTCGTTTCGGCGCACAGTTCTACGTGCCGAACTCGCCGAGCTGGGGCATCGACAACCGTACCGTAGCGGTACGCGTGCCGACCGGTTCGCCAGACTCGGTGCGCATCGAACACCGCGTAGCGGGTGCCGATGCCAACCCGTACCTGCTGATGGCGTCGGTACTGGCCGGTGTTCACCACGGCCTGACCAACCAGATCGAGCCGGGCGCCCCGGTGGAAGGCAACAGCTACGAGCAGAACGAGCAAAGCCTGCCGAACAACCTGCGCGATGCACTGCGCGAGCTGGACGACAGCGAAGTCATGGCCAAGTACATCGACCCGCTGTACATCGACGTATTCGTGGCGTGCAAGGAAAGCGAGCTGGCCGAGTTCGAGAACTCCATCTCGGACCTTGAGTACAACTGGTACTTGCATACCGTCTAACGGAGCCGACACCCGACTTGTGGCGAGGGAGCTTGCTCCCGCTGGGGCGCGTAGCGGCCCCCAAAAGATGGGACTGCTGCGCAGTCCAGCGGGAGCAAGCTCCCTCGCCACAAGTTACTCACAACGCGCTCCGTCTGTTCACACGATCACTCATTCCCCTGCGTCGAGTCACAACCATGACAATCACCCGCAGCGATTGGGAGCAACGCTTCCAGTCCCTAATCATCGAAAGCCGTGCGTTCATCGACGGTCAATACTGCGCAGCCGCCAGCGGCGCGACGTTTGAATGCATCAGCCCGGTAGATGGCCGTTTCCTCGCGAACGTCGCCAGTACCGATGAAGCCGATGCCAACGCCGCCGTCGCCGTCGCACGCCGCGCTTTCGAATCCGGCGTCTGGGCCAATCTGGCCCCGGCTGAGCGCAAGCGCATCCTGATTCGCTTCGCCGATCTGATCCTGGCCAACCAGGAAGAACTGGCGCTGCTCGAAACCCTCGACATGGGCAAGCCGATCAGCGACGCCATGAGCATCGACATTCCGGCGGCCGCCAACGCGATCCGCTGGACCGCTGAAGCCATCGACAAGATCTACGACGAAGTCGCCGCCACGCCGCACGATCAACTGGGCCTGGTGACGCGCGAAGCGGCCGGCGTGGTGGCGGCCATCGTGCCGTGGAACTTCCCGCTGATCATGGCCAGCTGGAAATTCGCCCCTGCGCTGGCGATGGGCAACTCGTTCATTCTCAAGCCTTCGGAAAAATCGCCGTTGACCGCGATCCGCGTCGCACAACTGGCGCTGGACGCGGGCATTCCGAAAGGCGTGTTCAACGTTCTGCCGGGCTTCGGTCACACCGTCGGCAAGGCGCTGGCGCTGCACATGGACGTAGACGTGCTGGCCTTCACCGGCTCCACGGCGATTGCCAAGCAACTGATGATCTACGCCGGGCAAAGCAACATGAAACGCGTGTGGGCTGAGGCGGGCGGCAAGAGCGCCAACGTGGTGTTCGCCGATGCGCCGGACTTGCGTGCCGCTGCACAAGCCGCGGCCGGTGCCATTGCCTTCAACCAGGGCGAAGTATGCACCGCCGGCTCGCGTCTGCTGGTGGAGCGCTCGATCCGCGAGCAGTTCATTCCGCTGTTGGTGGAAGCGTTGCAAGCGTGGAAACCAGGTCATGCGCTCGATCCTGCGACCACGGTCGGCGCGGTCGTCGACCAGCGTCAACTGGACAACGTGCTGCGCTATATCGGGATCGGCAAAGAGCAGGGCGCTCAGTTGATCGCCGGTGGCAGCCGCACCCTCGAAAACACCGGTGGCCAGTACGTGGAACCGACGATTTTCGATGGCGTGACCAATGCCATGACCATCGCCCAGGAAGAAATTTTCGGCCCGGTGCTTTCGGTCATTACCTTCGATAGCGCTGAAGAAGCCTTGGCGATTGCCAACGACAGCATCTACGGCCTGGCCGCCGGTGTATGGACCGGCAACCTGAGCAAGGCCCACACCTTCGCCCGCGGCCTGCGTGCCGGCAGCGTCTGGGTCAACCAGTACGACGGCGGCGACATGACTGCGCCGTTCGGCGGGTTCAAGCAGTCGGGTAACGGTCGCGACAAATCGCTGCACGCGTTCGACAAGTACACCGAACTCAAAGCGACCTGGATCAAGCTCTAACAACAATAAAGCGGCGGTCGCTTGCGTTCTGCGGCGGCCATCGGAGAAACGTATGAAACAGAACTCTTCAACCCAACAGCATGTAAACAGCTACTACGCCGCCACTCGCAACTTCACCGGCGACTTTCCGGTACTGGAAGGCGCAGTGGACTGCGACGTCTGCGTGATCGGTGCCGGTTACACCGGCCTGTCTTCGGCGCTGTTCCTCGCCGAGGCGGGCTACAGCGTGACCGTGCTCGAAGCGGCCAGAGTCGGCTTCGGCGCCAGCGGTCGCAACGGCGGCCAACTGGTCAACTCCTATAGCCGCGACGTCGACGTGATCGAAGAGCGCTATGGCGACAAGACTGCCGAAGTGCTCGGCAGCATGATTTTCGAAGGCGCCGACATCATCCGTCAGCGCATACAGCACTACGACATCCAGTGCGACTACCGCCCGGGCGGTATTTTCGCGGCGATGAACAAGAAGCAACTCAAAGGCCTGGCCGAGCAGAAGAAGAGCTGGGAACGCTACGGCAACAAAAACCTGACGCTGCTCGGCGAAGCCGAGATCAAGCGTGAAGTCGGTTCCGATGCCTACGTCGGCGGCTTGCTGGACATGCAGGGCGGCCACATTCACCCGCTGAACCTGGCCCTCGGCGAAGCCTCGGCGATCATCGGCCTGGGCGGCAAGATCTACGAACAATCGGCGGCGGTGGAAATCACTTACGGCGAACCGATCACCGTGCGCACCGCAAAAGGCGTGGTGAAGGCCAAGTACCTGCTCATCGCCGGTAACGCCTACCTGCCGCAAGGTCTCGACAACCGCGTGACCAGCAAGAGCATGCCGTGCGGTTCGCAAATCGTCGTCACCGAGCCATTGTCGGAGCAGCAAGCGCGCAGCCTGATCAAGAACAACTACTGCGTCGAAGACTGCAACTACCTGCTCGACTATTATCGCCTGACTGCCGACAACCGTTTGCTGTACGGAGGCGGCGTGGTCTACGGCGCCCGTGAACCGGACGACATCGAGCAACTGATCAAGCCGAAAATCCTCAAGACCTTCCCGCAACTGAAGGACGTGAACATCGACTACCGCTGGACCGGCAACTTCCTGCTGACCATGTCACGCATGCCGCAATTCGGTCGCATCGAGAAAAACGCCTACTACATGCAGGGCTACAGTGGCCACGGCGTGACCTGTTCGCACCTGGCCGGCAAATTGATCTCGGAAATGATCCGCGGCGACGCCGAGCGTTTCGACGCGTTTGCATCGTTGCCGCACATGCCGATGATCGGCGGGCGCACCTTCTCGGCGCCGCTCACCGCCATGGGCGCCGTGTACTACTCGCTGCGCGACCGTTTCGGCATCTAAGCGTTACCTCACCGGTGGTGGCCTTTAAAAGGTACCGCCGGTCTTTTATTTTTCGGCTCGCCGCAGCCCAATTGTAGGAGCGAGGCTTGCCCGCGATAGCGTCAGATCAGGTAGCATCAGGTCGCCTGATACACCCCCATCGCGAGCAAGCTTTGCTCCTACAGCAACACCCACAAACGTGATTTAATACCCGCCTTTCACGTTTCCGGGACCGGAAAACGGCGTGATCCGCGCCTGCTCTCCACCCCCATTACCCTTAAGTACCAAACACATAAGGCTGTCATGGACACGGGCTCACGACTCAAATTAGTACGCGAAAGCTACAAAATGTCCCAGCGCGAGCTGGCCCGGCGTAGCGGCGTCACCAATGCCACCATTTCCCTGATCGAACAGAATCGCGTCAGTCCTTCCGTCAGCTCCCTGAAAAAGCTGCTCGAAGGCATCCCCATGTCCCTGGCCGACTTCTTCACTTTCGACCAGCCTCCGCGCGAACACCAATACGTTTTCCGCGCCAGTGAACAACCGGACCTCGGCCGCCACGGTCTGCGCCTCTTGCTGATCGGCGCCTCCGTACCGAGCCGGCAGATGCGTTTGCTGCGCGAGCAATACGCACCGGGCGCCAGCTCCGGGGAAGAGCCGATCGTGCATTCCGAAGGCGAGGAGTGCGGGTTGGTGACGCGGGGTACGGTTGAGCTGACTGTCGATGGGCAGATCAGTGTGTTGAATGCCGGGGATGGCTATTACTTCCCGACGACACTGCCACACCGGTTTCGCAATATCGGCGCGGATGAGGCGGAAATCATCAGTGCGAATACGCCGGCGAATTTCTGATTTCGCTTGCTGACGGACACTGTAATTACCATGGTTGATAAGAAATCCGATGCCCTTTCAGGCATCGGATTTTTTATGCGTCTCGTTCTGAAGAGTGCAACACAACGACCTGTGTCGTTGTGGCTCGAACCGGTCCCGGAACTTTTTCAAAGGTTGATGTCAATTTGATAGCGTGTCGCGACGCTCATTAAAACCGGATCAAGCAGTGCCAGGCTGTTTCCTGGTAAGCCCAAGGAAGTGTGTGATGAGACTAGTGCTTGCGATGTTGTTGATGTTTGGTATTGGCGGACATGCCTTTGCCAATGGTTGCGGCGCCATAGACGATCAAGATCAGCGCAGGTATTGCGAAGCCAAGTCCGGCAGTGGCAGTTGCGGCGGCATCGACAATCAGGATCTGCGCAGAATGTGCGAGGCAGAGACGGGAAGCGGAAGTTGCGGGGGGATCGATAATCAGGATCAGCGCAGGTACTGCGAAGCCAAGACCGGTAGTGGCAGCTGTGGCGGTATCGACAATCAGGATCTGCGCAGAATGTGCGAGGCGGAAACAGGCAGCGGAAGTTGCGGTGGCATCGATAATCAGGACCAGCGCAGGTTCTGCGAAGCCAAGACCGGCAGTGGCAGTTGCGGGGGAATCGATAACCAGGACCTGCGAAATCAGTGTGAAGCCATGAAGCATTGATTGAACTGTTTAGCGCTGACGACAAATGGGGACGCCAATCGGTGTCCCTTTTTTTGGGTGTAAAAAAGTGAGTTTGCGGTACTCACGACATCACTTCTCAATAAATCCGCGAATCGCAGCAATGGTCTGCGTCGGCGCTTCCTCCATCAACCAATGCCCGGCCCCGGGAATCACTACTTCCGTGACCTTGTCTGCAGCATTGCGCATCACGATCGCTTCATTGGCGCCGAAGGATTTTTCCCCGCCGATGGCCAGCACCGGCATGTTCAGTTTCTTTGCCATCGACGCTTCGTTATCCACGGCATCCTGACGAATGCTGCGGAACTGCGCGAAGGCGGCGCGCATGTTGCCGGGGCGGGCGTAGAGTTTGGCGTAGTGCTGGCGGATCTCTTCATCGACCTTGGCGGGGTTGCCGGCGAATTCGTTCCAGAAGCGATCCAGGTAGATGCGCTCACGCCCGGCCACCAGGCGCTCCATGTCCGGCCCGCCGAAGTCGAAGTGCCACAGCATTGGCGAACGAACGATGTCGTTCCACGGTGGAATGCCCGGCACCGGCGCGTCCATCACCACCAGGCGGTCGGTCAGTTGCGGATAGCGCGAGGCATAAGCGAAAGCGACCATGGTGCCGATGTCGTGGCCGATCACCACTGAATGCTCGATGCCCAACGCGGCCAATACCCCGCGAATGTCACCGGCCTGGGTTTTCTTGTCATAACCGCCCTCGGGAATCGACGACAAACCCATGCCGCGCAAGTCCGGCACCACGACCGTGTGATCGCGCGCCAAGTCCGCAGCCAGCGGCGCCCACATGTCGCCGGTATCACCAAAACCATGCAACAGCACCACGGCCGGGCCTTTGCCACCCACACGAACGTGCATCGTGACGCCATCGACGGCGATGTCCTGAATGCGGAAGGCTTCGGGGAACGGCATGACGGCGGCATGTGCCGGCAGGTTCAGGGCAAGCAACGTGAAAGCGGTGAGCAGGGTGCGAATCATGGCACTGTCTCCAGACAGGGTCGTGGAAATGCTGAGCGTAGCCGCTTTCGCAGCGGATGATCGAATGGAACCAACTTCCTCAACAGCGTCTAAATTTCAGGGAATACTCCCGGCGCGAAGGAACGACTCATGATCAGGTCTCGATCGTTGATTGCGGCGGTTACAAGCGTGGCGTTGGTTTACGGTTCGGTGACTGCTCTGGCCGACCCCGGTAACGGTAAGGGGCAGGGCAACGGCAAGGGCAATTCGCAAAATGCCCAGGACCATGGCAACCAGGGCGGGCAAGGCAACAAAGGTAAAAAATCCGGCGGCAGCGATTGGGACAATGGCCCGAGCATCAATCGCTCAAGCGTCATCGGTATTGTTGATGGCTACCGCGATTACTGGAGCCCCGGACCTTCATTGCCACCGGGTATCCAAAAAAACCTTGCTCGCGGCAAGCCGCTTCCGCCCGGCATTGCGAAGAAACTCGATGGCCGGTTGATTGGTAGACTGCCGCATTACGACGGGTATGAGTGGCAGCAAGTCGGCACGGATTTGATCCTGGTTGCGTTGGCCACCGGGCTTATCTATGAGGTGCTAAATGGGGTGTTTGATTAACGTTTGCGCGAAAACCCGCAGTGATGCGGGTTTTTTTCGTCTTGAGTTTGGTCACTGGCCCTTCGGCACCTCAAACCCCCGTTGCTCAATCACCGCAAACACATCGCGCACATCCTGAAGCAGAATCCGCGAAATGTTGGTGACGGTGTTGATGTCGTTTTCGGCGTAGTCGGGGAGGCTGGTGCAGGCCATGAGGTTGAGGTATTGGAGGACGGCGTTGAGGCGTTCGCTGACGCAGTTGTGGAGTTCGCGGATGGGGGCCTGGTTGTCGATCAGGAGGACGGGGAAGTCGGTGGCGAATTGTTTCAAGGGGATGAAGCGGCGGGGTGGAGTGTTCATTGTCATTTAGATAGTTCTCTCTAAAAGATATGGAAGAGCCACCTTTTCGCTGCGAATCAATTGGGTGGCAGCTGCACGTGGGTTCGCAGACCGGAGCCACACCCAAACCCGGCAGACCCGAAGGTCTCCCACGCACAACCGCCATAAAACGTAACGCTGGCGAATTCTGCCAGAATTGTTATTTGACGGTGTCAGGTTGTTTGCTCTTGGGCTGCGAAACCCAATCGCTAACTGCGGTCAGCGACGAGGCTCACAATAAGCGGCGATTTTGATGCCTTCAACCGGGTCACCACCGGGCTGTAGGACCGCACCAGGGTATTGTGGCGAGGGAGCTTGCTCCCGCTCGGCGGCGTAGCCGTCGTAAAACCGGGCACTCCGACAAGTCTTAGGAAATGAGCTAGTAGGGACTAGGGCCGCTTCGCATCCCAGCGGGAGCAAGCTCCCTCGCCACAAAAGGAAGTTTCCTACAGCTTTTACAGACCTAAAATCTAACGTTCGTCGGATGTCACGTTGCTATCACCGCATTCGCCAGCCCATTTCAGTACGGCTGCTAAGCTTCGTCGTTGCAACGCCCGAGGCCGTTTTGGCTCACGTTGCGCGTGTACCCACGGAGTACGACTTCTATTCCTGTCGACAACCTGCACGGAGGCAGGCGATGGTGATCAAACGCATGGAATCAAGTGCGGACGGGGTTCCCGAGCCGCTTGATCGAGAAGAAATGGAGCGGGTGCTGGTGTCGTTGCTGGCCAGTCCGTTGTTTGCCAAGTCGCGGCGCATGGGCAGTTTGTTGCGCTTTCTGGTCGAGCACGACCTGCAATCCTCGAACACACCCCTTACCGAGCACGCCATTGGCATCGCGGTGTTTCGTCGCGACCCGGCGGTGTATTGCACGGGCGATGATCCGGTGGTGCGGGTGCAGGTGGGCCGGTTGCGCCGCAAGCTTGCCGCGCATTACGCCAGCAATGGCCAACAGGATCCGGTGCGGCTGTGCATTCCGCCGGGTAGTTATCGACTGGTTTATCAGCGCCAGCGACATAAAAGCATCGGCGCGCGCCATCCGGTGTTGCAGATCCAGCCGTTCACCTGCATCACCCGTGACGGCGATGACTTTGCCCGGGGGTTGTGCGAAGAGTTGAGCTGTCGCTTGTTCGAGTCATTTGAACAGGCGCAGACCGGGGCCAATCATGTGTTGATGAAGGTGCCGCGCAGCAGTGTCAAAGCCCCGGAAATCGGGCGCGGCGGGCGCTATTGTTATTGCCTGGAGGGCAGCGTGCGGGTCGAACCGGCGCGGGTGCGGGCGTCGTTGCGACTGGTGGATGTGGCGCAGGGGCGGATTCGCTGGTCGGCGCAGTTTGATCGCAACCAGCCTTATGGCATCGCCACCCAGGAGGATTTGGCGGAGTCGATCTGTCTGTCGCTGACGGGGTATTTTGCCAACGGCGCCATGGACGAATAAAAGGGGCAACCGCGAGGTTGCCCCGGTACGACGGTTAAACGGTTTTCCATTCACCGCCTTCGTAAAGGCGACCGGCGGTGTTATCGAACGTCAGGTCGATTTCGATCGCCTTGGAGCGTGAAGTACTGAACATGGTACTCGTCTGCACGTTTTGTTCGAACCACACGAGGATGGTTTCGACGGGGGTCAATACAGTGTTGCCGGTGACCACCTGGTTAACGGCCACGTAGATCGGCGTGCTGACCTGGTTGCCGTCGATGCCGGTGGACAACTGGTTGATACCCGGATGGATGGGTGCATAACTGTTCACAAAGGTCATGGAAACAGCCGGACCACCTGTTACCGCAGGGCTCAGCAGACCGTTTACATCGAGTGTCGAGGTTTGCCCCAAACCAATATTGACGATGTTGGTCGAGACTTTGACTTGCACGTTTTCCTTGAACACGTTGGAGGCGAACAGTTGGTATTGCGGCGTCCAGCTGAATTCGTTGTTGCTCAGGTAAGCGTCATAGGACTGCCAGACCACGTTGTAGTCTTCGTCACCCACTTTTTTGGCAAAGCACAGCTTGTAGCCGGACTTCTTGAGCAGAGTCAGGTCGCCGGGGGCGATTTCGATGGTGACGACTTTTTGTGAAGCCGCCAGGGCCGACCTCAATACCCTGCCGTAGTCCTCAGTCTTCAGTTGCGTTGCACCCATGATCGATTTGACGGCTTCTTGCACATCATTGTGAAGCTGCTGGCTTTGTTGGCTGACAGCAATTGATTTGCTCATGGTTTCCCTCTTCCTTGGTGGTGTGTTGGGCAATCAATGGGCGGCGGGCAGTGATCCCGGTCAGTCCATTGAGGGCTTCACTCTAGGTTCGTGGGGCTGGGCGGCTAAGTGTCTTGGCGTTACAGGCGGGTAACGGGGTTGTATCAAAAACAGCGGGGCGACCGTCCGGCCGCCCCACCGTATCTTCAGGCGGCCTGCGCGTCGGCCCAGACGAAGTTCCAGCTGGTGCGTTTGCCCTTGGCCACCTCGATCAGCTTGTTCTCATACACCGTGTGGTTGACCACGCCGGTGTAGGTCAGGGTCCGGGCAGCGTTGGTACCGGAGCACTCACCGGGGGTGCCGCCAGCCTCGGTCATGGCTTTTTTCATGTCGGCTTCCGACGGGGCGCTGCTCTGGTTTTTTTCGACTTTTACGAAACTCATGATTTCACCTCTTCCGTGATGGGGGATCGGTGCGGGGCAGGGCCGACAGGCTGCTAACCCCGAATACTCACCGAAGGCCATACTCTATTGGCCCGCCCTGCGGTGCAGAAGTGACAACTGCGGCGCTAAGGTAACAACCGGGAAACAGTGGAACAGGGTGATGTATCCGAGACGTATCAACTCAGGGAGAACGAGATGACTCAAACACTGGAACGCGCCATCGCCATCGCAGCCGGCGCTCATGAGGGGCAAGTGGATAAGGGCGGGGCGCCGTACATCCTGCATGCGCTGAGGGTGATGCTTAAAGTCAGCACGCTGGAGGAACGGATCGTCGCGGTGCTGCACGATGTGGTCGAGGACTGTGACATCAGCCTTGATGAGTTACGTGCCGAAGGCTTCAGTGAAACGGTATTGGCCGCCATCAAATCGGTGACCAAGGTGCCGGGTGAAGCCTATGAAGATTTCATCGCCCGCGCGGCGCAGAACCCGATTGGCCGCGTGGTGAAGCTGGCGGATCTGGAAGAAAACAGCGACCTGTCGCGCATCGCCCAGCCGAGTTGGGACGATCTTGAGCGGATTGAAAAGTATCGGCGGGCGATTGGGGCGTTGCGCTAGCTGCGCAGCTGCCGGACCTTCTGCGTCAACTGTTCCCGAGCTGCATCCAGTGAGGCGGCGTTGGTCTTGACGGACAATGCGGCCTTCTCCTTGCGCCCCAGGAAGTAGCTGATGCGCTCGGCATTGGCGCCGGAGGGGTGTGGCAAACCGTTCAATACCTGCTCTGGACGCAATAGACCACGGCCCAACAAGTAATCGAACACTTCACCGACTTTCGGGCCAAGCGGTACGTACACGCAATGCGGCGGCAGCTGGCGAATCTCTTCGCTCAGGTGATTTTCGATCTGATGCCGCAGGCTGTCGCGACTCAACAATCCGGGGTTGCCGCTGTAATTTTCGCCATTGAGGAACACCGGATAACGCAACGCCGAGGTGTAATGCGCCCAGTGCCGGTGTGAGTTGAACAGTTGCTCGCAGCTATCGATGCCCAGATAACCCTGCACACCGATGTGATCAAGCATGGCAATCAGGTTCGGTCGCATCGGTCCCGAGAAGCTCGCGGTTTCCTTGGCGGCCTGCTTGGCTTCGGCCACCGAAGCGCCTTTGATCAACTGACGACGGGCTTCATTGAGTGCATTCATGGCTTGCTGCAAGCCGGGGGTAATGCCGCAGATGACAATACGTGCCTGCGCATTGATATGGTCGAAAGGCGCATAGAAGGTTTGCAGACTGCCTTCGCAGGATAGAAGCAGGTCTTCATGCAGCGGCTTGCCGGCCAGGTTGAACGCCGCGTCGGCCATCAGGTGTTGGTAGTTTTCGAACAGGCTCAAATTGCGCTCTCCCAGTGGATGCTTCGCTACTGGCATTAAAAGTAGCGGATTTATCCAGGAACGATGGCCACGATCGCTTCATAGCTATCATTCATTTGCTCGATACCCATCATTAAAGAATGCAAGTTCTGTTTTTCTGTCATCAGAGGAGGATAGCGTTATACCGATCTCGCCTTTGAAGGAATCAGCGCGATGAGAATCTCGACCTTGCTGGCTTTTGTTGCCGTGTTCAGCGGCAGCGTCGCTGTTGCTGTTCCGGCCGTTGCCGCCGATCCGTCCTGCCGTTTCCTGCCGATTGCCGACAGCGCTGCCAGTTTGCAGCAGGCGAAAACCGTGGCGGTGCTGTACAGCGAAAACACCCTCAATACCCAGGAATACCTCGAGCGCTATCACGCCGTGGCGGTGAACGGGGCGAAGAATCCCGAGCTGGACTCGCGGATCAGCAAGGCGTTCGTCGACAGCTCCGATCCGCAACGGGCCATCAACTGGTTAATGGGTTCGTTGCAGAAAGAGTTTGCTTCGGTAACGGTCTACGACAACCTCGATGCGGCGGTGCAGGCGCATCCGGATGTGGTGGTGATGCTCGACACCTACAGCCGTCTGGTCTCCAAGCGCAACAGCCAGGTCGAAGCGCGGTTCGTGGCCAAGTTCTACGATGCGAACCTGCAATACATCGGCCAAGCCGAAGGCTCCCGTGCCCAGCAAATGCCATCGGTGTGGGTGCACGGCAAAGCCGCGCCACAGATTGCCGCGCAGATCGATAAGCAGACCGATCTCCAGGTGAATGCGCTGAAGCAATTCGATGCCTCGTTGAAGGCGCTGGTGACGTCCGGCACTGCGGGTCACGTCGCCAGTAACTGATCTGTAAAAAAGCCACCCGACCTTGCAGGCGGGTGGCTTTTTTTCGCCTTAAAAACGGCCTGGGTTGGCCGATTCAAACGTGAACTACACTCACTCTTCTGAGCACACGAGGCTGCGCAAGGAAGAAATCATGCTCGATTACATCGCGTTGGGTCTGTTGATCTTTGTCGGATTGGTCTTGTTCTACGGCATCATCGTGTTGCACGACATTCCCTATGAAATTGCCGTGCACCGCAATCACCCACACCAGGACGCGATCCACGCCACCGGTTGGGTGAGCCTGTTCACGCTGCATGCGCTGTGGCCATTTTTGTGGATCTGGGCGATGTCCTATCGCGAGGATCGGGGCTGGGGCTTTGGCGATGGCAAGTCGGCGACCAGCCATATCGTTCATCTTGAAGAGCAGGTGCGCGAACTTCAGCTGCGTATCGCACGCATTGAAGGGGCCAACGGGATTCCCGATGCGCCTGTGCCCACCGAACCGGGCAAAGGTCATTGAGCCATGGATCTCCTGCTCGTTCTGACCTATGCCGCCTTCTGCATTGCCCTGTTCAAGATCTTCCGGATACCGCTGAATAAATGGACGGTGCCCACGGCGGTGCTCGGCGGGATTGTGTTGATCGGCTCGCTGATCTTCACCATGAACTACAACCACCCATACTCGGAGGTTGCGCGCTCATATTTCGTCTCGGTTCCGATTATCCCCATCGTCAGCGGTCAAGTGATCGACGTGCCGGTCAAGTCCAACCAGCTACTGGAGAAGGGTGATGTGCTCTTCCGGATCGACCCCACGCCGTTCGAGAACCGGATCAAGTCGCTCAAGGCGCAGCTGGTGTCGGCCAAAGGCGATCTTTTTCGAATCACCGAGCTGATGAAACGTAATTTCGGCACCCAGCGTGAACTGGATATCGCCGTTGCGCGAAGCGACGATTTGCAGGCGCAGTTGGCCAACGCCCAGTACGAACTCGACAACACGACCATCCGTGCGCCGAGCAAAGGCTTCGTGACTCACGTTTCCTTGCGCCCGGGCATGATGGCAACCAAGTTACCGTTGCGCCCGTCCATGGTGTTCATTCCCGATGAGGGCAAATACTTCGCGGCGTGGATGCGGCAGAACAGCCTGTTGCGCTTGTCCGAGGGCGATGAAGCCGAGGTGGCTTTCGACGGTATTCCGGGCAAGGTTTTCCAAGGCAAGGTCAAGAGTGTCTACGGCGTGATTGGAGAAGGGCAGGTCCAGCCTTCCGGTACGCTGATCAGCTTCACCGGCTCGCCGCCGGCCGGTCGCGTGCCGGTCATCATCGAAATCACCGACCCGGCGTTCGCTCCGTACAAAGACAAGATGCCGGGCGGCGCTTACGGTCAGGCCGCGCTGTACAGCCATCACTTTCATCACATCGCAGCCATGCGCAAGATTCTGCTGCGCATGGCCGCCTGGATGAACTACATCTTCCCGTTCCATTGAGGCACGGTTATCACGCCTTGATCGCATAGCCGTAAGCGCGAATGCGTCCGGCGTCTTCTTTCAGGTACACGCCCTGCAATTCCGGAGTAAACCCGGGCAGGGCGTTGATACCTTCTTCCAGCGCGAGGAAGTACTTCAGCACCGCGCCACCCCAGATTTCACCCGGCACCACGCAGAGGACGCCGGGCGGATACGGCAGCGCGCCTTCGGCGGCGATGCGTCCGTCGGCGTCGGCCAGCGCCACCAGTTCGACGTTGCCGCGGATGTACTCGAATTGCGCTTGCTGCGGGTTCATGGCTTTTTTCGGGAAGTGCTCTTTGCGGAACATCGCCTTCTGCAACTGCTGGACGTTGTGATTGCGGTAGAGGTCGTGCATCTCCTGACAGAGCTGGCGAATGGTGTAGTTGCGATAGCGTTCCTGATGCTGCGCGTAGATCGCCGGCAACACCCGGCTCATCGGCGCGTCATCGCTGATGAAGCGTTCGAAGCGGGCGATCTGTGAGGCGAGGTGGGTCATCTTCGCCCAGTCTTCGGCCGGGGTGAGCAGGAACAGGATCGAATTGAGGTCGCATTTCTCCGGCACGATGCCGTTCTCGCGCAGGAAGTTGGCGAGGATGCCCGCGTGAATGCCGAAGTCGGTGTAACTGCCGTCCACCGGGTCGATGCCCGGCGTGGTGAACAGCAATTTGCACGGGTCGATGAAGTATTGCTTGTCGGCGTAACCACTGAAGGCGTGCCAGCGATCCTTGGGGTGGAATTCGAAGAAGCGCACGTCGGCGGCAATTTCTTCGGTGGGGTAGTCCTCCCACTGGCGTCCGTCGATGGTGTCCGGCACGAACGGACGAATCATGGTGCAGGCTTCGAGGATCAACTTGCGCGCATCGATGCCGAATTTCACGCAGTCTTCCCACAGGCGCAGGCCGCTGCGCCCGGAGTGTATCCGCGCGTTGACGTCCAGTGAGGCGAAGAGCGGATAAAACGGGCTGGTCGAGGCTTGGGCCATGAACGCGTTATTCAGCCGGTGATGGTTGCAGTAACGGGCCTGGCCCTTGATGTGCCGATCCTTTTTGTGGACCTGCGAGGCCTGGGAAAACCCTGCCTGCTGTTTGTGCACTGATTGGGTGACAAAGATGCCGGGGTCGTTTTCGTTGAGGTCCAGCAACAGCGGCGAGCAGTCTTTCATCATCGGGATGAACTGCTCGTAACCGACCCACGCCGAGTCGAACAGGATGTAGTCGCACAGCTTGCCGATGCGATCGACTACTTGCCGGGCGTTGTACACGGTGCCGTCGTAAGTACCCAGTTGAATGATCGCCAGACGGAAAGGCCGGGGCAGCTCGGCCTTGTCCGGCGCGACTTCGCTGATCAGTTCGCGCAGGTATTTTTCTTCGAAGCAATGAGCGTCGATCCCGCCGATAAAGCCGTAAGGGTTGCGTGCGGTCTCCAGGTACACCGGCGTGGCGCCAGCCTGGATCAACGCGCCCTGATGGTTGGATTTATGGTTGTTGCGGTCGAACAGCACCAGGTCGCCGGGGGTGAGCAGGGCGTTGGTGACGACTTTGTTCGAGGCCGAGGTGCCGTTGAGCACGAAGTAGGTCTTGTCGGCGTTGAACACCTTGGCCGCGTGTTTTTGCGCCAAAAGCGCCGGGCCTTCGTGGATCAGCAGGTCGCCGAGTTTGACGTCGGCGTTGCACATGTCGGCGCGAAACAGCGTCTCGCCGAAGAAGTCGAAAAACTGCCGGCCCGCCGGATGCTTGCGGAAGAACTGCCCGCCCTGGTGACCGGGGCAGGCGAAGGTGGCGTTGGCCGATTCGGTGTAGTGCTTGAGCGAGTCGAAGAAGGGCGGCAGCAGGCTTTCTTCATAGGCCTTGGCTGCGGTTTCCAGCTGATGACCATGGTATTGGGCGTTGTTGCTGGACGGGTCGAAAATGCCGTTGACCTGCAGCAGCACATCTTCCAGATGCTTGTACACATCGCGGGCGCGAGTGCCGGTGCCAGGGGCGGTGACCAGGAAAATCGGGATGTCGAAGCCGGTGCGTTGCAAGGCTTCCAGGGCGCCGGCCATCACATCCTCGACTGAGAACACGGCAACGGCGACGTCGGTGTAGTCGGTCCGGGTGATCGGGATGACTTCGCGGGTGGTCTGGAAACTGTCGTGTACGGTGTCGCTCGCGGCTATTTTCAATGCGTTCATGCGGGTGAATCTCCAGGCAGACATCCATGGGTCCACCGCTGTTCAAGAGATCAACTGCCTTGGAGGCGCCTTCCAGCGCCTTGGCCCAAAACATGCCAGCATTAGTTATAGATCATGTACCGCAAGTTTTTATTGGCGCAGGTCAAGCATGGACCAGCGCGATGGTAAAAGAGACGACGATCATGCACGCAAAAGCAAAATTGATATTCATGAAGTTTCCATCCAGAACATGAGTGACGGCGCCATTCTGAACAGGCGGGGGGAAAATAAAAAATTCGGCTTCGTGATTTGAAAGATCGAAACAATTGATACCTGGCGCTTTTGCCTGACTCGGCGGTTTGTGTTTGTTCTGCGGTTTGGCTAATCTCGCACAAACACGCAGAAACAGGCATAACCATGCACGATCATTCCGCAGCCGAACTCCCTCATCTACGCCGACAAAAAATCCTGCTGATCCTCGAGCGGGACGGCAAGGTCATGGCCTCGGAGTTAAGCCAGCATTTCGCCGTGTCCGAAGACACCATTCGCCGCGATCTGTCGGAGCTGGCCACGGCCGGCCTGGTGCAGCGGGTGCACGGCGGAGCGCTGCCGCGACCCAAGGACACCGGCAAGGATTACTTCACCCGCATCAGCGAAACCGACGAGGTGAAAACCGAATTGGCGCAGATGGCGGCCAGTCGGGTCGAGAACAGGCAGATCGTGATGTTCGACTCCGGCACCACCACGTTGCAGATCGCGCGTTCGTTGCCGGCGGATATCTGCATAACGGCGGTCACTGCGTCGCCGATGACAGCGATCACCTTGTCCGAGTACAAGGGCATCAAGGTGATTCTGGCGGGCGGTCAGCTCAACCCGGCGACGATGTCGGCCAGCGGGCATGAAACCCTCCGCTTGCTGGGAGGCATCAAGGCTGATTTGTTGTTCACCGGAGTGTGTGCGATTCACCCGGAAGTCGGCATCAGCTCGCTGCATTTTGATGAAGTGCCGGTGAAGCAGGCGATGCTCGATGGGGCGTCTCATGTGATTGCGGTGACTACGGCGGACAAGCTCGGTGCGGTGGAGCCGTTTGTGGTGGCGCCGTGTTCGCGGTTGCACACGTTGTTTACCGAACGGCATGTGGCGTCTGGGAGTGTTGAGGATTACCGGGCACTGGGGATTGAGGTGGTGCAGGCTGATTGATTGTTTTGCCGGCAGGTTTGTTGACTGCACCGGCCTCATCGCCAGCAGGCTGGCTCCCACAATTGATTTTCAGTGAACGCCAAACCTGTGGGAGCCAGCCTGCTGGCGATGGGGCCATCACAAACAACATCAATCTATCAGCGCAACCGCTCCAGCATCTGGTAATACCACATCCCCGCCGCCAGCATCGGGTTGCCGAGCAGATCACCCATCGGTACACGGATGTGCTGGCACGCCGCAAAGGTGTCGTACTGCTCAAGCTGCCCAGTGATCGCACGACCCATGATTTCGCCCATGATGTGGGTAGTCGCGATGCCGTGGCCGGAGTAGCCCTGGCAATACCAGACGTTGTCCGAAAGCTTGCCCAGTTGCGGAATGCGGTTGATCACGATGCCCATCGCGCAGCTCCACTGATAATCAATGGCCACGCCTTTGAGCGCCGGGAACGTCTGCTCGATGCACGGACGCAGTTCAGCAGCGATGTCGCGTGAATCCTTGCCACTGTAGTTGGCGCCGCCACCGAACAGCAGGCGTCCATCGGCCGTCAGGCGGTAGTAATCGAGCACGAAACGGCAGTCGTACACGGCGAGGTCTTCGGGGTTGATTTGCTTCGCCAGTTCACCCAGCGGCGCGGTGGTAACGATGCCGCCCATGGCCGGGAAGATCTTGCCCTTGAGCTTGCCCGGTTCCAGTTTGTGATAGACGTCGCCGGCCAGCAGCACCTGATTGGCGTCGATGCGGCCATGGGCGGTGCGCACCCCAGGCGTGTCGCCATGGATGATCTCCAGCACTTCGCTGTTTTCGAAGATCAACGCACCGAGACTTTCCGCCGCCCGCGCTTCGCCGATGCACAGGTTGAGCGGGTGCAGGTGTATGTTGCGGGTGTTCTTGATCGCACCGTGATAGAGGTCGCTTTGCAGCAGGTCGCGCACCTGGCTGCGGTCGAGCAGGCTGACCTCATCGCCCATGCCGCGCCGCACGGCTTCGTCGTAATCCTTGCGCAAGCCCTCCATGTGGCTCGGCTTGTACGCAGCATGCAGGTGACCGTGCTTGAGGTCGCAGGCAATGCCGTATTTCTCGACCCGCTGCTTGATGATCTGGTGCCCGCGCCAGCGCAGGTGCCAGATGAAATCGTCGACTTCCTCGCCAATGGTGCGGCGCATCTGTTTGCGCATCGCTTCATCGCCAGAGAGACTACCGGTGACCTGGCCACCGTTGCGCCCGGTGGCGCCCCAGCCGATTTTATTGCTTTCGACGATGGCGACTTTCAGGCCTTTTTCCGCCAGCTCGACGGCGGTGGCGACGCCGGTGAAACCGCCGCCGATTATCACCACGTCAACCCGATGCTGGCCTTGCAGTGTCGGGTAATCGGTGTCGTGGTTGAGGGTGGCGGTGTAGTAGGAATTGCAGCGTTGTTGGGTCATGGTTTTGTCCAGGCGAAAATTGGGAGAAACTCAGTGCCAGTCAGCCGAACGCAGTACGTGTGGGAGCGGGCTTGCTCGCGAATGCGGTGTATCAGTCACTACAAGTGCTGATTGTGCCGACGCCTTCGCGAGCAAGCCCGCTCCCACAGGGATTGTGTTCAGCCAACGGGAGTGGGACTGGCTCACGCCTCAGTCAAATACCAACGCCAATCCTGCTCACCCACTTCCGCCATGAACTGCCGATACTCGGCACGCTTGACCGCCAGATACACCCCAAGAAAATCCTGCCCCAACGCATCCCGCGCCCACACCGAGTTTTCCAGTGCCGTCAGCGACGTCAGCCAGTCAGTCGGCAGCAATTGCGTTGCTTGTGCGTAGCCGTTGCCTTCCACCGGTTCGCCCGGATCGAGGTTTTCGCTGATGCCGCGATGAATGCCCGCGAGGATCGCCGCCGCCGCCAGATACGGGTTGGCGTCGGCACCGCAGATGCGATGTTCGATGTGGCGACTGTTGGCCGGGCCGCCCGGAACACGTAGGCTGACGGTACGGTTGTCGACACCCCAGGTCGGGGCCAACGGCGCGTAGCTGTTGGCCTGGAAACGCCGGTAGGAGTTGGCGTTGGGGCAGAACAACAACAGCGAATCGAGCAGGGAAGCGAGCATGCCACCGATGGCCGTGCGCAGCAGCGGCGTGCCCGCCGGGTCTTCGGACGCAAACAGGTTGCGACCTTCGGCATCGGCGATGCTGACGTGCATGTGCATGCCGGTGCCCGCCAGATGATCGAAGGGTTTGGCCATGAATGTCGCCTGCATGCCGTGCTTGTGGGCGACGGCTTTCACCAGGCGTTTGTAGCGTACAGCCTGGTCCATCGCCTGCAACGCATCGCCGTGTTCCAACGTGATTTCCACCTGGCCGGGCGCGTATTCGGAGATCGCCGTGCGTGCGGGAATGTTGTGGAGTTTGCACGCCGCATACAGGTCGGCGAGGAACGGTTCGATCTGCTCCAGTTCACGCAGGCCATAGACCTGCGTGTGTCGCGGTCGGCCGCCGTCAGCGTCCAGCGCCGGTTGCGGACGACCGTGGTGATCGCGCTTGGCGTCGAGCAAATAGAACTCCAGCTCGCAGGCCATTACCGGGTGGAAACCCTCGGCTTTCAGGCGGTCGATCACGCTGATCAGCAGGTGACGCGGGTCGGCGATGCTGGCGGGCATGCCTTCTTGCGGGTGCATGCTGACTTGCACCGCGGCGGTCGGAATCTGCCGCCACGGCAAACGCACCAGACTGCCTTCGAGCGGGTAGGCGCGGCAGTCGATATCGCCCACATCCCAGACTAGCCCGGAGTTCTCGACGTCATCGCCCTGCAAGGTCAGGCCGAGGATGGTGCTGGGCAGCGGGCGACCGCTTTCATACACCGCCAACAGTTCTTCGCGATGCAGCAGCTTGCCGCGCGGCACGCCGTTGGCATCGAGGATGAACAGCTCGATCATGTCGATATCAGGGTTGTTTGCCAGAAAAGTCTGGGCGTCTTCAAGGGCTGCGAATTTCATGGTTCGTCACTCACGTTGGCGTCCTGCGGACGCACGGATTCAGGCCTCGGCACGACGACGGATACAAAGACCCGGGGCATGCAGGCAAAGGATTAGCGAGGGAGGGGGCTCTACGCGTTTGGGGCGCGATCAGGCGAGCAGGGTGCTATCCGGCGGACGTGCGGAGTGACGGAGTTTGGAACGGCTCAAGGCCATGGGCAGGTTGACAATGCGGTTCATAACGGATGTTTCCGGCATTGGAAATCGTCGGTGGCAGGCGTGACCTGCCATCCGGGCGTGACTGGATACTAGGGGTGAATTCAGCGCGTGTAAATGTTTCATTCAGCGCATCAGGTGCACACCCAGGCCGATCAGCCCACAACCGATCAACACTTCGATCACGCCACGCTTGAAGCGAAACAGGGCAACGGCCGCCGCGATCGCGATCAGCAGCGAGGGCCAGTCGAGAGGGTTGTCGAAGCCTTTGGGCCAGAGTACGTGGTAGCCGAAGAAGCACGCCAGATTGAGAATTACCCCGACCACTGCTGCGGTAATCGCCGTTAGCGGCGCGGTGAACTTGAGTTCGTTGTGCGTCGATTCCACCAGCGGCCCGCCGGCGAGGATGAACAGGAACGAAGGCAGGAAGGTGAACCAGGTGACCAGTGTCGCGGCAACGGCGCCGGCGACAAAAGCCTGATCCGGGCCGAACACCTGAAGCACATAACCACCGATAAACCCGACGAACGCCACCACCATGATCAATGGGCCGGGGGTGGTTTCACCGAGCGCTAAGCCGTCGATCATCTGCGTCGGGGTCAACCAGCCGTAATGACCGACCGCGCCCTGATACACATACGGCAGCACGGCGTAGGCGCCGCCGAACGTGAGCAGCGCAGCCTTGGTGAAGAACCAGGCCATTTGCGTCAGCGTGCCGTCCCAGCCAAACAGCGCGGTGAGTATGGCCATGGGCAGTGCCCACAAAATTGCCCCGATAGCGGCCAGACGCGCCAGTTTCCATCCGCTGAAACGGGCGTGTTCAGGCGTCGGTGTGTCATCGTCGATCACGGCCGGGCCGAAGGAATTTTTCGCAGCGCCATGGCCGCCGGTCCTGAATTTTTCCTGTGCCAGTCGTCCGCCGAAATAACCGATCACCGCCGCGCCCAGCACGATCAACGGAAACGGCACGTTCAGCGCAAAGATCGCCACGAATGACGCCGCCGCAATCGCCCACATCCAGCCATTCTTCAACGCCCGCGAGCCGATCCGGTGAGCGGCCTGCACCACGATGGCCGTCACCGCAGGCTTGATCCCGTAGAACAAACCGGCCACCACCGGCACATCACCGAAGGCGATATACATCCAGGACAACGCGATCAGGATGAACAGCGACGGCAGCACAAACAGCACGCCGGCAATCACGCCGCCCCAGGTGCGGTGCATCAGCCAGCCGATGTAGGTCGCCAGTTGTTGCGCCTCGGGGCCGGGCAGCAACATGCAGTAGTTCAGCGCGTGCAGGAAACGTCGCTCGGAGATCCAGCGTCGGCGCTCGACCAGCTCCTGGTGCATGATCGAAATCTGTCCCGCCGGCCCGCCGAAACTGATGAAGCCGAGCTTGAGCCAGAAAGCAAAGGCTTCGCGCAGGCTGACGGCTTCAGGCTTGGTTTGTTCCGGTTCCGGTGAGACGCTCAAGCCTGTGCTCCTTGTGCAGATGCCTTGAGCCGATGACAGTAGCCATGCCCGATTGATTTGGATAGCCGGCGTCGCGTTTTACCCCCCGGTCACCGGAGGAAAAAAGGCGATTTCGTCGAAGTCTTCGATCGGTTGATCCGTTTGGCTTACACAGTTTTGATCTTCAGTGAATGCGAATTCTGTGGCCGGTCACAACACCCTGTAGGAGCGAGCCTGCTCGCGATGGCGTCGGCAAATCCAGCATAGAAGCTGGCTGACAGACCGCTATCGCGAGCAAGACCGCTCCCACAGGTTTTTAATTCAGGACAAAATCCACCGGCTCAAGCTGTGGCGGCAGTTCTGTCACGCCCAGTGCATCCAGAATGTCGCGCTCGATGTTGCGCACGATGGCGTCGGTGGGCAGGTCGTTTTCGTCGCGGCCGAACGGGTCTTCCAGTTCATCGGCAATCGCGTCCAGGCCAAAAAAGGTGTAGCTGACAATGGCGGTGAAAACCGGTGTCAGCCAGCCCAGCGGTTCGGCCATGGCGAAAGGCAGCAGGATGCAGAACAGGTAGATGGTCCGGTGCAGCAACAGGGTGTAGGGGAAGGGCAGCGGGGTATTTTTGATCCTTTCACAAACGGCTTGCGAGCGGGTCAGGTTGGCCAGATGGTTGGCCATGATCGTGTAGCGCCAGTCGCTGATGGTTGCGGATTCGTTGAGTGTCGAGCACTGTTGACCGACGTTCAGCAGGATTTGCCCGGTGACGTCCGAGGTGCTGCCCTTGGGCATCGGTTGCAGCCAGTCGCCGCTGGCGGCCAATTCGTTTTCCTTGCGCAACCGCGCGTTGAGCGCGTGGGCGAATCCGCACAGGTTGCTGAGGATCTGATGCCGCACACTGGCGTCCTGGATGATGAGCGTTTCGCGAATCATCGAACGGGTCTCAACGATCACATCGCCCCACGCCTTGCGCGCTTCATACCAGCGGTCATAGCAGGCGTTGTTGCGAAAGCTCATGAAGATCGACAACGACAGACCGAGCAGGGTGAAGGGCGTGGCACTGACCTTGGAAAAATAGCTCGGGTGCAACGTCTCGATCAGCACGATCGCCGAGGCGAGCAGCGTCACCATCAGGCTGCGCCGGGCAATACGCTTGGCGATCGAACCCTTGAGGGAAGTCAGTACGCCGATCAGGTTGGGTTTGGGTCTGACGATCATGGTGTTCAGCCACCGGTCATGTTCATGAAGCGAACAACCTGGACATCGTCGTTCACTTCGAAATTGTGTCGATAAGGCTTGAGCTTCATGGCCTCGATGATGGCTTTCTCCAGGCGTTCGGGCTGCCCCGGATGGCCGCGCAATACGGCCTTCAGATCCACGGAATGCTCATTGCCCAGGCACAGCAGCAGGCGACCTTCCACGGTCAGCCGCACCCGGTTGCAGGTGCCGCAGAAGTTGTGGCTGTGGGGCGAAATGAACCCCAGGCGAATTTGCGGCGCTTCGGCCAGGCGCCAGTAGCGCGACGGACCCTGGGTCGACTCGGCGGAATCAATCAAAGTGTAGCGTTCGGCGATCCTTTCACGGACCTCGGCGCTGGAATAAAACGATTCGGCGCGGCTGTGTTCGTGAATCGTGCCCAAGGGCATTTCTTCGATGAAGGAAATGTCGAGGTTGCGGTCGATGGCAAAGCTCACCAGATCGTTGATCTCGTGATCGTTGCGGCCCTTCATCACTACGCAATTGAGCTTGGTATTGCGGAAACCGGCCTGGTTGGCAGCGTCGATGCCCTTGATGACCTGCGCCAGATCACCGGTGCGGGTCAGCTCGCGAAAGCGTTGTGGGTCGAGGCAGTCGAGGCTGATGTTGAGGCGCTTGACCCCGGCGTCGAACAAGGGCTGCGCCAGTTTGGCCAACTGCGAGCCGTTGGTGGTCATGCACAGTTCCCGCAGGCCGGGCAGGGAGGCGACCTTTTCGCACAACTGCACCACGCCGGGACGGATCAGCGGTTCGCCGCCGGTCAGGCGAATCTTGCGCGTGCCCAGGGCGACGAAGCTTTGTGCGACTTGGTAAATCTCTTCCAGGGTCAGTACCCGTTGACGCGGCAGAAACTGCATGTCTTCAGCCATGCAATACACGCAGCGGAAATCGCAGCGGTCGGTGACCGACATCCGCAGATAGTCCACGCGCCGGGAGAATCCATCGATCAAGACTCGTTCTGACATGACACCCTCGCTTGGCGCTTTTTGTATGAATATTCCGTCTTTAACGGACTTGTTGAGCGCAGGCTAAGAGCAACTTGTCGGGGCGTCCAATCACTATTAATAACCGGCTGATCGACCGGGTCTATGAGGTCATTAATAGCGTTTACACAATATTTATTCGCCGTTCATATTCTTTCTCCGTCATCGAACAAACACCTGAATCAGGTCAACGCCTGTGTGCATTGTCACGAAGAAGTATTGCGCCTTGGGTGGCTGGTGATGATCTGGCTGGGCAGTGTGGTTACGTTGGGTGTGGTGGCGGGGGCATTGCGGATGTTGATGCGGGCGGCCGGGATGAGTTCGCACTGACAACGGTGAACCTGTAGGAGCACGGCTTGCCGGCGATAGCGACTTCAAGTGCCCCATCGCCGGCAAGCCGTGCTCCTACGAAAAGCAATCAACCCGGAGCCCCATGACAGGGCTCCGGGTTTTTGTGTTTTTACTGAGCGCCAAACATCGCCGTCCAGTAAATCCCCGCATCACTCTTCGGGTCAACCGCATACGCCGCACCCAAATCGCGGAACTGCGGGTTCATCAGATTCGCGCAGTGGCCGGGGCTGGCCAGCCAGCCGTCGACCACTTTGCGTACGCTGTCCTGGCCGGCGGCGATGTTTTCGCCGATCTGCTGGAAGTCGTAGCCTGCCAGCTCCGCGCGGTCGCCCGGCGTGCGGCCATCACGGTCCTTGTGATCGAAATAGTTGTTGTTGGCCATGCTGCGCGACTGGGTTTCGGCGGCGGTCGCCAGCGTGGCGTTCCAGGTCAGCGGTGTGGTCGCGTTGAAGGCTTGAGTGCCGCACTGGCGTGGTTTGCTTCGTGCGGCGTTCAGCTCGATCAATAGCTTCTGGCCTTCAGCCTGCCAATCGCCCAGGCGTGCGCTCAGCAGTGGCCGGGCCACCACGATGCGCCATTGGTTGTCCTGACGGCTGACGCCGACATCGACGAATTGCGGGTCGAGCACGATCTGGCAAAAACTCTCCTGAATCGCTTTCATCGCCGACGGCGCATCGCGCGGTCCGGCCAGGCTGATCGCTTGCACGTTCTTCATCGGATAACCGGCGGTGGCCATGGCCTGCTGCAGATTGCCGATGCTGGCGGCGGACAGAACCAGTCGTGGGTCGGCCGCCAGCGGTGGCAGCTCCGACGAGACCTGGCCGGCGCAGCGTTGCAACTGGCTGCGGTAGACGTTGATCGATTCGATCAGTTGCGACTCGTCGCTGGCCAGTGCGGTGGCGGCGAACGACAAACCCAATGACAACCCGGCAAGGCGCAGAGTGGATGACAGGAAATGCATGGAAATCCTCCTTGAGCTGACTGCGCCCATGATGCTTGAAATTACCCCCTCGAAGGCAATGCATTTTTACGGGACGCGGCACCGTGTGTGCAATCATTTCACTACTACACTGAAGCAACACTGCCCATTGAGTTATCCGACCATGCGCTGCAACTGGATAGCAACCTGCCTCGCCCTGACACTCCTCGCCGTTCCGGCATTCGCCACCGACCAGGAACAAAAACAGAAAGTCGCTGAAGACAAAGCCGAGGTGCTGGAGCAAAAGGCTGCGCAAAACAGCAGCCCCGCACCGGCGCTCAAGTCTGAGGCCATCACCCAACCTGAAGTCCAGGCCGTGGACCCGGCGGGCAAAGCGCCGCTGGATGACGCCATCACTTGCCTCGCCCGTTCGATTTACTGGGAAGCCAAAGGCAAGGATTCGGCCGACATGGAAGCGGTGGCCAACGTGGTCATGAACCGTCTCGGTCACGAGGGTTTTCCCGACACCGTCTGCGGTGTGGTCAAGCAAGGTTCGGAAACCAAGAGTTGCCAGTTTTCCTGGTGGTGCGATGGTCGTCCCGACTCAGTGCAGGAAGAAGTGCAGTATTCAATGGCCAAGGAAATTGCCCGCAAGGCGCTGAACAAGCAATTGCCGGATCGTACGAAAGGTGCGCTGTATTTCCATGATCGTACGGTGAAACCGGATTGGGCCAAGGAGTACACCAATACGGCAAACATCGGCTTGTTCAAGTTCTACAAGCCGATAGGCGGGGATGCGAAGTAGTCGCTGTTATGCGAGAAAATCCTGGGTGATTTATCCAGACCACCGAAACTGCAATATTTCTGTTCTACAAGCTTCATGACGCAGCAAGGGTCAGCAACGTCATGAGCGGAAACAGAACATGAAGCAGGCGTGGTTTTTCAACAGCAACACGGCACCTCTTGGTGCGTCCTCCAGGCTGAACGCCCCGTGACGGTTCTCGTCACCGGCGCCGCCGGTTTCATCGGCTTTCATACGGCCAAGCGCTTGTGCCTGGACGGTCATGATGTGGTCGGGATCGACAATCTCAACGATTACTACGACGTCGTGCTCAAGCAGGCACGGCTCAAGGAGCTTGCGTCCTTGCCGGGTTTTCGCTTCCTGAAAATGGACATCGTCGATAAACCGGCATTGCTGGAATTGTTCCGCGAACAGCGCTTTACCGAGGTAGTTCATCTGGCGGCCCAGGCGGGCGTGCGTTACTCGCTGGACCACCCGGATGTCTATGGCCAATCGAACCTGGTGGGTTTCCTCAATGTGCTGGAAGCCTGTCGGCATCATCGTCCCGAGCATTTGATCTACGCCTCCAGCAGTTCGGTGTACGGCAGCAACAGCAAAATGCCGTTCAGCGTCGAAGACCCTGTCGATCACCCGGTTTCGCTGTACGCGGCCACCAAGCGCGCCAATGAATTGCTGGCCCACAGTTATTGCCATCTGTACGGCCTCAAGGCCAGTGGCCTGCGTTTTTTTACCGTTTACGGGCCGTGGGGGCGACCGGACATGGCGCCGTTCAAATTCACCGAGGCCATCCTCAAAGGCCTGCCGATTGATGTCTACAACCAGGGCGAAATGGCGCGGGACTTCACCTACATCGACGACATCGTCGAAAGCATCGCTCGCCTGCGCGCACGTGCGCCTGGCGCGGGCGTCAACCAACTATTCAACATCGGTCGCGGTGAGCCCATAGCGCTGCTGGATTTTATCGAGTGCCTCGAATCGGCATTGGGCAGACAAGCCCTGCGTAACTTCATGCCGTTGCAGGACGGCGATGTGGTCAAGACCTGGGCCGATATTTCGGCACTGCAAGCGTGGGTCGGTTTCCGCCCGCAGGTATCGGTGGAAACCGGCGTCGGGGAGTTTGTGAAGTGGTATCGGCAGTTTTATCAGGCATGAAGCGTTCGCCTCTGAAAACGCAACAACCAAAAGGCGAGGGGGACTCCATGCGCCAGGACATTTTTGTATCGGTACTGATTCCAGCAAAAAACGAAGCGAACAACCTCAAGCCATTGCTTGAGGAAATCCGCGTGGCATTGGCCGACGAGGCCTACGAGATCATCGTCGTCGACGACGGCAGCACCGATGCGACCTTGCATGAGTTGCGGCAGATCAGAAACAACGGCCTGACTGCCTTGCGCATCCTGCATCACGAGCGTTCGCTGGGGCAGAGCACCTCGCTCTATCACGCGGCACGCGAAGCCCGCGGACAATGGTTGGCCACGCTCGACGGCGACGGACAAAACGATCCGGCGGACATTCCCGGCATGCTGGCGCTGGTGCGCAGCGAACGCGCAAGCGCCGATGTGCAATTGGTGGCCGGCCACCGCACCAACCGCCGCGATACCGCGAGCAAGCGCTGGGCCTCGCGTTTCGCCAACGGTCTGCGCAGCCGCTTGCTCAAGGACGCCACGCCGGATACCGGCTGCGGCTTGAAACTGATCGAGCGCGCCGCCTTCTTGCGCCTGCCGTACTTCGACCACATGCACCGCTACATTCCGGCATTGATCCAGCGCCACAACGGCCGAATGATCGTCCACCCGGTCAACCATCGACCACGCACGGCGGGGGTGTCCAAGTACGGCAACCTCGACCGGGCGTTGGTGGGCATTCTCGACCTGGTCGGCGTCTGGTGGCTGATCAAGCGCACGCGCCTGAACACCCACGCCCAGGAGCTCGAAGGATGATCATGACCCGCGAAGCCTTGTGGCTGGTGATCGGTTTTGCCGGACAGATCGCGTTCACCGGTCGATTCGTCTTGCAGTGGCTGTACAGCGAATACAAAAAACGCAGCGTGATTCCGGTGAGCTTCTGGTACTTGAGCATTGTCGGCAGCACGTTGCTGTTCGCCTACGCCATTTACCGCCAGGACCCGGTGTTCATTGCCGGGCAGGCGTTTGGCTCCATCGTCTATTTGCGCAACCTGCAGTTGATCAAAAAAAGCAAAGACCTCAAGGAATAAGTCATGCGCAGATCGCTGTCGCCCAAGGTCGAATGCCTGGGCCTGATGCTGCTTGCTTTACTGTTGATCGGCGCAGGGCTGGGCTTGCGTTCGGCGCAGAACGTCGATGAAGAACGCTTCCTCGGCGTGGCGCTGGAAATGCTGCACAACGGTTCGTGGCTGATTCCGCATCGCGCCGGGGAAATCTACGGCGACAAGCCGCCGATCTTCATGTGGACCGTGGCGTTTTTCGTCTGGCTGACCGGCAGGCCCAACATCGCGCTCTACATTCCGGGGCTGTTTTCGGCGGTGACGGTCACGGCGATGGTCTACGACCTGGGTCGCAGGTTATGGAATCAACGCATCGGCCGCATTGCAGCGCTGCTGTACCTGGCGACTTACCATACCTACAGCATCCTGCGCACCGGGCAGATCGACAGCTTTTTGATTCTGTTCACCACGCTGGGCCTTTACGGATTGGCGCGTCATCTGCTGGTCGGACCGGCCTGGCGCTGGTTCTATGTGGGATGCGCGGCGATGGGCATCGGCGTGATCACCAAAGGCGTGGGTTTTCTTCCGGCGTTGATGCTGATTCCGTATGCCTACGCGGTGCGCAAGGGCTGGCCCGGTGTGGTCGCGATGCCGGGCGAGACACGCAAGTGGCTGCTCGGATTTGTGGTCATGCTGGCCGCCATTGCGATCTGGCTGTTGCCCCTGGCCTTGTCCATCGCCTTGAATGGCACGGCAGATGAAATCGCCTATGCCCGGGAAATCCTCCTGCGTCAGACGGCCGGACGCTATGCCGCCGCATGGCACCATCGCGAGCCGTTCTGGTACTTCTTCACCAATGTCATTCCGCAATATTGGCTGCCGTTGGTGCTGGTGCTGCCGTGGCTGGTGCCGGCCTGGCGCCGACAGCTGCAAAAACGCGACGGCCGTGTGCTGGTACTGCTCGGTTGGGTGGCGTTGGTGGTGCTGTTTTTCTGCATCAGCAGCGGCAAGCGCAAGTTGTACATCTACCCGGCGCTGCCAGGATTAGTGCTGGTGGCCGCACCGCTGGTGCCGTGGTTGCTGCAACGCTGGTTTCATCAGCGACCGCGTTTTCGGCGCGTGTTTCCTGCACTGGTCATCACTTGGTTCGTGCTGTGGTTTGCCCGGGGTTTTGTCGAACCGGTCAGAGACGGTATCAACCCCAATCAAACGCTTATGGCGCAAGCCAAAACCATGACTCACGGCGCTGATCTGGTGCTGGTCAACTGGAGCGAAGGGCATTGGTTATTTGCTCGGCAGCCGATCGTGCATTTCGGCATGCTTGATTCCACCGTTGAGCGGGCGGCGCAATGGTTGCGGGAGCATCCGAAGGATTACGCGTTGGTGCCGGATGAGGTGATGAGTCGGTGTTTCAAGCCAGAGGCGGCGCGCGAACTCGGGGAGAACTCGCGGGCGCAGTGGTCGATTGTTGGGGGGGATGCGGATAATGGGCTGTGTCATCCGGCATCGACATCGATGGTTTACCGGTTTGCATGGAGCTTTTAGCGCTTTAGCCGCCTGTAGGAGCAAAGCTTGCTCGCGATGGCGTAAAGTCAGCCGACAGCAATGTTGAATATGCCTGCCTCATCGCGGGCAAGCCTTGCTCCTACGGGATTTGCAACCATCATGCACCACATCGGCCTCATCGTTTACCCCGGTTTCCAGGTCCTGGGCCTGGCCATGTGCGCCACGTTTGAACTGGCCAACACTGCCGCTGACGAGCCGGTGTACACGATTGAATTGCTCTCCGAAACCGGCGGCATGGTGCAAACTTCCGCCGGTTTTGCCGTGCAAACCACCGCGTTCGACCAGCGTCCGTTCGATACGCTGCTGGTCATGGGCGACAACCTGATCCGCCCGGTCTCGGCGGGCATGGTGGAGTTTTTGCGTGGTGCCAGTCAGGGCACCCGGCGCCTGGGATCGATCTGCACCGGCGCTATTGCCCTGGCTGAAGCCGGGTTACTCGATGGCCGACGGGCGACCACTCACTGGTGTCATGCCGCGTCGTTGCAGCGGGATTATCCAAAGGTGAAGGTCGAGGAGGATCGGATTTTCATCAACGATGGCAATATCTGGACGGCCGCCGGTATGAGCGCCTGTGTCGACCTTGCGCTGGCGCTGGTGGAAATGGATCTGGGCGCCGAGGTCGCGCGGCGGGTGGCGCGACAGTTGGTGGTGTATCACCGTCGGGCGGGAGGGCAGTCGCAGTTTTCGGTGATGCTGGAGCTGGAACCCAAGACCGACCGCATTCAGGCGGCACTGACCTACGCCAAGCAAAACCTCAAGTCGGCGTTGTCGGTGGAGGAGTTGGCCAACGCGGCGAATCTCAGTCCGCGCCAGTTCAGTCGGGTGTTCCATGCCGAAACCGGTCAATCGCCGGCCAAGGCCATTGAAAGCCTGCGGGTAGAGTCCGCGAGGTTGATGATGGAAACCGGTCGTCACTCCATCGATGTGGTGGCAACCGACACCGGTTTTGGTGATCGGGAACGTATGCGCCGGGCGTTTATCCGCGCATTCGGGCAGCCGCCGCAGGTGATCCAGCGCGCCAATCGAGGGTGATGTCCTAAAAGGTGGTGTATACGACATTTAAGCCTAAATATTATTGCCGTAATCTTGATTTCGTTGAAGCCCATTTCCTCAATGAGATCGCCGCCATGACCTTCGTAAAAGCCGCCGCCGTCCAAATCAGCCCCGTGCTCTACAGCCGTGAAGGCACCGTCAATAAAGTCGTGGAAAAGATCCTCGAACTCGGCGAACAAGGTGTGCAGTTCGCCGTGTTTCCGGAAACCATCGTGCCGTACTACCCGTATTTCTCGTTCGTGCAGTCGCCGTTCGAAATGGGCGCCGAGCACTACAAGTTGCTGGATCAGGCGGTGACCGTGCCGTCGGACGCCACTGATGCCATCGGTGCCGCCGCCAAACAGGCCGGCATGGTCGTGTCCATCGGCGTCAACGAACGCGATGGCGGCACGCTGTACAACGCGCAGTTGTTGTTCGATGCCGACGGCACCCTGATCCAGCATCGCCGCAAGATTTCCCCGACTTACCACGAACGCATGATCTGGGGCATGGGCGACGGTTCGGGCCTGCGCGCCACCGACAGCGCGGTAGGGCGCATCGGGCAACTGGCGTGCTGGGAGCATTACAACCCGCTGGCCCGTTACGCGTTAATGGCCGATGGCGAACAGATCCACGCCTCGATGTATCCGGGTTCGTTCGCCGGTCCGCTGTTCACCTCGCAAATGGAAGTCAGCATTCGCCAACACGCGCTGGAAGCCGCGTGCTTCGTGGTCAACTCCACCGCCTGGCTCAACCCTGAGCAACAGGCGCAGATCATGGCCGACACCGGTTGCCCGATCGGCCCGATCTCCGGCGGTT
Source organism: Pseudomonas sp. MAG733B (assembly GCF_036884845.1). NCBI lineage: Bacteria > Pseudomonadati > Pseudomonadota > Gammaproteobacteria > Pseudomonadales > Pseudomonadaceae > Pseudomonas > Pseudomonas sp. MAG733B. The sequence continues at coordinate 3,266,081 of NZ_CP145732.1, forward strand.
GCTATACCGCGATCATCAGCCCCGATGGCGTGGTACTGGGCGCGTTAACCGAAGGTGAAGGCGAGGTGGTCGTCGACCTCGACATGGGCCTGATCGACAAGCGCAAGCGCATGATGGATTCGCGCGGTCACTACAGCCGTCCAGAATTGCTGAGCCTGCTGATCGATCGCACGCCGCATTCTCATGTGCATGAACGTGGTGCGCATCCGAAGTTGAAGGCAGTCGAGTCGATGGACGAAGTTAACGGCTGATACGGAAGAGGCGGGGCCCGGTGTCAGATCGGGCCCCCATTTCAGAGGCGTAATTGTCAGTTAATATTTCCACAGCTAGACTCTCGCTTCATGAAACGCTACCTGCGGTTTTGCCTCATTTTCCTGATCAGTCTCGCGCTTCCCCTCAGCGGAATGGCGGGCGTTCAGGCACCTGCGCAACCGTGCCCGATGAAAACCATGGGCATGTCGATGATGGGTGATATGGGCGAGGACTGCTGCCAGGACATGAGCACACCGTCCGACCACGGCAAACCGTGCAAACCCGGTCAGGAGTGCAAGACCGGTGGCATGTTGCAAGTCTCCATCGCCAAACCTCCCGTGACCTTGTTCAGCCCGATCGTCGCCACCTTCTTTGTCGATGTAATGCCTGTCCCGACCCCGTCCGGGGTATGGCGACCCCCTCGCACCTGATTCCTGTCCCTCTTTGAGCCCCGTTCCGCCTTCGCGGAATGGCGTTGCTGCGCGCTTGTAAAAGCGCGCGGTGGATCATTACAGGAATTTCAGAGATGAACTCCACGTGCTTTCGCACGGGGTGGCCGCTGATGGCTGCCCTGGCGGCGAGCGTATTGGCCTTGCCGTGCGTTGCTGCCCCGTTGACCCTTGATGAAGCCTTGCGCCTGGCGGATGACAGTGCGCCGTCATTGACCGCCCAGGCGGAAAAACTCGAGGCGGCCAGAAGCGCCGCGATACCTGCCGGTGAGTTGCCCGATCCGAAACTGTTGTTGGGCGTGCAGAACTTTCCGGTGGGAGGTCCTGATCGAGGAACGCTGGATCACGATTTCATGACCATGCAGATGGTCGGCGTGATGCAGGAAATGCCCAATGGCGACAAGCGTCGGGCGCGTACCGAAGTGGCCGACGCCGCCGTCGATCTGGCTGCCGCGCAAGGCCGCGTCGAACGCTTGAATGTACGGCAATCCACGGCGCTGGCCTGGATCGGCAGCTATTCAGTGGCGCTGAAACAGGCGCTGTTCCAGGAGTTTTACCGCGAGAACAGCTTGCTGGCCGCGACCGTTCGCGCGCAGATCGCCAGCGGTCGTGCGCAGCCCGCCGACGCAGTCACGCCGAAACAGGAAGCGGCGCAACTGGACGAGCAACAGGACCAATTGATCCTTCAGCGCACCCAGGCCCGAGCCGCGCTCAAGCGCTGGATCGGTCCTGTCGCCAACGAGCAACCCACCGGTAACTGGCCACAATGGCCGATCGATACATCGGGTTATGCGCACAAACTTGAGCACCATCCGCAGTTGGCGGCGTTTGCGCCGATGACCCGCGAAGCGCAGGCCAGGATCCGTGAAGCCGAAGCCGATAAAAAATCCGATTGGAGTTGGGAACTCGATTATCAAAAACGCGGGCGTGAGTTTGGCGACATGGTCAGCGTGCAATTCACCTTTGACCTGCCGTTGTTCCCCGAGACCCGGCAAAACCCGAAGATCGCCGCCAGGCGCTCCGAGCTCAATCAATTAGAGGCCGAGCGCGAGGCGTTGGTGCGCGAGCACACCGAGCAACTGGAAGCGCAATTGGCCGACTACCAGCGGCTGGAACGGGCAGTGATTCGCACCCAAGAGAGCCTGTTGCCGCTCGCCAAGGAAAAGGCCGAGTTGACCCTGGCCAGCTACCGCGCGGGCAAAAGTGAAGTGTCGGCGGTCATCGCCGCCCGGCGCGAATGGATCGAAGCGCGCCTGAAACAGATAGACGTCAACGAACAGAAAGCACTGACCGGCGCCCGGTTGTATTTCGCCTATGGGGAGGCTGGCCAATGAGTATTTTCAAGCGTGTGCTTACGGTCGTGTGCTTGCTGGCAGTGGGCGGCTTTGGCGGTTACTGGGTCGCCCGCGCGCCGGCATCTGTCGATCAAAGCGTCAAGGCCAGCGACGAACGCAAAGTGTTGTACTGGTACGACCCGATGGTCCCGCAACAGAAGTTCGACAAACCCGGCAAATCGCCTTTCATGGAGATGGAACTGGTGCCGCGCTACGCCGATGGGGGCGCGGAAACTGCCTCGGTTCAGATCGATCCGGGCATGACGCAGAACATTGGGCTCAGGCTGGCGACGGTCACTCGGGGATCACTGGCTTCGAGCCTCGATGCGGTGGGCCTGCTGGCCTACAACGAGCGGGATATTGCGCTCGTTCAGACGCGCACGGCGGGTTTCGTCGAACGGGTCTATGACCGTGCACCGGACGATGTGCTCAAGGCCGGTTCACCCTTGGCGGACATATTGGTGCCTGAATGGGCGGCGGCTCAGGAGGAGTTCCTGGCGCTCAAACGCATCGGCGATGCGGGTTTGCTGGACGCGGCACGCCAACGCCTGCGTTTGACCGGCATGCCCGAGGCCATCATCGGCCGGGTCGAACGCACGGGCAAAGTACAGCTCAATCAGATCATCACCACCCCCATTGCCGGTGCCTTGCAGGTGTTGAATGTGCGGGCCGGCATGACCCTGGCCGCCGGTGAAACCCTGGCGCGGGTCAATGGGCTCGACAGTGTCTGGCTGAGTGTCGCGGTGCCGGAAGCGGTGGCCGGTTCGATCCGGCTCGGGCAAACCGTCGAGGCCCGGCTCGTGACGACGCCGGACGCAGTCCTTCACGGCACGATCAGTGCGATTCTGCCGCAGACCAATCCCGACAGCCGTACGGTCAGCGTGCGGGTTGAATTGCTTAATCCTGATGGACGCTTGCGCCCTGGCCTTACGGCGCAGGTGCGGCTGGAGAGTCGTGCTGAGCAAAGCGTGTTGCAGGTGCCGAGCGAGGCGTTGATTCGCACCGGCAAACGGGTGTTGGTGATGTTGGCCGAAGAGGGTGGGCGCTACCGTCCGGTCGAGGTGCAGGCCGGGGCGGAAAACTCTGGCCGGACCGCTGTGTTGAAGGGACTGGAGGAGGGGCAGCAGGTCGTCACGTCCGGGCAGTTCTTGCTCGACTCTGAAGCCAGCCTCAAAGGTATCGTCGCCCAGCCTCTGGAAATCTCCGGAGGCCGGCCATGATTGCCGCATTGATTCGCTGGTCCGTGGGCAATCGCTTTCTGGTGCTGCTGGCGACGCTGTTCGTCACGGCATGGGGCATTTGGTCGGTGCAGGGCACGCCGGTCGATGCGCTGCCGGATCTTTCGGATGTGCAGGTGATCATTCGCACACCCTATGCCGGCCAGGCACCGCAGATTGTCGAAAACCAGGTGACCTATCCATTGGCGACCACCATGTTGTCGGTGCCAGGCGCGAAAACCGTGCGCGGTTATTCCTTCTTTGGCGACAGCTTTGTGTACGTGCTGTTCGAGGATGGCACCGATGTGTATTGGGCGCGCTCGCGGGTGCTGGAATACCTGAGCCAGGTCCAGAGTCGCTTGCCCGCCAGTGCCAAACCGGCGCTGGGGCCGGATGCCACGGGAGTGGGCTGGATCTTCCAGTACGCGCTGGTGGATCGCAGCGGAAGGCATGACCTGGCGCAACTGCGAGCCTTGCAGGACTGGTTTCTCAAATTCGAACTCAAGACCCTGCCCAACGTCGCGGAAGTGGCCACCGTCGGCGGCATGGTCAAGCAGTATCAGGTCCAGCCTGACCCGCTGAAACTGGCCAGTCTGGGAATCACTCAGGCTCAGATCACTGAAGCGATCAGCAAGGCCAATCAGGAAACCGGCGGCGCGGTGCTGGAAATGGCCGAGACAGAGTACATCGTGCGCGCTTCCGGCTACTTGAAGACCCTTGATGATTTCCGCGCCATTCCTCTGAAGCTGGGTGTTGGCAATGTGCCCGTGACCCTCGGTGATGTGGCGACCATTCAGCAGGGACCGGAAATGCGCCGCGGCCTCGCTGAACTCGACGGTGAGGGCGAGGCTGTTGGCGGTGTGGTGATCCTGCGCAGTGGCAAGAATGCCCGGCAAACCATTGCAGCGGTGAAGGCCCGGCTCGATGAGATCAAAAGCAGCCTGCCGGCCGGGGTCGAGATCGTCACCACGTACGATCGCAGCAAACTGATCGATCGCGCCGTGGAAAACCTCAGCCATAAACTGATCGAAGAGTTCATCGTCGTTGCGCTGGTCTGCGGGATCTTTCTCTGGCACCTGCGTTCGGCGCTGGTGGCGATTATTTCGCTGCCGATCGGCGTTTTGATCGCATTTATTGTGATGCGCCATCAGGGGATCAACGCCAACATCATGTCTCTGGGCGGGATCGCGATTGCGATTGGCGCGATGGTCGATGCCGCTGTAGTGATGATCGAGAACGCGCACAAAAAAATCGAAGCCTGGCACGCCACGCATCCTGGCGAAGTGCTAAAGGGTGAGAAGCACTGGCAAGTCATGATCGATGCCGCAATCGAGGTGGGGCCTGCGCTGTTTTTCTGCCTGTTGATCATCACCCTGTCGTTCATCCCGGTGTTCACCCTGGAGGCACAGGAGGGACGGCTGTTCGGTCCGCTGGCGTTCACCAAGACCTATGCCATGGCGGCTGCGGCGGGGTTGTCGGTGACGTTGGTGCCGGTGCTGATGGGCTACTGGATTCGCGGCCGGATTCCCGATGAACAACGCAATCCGTTGAATCGCGGTTTGATCAGGCTGTATCGCCCGGCGCTGGATGCGGTATTGCGTCGGCCGAAAATCACCTTGTTAGCAGCATTGCTGGTGTTTCTCAGCGCGGGTTTTCCGATGTCGCGGCTGGGGGGTGAGTTTCTGCCGCCGCTGGACGAAGGCGATCTGCTCTACATGCCCTCGGCGCTGCCGGGGCTGTCGGTACAGAAAGCTGCGCAGTTGCTGCAACAGACCGACCGGCTGATCAAAACGGTGCCGGAAGTCGAGCACGTGTTCGGCAAGGCCGGCCGCGCCGAAACCGCGACCGACCCGGCACCGCTGGAGATGTTTGAAACCACCATCCAATTCAAACCCCACGACCTGTGGCGCCCGGGAATGACCCCGGAAAAACTCGTGGAAGAACTGGATCGGGTGGTCCGCGTGCCGGGCTTGACCAACATCTGGATTCCGCCAATCCGCAATCGCATCGACATGCTCGCCACGGGCATCAAAAGCCCGATTGGGGTGAAGGTCGCAGGAAGTGATCTGGCGCAGATCGACGCTGTTACTCAAGGCGTCGAACGCGTCGCCAAAGGTGTACCGGGCGTGAGTTCGGCACTGGCCGAACGCTTGACGGGCGGGCGCTACATCGATGTGGACATCGACCGTCAGGCCGCTGCCCGCTATGGGCTGAACATCGCCGATGTGCAGTCGATCGTGGCCGGTGCGATCGGCGGTGAAACCGTGGGTGAAACCATCGAAGGCCGCGCACGATTCCCTATCAATGTGCGTTATCCGCGGGAGTGGCGTGACTCGCTCGGCGGGCTGGAACAACTGCCGATCTACACCCCGCGAGGAAGTCAGATCACCCTGGGTACGGTGGCGAAAGTCAGGGTTGCGGATGGCCCGCCGATGCTCAAGAGCGAAAATGCACGTCCGTCCGGCTGGGTGTACATCGACGTGCGGGGGCGGGACATCGCGTCGGTGGTCGCGGACTTGCGTCAGGCCGTGAGCGAGCAGGTCCAGTTGCAACCCGGCATGAGCCTGAGTTACTCCGGCCAGTTCGAGTTTCTGGAACGGGCCAATGCGCGCCTCAAGCTGGTAGTGCCTGCCACGCTGCTGATTATTTTTGTGCTGCTGTACCTGACGTTCGCCCGTTTTGATGAAGCCTTGCTGATCATGGCGACGCTGCCGTTCGCCCTCGCTGGAGGCGCGTGGTTTCTTTACTGGCTCGGGTACAACCTGTCGGTGGCTACCGGCGTCGGCTTCATTGCGCTGGCGGGGGTGTCCGCCGAGTTTGGCGTGATCATGCTGTTGTATCTGAAAAACGCCTGGACCGAGCGCATCGAGGCTGGCGACTCCACCGAGTCCGACCTGATGGCGGCGATTAGTGAAGGCGCAGTGCAGCGTGTTCGCCCCAAAGCCATGACCGTGGCGGTGATCATTGCCGGCCTGTTGCCCATTCTGCTGGGCAGCGGCACCGGTAGCGAAGTCATGAGCCGCATCGCCGCGCCCATGGTCGGCGGCATGATCACCGCGCCGTTGCTCTCGCTGTTTGTCATTCCGGCGGCGTATCGCTTGATGCGCCGCCGCCAATTCTCTACACCCACCTCAAACACCCAAGGAATCGCCCAATGAAACTGACTCTGATCGCACTCACCAGCAGCCTGATTGCACTGTCTTTCGTCGCTCAGGCTGAAGAGATGCCCGGCATGAAAATGGACGCAATGACCATGGACGCCAAACCGATAGAACAGCCATCGGCAACGGCGCTTGTGGCCGATGCTTCGGGAACCATCAAGGCCATCGACAGCAGCCGGCAAAAGGTCACCATCGCCCACGGCGCCGTGCCTGCGCTGCAGTGGCCGCCGATGACCATGGGGTTCAGGGCAACAGAGGCTCAGTTGGCCGCGTTGAAGGTGGGGGATAAGGTGAACTTCAAGTTTCAGCAGGAGGGAGCGGCGTCGACGATCGTATCGATTGATGTAGCGAAGTAGAAAAAACGGCGGTGCGAATTGACTTCGCACCGCCGTTGTCTTGCCATCTCGGTCAGGTGTTTCAGCTGTGACTGCGACGCCAGAAGAACCGCGCCAGCAACGCATCAAGACTAAATTTGCCAGGTCCCGCGAACACCAGTGGAACCAGCGCGGCAAGGTAAATCAGCGGCAGCTTGAAGTTGCCGTAGCCCTTGTTGGTGATCGAGTAGCCCTGGGCCAGTTCGCTCAAGCTCGACCAGTCGGCCGGCCAGTGCACGGCGGCGGTGGCGACGATGGTGACCACGATCAGGCTGATCGCCGAAAACCGCGTGGCCAGGCCCACCAAAATGAAGAGGGCGCAGATCAGCTCCACCCACATCGACAGTTCCCAGTTCAACGTGGCCGGCAGGTGGTTGAACGGAAACAGGAAGCGATCCTGAATGTCGGCGAACCAGTTTTCGCCGTTGAATTTCTCCAGGCCTGACTCGAAGAATTCCCAAGCGAGAAAGATCCGCAAGGTCAGTGGCGCGATCCAGTTGCCGGCGCGGTCAAGGTTCAGGTGCAGGCCTTTGACGGCCGTTGAAATGGAAGTGCTCATGGACGTTGGTCTCCTTCAAGTCAGGGATGTCGGGCAGCGGGGTGCCCGTTTAGCGACAAGTGAATTTCATCAGGCGGGTGTATCTGCGATGTGTCGCCAATGGCGGGGATTGAAGGCCGGTTGTGTCAGGGGCAGGGCTGTACACACTTTGATACGTAGCGATCTGAGGCCACCGCAGTTGCCCTGTAGGTTGTTTGGTGTGTGGTTAATTCGTCGAATTGGATCTTTTACCCGGGCTCGCTCATTCGTATCTTCCGCGCTTTGGCGCATTTGCGTCTGGGGCTGGGGAACGGGAATGAATTTCACATGGCGCAGGAAAACCGTCGAACACACCATCGAGCAGCCAGCGCCGGCGCCGGTGATCGTCAACAGCGTGAATGACGCCCAACTGGCCGCACGCAAGACCGAGCTGCGCGACCGTGATTTTTTCCGCGGCCTGGCCCAGCACCTTCTCACTTGCGGTAACTCGCTGGCGCCGGTCAGTGAGTCGTTCTCGATGCTCAACCAGCGCCTCAAGCTCAACCATCAGCGGGCGGAAACCGTGGCCAGCTCGGCCATCAGCAATCGCGAGCAGGTCAGTCATTTGCAGGAGCAATCGCGGGTCATGGCCGCCGGGCTGGAGGCGCTGGAAGAGGTGATCACGCACCTGGTAGGCCGCGCCAGTGAGATCGACCGCATCGTCGACCTGATCAGCGACATCGCACGCAAGACCAACTTGCTGGCGCTCAACGCCGCCATCGAAGCGGCGCGTGCCGGTGACACCGGGCGCGGCTTCGCAGTGGTGGCCGGTGAAGTGCGGCTGCTGGCGGAAAAAACCGCTGAGGCTACCCGGGAAATCGTCAAGGAAACCTCGGCCATCCAGCAGGAAATCAGCCAGGCCAAACAGGCGATTTCGCAACAGAGCCAGGTCTCCAATGCTTTTGGCGCGGTGATCGACAAAACCGCCGAGGCCATGGCCGGCATGTACGGCGAGGCACAGCAGATGCAGCGGGAAATCGATCAGTCGCACCTGCTGTCCAACGTTGAGCTGGCCAACCTGCAAGAGCTGACGCTCAAGGTGGCGGTCTATGATCGCTTACTCAACCCCAAGCCGCATTCACCGCTGATCCTGCCGGATGAAACCGAGTGCCTGTTCGGCCAGTGGTACTACGGCGAGCAGAACCAGACCCAACAACGCGACGCGGATTTCCGGCGCATGGAAGTGCCTCATCAAATGGTTCACAGCAGCGGTCAGGCCGCGCTGGAGGCCCATGCGCGGGGTGAGTTGGAAGAAGCATTGAAGCAGGTCGGGCAGATGGAGGAGGCGAATGCCGCCGTGATGCGCACGGTCAAGGGGCTGCTGCATTCGCGCCTGCAATCGGCGGTTTGAACCGGGGATGCCTTGGAGGCGGATGACGCTCGCGGACTTTTGCTATACATTTTCTGCCCGCCCATTGCATGGTGAAACCGCTTCATGTCTCTCGCGCTCGAACGTCTAGTCGCTGGCACGCCGATCCCTTTCGCCGGTAATCGTGTCACTGTGGTCAGCCCCGAACTGGCGGCACGCTTCCAGCCCGGAGACCACCTGCTGGTGGCACAGGTCAGCGGCGAATTGTTGCTGATTCCGGTGGCCGACCAGCAGGCGGCCGCAGTGGCCATCGAGCGGGCGGAAGCTGCGTTTACGGCAATGTCGTCGGTGTCGGATCAGGCGATCAGCCATTTCTTCGATCTGTTCGCCCAACGCCTGGAAACTGCGGACTGCTGGGCCTTGATCGAAGCGGCCAACCAGGCCGACATCGAACGAGCCAAGGCCCGAGGCCGTTCGACCACGCGGTTGCTGGCCGATGAGCGCATGCGCCGTGACATGATCGCCGGCCTGCGCGCCTGGCGCGACGCGTCTGCCTCGCGTGGCAAGGTGATCAGTTGCGTCGAGCACGACGGCTGGAAAGTCGAGCAAGTGGTGTCGCCACTGGGAATTGTCGCGTTTGTCTTTGAAGGCCGGCCGAATGTCTTCGCCGATGCCGCTGGCGTGTTGCGCACCGGTAATACGGCCGTGCTGCGTATCGGCAGCGATGCGTTGGGCACCGCCCAAGCCATTGTCAGCCATGCACTGAACCCGGCGCTCGCCGCTGCCGGATTGCCGAATGGCGCGGTGTCGCTGGTGGAAAGCGTCAACCATGCCGCCGGTTGGGCGATGTTCGCTGATCGGCGTCTGTCGCTGGCCGTGGCCCGTGGTTCGGGTCGCGCCGTCAGCCAGTTGGGCAGCATCGCGCAACAGGCCGGCACCGCGGTCAGCCTGCATGGCACCGGTGGCGCCTGGCTGGTCGCTGATACCGACGCCGATGCCACGCGCTTCGCCAACGTGGTGCGCAACTCCCTCGACCGCAAAGTCTGCAACACCCTGAACGTCTGCCTGATCCACCGTGATCGCGCAGCGGAATTGGTGCCGCTGTTTCTCGATGCACTGCAACAGGCCGGCAAGGCGCGCGACCAGGGCTGCAAGTTGCACATCGTTGAAGGCAGCGAGTCGTTCCTGCCCGCCGATTGGCAAAACGCAACCGTCGAGGTGTACCGCGCCGAAGGCTGCCAGACCGAAGCTCTGGCCGAACCGCTGCCAGAAGATCAACTGGGTCGCGAGTGGGAATGGGAAGAAACCCCGGAAGTCAGCCTGAATATCGTCGACGACCTGGACAGCGCCATCACCTTGTTCAATCGCTACAGTCCGCAGTTCACCGTGTCGCTGATCAGCGAAGACGCGGCGACCCAGGAGCGCTTCTATAACGCAGTCAACGCACCTTTTGTCGGCAACGGCATTACCCGTTGGGTCGACGGCCAGTACGCACTCAACAAGCCGGAACTGGGCCTGTCGAACTGGGAGAGCGGGCGCCTGTTCGCGCGTAGCGCAATTCTCTCGGGTGATGGCGTGTTCACCATCCGCAGCCGCATGACCCAGATCGATCTGGGAATCAAACGCTAGGCCTTCCTCACGCGGCATCGACCGCTTGGCCGAACACGGCGCAAGTGGTCGGATGCTCGACCAGCGATACGAAACTGCGGCTGCTGCCATCAAGAGCATCGATCGAACCGGTTTCGATGTCGTACACCCAGCCATGCAAATTCAGTAGGCCTTTTTCCTGGGCCAGGCGCACGCTCGGGTGAGTCTGGATGTTCGCCAGTTGCGCGATCACATTCTCACGCACCATCGAGCTGACTTTCGCTGCTTCATTGGCATGGGACCGCGACTCGTTGATGACTTTTGCCGACTCGGCGTGTTGCAGCCAGCCGCTGACGGCGGGCAGGTGATCCATGCAGGTGCACTTGGCGACAGCGGTCATGGCGCCGCAATCCGAATGGCCGCAGATCACGATATCGGTGACGCCGAGCACGGCGACGGCATACTCGACGGTGGCCGATACGCCACCAGGATGGGGGCTGTAGGAGGGCACGATGTTGCCAGCGTTACGGACCACGAACAGCTCGCCGGGTTCTTGTTGGGTCAGCAGTTCCGGCACTACACGGCTGTCGGAGCAGGTGATGAACAAGGTGCCTGGATGTTGCGTGGTGGCCAGGTGTTTGAACAGATCGGTGCGTTGCGGAAAGGCTTCTTTCTGGAATTTCAGAAAGCCTTCGATGAGCGTTTTCATGGATGCGTCCTCATGGATGATCGGGATTGGCCTGGATCGTTCTAGGCGTGGGACTGTTGCATGGTGGTTCTCCTGTTGCAGTGGGGATGTGCTTGGGTGTGACGCCATCTTCTGCCGATCAACAAATAGCGTCCAAGACCGATATGCAATGCAACGCATAAGCACTGCCTATAGATGGTGAGCCCCATGTTCCTGCCTCATCTGCGTTACTTGCCGCGCAGCCGCACTGCTTCGGCGCAAGAACAACTACCACAGTGCGGCGTCGTTGGCGTTTATGGATCTGGTGTTGGGGACCGATTTTTCATGACCACCACAGTCCCCTGTAGGAGCTGAGCTTGCTCGCGATAGCGGCGTCACATTCAACATTGATGCCGGCTGATATACCGCCATCGCGAGCAAGCTCAGCTCCTACAGTTCAGGGTTACCCACAATATTTCAGGCATAAAAAAAGGCCTGCTCTTATTAGGAGCAGGCCCTTTGATCAATAAGTCATTAACGACTCATTTCAATTAGTAGAACCGATCAATCACCCGAACTTCGTTGTTGTTCTGCATCGAGCCCCACGCCTGTTTCAGCGTTTGCAGAACATTACCGATGAAGTCCTTGTCGGCCGCGGCTTTCTTGCCGACGTAGCCGTGGCCGCGACGGTACATCTTCAGTCGGGCCAGCAGGTTCTGGTGGTTCTGGTCGAACTCCGCTTCATGGGCATGCGGCGACAGGCAGTCGATATGAACCTGGCCCGACTTGCTGATCCACAGGATATGGCTGTCGTGGCTGTCTTTTTGCGCCGCGAACATACGAGCCAGTTCTTCGATAGTAGGTTGATTGTTCAGATTCATGATAAAGCCCCCTTGACCATTTGGTGATCTTTCAAAGTTGATTCGCTAATACAAGTAGCCCATCGGTTAGTTGATCCCTGGCACCGAAACCAGGACGTCAGCAGTCGTCCGTCGAAATCGACGAGTCCCGCGTCTGTTGCATGTAGTCGTGTTGAATAACTGCTACGCAATAGCGTCACAACGAAGAGAAGCGGCGATAACCTGTTGGCCCCTGCCGACGTTTTCAGGGTCGGCCACAAGCTTCATGAGGATGGATCGCCAGCGCTTCTCGCCCTTGTACTGGACGTTCAGGCCAGGTCAGCTTCTTCAATCTGCCTTGTGGGCAGCGTGTATCCGGAAAAAACAGCTCGGCGGTCAGACGAGCTTGCTCAAGCGTGTTGCGTGTACTCCCGATCGGGGAGACATCTGCATCATGCAAGGGCAAATCGAAGGCGTCAACGGTTTTGTAGTGATTATTTTCAGGCACTACATATTGTCTGACAAAGCTGTCTGGAATTAAGAAAAGGGGCGGAAAGCGCCGGTCAGGACGACAGTGGCGAAACCTCAAAGCGGTAGAGCGTGCAGGGATAACCCTTGATTTTCTGCTGATGCAAGGTGAATCCGCTCGGGTTGAGCCCCGGCATCACGGTGGCCCAGAACAGCCGCGCTGGCGTGTTCGCATCAAGATGGAAAATCTGCCATTGACCGGGGAATTGGCTCAAGAGGGTGGAAACGACAAATTTTGCGACACCTTGGCCACGAAAGCATCGACTCACAAACAAGTAGCCCATGTTGAATTGGGCACCGGGCAGATGAGTGTCGTCATCCACAGTCACGAAACCGGCCAATTCGCCGTCGACCCGGATCAAAAAAGCCTGGGTCGAGGGATTTCGCCAATAGTCGGTCAGAGGCTGAATGTTGAAAAAACCATGTTCGCCCAGTTTCAGTGGCAACCACTCACTAAAGTCATAGGTATAGAACTGCATCAGGCTTTCGATGGTTTCCAGTTCATCGCGCTGGGCGGCGTGCAGCTCAATCAAGGCCATGCTGGCTGGCTCCTGTTTTGGTGCACGGTCAGTATGGTCGATCAGCCCTTGCTCGCGGGTTTTGCGCTGCGCTTGGCGCCGGTGGGTGCTTTGCGTTTGGCGGGCTTGCGTTTGTTTTTCCACGGCGTGGCACCACGTCCGGCGGGGCTCGCCGGGCCGCTGATGGTCAGGTTCAGCCCGGCGCAGCGGCTGACCTGCTTGCTCATCCAGGCAGCCTGTTTGGTGACGAATTCGTCGAGGCTCATTTCCCCGCTCTGCACCATGTCCAGCGCCTGCTCCCAGATTGCCGTGGTGCCTGGATCGGCAATCGCCCGGGGCACGGCATCGATCAGGCTGAAGGCGGCCGGGGTGGCAGAAAGTGCCTTGCCGTTCTTGATCAGATAACCACGGTCGAGCAGCCCCTGGATGATCGAGGCGCGGGTCGCTTCGGTGCCGATGCCGGTGGTGTCCTTGAGCTTCTGCTTGAGCAGTGGGTCTTCCACCAGTTTGGCGACGTTCTTCATCGCCTTGATCAAATCGCCTTCGGTGAAGGGTTTGGGCGGTTGAGTCCAGAGGTCCTTGAGTTGCACGTTGGCTACCGCACAATCAATCCCCTCTTTGAGGTTGGGTAGGGTTTGCGGCGCCGGAGCTTCGCGACCCTTGGCTGGAGCGAGCGCTTCGGGCAGGGCGCGCTTCCAGCCAGGTTCGATGATCTGCTTACCGACTGCGCGCAAGCTTTCACCGGCGCAATCAAAGTCAGCCTGGGTGCGATCGTATTCATGATTGGGCAGGAACTGCGCCAGATACCGTGCGCGGATCAGGGTGTAGACCGCACGGTGTTTGCCGGTCAGGCGCTCGAGGTTCTTCGCCGCAGCGGTGGGGATGATGCCGTGGTGGGCGCTGACTTTGGCATCGTTCCAGGCCCGTGAGCGTCGTTGGGGTTCAAGGTGATCGTGCAAGGCGTTCAGCGCCGGATCGGCCTGGCGCAACGCCGCCAGAATGCCCGGCGCTTCGCTGTGCTGGCTGACAGGCAGATAGCCGCAGTCGCTGCGCGGGTAGGTGATGACCTTGTAGGTTTCGTACAGTGCCTGCGCAACGTCGAGGGTTTCCTGGGCGCCGAGCCCGAGCTTCTTCGAGCAGACTTCCTGCAACGTGCCCAAATCGAACGGCAGCGGTGCAACTTCGCGCATCCGTTCGGTACGGAGCTTGATCACCCGGGCACTCGCTGCGCCCATCATCGCCGCGGCTGCCTGCTGGGCCAGCGCCTGATTCAGGCAGCGATCCTGGTCGTCGCAAACTTCGGAAGCCGCACGCCATTGCGCGGTGAACGCGGTGCCTTCATGCAGCAGTTGCACGTCGATGGCCCAGTAAGCGACCGGTACGAAATCGGCAATGAGGCGGTCACGATCCACCACCAGGCGTAGCGTTGGAGTTTGCACCCGACCCACCGGCAACACACCTTGATATCCAGATTGACGCCCGAGCAGTGTGAACAGCCGGCTCATGTTCATCCCGATCAACCAATCGGCGCGGCTGCGGCCTAGCGCGGAATGGTAAAGGCTGAAGGTTTCCGCCCCCGGTTTGAGTGCCGCGAGGGCCTTGCGGATCGAAGCGTCGTCCAGTGCCGACAGCCACAAACGCTGGATCGGCCCGCGATAGCGGCAATGCTCCACCAGTTCCCGAGCGATCATCTCGCCCTCACGGTCGGCGTCCGTGGCGATGATCAGTTCCGATGCCTCGCCGAGCAGGCGTTTGACGGCTTTGTACTGACTGGCCGTGCGCGGCTTGACCGTCATCTTCCATTTGTCCGGAATGATCGGCAGGTCTGCCAGTACCCAGCGCTTGTAGCGCGCGTCGTACGCGTCCGGCGGTGCGGTTTCCAGCAGATGGCCGATGCACCAGGTGACCGTGACGTCTGTTCCCAGCCAGCAGCCGTCACCGCGGCGTTTTGCGCCGAGCACGGCCGCAATGTCTTTGGCCTGGGAGGGTTTTTCACAGAGGTACAGCCGCATAACCACCATCGTCGATCAGTGTCCGGGAGGTGCACAGAATGGCGGGTGATGAACGCCGGAGCAATCTTTATCTGTATGGATGTACAGTTTCAGCGTTGCATATGATTTCAGGGATTTGGGAATCCGTTCGGCTGCAAGGCCGTCATGATCAGCAAACTTGCGTTATACCTGATGAATCGTGGTCTCAGGTTTTGGGGCTGCTGCGCAGCCCATCGCGGGCAAGCCTTGCTCCTACTGGTTCATCACCGTCATGAGGAACGTATTCCATGAAAAGCTCAGGTCCCAGCCCTGTCATCACCATCGCCGAGCAGCCTGGCTGCCTGTTGGTGAAATTTCACGGTATCCAGGTGGCCGCATCCTCCCGCGCGCTGGTGTTGCTGGAGGCCAATTACCCGCCGGTGTACTACGTGCCGCGCGAGGACATCGACGAGAAGTACTACGCCCGCACCGATCACACCAGTTATTGCCCGTACAAGGGCGATGCCAGCTATTTCAGCCTGCAAGTGCCGGGGCATGAAGGCGCCAATGCGGTATGGAGTTACGAGGACCCCAAGGTGTCGGTGGACCAGATTCGCGGATACCTGGCGTTTTATCCGGATCAGGTGAAGTTCGAGGTCGTTGAACTCGACGAGTGATTGACCTCCACAGCAGCAGGGAAGCATCGCAGGCTGCGCCAGCTCCTACTCGTTGGAGTTGGCGCATCAAAGTTAGTGCGAACTGAGATCGACCAGCGTTGATTCATCAATCTGACCAATCGACGTCACCCCGGTCAACGTCATCGCCACGCGCATTTCCTTGGCAAAGATATCCAGCATGTTCTCCACCCCGCGTTGGCCGTCGGCGGCCAACGCGTACGCCATCGAACGCCCCAGCAACACGCCTTTGGCCCCGAGCGCCAGCATACGCACAACGTCCAGCCCCGAGCGGATGCCTGAGTCGACCAGCACTGTCAGGTCATCACCGATGGCTTGTTTGATCGGCGGCAAGGCCTTGGTGGTGGAAAGCACGCCGTCCAGCTGCCGGCCGCCATGGTTCGACACGACAATGCCATCGGCGCCGAAACTCACTGCGTCCTTGGCATCCTGCGGATCGAGAATGCCTTTGATGATCATCGGGCCTTTCCAGAAATCACGAATCCATTCCAGGTCGCTCCAGCTGATCGACGGATCAAAGTTGTTGGCCAGCCAGCCCATGTAGTCTTCGAGCGTCACAGCTTTGCCGAGGTATTTGGAGATGTTCCCCAGGTCATGCGGGCGGCCCATGAGGCCGACGTTGAACGCCCAGTCGGGCCGGGTCATGGCCTGAAGCATGCGCCGCGAAGACGCAAACGGCCCGGACATGCCCGAGTGCGCGTCGCGATAGCGGGCGCCGGGCGTGGGCATGTCGACGGTGAACACCAGATTCTTCACCCCGGCAGCCTTCGCCCGCTCCAGGGCATTGCGCATGAAGCCCCGGTCTTTCAATACGTACAGCTGAAACCAGATGGCTTGTTCGCTTTGCGCCACGACTTCTTCGATCGAACACACCGAAACGGTGGACAGGCACAGAGGGATGCCTTTGTTTTGCGCCGCTCTGACGGCCTGCACCTCACCACGGCGAGCGAACATGCCCGTCAGGCCCACAGGCGCGAGGATGATCGGCATTGCAAGCGGTTGATCGAAGAGGGTGGTTTCAAGGCTCAGGCTTTCGACGTTTTTCAGAATGCGCTGGCGCAGACTGATGCCCGTGAGGTCGGCACTGTTGGCTCGCAGCGTATGTTCTGCGTAGGCGCCGCCATCAATGTAATCGAACAAAAAACGCGGGAGTTTGCGACGAGCTGCCTCGCGATAGTCGGATGCAGAAGAAATGATCATGCCGGTGCCTCGGTCGGGTGAGTGCCGTTGAGCCTTTGGATCAGATTAACCAAAACGCCCCGCTTATGCGGGGCGTTTTTTTCGGCTGGCTGTCAGTTCTTGTCCAGATCCACATTGCGCGTCTCAGGCAAACAGATCATCCCCACCACCAGGCTGACCCCGGTGATCAGCACCGGATACCACAGCCCGTAGAAGATGTCCCCGGTGTATACCACCAAAGCGAACGACACGGTCGGAAGGAAACCGCCAAACCAGCCGTTGCCGATGTGGTACGGCAGCGACATCGAGGTGTAGCGGATGCGGGTCGGGAACAGTTCGACCATCAGCGCCGCCAGCGGGCCGTAGCACATGGCGGAGATGATGATCAGCGCGACGATCAGCGCCACGATCATCGGCTTGTTGATCTGCTGCATGTCAGCCTGTTGCGGGTAACCGCCGAGGGTCACCGCGCCGCGCAGGGCGGCTTCGTCGAAACCGTCGATCTTCACGTCGCCAACGCTGACCTGCACGCCGCTGCCGGCCGGGGCTGCCGCGCTCTGATATGGCAGGCCCTGCTTGACCAGGAAGGTCTTGACCTTGTCGCACGGGCTATCAAATTTCGCCTTGCCCACCGGGTCGAACTGGAAAGTGCAAGTGGCCGGGTCGGCCAGTACCGTGATCGGTGCCTGTCGGCTGGCCAGGTCGATGGCCGGGTTGGCGTAGTGGGCCAGGGTCTTGAAGATCGGGAAGTACAGAACCGTGGCCAGCAACAGGCCGAGCATCAGCACCGGTTTGCGCCCGACCTTGTCCGACAGCCAGCCGAAGAAAATGAAGAACGGCGCGCCAATGGTCACGCTGACGATCAGCAGGCCGTTGGCCACGGCCGGGTCCATTTTCAGGAACTGGGTAAGGAAAAACAGCACGTAGAACTGCGCCGCATAGAAGGTTACGGCTTGGCCGGCGTTGATGCTGAACAGGGCGATCAGCACGACCTTGAGGTTTTCCCATTTGCCGAAGGAATCGCGGATCGGCGATTTGCAGAGCTTGCCTTCCTCTTTCATTTTCACGAAGGCGGGGGACTCATGCAGGCTCAGGCGAATCCAGGTCGAGATGCCCAGCAGAATGATGGAAAACAGGAACGGAATGCGCCAGCCCCAGACTTCGAACTGATCGCCAGTGAAGTAGCGGCAGCCGAGTACCACCAGCAACGACAGCAACAGGCCGAGGGTGGCGGTGGACTGAATCCAGCTGGTGTGGAAGCCGCGTTTGCCAATCGGCGCGTGTTCTGCCACGTAAGTCGCAGCACCGCCGTACTCGCCGCCCAGGGCCAGGCCCTGAAGCATGCGCAGCACCACGAGGATGATCGGCGCGGCGATGCCGATGCTGGCGTAGGTCGGCAACAAGCCGACGCAGAAGGTCGCCAGGCCCATGAGGACAATGGTCGCGAGGAAGGTGTATTTACGCCCGATCATGTCCCCCAACCGACCGAACACCAGCGCACCAAACGGCCTCACGATGAAACCGGCGGCGAAGGCCATCAGGGCAAAGATGAACGCCGTGGTGTCGTTGACCCCGGCGAAAAACTGCTTGCTGATCACCGCCGCGAGGGCGCCATAAAGGAAAAAGTCATACCACTCGAACACCGTGCCGAGTGATGAAGCGAAGATGACTTTCTGCGTTTCCTGGCTGGTGCCCGCGCTGCGCACGGCTTCCAGGGGCTGAACATGTTCTGACATATCGGTATCCCTCACAGTGATTGTTTTTGTTGTTCCACTGATGTTGCGTATTCCTTGCAGGGGTGATGCTCGATGTCCGTGGATCTAAGGCCAACTCTGTGGGAGCGAGCCTGCTCGCGATAGCGGTGGATCAGGCAACATTGATGTTGAATGTCATTCCGTCATCGCGAGCAGGCTCGCTCCCACATCTATGGATACCCCCATTTCTGCAATACTGTTTTTGATGTGTGTTTGGCTTGCTTTCATCTATCCGGCGTCTGGGGGACGACCCTGCGCCTCGATGAGAATCGCGCCTGACGGCCCTTCATAGGGAGAAGGCTTTTTCAGCCTTGTGGGAGCCCAGGGTAGTCGTCAGGCCGGTTGGCCGTTCACGTCATCTGTTATCCAGCATCGCAAAACCAGGTGGGTGGTGCTCGGGTGGCAGCGGGGTCAAGCGTTCATCGCGCTTGACCCCGCCTTGAATTCATCATGGTGAGCGGCGATCGACCAGGCGATTCTTGCCAGTTTGTTGGCCAGGGCGCAGACCACACGGTTGGAATGATGGCGAGCCAGTAGCTGGCGAACCCAATCGGCTAGCGCTCCTGTCTGTCGTTCCAGCCCCATCAGATACACACGGGCGCATTGAATGAGCAGTCGCCTTTGATTTCGGTCACCGCGTTTGCTGATACCCAAAAGTACGGTCTTGCCACCGGTGGAATGTTGTTTGGGCACCAGCCCAATCGAGGCTGAATAGTCTCGACCGCACTTGAACTGCTGGCCGTTGCCCAACTCCGCAGCCAGGACGCTGGAGGTGATCGGGCCTACGCAAGGTATCGTCATCAGGCGAGAAGCCAGATCATCTTCAGCGGCTTGGCGTTCAACCTGCTTGTCCAGCGCCTTGACCTGCCCGTCCAGGTAGTTGAAGTGCGCATGCAGTCCCAGCAGGATTTGTTTGATCAGCGCAGAAAATGAGCATTCCTCCAGCAGCGCTGGCAGTTCTTTGATGGAGTGAAAGCCTGGGGACAGGCTGATACCGACCTCCAACAGGCCGGCGTGAATCCGATTGACCGTAGCGGTGCGCTCCTTGATGTAGGACTCGCGCACTGAGTTGAGCATGGCCAGCGCTTGTTGCGCTTCGGTTTTCGGGGACACAAAACGCATGGTCGGGCGGCTCGCCGCCTCGCAAATCGCCATGGCATCGGCGAAGTCGTTCTTGTTGCTTTTTACATAAGGACGCACGAGATGAGGCGCTATGAGCCTGGGCATATGCCCCCATTTTGCTGCTTCTCGTGCCATATAGTGGGCGCCGCCACAGGCTTCCATCACCACCGTGCACGGTTCAAGGTTGGCCAAGTGCCTGGCCAGTCCCGCGCGATTGAATTTCTTGTGGTAGAGCTCATGACCGCGATCATCTTGAGCATGCAGATGGAAGGTATGTTTCCCTAGATCGATAGCGACAATAGTTACGTTGTTCATGGCAATGGCCTCCGAAAGACACCCTGTGAAAGCTTAGAGAGCAATCACAGGGTGTGAGGGGGTAGCCATTTCATTAGGGATTGTGTTTGCAACTGAACTCAGAATGAGCTGCGCCGCCTTTTCGGCGATCATCAGCGTAGGTGAACAGGTGTTGCCCGAGGTGATGCGCGGCATGATCGAGGCGTCGGCGATGCGCAGGCCGGGAATGCCGTGCACGCGCAGTTCGGCGTCGACCACGGCATCGGCGTCGTTACCCATCCGGCAGGTGCCGACCGGATGGAAAATCGTCGTGCCGATACGTGCGGCGGCTTCGTGCAAGTCTTCTTCGCTTTGCAGGCTGTCACCGGGCAGGTACTCGACCGGTTTGAACGCCTTCAGGGCGGGCGCGGCGACAATGCGCCGGGTCAGGCGGATCGCATCGGCGGCGACGCGCAAGTCCTCCGGATGACTCAGGTAATTGGGTTGAATCAACGGCGCTTCCTGCGGATTGGCCGAGCGGATTTCCACCCGGCCACGGCTTTGCGGACGCAAGTCGCAGACCGACGCAGTGAACGCCGGAAACGCGTGCAACGGTTCGCCGAAGCGCTCCAGCGACAGGGGTTGCACGTGGTATTCGAGATTGGCTGAGGTCTGCTCCGGCCCGGAGCGGGCGAACGCACCGAGCTGACTCGGCGCCATCGACAGCGGGCCGCTGCGGTCGTACAGATAACGCAAGCCCATGCCCATCTTGCCCCACACGCTGCCAGCGATCTGATTGAGCGTGCGTGCGTTTTCCAGTTTGTAGATCAGGCGCAGTTGCAGGTGATCCTGCAAGTTAGCGCCGACGCCGGACAATTCATGGACGACGCCGATGCCCAGGCGTTGCAGCAGTGGGCGAGGGCCGATGCCGGAGCGTTGCAGAATGCTCGGTGAACCCACGGAACCGGCGCAGAGGACGATTTCCTTGCGTGCCTTGAAGGTCTTCGCCTGATTTTGCCAGCGGGCGCTGACCGCTGACGCGCGGCCGTTTTCCAGCAATACGCGGTCGACTTCGACGCCGGTCAACACAGTCAGATTGGGGCGATTGCGCACAGGTTTGAGAAACGCTTTCGCCGCGTTCCAGCGAATGCCGGCCTTCTGGTTGACCTGGAAGTAACCGCAACCCTCGTTGTCGCCCTGATTGAAGTCGTCGATGCTGGCAATGCCGCTTTGCTCGGCGGCGCTGCGGAAGGCATCGAGAATCGGCCAGGACAGGCGCTGGCGTTCGACCCGCCAGTCGCCGCTGGCGCCGTGGAACTCCGAGTCGCCGGCAAAGTGGTTTTCGCTTTTCTTGAACAGCGGCAGCACATCCTGCCAGCGCCAGCCGGGATTGCCGTCGGCGGCCCAGCCGTCGTAATCGCCAGCCTGGCCGCGCATGTAGATCATGCCGTTGATCGACGAGCAGCCGCCCAGTACTTTGCCGCGCGGGTAACTTAGGGTGCGGCCTTGCAGGCCGGGTTGCGCTTCGGTCTTGAAGCACCAGTCGGTGCGCGGGTTGCCGATGCAGAACAGGTAACCGACGGGGATGTGAATCCACGCGTAGTTATCGCGGCCACCGGCTTCGAGCAGCAGCACCCGGTGTTGCGGGTTGGCCGACAGTCGATTGGCCAGCAAACAACCGGCCGGCCCGGCGCCGACCACGATGTAGTCGTATTCATCAAGGGAAGACTGCATCCCTGACCTCGTCTTGTTGTTCTTGTTGTCGGTCATCTTAGTTGTTAGCTTTCGTCAAAAGAATGTTAGTTTTTGCGCAGCTGCTGTGCGTTTTTAAACAACGACGACCTAAGGATGGACGATGTTCGACTGGAATGACCTGCGGTTTTTTCTCGAACTACAGCGTAGCGGGCGTTTGCTGACCGCTGCTCGCCGTTTGAACACCACTCACGCCACCGTGGCGCGGCATATCGAGGCCGTTGAAAAGAGCCTCGGCACCGCGCTGTTCGTGCAGCATGCCCAAGGTTATGAACTGACCCCGGCCGGCGAAGCGCTGCTCAAACACGCCGAGGCTATGGAAAACGTCGCGTTGCTGGCCCAGGAAGAAATCACCCAGTCCACGGCGCCACTCGGCAAGATTCGCGTTGGTGTCACGGAAGGGTTGGGCATCATGTTTCTTGCCAGTCGCATGAACGGTTTGTTCGAGCGCTATCCGGGACTGGAGGTGGAACTGGTCGCGGTGCCGCGCTTTGTCAGCATTCTCAATCGCGAAGCGGAAATCAGCATTCACCTCGAACGCCCGTCCGCCGACATGCTGGTGACGCGCAAACTCACTGACTATCGCCTGGCGCTATACGCCAGCCAGGACTACCTCGACCGCGCGCCAGCGCTGGGCAGTCGCGAGGACCTGGGGCGACACGCGTGGATCGGCTACGTCGACGACTTGCTGTTCAGTCAGGAATTGATGTTCCTCAACAGTTTCTGCCGCAACCCACAAGTGGTCTTTCACAGCACCAGTGTGATTGCCCAGCAGCAGGCTGCGCGCGCGGGTTTGGGGATTGCGGTGTTGCCGTGCTACATGGCCAGCGCCGATCCCGGTCTGGTGCCGTTGTTTCCCGATGAAAGCATTCTGCGCAGTTACTGGATCAGCACCCGGCGTGAGTTGCACAAGTCAGTGCGGTTGCGGGTGATGTGGGATTACGTGGTGGAGTTGTGTGAGCGCGAGCAAGGCCTACTGCTAGGTCCCAATCCCTCGTAGGAGCACAGCTTGCTCGCGATGAACGATAACTCGGTGGGCCAGATTTGACGCCATCGCGAGCAAGCTTTGCTCCTACATGTGCGGTGGTCTAGTCACGGATTTCAAACGCCGTACTGGCCAGCCGCTCGCCATTGACCATCACATGCACCACATGCTTTCCCGCATAGTGCTTGCGAGTGGTCAGCTCCTTGATGTGCTGCCCACGGCTCAGACGTTCAGTGCCATTGCCCGGCAGCGTCAGGCCCTTGAGCTTGAACACCTTCGCCGAAGTGCTGCCGTTGGCTTTCACGTAATCGATGGCGTAATCAATCACCAGCCGCTGGCTGTCTGCGACCGTGGATTTGACGGCAAAGGACAGGGTGATTTTTTCTCCGAGGCCAATCACCGGCGGGTGGACCCGCACATCGATGATCTCGACTTCAGGCTTGCCCCCCGCACCAATGATCGCCAACGCCCGCTGGTTGCCCTGTTTGATCAGGCTGCGCAGCGCATGTTTGGCGATCCACGTGGTGTGTTTGTTGTCCAGCGACCAGCCCTCGATCAAGTCCAAGACCCACTCGGGATGATCCTTGGTGATGTCGTTGAGGTGGTTGGCTACGGATTTGCGTACATAAAGGCTGGGGTCGGCCTTGAGGTTGTCGAGGATGCTCGCGGCCAGATTCGGGTCGGCCTGGACCTGTTCCAGGCGAAACGACCACGGCAGGCGCGGGCGGCAACCTTCGCTGGCCAGGCGCCGGACGTGTTCGTTGTCGTCCAGCGACCAGTCGTGCATCAGCTTCAATGAGCGCTCGATGTCGCTGCGCAGGAAATGGCGAATGGCGAATTCCGAAGAACCGAACGCGGTGAAGTACTTGAGCGCGTCCATCGACACGTCGAAGCGATCGGCCCCGTAAGCCGCCACGTATTGCGGCAGGCACATACTGACAAAGCCGCTGTTGAGACGCGGGGCGAGGGCGCGCAATACCTCAAGCGATGCTTCAAAATCCAGCGGCAGTACCGCGTGCAGGCATTCGCTGACGCGGGCCATGCGCTGCATCACCGAGAGATCCGCCAGGCCGGTCTTGGCCAGTTTCAGAAAAGCCTTGGCGTCGAATGCGGGATAGACCGCCGTCACCTCGGTGGCGATGTGCTGGAGGCGCTCGGCGTTGAAGATTTCCTTGAGGGCGGGGGCGGATTGGTCGTCGGACATTGTGGGTTCCTTGAGATTTGTTATTGATCCGGTACACCGCGTTATCGTTCATCGCGGGCAAGCCTTGCTCCTACAGATTGATGTGTTTTTAGTAATGGACACATAACCTGTAGGAGCAAGGCTTGCCCGCGATGGGGGCCGCATGGCCGCCTCATTTATTGGCGGTTTGCTCTTCCAACTGATCCGACTCAAACAACCTCGCCAGTTCCGCCCGCGCTTCCTGCGCCGTCTGCTTGACCTTCACCGCGTCGTCATAAATCGCATGCTGGGCTTCGAGCACCTGTTCGTCGTGATGCTTGAAGCGCTTGATCCGCGCATCGGCCTGGGCCTGGGTCAATCCCAGGCCGATCAGCGTCTGCCGGCTCATTTCCAGGCTGGAATAAAAGGTCTCGCGCACCGCGTGGGCGCCCACGTCCATCAGCCGATGCACATGCTGGCGGTTACGCGCGCGGGCGATGATCTTGATGTGCGGGTAGAGCTTGTGCACCAGTTCGGCGGTCTTGATGTTGGTGTCCGGATCGTCGGTGGCGATGACGAAGAATTCGGCTTCGCCAACCTTGGCCGCGCTGAGGATTTCCGGGCGCATCGGGTCGCCGTAGAACACCGGCACGCCGCCGAAGCTGCGGGACAGTTCGATGGTTTCCACCGAGGTGTCGAGGGCGACGAACTTGATGTTCTGCGCCCGCAGGATACGGGCGACGATCTGGCCCATGCGACCCATGCCAGCGATCACCACGCGAGGTTCGTCGGTATCGATGTCGCGGAATTTCTCCGGTACGACCACCGGTTGCACCTTGGGGCTGACCAGGCGCGCGCAGACCAGCAGCAACAAGGGTGTGAGGGCCATGGACAAGGTGATTGCCAGGACCAGCAAGTCATACAGGCGCGGCTCGAACAGGCTGTGATCACGGCCGATCTTGAACACCACGAAGGCAAACTCACCGCCGGCCGCCAGCACGATGCCGAGGCGAATAGCACTGACCTTGCTCAAGCCGCCGGCCAGGCGTCCGACGATAAACAGCAGCGGCAACTTGACGGCGATCAGCAGCACCGTCAGCCCCAATACCACGATGGGCTCGCGCAGCAGCAGACTGAGGTTCGCGCCCATGCCGACGCTCATGAAAAACAGTCCCAGCAGCAGCCCCTTGAACGGTTCGATCTGCGCTTCCAGTTCGTGCCGGTATTCGGAGTCCGCCAGCAGCAGACCGGCAAGGAATGCGCCGAGGGCCATGGAAATGCCGGCCAGATCCATCAACCATGCGGTGCCCATGACCACCAGCAACGCGGTCGCGGTGGACACTTCCGGCAAACCGCTTTTGGTGACGATGCGGAACACCGGGCGCAGCAGATAGCGTCCGCCGACCACCACAATCGCAATGCTGACCAGCACCCGCAGACCCTGGTTCACATCGTCAGCCGCACTTAGGTTTTGATCGCTGCCTGCCAGCAGCGGCACCATGGCGATCAACGGGATCGCGGCGATGTCCTGGAACAACAGGATCGCGAACGCCAGACGCCCGTGGGGGCTGGTCAGTTCCTTGCGTTCGGCCAGGCTTTGCAGGCCAAACGCGGTGGACGACAGGGCCAGACCTAGACCCAGCACGATCGCACTGTTCAACGGTTGTCCGAATACAAACAACGCCAGCACGCCGAGCACTGTTCCCGTCAGCAGCACCTGCGCCAGGCCCACGCCGAACACCGCCTTGCGCATCACCCACAACCGTCGTGGCGACAACTCTAGACCAATGATGAACAGCAGCAACACCACGCCGAGTTCCGAGATGTGCGCGACGCTTTCCGGGTTGCCGATCAGGCCGAGTACCGACGGGCCAATGATCACCCCGGCAAACAGATAACCGAGCACCGCCCCCAGTTGCAGACGCTTGGCCAGGGGAACGGTGAGCACGGCCGCGAGCAGAAAAACGACTGCGGCTTGCAACAGACTGCCTTCATGGGGCATGGCGAAAACTCCATCAACTCGGTACGGCGGGGGCGACAAGGATAAAGGCTCGATCCGGTCGCGTCAGCATAGCGCTGGAACTTAGTTGTTACATTTTGCATTAATTGGTTACATTCATAGAATAAGCGGATCAATCTGATCCGAGCGCTGAGTTCACCCCATGGCCATCAATTTCGACCTCAACGATCTGCAAGCTTTTCGCGCCGTGGTGGAGCAGGGCAGCTTTCGCAAGGCTGCCGACACGGTACGCATCTCCCAGCCAGCCCTGAGCCGGCGCATCGAAAAGCTCGAAGACGCGCTCGGTGTCAGGTTGTTCGAACGCACCACCCGCAAGGTCAGCCTGACCCAGGCCGGGCGCGGTTTCATGCCCAGCGTAGAACGCTTGCTAGACGATCTGGACGTGGCGCTGCTGGGCATCAGCGAAGTCGCTTCGACCCGACTTGGCCACGTCACTGTCGCCTGCGTGCCGTCGGCGGCGTACTACTTCATGCCGCGAGTCGTCGCGCACTATCACCGGCAATTTCCGCGGATCAAGGTCAAGGTGCTGGATTCCAGCGCCCATGAAGTGTTGAGCGCGGTGGTCAATGGCGAAGCCGATTTCGGCCTGAGCTTCATGGGCACGCTGGAGGCCGAAGTCGATTCCGAGCCGCTGGTGCAGGAAAGCTACGTGGTGGCCTGTCGGCGCGATCACCCATTGGCCGGACGCAGCAGCGTGACCTGGGACGAGTTTTATCAGCAGGATTACATCTCGCTGGACAAGACCTCGGGCAACCGGTTTTTGCTCGATCAGGCTTTGACCGGTGTGGTGCCGCAGCGGCCAAGCATCTGCGAAACCCGGCATGTGACGACGATGATCGGACTGGTGGAGGCGGGGTTGGGCGTCGCGGCGGTGCCATTGATGGCGATGCCGGCAGCGGATCACCCGATTCTGACGCGGGTGCCACTGACTGATCCGCAAGTGATGCGCAGCGTCGGTCTGATCAAGCGCCGGGGGCGAACCCTGACCCCGGCAGCCCTTGAACTGGAACGGTTGGTGGTGGAAATGAAAGTCCGTGAGCCTGCGGTCAGCGGCTGACTGAATCCAGGCCGGTGGCTTTTACGTCCGGTTGCGCCTGGGCCGATGCCATGTACTCAAGCAATGCCTTGGCCTCGGCGGGGTGTTGTGCGCCCACCGGAATACCGGCGGCAAACCGGGTGACCGACTGCACCGACTCCGGAATCTTCGCCACAAAACTCACGCCCGGCACCGGCAGCAATTCGCTGACCTGCTGGAAGCCCAATTGATAGTCGCCCGTGGCAACCACTGAGCCCACGGGGATTTTCGGCACCATGGTCGACTTGGCTTTGAGCTGATCCTCGATACCCAGGCGTTTGAACAACTGCTGCTCGATGTACACGCCACTGGCGCTGTCGGAATAGGCCACGGATTTGGCGTCCAGCAGCGTCTTTTTCAGGCTGTCAACCGAGCTGATGTCCGGTTTCGGTGCACCTTCGCGCACCACCAGACCAATCCGCGAATCGGCCAGTTCAACCCGAGAGGCCGGGTCGACTTTGCCTTGCTTGATCAGATCGTCCAGCGCGTAGCCGACCATGATCACCACGTCGGCTTTCTCTCCGCGCGCCAGGCGATTGGGGATCGCTTCCGGGGCCTTGCCCATCGATGGGCCGAGTGCGGTGTCGAGGCTGTTGCCGGTGGACGCCGCGAATTTCGGGCCGAGGATTTTGTAAGCCGCGGTGAAGCCGCCGGAGGTCATCACACGGATTTCTTCGGCCTGCGCCGCAGCACTGAAGGCCAGGCTGACGAGCAAGCCAAGGGCCGCAACATTGAATAGCTTTTTCATTGGCGATTTCTCTGAGAGGGCTGATTCACGAAAGGGCGGGTTGCAGGCGCCCGCCGGTGCGGCGATAGAGGTACAGCGTTGCGCACAACGCACAGAGCGCAGCGATACTCATCCAGTAACCGGGTGCCGCCTTGTCGCCGGTGTACTGGATCAGGAAGGTCGACATCGCCGGGGTGAACCCGCCAAACACTGCGGTGGCCAGGCTGTAAGCCAGAGAGAAACCGGCCACTCGGACTTGCACCGGCATGATTTCCGTCAGCGCCGGAATCATCGCGCCGTTGTACAAGCCATAAATGAACGACAGCCACAGCAGCACCAACAGCATGTTGATGAAGCTCGGTGCCTGCACCAGGTACGACAGCGCCGGATAGGTCGAGGCCAGCGCCAGCAGAGCCATGGCGATCAACACCGGGCGACGGCCGATACGGTCGGAGAGTGCGCCACCAATCGGCAACCAGAAGAAATTCGACACACCCACCAGCAAGGTCACCAGTAGCGCATCGGAGGTGCTCAGGTGCAGCACGGTTTTGCCGAAAGTCGGCGCATACACGGTGATCAGGTAAAACGCGGTGGTGGTCAGGGCGACCATCATCATCCCGGCGAACACGATCACCCAGTTCTGCGCCAGCGTGCGGAACACCTCGCCCATGCTCGGGCGATGCTTGCGGGCGGCGAACTCTTCGGACTCTTCCAGGTTACGGCGCAGGAAGAAAATGAACGGCACGATCATGCAGCCAATGAAGAACGGAATCCGCCAACCCCAGTCGGCAATCATCGCCGGCGCCATCCATTGGTTCAGGCCATAGCCCAACGCTGCGGCGACGATGATCGCCACTTGCTGGCTGCCCGACTGCCAACTGGTGAAAAAGCCTTTATTGCCTGGCGTGGCGATCTCCGAGAGATACACCGAGACACCACCCAATTCCGCGCCTGCCGAGAAGCCTTGCAGCAATCGGCCAATCAACACGAGGGCCGGGGCGAACAGGCCGATGGTTTCATAACCGGGGACCAGCACAATCAAAATCGTGCCGCTGGCCATGATCGAGAGCGTAACGATCAGCCCTTTGCGCCGACCGACATCATCGATGTAGGCACCCAACACCACGGCCCCGAGCGGGCGCATCAAGAACCCTGCGCCGAACACGGCAAAGGTCATCATCAGCGAGGCGAATTCGCTGCTGGCGGGGAAGAACACTGCAGCGATCTGCGTGGCGTAGAAGCCGAAAAGGAAGAAGTCGAACTGTTCGAGGAAGTTGCCCGAGGTGACCCGGAAAATGGCGCTGGCGCGAGAGCGTCCGCGCGGGATTGAGGCTGTCATCGATAAATACTCCACCGCTTTTATGACGTGCGCTGCCTGGACGCGGCGCACGGTTCTTATTGGGGCGGATAGTGGAGCAGGGGGATCGATATGTTAATTGCATAGTTGGCATGTATTGATGTGTGAAGTGGATCAATGCTGTGGGCGGCGCAGATCCAGCCATTCACTCAGCCCGGCTGACCACCTGCTCTCCCAACCGATACTGATTGTTCCCACTACGCTTGGCCTCATACATCGCCAGGTCGGCAATATGGATCAGCCGGTCCATGCTCGGCGCATGATCCGGGAACACGGCGACCCCGAGGCTGGTGCCGATGTGGCGCTGGTCGTTGCCGATACTCATGGGCGGGGAGAGTTCGACAAAGATTTTCTGGCAGATACTGCGGGCTTCGTCTTGCAGGCTGCCTCCTTGGGGCAGGTTCTGGAAGATGACCACGAACTCGTCGCCGCCGATGCGGGCGACGGTGTCGGTGGCGCGGAGGATTTTTTTCAGTCGTGTGGCGGTGGTGATCAGGACTCGATCGCCGGCCGCGTGTCCGTAATGGTCGTTGATCGCCTTGAAGCCATTGAGGTCGACGAACACCAGCGCCACCCGGGTTGCGCTGACCCGCGCCTGTTCCAGTGCCTCGGATAATCGCTCTTCGAGAACCAGCCTGTTGGGTAACCCGGTCAGCGGGTCAAAATGGGCCAGGTGTCGCAGGTAAGTGGCGGAAGCTTTTTCCTCGGTGATATCGCGCACCACGCCCATCATCTTGATCGTTTCATCGTGGTTGTTCTTCACCACGTTGCCGGTTTCCCGCAACCAGCGGATGGTGCCGTCGGGCCAGACCACGCGGTATTCCTCGTCGTGATTTTCGCCGGTGGCCAGGCAGCGCAATTCGCCGGCGCGAACCCTGGCCCGATCGTCCGGGTGCACGCAGGAACAGAACAGTGCGTAGGAGGGCGTCACTTCGCCGATCTTGAAACCGAACATGCCGTAGATCGCCTCGGACCAGTAGAGTTTGTCGGTGTCGACATCCCAGTCCCAAGTGCCGATGCGGGCAAAGTATTGGCTGCGTTTAAAGCGCTCGACGTCGCCGTCCTGACGAATGTTCTGGCCTTCGGCGAGGCTGTTGATGATGTCGCGATACTCGGCCAATTGCCTGCGCAACTTGCGCTCGCGGCAGATCAGCACGACGATCAGAACAAGCATTACCGAGCCGACGGCGGCGCTGGTCCAGAGCAGGGTCATTCAGGGATGGCCATCATGGCGTCATAAACCCCAGGTGTTGGTGATGGTTAGCTTAGTTCAGGGTAACTTCGGCAAACAGCCGCAAACGGTGGTCAAGCGAGGGCAAAGGTTGCCAATCGACAGCAAATCTGGGAAAACGGCGCCCATCGGCCCTTGGGCGAACGAGCATACGAGTGAAATTAATGAATGACGAGCTTCAGGTAATCGATCTACAGGTGGGTGACGGTAAAGCCGCCATCAAAGGCGCATTGATCACCACCCAATACCGTGGCTGGCTGGAAGACGGGACTGAATTCGATTCTTCCTACAGCCGGGGCAAGCCTTTCCAGTGTGTGATTGGCACCGGTCGGGTGATTAAAGGTTGGGATCAAGGCCTGATGGGCATGCAAGTCGGTGGCAAGCGCAAGTTGCTGGTGCCGGCGCATCTGGCCTATGGCGAGCGCACGATGGGCAAGATCACGCCGAATTCGAATCTGGTTTTTGAGATTGAGTTGCTGGAAGTGCTGACGCGGGATGATTGAGGGTGATAGCTGAGCTGTTGTGGTGGGCGGTAAGTCCCACCACAGTGTCCTGTATTTGAACGCTCGCCGGGTCAGGTAAATGCGTCCATATCATCGAGCGTATCCGCGATGATTCCTTCCAGCGAAGGATATTTTTGCTTTACGGTTTCGAGTGCCGGAAGGACCACTTCCTTGTCCAGTTTTCCGTGCCTGCGAGCTATATGACCAAGCGCGGTGACGGCGGATGCTGCAACCGATTCAGTTCCATTCTCGAGATGCTTCAGGCAAACGATCTGAGCCCAAACTCTGTCTTGTTCATTCAAACCTATTGAAATCAAAGCGGTGACAATGTCCGTTTCTAAGTCGCTATCAAGAAGACTGACCGCTTCGTCGTGACTAATTGATGGATCCTGATAGAGAAAACTCACTTTTTAGCTCCCCGGAATTTTTGCGCTAGCCCTAGGCGCAGTGTTTTCTACTCTCGTAGCCCATGAAAAGATCCAGTTCAACAGGCATCTGCTCTTTGAGAATTGAAGAGATTTGCCGGACCTGCTCGTCGGATAGCAGCCATTCTCCATCCGCGCTTTCGCTTGGACTTTTCCAGCCGAGAACAGTCATGACAAGGGCATCAAGCTCTGGTTGAACGGTCAGCTCGTTTTTTAATGAGTCATCCTCGGCATCACCTTTTAAGAAGCCGCTAATCCATAAAACCATAACTGTCCTATCAATCTATTCTGCAATGCTCGGTTCTGCGGGCCATGAGCGTCCTTGTTTCATTTTCTGATAGCGATGCGGACGCTAAATCAGGCTGCACTTTATAGATGTAAGGTGTTTCTGAAGCATCTGTGGGAGAGAGCCTGCTCGCGATGAGCGATGACGCTGACCGTCCTTGGTCGCAAGGAGATCAGCGCGCGGTTTGGGTTGCAGGTGCCGATGTCAGAAGCGCGCTCGGCAATAGCCTTTAAAAAACATCATGTTTGTGCTTCTATATATTGATATTTATAGAGTTATTAGCGAATCGTATATCCGCTATCGACCACCCAATCCTGCCCGATGACATTGCGGGCGCCGTTGCCAAGCTGGAACAGAATCACGTCGGCGACGGCTCCGGCTTCCAGGAACTGGCCGTCCAACAGCCGCAGGTTGACTGCATTGGCCACGTCGCTCAGCTCTTCGCTCTTCAAGCCCAGGGTGGACCAGATCGGCGTGGCGGTAGGGCCGGGCGACACGGTGTTGATGCGGATGCCGTGCGGCGCCAATTCAACCGCCAAGGTGCGGGCATGATGGATCAACGCAGCTTTGGAGGCGATGTAGGCGGCCAACCCAGGGAAGGTTACTTGCGCCAGGAAGGTGCCGATGAACACCACCGAGGCGGATGCCGCCAGTTGCCCGCGCAGGCAGGCCAGGGTGTTCAGCGCGCCGGCGCCATTGACCGCCCATTGCCGGTCGAACGCGGTCAGGTCCAGGCCATCGGCCAACTCTGCAATGCCAGCGTTCGGCACCAGATAACTCACCGGGCCCATGGTTGCAGCCTGTTTCGCCAGCCGCGTCAGATCATCGGGTTGCGTGACATCGCCGGCGACCCATGACAGCTGAGTCGTGAAGCGCTCCGCCAATTCACCGAGTCCGCCGATCTGGCGGGACATTGCCAACACGCGGGCACCTTGAGCCAGTAGCCG
Organism: Pseudomonas sp. MAG733B; assembly: GCF_036884845.1. NCBI lineage: Bacteria > Pseudomonadati > Pseudomonadota > Gammaproteobacteria > Pseudomonadales > Pseudomonadaceae > Pseudomonas > Pseudomonas sp. MAG733B. The sequence goes on from NZ_CP145732.1 coordinate 3,298,356, forward strand.
CTCGGCGACGGCCAGACCGATTCCCGAACTGGCACCGGTGACGACGGCGAGGCGATCCTGAAATGTATTGTTCATAAACGATGTTCCTTTGGTCAGTGAGCGTTCACAGGTCACGTACCAAAAATCAGGCCAATGTGAAGAGGCTTGAAGCGCGGGCGTTTGTGGCGGGTGAGGGTTATTTTGACTCGATGTGCATGTTGTCATTAAGACCGCTTCTGGTCTTTTTGACTGAGTAAAAAACTCAGGATTTACAGCGGCTTACAGCGAGCTTCAAATCCGTGATCTGACTAAAAAAATCGAAACTGGGTCTGTTTTTTATCGTGATCTTTCAGTAGCGTCGGTGCGATTCAACTCTCATCAGCAGGAAACCCATGTCGTCATTCAATGAATTCCGGGAGATGGTTCAACAGCTGGATGCTGCTTACCGACACTGGACCGGCGAACGCCTGCCGGCACCGGATTCGCTGAGCGAAGACGAGCGCCTGGCCTGGTTGCATGCCCGGGCACCCTACGCCTTGCTGGCCCATGGCACTGAAGCCGATCCGCTGTTCTATTACGCCAACGAGCAGGCGCTCGCCAGTTTCCAATATCCGCGCGAGCAGTTCATCGGTATGCCTTCGCGTTTCAGCGCATCACCGCTGGACCGGGAAATGCGCCAGACCCTACTTGAGCAAGTCACGGCCAAGGGCATTGCCCACGGCTACAGCGGCTATCGGGTGGACCGCATGGGGCAAGCCTTCATGATTCATGAAGGCAGTGTCTGGACGCTGCTGGACGAGCAGGGCGTTCGCTGTGGCCAGGCCGCGTTGTTCTGGCCGGACCCGGAGCGCGTGGGGCAACTCGGCTAGATCGGCCGTGCGATCGGGCAAAAAAATCGCCGCCTTCGAGTACCGAGGGCGGCGATTTTTTATTGCGGATGGGCGTCAGGTCAAACCTTGACGATCCAGCCCGCTGGCGCTTCGATGTCGCCGGTCTGCACGCCGGTCAGCTCTTTGTAGAGCTTCTGGGTGATCGGGCCGACTTCGGTTTCGCTGTGGAACACGTGCAGGTGATCGTTGTAGTCGATGCCGCCAATCGGCGTGATCACGGCAGCAGTGCCGCAAGCACCGGCTTCCTTGAAGTCCGACAGCTTGTCGATCAGCACGTCACCTTCAACCACTTCCAGGCCCAGACGGGACTTGGCCAGCTCGATCAGCGACAGGCGGGTGATGCCCGGCAGTACCGACGGCGAGTTCGGGGTCACGAACTTGTTGTCGTGGGTGATCCCGAAGAAGTTGGCCGAACCGACTTCCTCGATCTTGGTGTGGGTCATCGGATCCAGGTAGATGGCGTCGGCGAAGTTGGCTTTCTTGGCCTTGGAGCCCGGCATCAGGCTGGCGGCGTAGTTGCCACCGACCTTGGCGGCGCCGGTGCCTTGTGGTGCGGCACGGTCGTAGCTGGAGATCTGGAAGTTGTGCGGGGTCAGGCCGCCCTTGAAGTAGGCGCCGACCGGGATGCAGAAGATCGAGAAGATGAACTCGGGTGCGGTGCGCACGCCGATGTTGTCACCCACGCCGATCACGAACGGACGCAGGTACAGCGCGCCGCCGGTGCCGTAAGGCGGGATGAAGCGCTCGTTTGCGCGAACCACTTCTTTACAGGCTTCGATGAACTGCTCGGTGTCGACTGTCGGCATCAACAGGCGCGCGCAGCTGCGTTGCATGCGCAGGGCGTTCTGGTCCGGGCGGAACAGGTTGATCGAGCCGTCTTTGCAACGATAGGCCTTCATGCCTTCGAAGCACTGCTGGCCATAGTGAAGAGCAGTCGAGCCTTCGCTGATGTGCAGCACGTTATCTTCGGTCAGGGTGCCTTTGTCCCACTCGCCATTGCGAAAGTACGACAGATAGCGCTTGTCGGTCTTGATGTAGTCAAAACCCAGCTTGTCCCAATTGATGCTTTCGTTACCCATGACACCCTCTATCACTGAACAACCGTCGAAACGGTTCAAGGCTTCTGACGTTTTTTTGGATGGGGACAACAATACTTCATTCCGGGCCTGTTTCGCAGCCCGGACTATCGGATGACAGACAGATAAATCACGCAGGCCTCAAGAAATCGCTAGCAGGCTAGCTCCCACAGGGGAACGCATTCCAAATGTGGGAGCCAGCCTGCTGGCGATGGGGCCATCCCTGCCAACCTCAGTTACAGGTGCAGCGCATGACCTAGTGCCCGCAACGCCGCTTCCTGCACCGCTTCACCCAGCGTCGGATGCGCATGAACGGTGCCGCCGATGTCTTCCAGCCGTGCGCCCATTTCCAGGCTTTGCGCGAACGCCGTGGACAGTTCGGACACCCCGACACCCACCGCCTGCCAGCCGACAATCAGATGATTGTCCCGACGGGCGACCACACGCACGAAGCCGCTTTTCGATTCCAGTGTCATCGCCCGGCCATTGGCGGCGAACGGGAAACTGGAAACGATGCAATCCAGGCCGGCAGCCTTGGCTTCATCCGGGGTCTTGCCGACCACCACCAGTTCCGGGTCGGTGAAGCACACGGCGGCGATGGCGGTAGGGTTGAACTCGCGGGACTTCCCGCTGATCAGCTCGGCAACCATCTCGCCTTGGGCCATGGCCCGGTGGGCGAGCATCGGTTCGCCGCTGAGGTCGCCGATGGCGTAGACGTTGCGCATGCTGGTCTGGCAGCGGTTGTCGATCTTGATCGACGAACCGTTCATGTCCAGGTTCAGCGCTTCGAGGTTCCAGCCCTGAGTGTTCGGTTTACGGCCCACGGCCACCAGCACCTGATCGGTTTCCAGGTTCAGGGTGTCGCCGCTCGGTTCCAGAACTTGCAAGGTATTACTAGAAGAATCAAATCCTTGCACGCTGTGTTTCAAGTAAAGCTTCACGCCGAGTTTTTTCAGTTCGTCTTGCACCGGTTGGGTCAGCTCAGCATCGTAGGCCGGCAGGATGCGATCCTGCGCTTCCACCACGCTAACGTCCGCACCGAGCTTGCGATAGGCAATGCCCAGTTCCAGACCGATGTAGCCGCCACCGACCACGATCAGCCGCTTGGGAACCGAACTCGGTGCCAACGCTTCGGTGGAGGAGATGATCGGACCACCAATCGGCAGCATCGGCAGGTTCACGCTCTTGGAACCGGTGGCCAGCACCAGGTGTTCGCATTGAATGCGCGTGTCGCCGACGTCGACGGTTTTACCGTCAACCACCTTGGCCCAACCTTGCACTACCTGGACCTTGTTCTTTTTCAGCAATGCCGCAACGCCGGTGGTCAGGCGATCAACGATGCCGTCCTTCCACTCGACGCTCTTGGTGATGTCGAGGGTTGGTGCCGAAACGCTGATACCCAGAGCCGAATGCTGGCTGTGGTATTGCGTCTGGTGAAACTGCTCGGCGACGTGAATCAACGCCTTGGACGGAATGCAGCCGATGTTCAGGCAAGTGCCGCCCAGGGATCCGCCTTCCACCAGAATGGTCGGGATGCCCAACTGACCAGCACGGATCGCCGTTACATAACCGCCAGGGCCGCCGCCGATGATCAGCAGCTTGGTGTTCAAAGTTTGCATTCGTTACTCCACAAACAAGGTGGCGGGTTGTTCGAGCAAGCCACGGATGGCCTGGATGAAGAGCGCCGCGTCCATGCCGTCGACCACGCGGTGATCGAAGGAGCTGGAGAGGTTCATCATCTTGCGGATCACGATCTGGCCCTTGATGACCATTGGCCGTTCGACGATTTTGTTCACGCCAATGATTGCCACTTCCGGCAGGTTCAGCACCGGTGTGCTGACGATGCCGCCCAACGCGCCGAGGCTGGTCAGGGTGATGGTCGAGCCGGACAATTCATCGCGGCTGGCCTTGCCGTTGCGCGCAGCGGTGGCCAAGCGAGAGATTTCTGTCGCGCTGTCCCACAGGCTGCGGGCTTCGGCGTGACGTACCACCGGCACCATCAAACCGATGTCGGCCTGGGTGGCGATACCCACATGCACCGCGCCGAGGCGGGTGATGACCTGGGCTTCGTCGTCGTAACGGGCGTTGATCTGCGGGAAATCGCGCAGCGCGACGACCATTGCGCGGACCAGGAACGGCAGCAAAGTCAGCTTGCCGCGAGTGGCACCGTGTTTTTCGTTGAGGTGTGCGCGCAGCTCTTCCACGGCGGTGACGTCGATTTCTTCGACATAACTGAAATGGGCGGCACGCTGGGTGGCGTCCTGCATGCGCTGGGCGATCTTGCGGCGCATGCCGATCACCGGGATTTGTTCTTCGTCAGTGCGCTGGGTGTAGGCACTGTTGACCGTCGATGCATTGGACTGCCCCTGCGCCAGGTAGGCGTCGAGGTCTTCATGCAACACGCGACCGGCCGGGCCGGTGCCGCGCACCAGGCGCAGTTGAATGCCCAAGTCCAGCGCATGCTTGCGCACGGCTGGGGAGGCCAGCGGACGTTCATCCGCTTCACGAGCGACCATCGGACCCTGGCAAACGGCAGCTTTCGGCGCTGCGGCAGCCACCGGTTTGCGTTCCACTACGGCTTCGACTTTCGGTGCTGCGACCGGCGCTTCTTTTACAGGTGCCGGTTGCGCCGACTCCTTAACGTTGCCCGCGCCTTCGACTTCAATGCTGATCAGCACACTGCCGACCGCCATGACTTCGCCCGGCTGACCGCCGAGGGCGATGACCTTGCCATGCACCGGCGAAGGAATATCCACCATCGCTTTATCGGTCATGACATCGGCCAGCACCTGATCTTCGACGACCATGTCGCCGACCTTGACGTGCCACACCGACAATTCAACTTCTGCAATGCCTTCACCAATGTCCGGCATCTTAATAACGTGCGTGCCCATTCAGACCTCCATGACCCGTTTCAGAGCCGCGCCCACACGGGACGGGCCAGGGAAATACGCCCACTCTTGCGCGTGCGGGTAGGGAGTGTCCCAACCAGTGACGCGTTCGATCGGCGCTTCCAGGTGGTGGAAGCAGTGCTCTTGCACCAACGACACCAGTTCAGCGCCGAAACCGCAGGTGCGGGTGGCTTCATGGACTACCACGCAGCGGCCGGTTTTCTTCACCGACTTGACGATGGTTTCCAGGTCCAGCGGCCACAGGCTGCGCAGGTCGATGACTTCGGCGTCGATGCCGGTTTCTTCAGCGGCGACCTGCGACACGTACACGGTGGTGCCGTAAGTCAGGATGGTCACGTCCTTACCCGGACGGGTAATGGCGGCGACGTCCAGCGGCACGGTGTAGTAGCCGTCCGGCACTTGCGCGGCAGGGTGTTTCGACCACGGGGTTACCGGGCGGTCGTGATGGCCGTCGAACGGGCCGTTGTACAGGCGCTTTGGCTCCAGGAAGATCACCGGGTCATCGTTTTCGATGGAAGCGATCAGCAGGCCCTTGGCGTCATACGGGTTGGATGGCATGACGGTGCGCAGACCGCACACCTGCGTGAACATCGCCTCGATGCTCTGGCTGTGAGTCTGGCCACCATAGATGCCGCCGCCGCAGGGCATGCGCAGGGTCATCGGTGCGGTGAACTCACCGGCCGAGCGATAACGCAGGCGGGCGGCTTCGGAGATGATCTGGTCGGACGCCGGGTACACATAGTCGGCGAACTGGATCTCGGCCACCGGGCGCAGACCGTAGGCGCCCATGCCAACGGCGACGCCAACGATGCCGCTCTCGGAGATCGGCGCGTCGAACACGCGGGAGGTGCCGTATTTGTTCTGCAGGCCTTCGGTGCAGCGGAACACGCCGCCGAAGTAGCCGACGTCCTGGCCGAACACCACGACGTTGTCGTCACGCTCAAGCATCACATCCATGGCCGAGCGCAGGGCCTGGATCATGGTCATGGTGGTCGTGGTCATGGCGGTGTCCAACTGGATATTGTTGTTGTGATCGTTCATGTCAGATCCCCAGCTCTTGACGCTGGCGCTTCAAGTGCTCCGGCATCTCTTTGTAGACGTCTTCGAACATGGTCGCGGCGCTTGGAATCTGGCCACCGGCCAAGGTGCCGAATTTCTCGGCTTCTTTCTGCGCGGCGATGACTTCGGCTTCCAGTTCGGCGCTGACGGCGGTGTGTTCCTCTTCGGACCACTGGCCGACCTTGATCAGGTGCTGCTTGAGGCGCGCGATCGGATCGCCCAACGGGAAGTGGCTCCAGTCATCGGCCGGACGGTATTTCGATGGATCATCGGAAGTGGAGTGCGGGCCGGCGCGGTAGGTGACCCATTCGATCATGGTCGGGCCGAGGTTGCGGCGGGCGCGTTCGGCAGCCCAGGCCGAGGCGGCGTAGACCGCGTAGAAATCGTTGCCGTCGACCCGCAGCGAGGCGATGCCGCAACCGACGCCACGACCGGCGAACGTGGTGGCTTCCCCACCGGCAATCGCCTGGAAGGTGGAGATCGCCCACTGGTTGTTGACCACGTTGAGGATCACCGGCGCACGGTATACGTGGGCGAAAGTCAGGGCGGTGTGGAAGTCAGATTCAGCAGTGGCGCCGTCGCCGATCCAGGCCGAAGCGATTTTGGTGTCGCCCTTGATCGCCGAGGCCATGCCCCAGCCCACAGCCTGGATGAATTGGGTCGCGAGGTTGCCGGAAATGGTGAAGAAGCCGGACTCTTTCACCGAATACATGATCGGCAACTGACGTCCCTTGAGCGGATCGCGCTCGTTGGACAGCAGTTGGCAGATCAGGTCCACCAGCGGTACGTCGCGGGCCATCAGGATGCTTTGCTGACGGTAGGTCGGGAAGCACATGTCGTCGATGTTCAAGGCCAAGGCCTGAGCGCTGCCGATGGCTTCTTCGCCAAGGCTCTGCATGTAGAACGACATTTTCTTCTGACGCTGGGCGACCACCATGCGGTTGTCGTAGATCCGCGTCTTGAGCATGGCGCGCATGCCTTTGCGCAGGATCTCGGTGGGTACGCCTTCGGCCCACGGACCCAAGGCGTTGCCCTTATCGTCGAGCACGCGAATCAGGCCGCGGGCCAGATCGGCCGTTTCGGCGGGTTCAACGTCGATTGGGGGTTTGCGCACCGTGCCGGCATCGGTCAGATGCAGGTAGGAGAAGTCGGTTTTGCAGCCGGGACGGCCCGAAGGTTCAGGGACGTGCAGGCGCAGCGGTTCGTACGCTTGGGTCATGGCTTCTACGCTCGATCTTGTGAATTTCTTGTAGTGAGCTGACAGATTTCGTTCGTTGGAAGAAATCTTGTCCTACAACAATCATAGGCCCGGCCAAGAAGAATATTTCTCTCTGTTTCATTGCGCTAATGATCATTTGCAGATAAAAAATCTGCATAAACATAAAAAGCAGGTGGTTTTGTCTCATGCGCAAACTGGACCGTACCGATATCGGCATTCTCAACAGCCTTCAGGAGAACGCCCGGATCACCAACGCCGACCTTGCACGCTCGGTCAACCTGTCGCCGACACCGTGCTTCAATCGGGTCAAGGCGATGGAAGAACTGGGCCTGATTCGCGAGCAGGTAACGCTGCTGGACGCCGACCTGCTGGGGCTGCACGTGAACGTGTTCATCCACGTCAGCCTGGAGAAGCAGGTGGAGGAAGCGTTGCAGCATTTCGAGGAAGCGATTTCCGATCGCCCGGAAGTGATGGAGTGCTACCTGATGGCCGGCGACCCGGATTACTTGATCCGCGTGCTGGTGCCGACCATTCAGTCGCTGGAGCGCTTCATGATGGATTTTCTGACCAAGGTGCCGGGGGTGGCGAACATTCGGTCGAGTTTTGCGCTGAAGCAGGTGCGCTATAAGACGGCGCTGCCGTTGCCGGCGAATGGCCTGACGTTGGGCGCGTGAAGCGACCTCAAATCCGTAGGAGCAAAGCTTGCTCGCGATGGCGATCTCAAGGGCGCTATCGCGAGCAAGCTTTGCTCCTACAGGTCAGAATTTATTGATCGGGATTTTCAGGTAGGTCACGCCATTGTCTTCCGCCGGCGGCAGATTCCCCGCCCGCACATTCACCTGAATCGCCGGCAACAACAGCGTCGGCATGCCCAAACCCTCATCGCGCTGGGTGCGCATGGCAACGAAGGCCGCTTCGTCGATGCCGTCGCGCACGTGGATGTTGCTTTTGCGCTGCTCCCCGACGGTGGTCATGCACTGCGGTTCGCGGCCCTCGGGCGGGTAATCGTGGCAGACGTAAAGGCGCACGTTGGCGGGGAAGGCCAGCAATTTGTGGATCGAGGCGAACATCTGGTTGGCATTGCCGCCGGGAAAGTCGCAGCGTGCGGTGCCGACGTCCGGCATGAACATTGTGTCGCCGACCAGAATCACTTCGTTGCCGATCAGGTACGCCATGTCCGCCGGGGTATGGCCGGGCACATGCAGCGCCGTGGCTTGGATGTTGCCAATGTGGAAAGTTTCGTCGGGGGCGAACAGGTGATCGAACTGCGAGCCATCGATGCAAAATTCCGGTTCAAGGTTGAACAGGGTCTTGAACACGTTCTGCACCTTGCAGATCGACTGGCCGATGGCGATCCGGCCGCCCAGTTCCCGGCGCAGGTACGGCGCGGCGGACAGGTGATCGGCATGGGCGTGGGTTTCCAGCAGCCATTGCACCTGCAAGCGGTGCTCGCGCACGAACGCGCTGATGCGGTCCGCCTGCACGGTGGTGGTTCGACCGGCAGCAGGGTTGTAGTCGAGCACCGGGTCGACGATCGCACACTGCCCGCCATCCGCTTCGTAGATCACGTAGCTGTAGGTGGACGAGGCATCGTCGAAAAAGGCTTCAATCAGGGCAGGCATGAGGGTTGTTTCTTCGTGGACAAGTCATGAGGTTAGTTTCATTTTCCCTGCGCTGACCAGCCCCCGCGTCAATTCTGTTAACGAAAAATCCGGGTGGGCTCTATCCTGTCACTCTATCGATACCGGGCGTTCCCGGCCTTTGTCATGGATTACGAGCGTTTTATGTTGCTGGCGAGTTTTTTTGGTGTGGTCATGGGATTGGTGCTGGGTTTGACCGGGGCCGGCGGCGGCATTCTGGCCGTACCGGCGTTGGTGCTGGGCCTGGGATGGAGCATGACCACGGCGGCGCCCGTTGCGCTGTTCGCGGTGGGCAGCGCGGCGGCGGTGGGGGCCATCGATGGTTTGCGGCATGGCCTTGTGCGCTATCGCGCGGCATTGTTGATCGCGGCGCTCGGCGCGGTGTTTTCGCCGGTGGGCATCTACTTCGCCCATCAGTTGCCGGAAAAAATCCTGATGATCCTGTTCAGCCTGCTGATGGTCATGGTCGCTGCGCGGATGCTGCGCCGTGAGCGCAAGGACGAGGGGCCGAGCGATCACGGGCATGCCAACTGGGGCCAGAAGAACTGCATGCTCGATCAGCACACCGGGCGCTTTTCCTGGACCGCCAAATGTACCGCGACCCTCGCCGCGCTGGGGGCGGTGACCGGTGTCGTGTCAGGGTTGCTGGGGGTTGGCGGCGGGTTTTTGATTGTGCCTGCGTTCAAGCAACTGACCGATGTGCAGATGCGTGGAATCATCGCCACCTCGCTGATGGTGATCAGCCTGATCTCGGCCATCGGCGTGATCGGTGCATTGCATGCCGGGGTGCGCATCGATGGGCTGGGTGTTGCCTTCATCGTCTCCAGCATTGTCGGCATGGTCATTGGCCGAAAGCTTTGTGCCCAGGTGCCGGCGCGGGCGTTGCAGGTGGGGTTTGCCAGCATCTGTCTGGTGGTCGCCGTCTACATGCTGGTGCGCGCCTTATAAGGCTCGGTATTGCAGGCTGAAACCCAGTTCAGCGGTTTGTCCCTGTTCCAGCAAACGTAACCCCGGGCGACCGGGCAGGTGATGGGCGTTGACCGGATGACTTACCGGTTCGATGCAGAAAAACTCCAGGCCAACCGGGCAGTAGAGCAGGTAGTAATCGCTGCCGGTGGCTTGGCATTCCAGTTCATAACCTAGATCCGGTTGCTGGATCAGGCACCGGCCGTTCCATTCGCAGAAGCCGTTGTCGACCAGTGATTCGGGGAGCGGCTTGAGTGACTGGAAATTCCAGTCGGCGGGCAGGCTGTCGAGCTGTGTCGGCAGTTTGGTGCTGTCGCACAACCAGACCTGGCGGGCTGGTGCGTGCAAGCGGGTGTTGGCGGTGCGCGGCAGATACGGATGCAGTCCCAGACCATGCCAGGCGGCTTGCTCGGCTTGATGGGTCACACTCAATTCGATGCTCAGTTTGCCTTCGCTCAGATGGAAGCGTTGGCGGGCGCAGTAAGCGAAAGGACAGGGGCTATCGAGTTGCAGCACCACTTCATGCGCGGTGGATGACACCACTTGCCACGCTTGCTGCCAGGCGCTGCCGTGAATCGGTAGTGGATCGGTGAGGCTGTTAGGCGTCAGTGCCAGCCAGCCATCGGGGCAGTCGAAGCCGCCTTCTGCGATGCGGTTGGACCAAGGCACCAAGGGAAAGCAGCCAAGCTTGCCGGGCAAACCGGTGTTGAGGGCGTGGGCATCGGCGTGGCGCAACAAGGGTTGGCCAGTGCTGCGCACGGTCCAGTTGACGATGCTGCCGCCGAGTTCCGGGGCGAGGGTGAGGCGGGTGAATTCGTCTTCGAGTTCGAGCAGTGTTGGCGACATATTGACCAGCAATAGAAACGTTGAGTGGGATATGAATGAAATCCCCTGTAGGAGCACGGCTTGCCGGCGATGGCGTACGTGAGATCGCTATCGCCGGCAAGCCGTGCTCCTACAGGACAAGGATTACAACACCAAATGCGGCAACCACAGCGAAATTGCCGGAATGTAGGTCACGGCCATCAGCACCAGGAACAGCACGGCATAGAACGGCAGCAGGGCCTTCACGGTTTTTTCGATACTGACTTTACCCACGGCCGACCCCACAAAGAGTACCGCGCCCACCGGCGGCGTTATCAAACCAATCCCCAGGTTCACCAGCATGATCATGCCGAACTGCACCGGGTCCACGCCAATGCCCAGAATCACCGGCATCAGGATCGGCGTCAGGATCAGGATCAGCGGCGCCATGTCCATCACGGTGCCGAGCAACAGCAGCATGACGTTGATGCACATCAGGATCACGTAACGGTTGTCCGACAGCGTCAGGAACATCGTGGTGATCTTCGCCGGGATCTGCATCAGCGTCATGATGTAGCCGAAGCTTGCAGCGAAACCGATCAGGATCATCACAATCGAAATCGTCCGCACCGTACGGTGCATCAGTTTCGGCAGTTCGCTCCACTTGTAGTCGCGGTAGATGAACATGGTCACGAAGAACGACCACAGCACGGCAATGGCCGCCGATTCGGTCGCAGTGAAAATCCCCGAAAGAATACCGCCGAGGATGATGACCATCGCCATCAGGCCCCACAACGCTTCACCGCAAATCTTCAGCGCTTCGCGCATCGGAATGACTTCGCCTTTCGGATAGTCGCGCTTCTTGGCGAAGATCAGGCACAGCACCATCAGGCACGCGCTCATCATCAGGCCCGGCACCACGCCGGCCATGAACAGCGAGGCAATCGACACCGTGCCGCCCGCCGCCAGCGAGTACAGTACCGAGTTGTGGCTTGGAGGGGTCAGCAGGGCTTGCACCGAACCGCTGACCGTCACCGCAGTGGCGAACTCCCGCGGATAGCCGCGACGTTCCATCTCAGGAATCAGTACCGAACCCACCGAAGCGGTATCCGCCACCGAAGAACCGGAGATCGCACCGAAGAAGGTCGAGGCCATGATGTTGACCAGCGACAAGCCGCCGCGCACGAAACCCACCAGCACCCCGGCAAATGCCACCAGGCGCCGGGACATCCCGCCCTCGGCCATGATCGCGCCGGCCAGGACGAAGAACGGAATCGCCAGCAGGGAGAATTTGTTCACGCCGCCAGCGACCTGAATCATCAGCGCCTGGAACGGAATGTCGATCCAGAACGCACCGATCAGCGCGGAAAGCCCCAGCGCGTAAGCGACAGGCATGCCGATCAGGATCAACGCGATAAAACTGCCCAACAGAATAAAAGCGTCCATTCAGGCAGCCCCTTCGTTTTCTTCAACGATGTCGAAACGCACGACCCGACGGTTGCTCTGGTCACCGAGCAAGAGTTTTTCCAAAACAAAAATCAGCGTCAGCACGCCGCCCACCGGAATCGGCATGTAGGTGATGCCTACGCGGAGGGTCGGCAGGGCGCTCATGAACTGGTTCCACGTCGACAGGCACAGCTTGGTGCCCCAGATCGCCATGAACAGGCTGATAGTCGCCATCAGCAATTGTGCGAACACACTCATGGCTTTGCGCAGATTCGGTTGCATGCGGTCGGTGAGCATTGCCACCGCCATGTGCGAGCCGGAACGATAGCTGGCGGCGGCGCCGATGAAGGTGAACACCATCATCAGCAGGATTGCAGTGGGCTCGGGCCAGCTGGAGCCGGTACCGAGTACATAACGGGCAAATACGCCCCAAGGGATGATCAGCGCAATGGCCAATACGGAGAGCCCGGCGACCCAGATACAGGTCATGTAGAGCTTGTCATTGAAACGTAGCAGCAGATTCTTCATCGGGTTCCACCGTAACCGGGCGCGCACGGACATACAGCTGCGTCAGTGGCGCCGGGCCTTTCTTGAATGCAGGGAGAGTTACTGAACGGCTTCGATGCGCTTGATCAGATCGGCGTAAGGTGCGCCGTACTTCTCGCGGATCGAGGCGGTCGCTTCATAGAAAGGTTTTTTGTCGACGGTGATGAACTCGACGCCCGCAGCCTTGAGCTTCTCTTCGCTGCTGGCCGATTTCGCATCCCACAAGGTGCGTTCCTGGGCCTGTGCGGCTTTGGCGGTTTTCTTCACGAGCGCCTGCTGCTCAGGGGTGAGTTTGTTCCAGGTGATCTTCGACATCACGATCGGCTCAGGCAGGATCAGGTGGCCGGTCAGGCTGTAGAACTTGGCGTTCTGGTAGTGGTTGTGTTCAAGCATGGTCGGCGGATTGTTTTCCGCACCGTCGATCACGCCGGTCTGCAAGGCACTGAAGATTTCGCCGGTGTCCATCGCAATGCCGTTGCCGCCCATGGCGTTGATGGTTTCGATGAACATCGGGTTGCCTTGTACGCGGATCTTCATGCCCTTGAGGTCTTCGAGGGTGCGTACCGGTTTCTTGGTGTAGAGGTTGCGCGTGCCGCCGTCCATCCAGGCCAGGGCGACCAGGTTGAATTCGGAATTGGTGATCTTGTCGAGGATCTCGTCGCCGACTTCACCGTCAATGACTTTGCGCATGTGCGCCTGGTCACGGAACACGAACGGCATGTTGAACACGTTCACGTCCGGCACTACCGGGCCGACGATGCCGAGGCTGACGCGGGCCATCTGAATGGCGCCGACCTGAGCCTGTTCGACTACTTCCTTTTCCGAACCGAGCACGCCACCGGCGAACATCTTGAAGGTCAGTTTGCCGTCGCTGTCGGCCACCAGGGTTTTACCCAGTTGCTCTTCAGCCACCACCGTCGGATAACCGGCGGGATGGATGTCGGCGAATTTGATTTCCAGCGCATGGGCGGCGCTGCTGAGCGAGAAGGCGAGCGGGAGTGCTGCGGCGAGCAAGGTGCGTTTGAAGTCCATGTTTGTGTCTCCGGTTTTATTGTTTTTTTGTTCAAGGCACAGCGGTGTAGCAGAGGGGGTTAAGGCAAATCGTTGAATAGCGGTTCCGGCAAGCCATTGACGCCGGGTTTGAGGGCGAACACGCCACCGGCCAGCGACTGTTCGTCGTGGTCGTCACCGGGACGAATCGAGGTCACGAACAACGTGTCCAGTCGACTGCCGCCGAAGGCGCACATGGTTGGTTTTTTCACCGGTACGGCGAGTGAGCGATCCAGTCGGCCGTCGGGGGTAAAGCGGTGAATCAATCCGGCGTCGTTGGCGCAGATCCAGTAGCAGCCTTCGGCATCCACCGCCGCACCGTCGGGGCGACCGCAGTAGTCATTCATGTCGACAAATACGCGGCGATTGGAGGGGGTGCCGCTGTCGATGTCGTAGTCGAAGGCCCAGATCAGTTGCACGTTGGGGTGCGAGTCCGACAGGTACATGGTCTTGCCGTCCGGGCTGAAACCCAGGCCATTGGGCACGATGAAGCCGCCCAGTTGCGCAGCGAGCGGCCCGCGTTGCCCGGCGCTGTAGCGATAAAGCGTACCGTCAGCAGCATTGGCGCCCATGTTCAGCACCATGCTGCCGGCCCAGAAACGCCCTTGGCGGTCGCAGCGACCATCGTTGAGGCGCATGTCGGTGCGGGCGTGATCAACGTGTGCGAGCAAGTCGCTGTCGAGGCTGCCATCGCTATGCGCGTGCAGATGAAAGAACCCGCTTTCCATTCCCGCGACCCAGCCACCGTCACGGTGCCGGGTGATGCACGCGAGCATTTCCGGCGTCTTCCAGGCGTGGACATGCCCGGTTTCGGCGCTCCAGCGCTGCAGGCCCCCGGCGGGAATATCGACCCAGTACAGGGCGTTTTCCTCAGGGACCCAGACCGGGCTCTCACCGACGGCGTTACGGGCATCGACAATCAATTCAGCTTGCATGGCAACTCATTCCCTTGGGTTTTTGTTGTGGGATCAAGTGGGAAGCGTTGGATGTTTCAGTCGCCGAACGGGCCGGCCGCGCAGAACCCGCCACCCTGGTAGACCCGCGCCGGGTCATCGGCAGCCGGCATCGGCTGCGCTTCAACCTTTTCGCGGAACACTTCGGAAGTGTCGTTCGGTGAATAGCCCAGGTTCGTGGCGTAGCGGTTGTCCCACCAGATGTCCTTGTTGTCGGACATGCCGTAGACCACGGTGTGGCCGACGTTCGGGGTGTACAACGCGCGTTCGAGCAATTGGGTCAGGTCGCCAAAGCTCAGCCAGGTGCTCATCATCCGGCGGTTCTGAGGTTCCGGGAACGACGAGCCGATGCGCACGCTGACGGTCTCGATGCCGTAGCGGTCGAAGTAGAACGTGGCCATGTCTTCGCCGTAGGCTTTGGACAGACCGTAATAGCTGTCAGGACGGTGAGGGGAGTGGGCGTCGATCACTTCGTCCTGCTTATAGAAGCCGATGACGTGGTTGGAGCTGGCGAAGATCACGCGCTTGACGCCATGTCGGCGCGCCGCTTCGTAAATGTGGAACACACCGCAGATGTTGGCGCCGAGGATCTGTTCGAACGAATGCTCGGTCGACACGCCACCGAAGTGCAGGATCGCGTCCACGCCTTCGACCAATTGATGTACGGCTTGCTTGTCGGCGAGGTCGCAGGGCACGACTTCTTCGCGGTCATCGATGGCCGGGGCGATATCGGCGATGTCCGACAGGCGAATGACGTTGGCATACGGGCGCAGGCTTTCGCGCAAGACTTTGCCCAGGCCACCGGCGGCGCCGGTCAGCAGCAGGCGATTGAAGGGAGTGCGGGCGGTTGCAGTGGTCGTCATGGGAATCCCTGGAC
Source organism: Pseudomonas sp. MAG733B (assembly GCF_036884845.1). Taxonomy (NCBI): domain Bacteria; kingdom Pseudomonadati; phylum Pseudomonadota; class Gammaproteobacteria; order Pseudomonadales; family Pseudomonadaceae; genus Pseudomonas; species Pseudomonas sp. MAG733B. Next base: position 3,313,773 of record NZ_CP145732.1, read on the forward strand.
AAGCGGTTGTTGTTATTGGTTCGTTGTAGGTTGTCGTACGACTATGGCGAAGTATCGTTAGGCTATCCGGTTCTTGTCAACGCGACTTTGGTGGAAATGGACGGAGGGTCGTGTCCTGAAAGCCTGCGGTAATTCTTCAAGGCCTCGCGCACCTTGTAGGAGTGAGCCTGCTCGCGATTGGCGGCCTGACATTCAACATCAAAGTCGACTGAAATGCCGCCATCGCGAGCAGGCTCGCTCCTACATTGGTTTTGTGTTTACAGCAGGCTGATCGGGTAGCTGATAAACAACCGGTTCTCATCGAACTCGTTGGTGCTGAAGTTCTTGCGGATGCTCGCGTTACGCCATTTGACGTTGAGATTTTTCAGCGGACCGCTCTGCACGGTGTAGGCCAGTTCCGATTCGCGGCCCCATTCCTTGCCGTCGGTGATGGTCCCGGTGTGCACGTTGTCGCCGCTGATGTAGCGGTTCATCAGGGTCAGGCCAGGAACGCCGAGAGCGACGAAGTTGTAGTCATGACGCACCTGCCAGGATTTTTCCTTGGCGTTGTCATAGCTGGAGTTGTAGCTGTCGTTGGCCAGGGTGCCGCCGCTGGTGCCGTTGACGCGCATCCAGACATCGTCGCCGCTGAGTTTCTGCAAGCCGACGTAGAAGGTGTTGCCGCCGTACTTGGCAGAGAGGAGGGCGAACGCGGTTTTGTTGTCGAGGTCGCCGGCCAGGGCGCTGCCGTCTTCCTTGCCGATGAAGTAGCCGAGGTTGGCGCCGAGGGTCCAGTCGCCGATCGGCTGGCTGTGGCTCAGGTTGAAGTACTGCTGCTGATAGATGTCGCTGAGTTCGGCGTACCACACGCCAACCTGAGTGCGTTTTTCGTTGAAGGCGTATTCGCCGCCGCCGAAGTTGAAACGGTCGGAGCTGAAGGCCGCCGATTTGCCGTTCATGAACATGTCTTCCATGCTCGCATCGTTGCGCGGGCTGTTCTGACGGAACTGACCGCCGTAGAGCGTCAGACCACTGATTTCGGTGGAAGTCACCTGGCCGCCCTGGAAGGTTTGCGGCAGCGAACGGCCGTCATCGGAGCGCAGGATCGGCAGCACCGGCATCCATTCGCCGACCTTTAATTCAGTCTTGGAAATCTTGCCTTTGAGCGCGACACCCAGGCGCCCGAAGTTGTCGGCCGGGCGACCATCACCATGGATCGGCAGCAGTTGCGTGCCGCCAGTGCCTTTACCGCCATCGAGTTTTTGCGAGTACAACCCCAGCACATCCACACCGAAGCCGACCGGGCCTTGGGTGAAGCCGGACTTGGCGTCGAGGATGAAGTTCTGTGTCCACTCTTCCGCCTTGCCCTGCGGGTAAGCCGGGTTGGTGTAGTTGCGGTTGAAGTAGGCGTTGCGCAGGTTCAGCGTGGCTTTGGCGTCATCGGTGAAACCTTCGGCCTGGCTGGTCATAGGCAGGGCGAGGGCCAAGGTGCTGCAACCGATCAGGCTCAGGGTGTGGCGACGGGCGAAGGTGGGACGTGGACTACGGACGGAAAAATTGCGGGCGAATTTGCTCACTGTAACGCTCCCTTTTCTTTTTTGTTTTTATTGTTTGTCATACGTCGTCGTACAACATTGGGGCGAATATTTGCGGGATTTTTGCGGGTTGTCAATCGGAAGTTATACGATGACTTGCGAGGTGTTTAGGATTTTGTGGGAGCGGGCTTGCTCGCGAATGCAATGGGTCAGGCAATACAGGTGTTGAATGTAAGGCTGTTTTCGCGAGCAAGCCCGCTCCCACATGAGGATGTGTATTCAGCTAGAAATCATCGGCGCCAGGGTTCCGAGCAGCGAAACCGCCGCTACCGCGCCAAGCCCCAACAACCACTCCAGCATCACGCTGTTGCGCAACGTCGCCAGACGCCGTTCGCAATCATTGATCCGCAGCCGATTGAATAACGCCAACCCCAGCATCGCGGCAACCAGCGACACCTTGATCAATAGAATCAGGGCAAAACCCGACAGCAACGGCGTCGGCCACCAGGCTCCGGTGAGCGCCCGCACGTTGATCAATCCGCTGACTGTCAGCCCAGCCACCAAGACATAACCAACGCCGCTGAATCGCTGCAACAGCGTGCGGATGGCATGTTCGTCAGGGCGGCGCAGGATCATGACCAGCAGCATCAAGCCGCCGAGCCAGGTACCGACGCAGGTCAGGTGAATGAGTTGATTGAGGATCAGTAATTGCCCTGCGGCGCCATCGAGCATGGCGCCGTGGCCGATGGGGGCGAGGGTCGCCAATGCCAGGCCGCTGAGGATGACTTGCAAGGGCAGATTGTTACGCAGGGGCGTCAGCAGCAACGCCACCAGCAAGCCATTGAGCAGCAGGTGCCACGTCCAGATTCGACCGAAAAAGGTATGTGTCAGCACTCGCTGCAAGGTCGACGATTCAAACGCCGCCTGCCACGTGCCAGCCATGCTCGCGGTGACCAGCAGCAACCAGCCAATGCCGCTGAGCAGTGCCAGTGTTGCGAGCCAACGACAGACGCGCGCCAGCGACTGATCCAGCGTTGTCTCGCTGCGCAAAAGCAGCGGTTTGAATACCCACGCTCCGAACAGCATCAGCACCACGGTGAAATGCAGGAAACGGCACAGCACCATCGCGTTGGTCATGTGTTATTGGTCGACCTCGAACGCGTACGCGCCTTCGCTCTTGTGAGTATCGACCGACACGACATGCCACTCGACCTTGTAGTCACCCGCAGTCAACGGCACAGCCGGGGTGACGATCAGGGTCTTCTTATCTGGGCCTTGGGTGACCAGGCTTTTCACCAGCACATCGGCACCGTCGTGGGTGATCGTGACTTTGCAGAAGTCGGCTTCGACGCCTTCGGAAAACACCAGGCTCAGTTCCGCCGGGGCTTTCACGGTGCTGTCGGCGGCGGGTGTCTGGCTTTGCAAATGGGCGTGGGCAAACGCAGTTGAAGCGGCAAACAGCGAGCCGAGCAGGGCGACGGCGGTCAGGGTTTTCTTCAAACGCATGGTGAGTCCCTCAGCGGTGGGTTCGGGGCAGTTTAGTCGGGCGATGCGGGTTGTACGAAGTTTGCTTTTCCCCTGTCGCCGCAAGCTAGAGCGGATGCTAGTCTTGTTTAACGCTGTTGTCAGGGAGCCCTCATGGGCAATCACAAGATCGAGATTCGCCGCAGTAACGTCGAGAAAATTCTGCTGGGGGCCGAGAAGGTCTTCGCTGAAAAAGGTTTCGGCAGCACCGCCATGGCCGACATCGCCGCCGAAGTGCAACTGCCGCGCTCCAACCTGCATTACTACTTCAGCACCAAGACCGAACTGTACAGCGCCGTGCTGTTCGACCTGCTGGAAGTGTGGAAACAGGACGCGCTGTGCTTCGAAATGTTCGACGACCCGCGCGTGGTGCTCAGCAGCTACATCCGCGCCAAAATGAACCACTCCCGCAGCCGGCCACATGGTTCGAAAGTCTGGGCCAACGAAATCATCCACGGCGCGCCGACCCTGGGCACGGCGCTGGACGCGAGCCTGTACGACTGGGCCAAGATGAAAGAAGCGAAGATCCGCCAGTGGGTGGAAGATGGACGCATCCTGCCGGTGGAACCGTCGAGCCTGCTGTACATGATCTGGGCCTCGACCCAGCACTACGCTGACTTCGATCATCAGGTGAACATTCTCAATGACCATCAACCCCTGTCGGACATGCAGTTCGAGCGGGCGGTGCAGACGGTGACGAGTGTGATTTTGCGGGGGATTGGGTTGGAGCCCTGAGATATACGGCGAAGCTGCCGACGCCATCGCGGGCAAGCCTTGCTCCTACAGGTTTTGCGTCAGATTACGATCCAATGATCGACGCTTAATCTGTAGGAGCAAGGCTTGCCCGCGATGAGGCCAGCTCAGACGCCGTACATCTCAAGGACTAACATGAAACGGATTCCTCGAATCATGATTCCAGTCCAGAAACGGCTTGCCGTTCTCCATCGGCACCATCTCGATGCAGTCCTCGACCGGGCAGGTGATCTGGCACAGGTTGCAGCCCACGCATTCCTCGTCGATCACTTCATAGCTGTGCGTACCGTCGGCTTTTTTCAGGCTGGCCACGGCCTGGTGCGAAGTGTCCTCGCAAGCGATATGACAGCGACCACAACCGATGCACGCCTCCTGGTCGATTTTCGCGATCACCTGATAGTTGATGTCCAGGTACTTCCAGTCCGTGGTGTTGGTCACTGCGCGCCCGGAAAACTCGGCGATGCTGGCGTAGCCTTGGCTGTCCATCCAGCGTGAGAGGCCGTCCTTCATCTCCTCGACGATCCGGAAACCGTGGAGCATCGCCGCCGTGCACACCTGCACCGAGCCGCTGCCCAGCGCGATGAATTCCGCCGCGTCGCGCCAGTTGCCGATACCGCCAATACCGCTGATGGGCAGGCCTTGGGTCTGCGGATCGCGGGCGATTTCGGCGACCATGTTCAAGGCAATCGGCTTGACCGCCGAACCGCAATAACCGCCGTGGGTGCTTTGGCTGCCGACCATGGGATTGGCAACCATGCGCTCCAGGTTGACGCTGGTGATCGAGTTGATCGTGTTGATCAGCGACACCGCATCCGCACCCCCACGATGAGCCGCGCGAGCCGCCACGCGGATGTCGGTGATGTTCGGCGTGAGCTTGACGATCACCGGCAGCGAGCAATACGTCTTGCACCAGCGCGTGACCTGTTCGACATACTCCGGCACCTGACCCACCGCCGCGCCCATGCCACGTTCCGGCATGCCGTGAGGGCAACCGAAGTTCAGTTCGATACCGTCGGCACCGGTGGCTTCCACCAGCGGCAGGATGTGTTTCCAGGATTCCTCGACGCAAGGCACCATCAACGAAACGATCAGCGCGCGGTCCGGCCAGTCCTTTTTCACCTGGGTGATTTCCCGCAGGTTGATCTCCAGCGAGCGGTCGGTGATCAGTTCGATGTTGTTAAATCCGAGAACCTCTCTGTTGGCCCCGAAGTGCGCCGAATAACGCGAAGACACGTTCACCGCCGCCGGGTCTTCACCCAGGGTTTTCCAGACCACGCCACCCCAGCCCGCTTCAAAGGCGCGGACCACGTTGTAGGCCTTGTCGGTCGGCGGCGCGGAGGCCAGCCAGAACGGATTCGGAGATTTGATGCCGGCGAAGACAATCGACAGATCGGCCATTTACGCAGCCTCCACGTTGAGCATCAGTTGAGCGTTGATCGCCTCGGCGGCGCGCTTGCCGTGTTGCACCGCTTGCACGGTGAGGTCCTGATCGAGGCTGGTGCAGTCGCCACCGGCATACACGCCGGGAATGCTGGTACGCAGGTTTTCGTCCACTTCAATGCGCTCGCCCTGACGCTTGAGTTCGCGGGCCAGCGGATCGGCGAGGGCGCTGCCGTCGAAGGCCTGGCCGATGGCCTTGAAGATCGCGTCAGCCGCCAGTTCGAAAGTTTCACCCGTGGTTTGCAGGCGCCCCTCAACCAGATGCGTACGAGCGAAACGCATGCCGCGCACTTGCCCTTGGTCATCGAGCAACACTTCCTCGGGTTGCGCCCAGGTCAACAGGCGCACTTGATTGGCTTTGGCGATGTCTTGTTCGTGATGCGTGGCGCCCATGTCCTCGACGCCACGGCGGTACACCAGATTCACGTCGTGAGCACCGAGGCGGGCCATTTGCACGGCCATGTCGATGGCGGTGTTGCCGGCGCCGAGCACGATGCAGTGGTCGGCCAGCGGTAACTCGGTCAGGTCATCGGCCTGGCGCAATTCGCGGATGTAGTCGGTGGCAGCGAGCAGGCCGGGCGCGTCTTCGTGGGGCAGCCCCAATTGTTTGCTGGCGGCCAGGCCGAGGCCGAGGAACACCGCGTCGAACTGTTGATGCAGGTCGCTGAGGCTCAGGTTCTCTCCGAGTTTTTGTCCGTGACGGATTTCGATACCGCCAATGTCCAACAGGAAATCGAGTTCCTTTTGTGCGTAGTCGTCCACCAGTTTGTACTTGGCGATGCCGTATTCATTCAGGCCACCGGCCTTTTCCCTGGCTTCAAAAATCACCACGTCATGCCCGTGCATGGCGCTGCGGTGGGCGCAGGACAACCCGGCCGGGCCGGCACCGACTACGGCGATGCGTTTGCCGGTGGCGGCGGCGCGGCGGAAGGGGTGTTCGCTGAAATGCGCATTGTCTACGGCGTAGCGCTGCAAAAGGCCGATCAGCACCGGCGCGCATTCGTGGCTGTTGTTGCGCACACAGGCTTGCTGGCAAAGGATTTCCGTCGGACAGACCCGGGCGCAACTGCCGCCGAGGATGTTGGCCGAGAGGATTTTCTGCGCGGCGCCTTGCACGTTGTCCTGATGAATATTGCGGATGAACGAGGGAATATCGATCTCGCTCGGGCAGGCGTTCACGCACGGCGCGTCGTAGCAATACAGGCAGCGCGAGGCTTCCAGATGCGCCTGACGCTCATTGAGCGGCGGCGCCAGATCGGTGAAATGGCCAGCGAGGACGGCCGCGTTCTCGTAAGGATGCGGGAGGTGGGTCAGGGTCTTGATCACGGTTTTGGCCTCACGGTAAATTGAGGTGCTGCCTCTGATGGGCATTGTTTTTTTTCTTCACCCTGTGGCGAGGGAGCTTGCTCCCGTTGGACTGCGCAGCGGGCCCAAAACCAGTCGACTCGGAGTGTCATAAGCACCGGGTTGACAGAGTTTGGGGCGGCTTCGCCACCCAGCGGGAGCAAGCTCCCTCGCCACAGGGTTTGTCAGCGTTTCACAGCCGTCGGCTTGTGCTGCTCAGCCCGCTTGCTCAGCAAATCAAACACCGCCGGATACGCCGGCCGTTCGATGTACCGTCCGGCACCACGTTCGGCGCGCAAGTCGCCATCGGCCCAGACCACGCGGCCCTGGCTGATGGTATGGCTCGGCACGCCGCGCACGGTCTTGCCTTCGAAGATGTTGAAGTCGACTTGCTGGTGATGGGTCTTGGCGGAAATCGTCCGCGTGCCCTGCGGGTCCCACAGCACCAGATCGGCATCGGAACCAACGCGGATCGCACCTTTGCGCGGGTAGAGGTTGAAGATTTTCGCGGTATTGGTGGAGGTAAGAGCAACGAATTGCTGCATCGAAAAACGCCCGGTGTTCACCCCTTCTTCCCAGAGCACGGCCATGCGGTCTTCAATACCGGCGGTGCCATTGGGGATTTTGCTGAAGTCGTCCTTGCCGGCGGCTTTTTGCTCGGCGCAGAAGCAGCAGTGGTCGGTGGCGGTGGTGTGCAGGTTGCCCGCTTGCAGGCCATGCCACAGTGCTTCCTGATGACCGCGCGGACGGAACGGCGGGCTCATCACGTAACCGGCAGCGGTCTGCCAGTCCGGGTGCTGGTAGACGCTGTCGTCCAGCAGCAGATGCCCGGCCAGCACTTCTCCGTAGACCGGTTGGCCTTTGCTGCGGGCATAGGTGATTTCGTCCAGCGCTTCTTTGGTCGACACGTGTACCAGATACAGCGGCGTGCCCAGGGTTTCGGCAATCCGGATCGCCCGGCTCGCGGCTTCGCCTTCAACCTGCGACGGACGTGACAGCGGATGCGCTTCCGGCCCGGTCATGCCCTGGGCCATCAGCTTGCGTTGCAGGTGATAGACCAGTTCACCGTTTTCCGCGTGGACAGTGGGAACAGCACCCAATTCCAGGCAGCGTTCGAAGCTCGCCACCAACGTGTCGTCGGCGGCCATGATCGCGTTTTTGTACGCCATGAAATGCTTGAAGCTGTTCACCCCGTGCTGGCTGACCAGCTCGGCCATGTCTTCGCGAACCTGCTCGCTCCACCAGGTGATGGCGACGTGGAAGCCGTAATCGGACGCCGATTTCTCGGCCCAGCCGCGCCACTGATGAAAGGCTTCCATCAACGATTGCTGCGGGTTGGGAATCACGAAGTCGATGATCGAAGTCGTGCCACCGGCAAGACCCGCCGCCGTGCCGCTGAAAAAGTCTTCGCTGGCCACGGTGCCCATGAAGGGCAGTTGCATGTGAGTGTGTGGATCAATGCCGCCCGGCATCAGGTATTGGCCGCTGCCGTCGAGTATTTCGGCACCTGCGGGAATATCGAGGTTTTCGCCAATGGCCTTGATCACGCCGTCTGCGCAATACACATCGGCGCGATAACTTTCATCATGGGTAACAACGGTAGCGCCACGGATCAACAGAGACATTCCGGATTCCTCGCAGGCAATGACCGACTGATGCCGGTTCTAAATGTTTTATATGAAGCAAGTGCAAACAGGGTTATTCCTGTCAATGCTGTCAGGATTAAACGCTAGCCGCAGTTTATGGAATCAGCAAGAATATTTTTTATAAGCTTATTTCTGTTTTAACTGTTTGATAAATAACGATTAAAAACAGAAATCCCCAAAATGGTGAGGCCTCTCACCATTTTGACGCACTTGACAGGATCGAAAAATGGTCAAGATTTCTTATGTGAAATCAGCTGTTTGAGTATGGTCTATGGTTGATGCGCGACTTTGAAAAAAAGATCAACGCACCAGATTGAGTCCTGACTGTTCGGACAACTTGCCTGGCATTCGGCCTGAGTGGCGCGGCAAATAGTCGGGTCGGTGAATAAAACTGATAAACATCAGTTAGTTGCAAAGTGTTTATGGAACTGCCCGATGCGCAATCGGGGTGTCCGGCACGGTTATTGATGGCGCCAGCCCCTGATGAGCAAAAATAATCAAAAGAACAGTGGAGCGGCCATGCAACAGATCAGATCGCAAGTGACCGAGCGCGACGGCTTGTTTGAGCTTGAAGCCGGCAGCGATGTCCTCGACAGTCCCCGGTATAACCACGACATCGCACCAACCAAAGTGCGCGAACGTACCTGGAATAAATGGCACATCACGGCGTTGTGGGTCGGCATGGCGATTTGCGTACCGACCTATACCCTCGGCGGCGTGTTGACCGCGTATTTCGGCCTGAGCGTTGGCGAAGCGCTGCTGGCGATTCTGTTTGCCAACATCATCGTGCTGATTCCCCTGACCCTGAACGCCTTCCCCGGCACCAAGTACGGGATTCCGTTTCCGGTGTTGCTGCGCTCGTCTTTCGGCGTCCTCGGTTCGAACATCCCGTGTCTGATCCGGGCGTTGGTGGCATGCGGCTGGTTCGGCATTCAAACCATGTTCGGCGGCCTGGCGATTCACCTGTTTCTGGGCTCGGTGTTCGAGGGCTGGAAATCCCTCGGCGGCACGGGTGAGGTGATTGGCTTCATGGTGTTCTGGGCGCTGAACCTGTGGGTGGTGATTCGCGGCGCCGAGTCGATCAAATGGCTGGAAACCCTGTCCGCACCGCTGTTGGTGCTGGTGGGCGCAGGGCTGCTGGTCTGGGCCATGCCGAATGTGTCGATGACCGAATTGCTGGCGATCCCGGCCAAGCGTCCCGAAGGCGCCGGCGTGGCCAGTTACTTCGCTGCCGGCCTGACGGCGATGGTCGGGTTCTGGGCCACGTTGTCACTGAACATTCCGGACTTCAGCCGCTACGCAAAAAGCCAGAAGGATCAGATTGTCGGGCAGATCATCGGCTTGCCGCTGACCATGTTCCTGTTTGCCTCCCTCGGCGTGGTGATGACCGCTGCCTCGGTGAAACTGGTGGGCGTGACAGTGTCCGATCCGGTGACGCTGATCGGTCATATCCAGAGTCCGGTGTGGGTTGCCATTGCCATGGCGCTGATCATCATCGCCACGCTGTCGACCAACACGGCGGCCAACATCGTGTCGCCGACCAACGACTTCCAGAACCTTGCGCCCAAGGTGATCAACCGGACTAAAGCGGTGATCCTCACCGGGTTGGTGGGGCTGGGGTTGATGGCCCATGAGTTGCTGAAAAAGCTTGGCCTGATCGTTTCGGACGTCAGCCTGGAGTCGGTCTATTCCAACTGGCTGCTCGGCTATTCCAGTTTGCTCGGACCCATTGCCGGGATCATGGTGGTGGACTATTTCCTGATCAAGAAACAGCAACTTGACCTTGCCGGGCTCTATCGCGATGACGTGTACCCGGCGTGGAACTGGAACGGGTTTATCGCATTTGGCGTGCCGGTGGTGCTGACGTTGTTGTCGTTGGGCAGCGATGCGTTCAGCTGGTTCTACAGCTATGGCTGGTTTACCGGTTCGGCGCTGGGCGGGGTGATTTATTACGGGTTGTGTGCGATGCGGCCCAGTCACTCTGTTGCGAAATCTGCGGTGTGAGATGGGGCCTCATCGCTGGCAAGCCAGCTCCCACAGGTGTCTCGGGTGTCCATAAAACCTGTGGGAGCGAGCCTGCTCGCGATAGCGGTGGCACAAGCACCAACAAATTGCCTGAAGAAATCCATAAGAACAGCCTGAGGAGATCATCATGAACGCGGCCGTAGACGTTCTGCAGTCCACCCATCAGCACATCAATCGCGATCGCTTGTGGCAGTCGCTCATGGAACTGGCCAAGCTCGGCGCCACGGTCAAGGGCGGCGTCTGTCGCCTGGCCCTGACCGATCTCGACCGCCAGGCGCGGGACATCTTCGTCAACTGGTGTGAGGAGGCCGGATGCACCGTCAGCATCGACGCCGTGGGCAACATTTTCGCCCGCCGTCCTGGCCGCAATCCGAACCTGCCACCGGTCATGACCGGCAGCCACATCGACACCCAACCCACGGGCGGCAAGTTCGATGGCTGTTTCGGCGTGCTCGCTGGCGTCGAAGTGCTGCGCACGCTCAATGACCTGAACATCGAAACCGAAGCACCGCTGGAAGTGGTGGTGTGGACAAACGAAGAAGGCTCGCGATTCGCTCCGTGCATGATGGGTTCCGGCGTGTTCGCGGAAAAATTCACCCTTGAAGAAACCCTGGCCAAGGTCGACGCCGAGGGTGTGACCGTCGGTGAAGCGCTCAACGCCATCGGTTACGCCGGGCCACGCAAAGTCAGCGGCCACGCCGTGGGCGCCTACTTCGAAGCCCACATCGAACAAGGCCCGATCCTCGAAGACGAACGCAAAACCATCGGCGTGGTGATGGGCGCACTCGGGCAGAAATGGTTCGACCTGAAACTGCGCGGCGTCGAAGCCCATGCCGGCCCGACGCCGATGCACCTGCGCAAAGATGCATTGGTCGGCGCCGCCGTGATCGTCGGCGCGGTCAATCGCGCCGCTCTCGGTCATCAACCGCACGCCTGCGGCACCGTCGGTTGCCTGCAAGCGTACCCTGGCTCACGCAACGTCATACCCGGCGAAGTGCGCATGACCCTCGATTTCCGTCACCTGGAACCGGCGCGCCTGGATTCGATGATCGCCGAAGTGCGCGAAGTCATCGAAACCACCTGCGAAGAACACGGCCTGACCTTCGAACTCACGCCAACCGCCGACTTCCCGCCGTTGTACTTCGACAAAGGCTGCGTCGAAGCGGTACGCGGTGCCGCGCAGGGACTGGGTCTATCGCATATGGACATCGTCAGCGGAGCGGGGCACGACGCAATCTTCCTCGCCGAACTCGGGCCGGCCGGGATGATCTTCGTCCCCTGCGAAGGCGGCATCAGCCACAACGAAATCGAAAACGCCGCGCCGGATGATCTGGCGGCGGGGTGTGCGGTGTTGTTGCGGGCGATGCTCGCCGCATCAGCCGCTGTCGCAAAAGGAGAACTGGCTGCCTGAGGCGCTCAACAACGGATCACCGTGGCGAGGGAGCTTGCTCCCGCTGGCCTGCGCAGCAGGCCCAAAACCCGCCAACTCAGAGTGTCAGGAACACTTGGTTGGCCGGGATTGGGGTGGCTTCGCCACCCAGCGGGAGCAAGCTCCCTCGCCACAGGCTCGCTCCTACAGAGTTCTTCGCACGAACGCAAAGCCGGGCGGTCGTAACTTCACAAGCCCTTCGCCCGTGTGGAGTTGTAATGAGCCAGGACGTCCTGACCACCGAAACCAATCGCCGCCAGTTGCAGCAGATCATCGCCGGTCTGTCCGACGGGGTGATTGTGCTCGACCCCGACCAGAGCATTCTCTGGGCCAATGACGCGGCGCTGGCCATGCACGGCGTCGAGCAGGTCAGCGATCTGGGCGCAGATGCCAAGGCCTATGCCAAGCGCTTTGCCCTGCGCTATCGCAATAATCATGTGGTGCCAGCCGATAGCTATCCCGTCAATCGAGTCGCGCGGGGCGAGACCTTCAGTGACGTGTTGGTGCAGGTCACCTCCTTGGCAGGTGAAGACGAGCGCACCTGGTTCCATCGGGTGCGCAGCCTGGTGTTGGCCGACAGCCGAGATGAGCCGGAATCCCTGGTGCTGATCATGGACGACGTCACCGATTGGGCCAGCGCCGAGCAGCGTTTCGAGAAAACCTTCGCCGCCAATCCGGCGCCGGCGGTGATCTGTCGCCTCAGTGATTTGCGCTACATCAAGGTCAATCCCGGCTTCCTGGAAATGACCGGTTATGCCCGCGATCAGGTGATCGGCACGTCCACCTATGAACTGGACGTGCTGGAACAGGCCGAAAACAAGGACCTGGCCAAGCAACGCTTGCGCGAGGGCGCGACCATCCCGCAGATGCAGGCCGAGTTACGCATGGCCGACGGTGGTAGCAAGCAGGTGATCGTTGCCGGTCAGCCGCTGGAACTCAACGACGAGGCTTGCATGCTGTTTTCCTTCGTCGACATGGAACCCCGGCACAAGGCCGAAATGGCTTTGCGCCAAAGCGAGGAACGCTTTGCCAAGGCGTTCCGCCTGTCGCCTGTGCCGATTCTGGTTTGCGGGGCGGGCGATCAGTTGGTGCTGGATGTCAATGAAGCGTTCCTCGATACCCTCGGTTATCCCAGCGAAGAGGTCCTCGGCGAAAGCATCGCGCAGATCGATTTTATCGATGACAAAGGTGCCAGAACCCGGCTGTTCGCGGCGCTCGAGAAGACCGGAAGCCTGGATCGCATCGATGTGCGGGTGCGCAAAAAGGACGCAGGGTTGATCGATTGCGCCGTGTCGGCGGACACGGTGAATATTCAGGATAATCCCTGCTACCTACTGGTGTTGATGGACATCACCGAGCGCAAGCGAACCGAGCTGGAACTGGTGTCGGCAATTGAAGAGGTGATGAAAGACGCCTCGTGGTTCAGTCGCACGCTGATCGAAAAGCTCGCCAACGTGAAAAACGTCAATTCACCGCAATTGCCCAGCGTGTCTTTCACCGATTTGACGGCCCGGGAGCGCGATGTACTGGGCCTGATCTGCGAAGGCCTGGCCGACAAGGAAATCGCCGCACGGCTCAAACTGGCTCCGAACACAGTTCGCAATCACGTGGCGACGGTGTATTCCAAGCTCGATGTGCACAGCCGCAGCGAGGCGATTGTCTGGGCGCGGGAGCGCGGTCTGTTTTCCGGCACAGGGCGATCCAAGGGCCAGCGGTAAGGTGCAAATGCACTAATGATCGGGGTGCAATTTAGTGTGTTGCTCTGGTGGGGCGGTTCTTAGGCTGGAACGGTGCGACAGGTATCTGCGGATCGCCTGAATGCCCTACGAAACCGCTGAAGGAACTGCCTGATGAATGTGCAATACGGTGTTTCACGCCGCCGGGGTCAATCGCAATGATGACGCTGGCACAGCTGCGAATGCTGATCGAAAGCAGTTTTTCACCTCGAGCCTGTGACTGCAGCATCACCGGCGATCATTCGTTGACCGTGAAGCTCTACCACCCGGTGTCGGGGCAGGTGGATCTGGTGGTCAGTGGCTTGAACATGGCGAAGCTGCAGTCAGCGGACGCGGCGGCTGCGCTGATTGAAGAACTGCGCTATGAGCTGGAGAGCAATACTTTGCATCGCCCTGATCCGGTGATGTAAGAACTGCCAGATTTTCAGGGCGTTGCTCAATGATTTCGCTATAAGTGATCCTTCAATATTTTTTTTATGACAGGTGTGAGGATTTTGCACGCCGGTTCTGTTGTCACAAAAAATGTGTCGTTCACTTATCGCGGGTCAACCTATGAAAACTCTTGGGAAACGCGTTTGTACACCTTTGTCGCTGGCATTCTGCGTGGCGATTCTCGGTGGCTGTGCCAGTCCGCCGCCGCCACCTCCCGCCGCGCCGCCGCCACCTCCCGTGCGCACCTGCCAGGACCCTATGGATAAAACCGATGTGATGGGGGATGTGCGTGGCGAAAACGGCGAGGTGACGCGAGTCACTACCACTACGCGCTGTGTGACGCAGTAACGCGGGAAACTGGACAATATCCCTGTAGGAGCTGCCGCAGGCTGCGATCTTTTGAATTTGTTTTCAAGATCAAAAGATCGCAGCCTGCGGTAGCTCCTACAAGGGAGGGATCAGGAAAGGAAGCCGCCATCCACGTTCAGCGAAACGCCGGTGGTGTAGCTGGAGGCATCGCTGGCCAGGTACAACACGGCGCCGGCCATTTCGCTTGGGTCCGCTACACGCTTGAGCGGGATCTGTTGCAGCGCGGTGTTCAGGATGGCTTCGTTTTTCACCAGTGCCGAAGCGAACTTGGTGTCGGTCAGGCCCGGCAGCAGGGCGTTGCAGCGGATGCCGAACTGCGCGCATTCCTTGGCGAAGACCTTGGTCATGTTGATCACGGCGGCCTTGGTCACCGAATAGATGCCCTGGAAAATCCCCGGCGAAACGCCGTTGATCGAAGCGACGTTGATGATGCTGCCGCCCCCGTTTTCGCGCATCAGCTTGCCGGCTTCCACCGACATGAAGAAGTAGCCGCGAATGTTCACGTCGACGGTTTTCTGGAAGGCGCTGAGGTCGGTGTCCAGCACGTTGCAGAACTGTGGGTTGGTCGCGGCGTTGTTGACCAGGATGTCCAGGCGCCCGAACTGTTCCTTGATGCCGGCGAAGACCTGGCTGATCTGTTCCATTTCACCGATGTGGCATGCGATGGCAGTGGCTTTGCCGCCGGCGGCGATGATCGCGTCGGCCACGTGCTGGCAGCCATCGAGCTTGCGGCTCGACACGATCACATGGGCGCCTTGCTGGGCCAGCAGTTTGGCGATGGCTTCACCGATGCCGCGGCTGGCGCCGGAAACGAAAGCGATCTTGCCGTCGAGGTCGAACAACTGAGTCTTGGACATGGGTTTTCCTTGTTATCGAGTCGGTAGGGGCGCGGTGTCAGGTCAGTGGCTGCGCATTATCGTTTGCGACCTTCGCGAGCAGGCTCGCTCCTACAGGGAGCCGCATTTCAATCAGAGGCTGGATTTCTGGATGACCTGCAGGCTCATCTGCTCCAGCAGTTTGTTCATGTGAATGAACTGCGCGAAGCGTTTGTCCTGGGTCTGACCATGGTAGAAGCGGTAGTAGATCTGCTGCACGATGCCGGCCAGACGGAACAGGCCGTAGGTGTAGTAGAAATCGAAGTTGTCGATCTGGATGCCGGAACGTTGAGCGTAGTAATCGACGAACTCGCGGCGGGTGAGCATGCCCGGTGCGTGGCTCGGCTGGCGGCGCATCAGTTGCACTGGCGCCGGGTCGCCGGCTTCGATCCAGTAGGCGAGGGTGTTGCCCAGGTCCATCAGCGGATCGCCGAGGGTCGTGAGTTCCCAGTCGAGCACGCCGATGATCTGCATTGGGTTGTTCGGGTCGAGGATCACGTTGTCGAAGCGATAGTCGTTATGCACGATGCTGGAGGTCGGGTGATCAGCCGGCATCTTGTCGTTGAGCCAGGCTTTGACCACGTCCCACTGCGGCGCGTCGGGTGTCAGGGCTTTCTCGTAGCGATCGCTCCAGCCTTTGATCTGCCGCGCCACATAACCTTCCGGTTTGCCAAGGTCGCCCAGGCCATAGGCGTTGTAGTCGACCCGGTGCAGTTCGACGAACTTGTCGATGAAGCTCTTGCACAGGGCTTCGGTTTTCGCTGAATCCAGGCCCAGTTCCGCTGGCAATTCCGAACGCAGGATGATGCCGTTGACCCGCTCCATCACATAGAACTCGGCACCGATCACCGATTCGTCGGTGCAGTGCACGTAGGCTTTCGGGCAATACGGAAAGCCGTCGCGCAATTGATTGAGGATGCGGAATTCGCGCCCCATGTCATGGGCGGACTTGGCCTTGTGACCGAAGGGCGGCCGACGCAGGACGAACTCCTGTTCGGGGTACTCGAGCAAATAGGTAAGGTTGGAGGCGCCGCCCGGGAATTGGCTGATCTGCGGCATTCCGCTGAGCCCTGGAATGTGCGCCTTGAGGTAAGGATCGATCAGGCTGGCATCGAGTTCTTCGCCGGAGCGGATATGGGTGGACTGGTCAGTAAGCGCCATGCTTATCCCTTCTGCTTATTCTGGAGGCCTGAAACTATTGGCTAATCTAATGCGCACACCCGGCACCCACAACCACGAACGGCCCTTATAGGTGATCGTGTTGCCGGGCAATCATTGCTTTTGATACAGCTGTTTGAATTGTCCTACACAACCGCGCTGCTGACGCCCTTCGGCAACTCGATGGGGGTCAGTACGGGTTGGCCGGAAAAGAACGCCACGAGGTTGCGGCCCACCAACTCGACGGTGCCTTGGGTGGCTTCCGGTGACAATCCGGCGACATGCGGGGTCAGGACCGCGTTGGGCAGGGATTTCAGCGCGTCCGGCACCTGAGGTTCGTCATCGAATACATCGAGTGCGGCACCGGCGATACGCCGTTGCTCAAGCGCGGTGATCAGGTCGGCGGTGACCACCACACTGGCGCGGGCGATGTTGACGAGAAAACCCTTGGGGCCGAGCGCGTCGAGTACCTGGCGGTTGATCAGGTGTTTGGTGCCGAGGCCGCCGGGAGTGGCGATGACCAGGAAGTCCGAGGCGCGCGCCAGTTCGGTGGGGGTCGAGCAGAACTCGTAGGGCACGTCGCTGCGATGCTGGCGATTGTGGTAGCACACGCTCATGTCGAAACCTGCGGCCGCGCGCTTGGCGATGGCCATGCCGACGGCACCGAGGCCGAGAATGCCCAGGCGTTTTCCCGCGAGGGACGGGCGCATGATTTTCGGCCACTCGCCCCGGCGCACAGCGGCGTCGCAGCGAGGAATATCCCGCACCAGCGACAGCAGCAAGGCCATGGCGTGGTCGGCGACGGACGAGGCATTGACCCCGGCGCCATTGGTGACGGTAATGCCCCGGTCGGCGGCGGTTTGCAGGTCGACCATTTCGTAGCCGGCGCCGATCACGCAGATGATCTTCAGGTTGGGCAGGGCGGCAATTTCATTGCCATACAGGCCCAGCGGGCCGCGGGTCAGGACTGCGTCGATCTGGCCGCTGTGGCGGCTGATGGCTTCGGCACGCTCGGCGGGCGTCGGGGCCAGAATCAGATGGAACCCCTGATGTTCGAGGATAGGCAGGTAATCATTGATGGTTTCAACCAGTACCAGAACGGTCGCGGGCATGCGTGGCTCCTGTGGGCATCGAATATCGGGCTCGAACGTCGCTTGAGATTGCTGGCTCCGCGACGTTTTGGCAATGATCAAAGCCAAGCGTTTCTGGAACCGCGCTACACAGTGTAGGAGCTGGCGAAGCCTGCGATATGTTCTCTCGATACCGAATATTCAGCAGGAAGCAGGGGATTCAGGCTTTTCGTCTGTCAGAAAACGGCGGGTGGCCTCGAGGATTTCATCCGACAGGGCTTCGCCGCGAGTGGCCCGGGCCAGCGTCAGCGCGCCGACCATCATTGAGTACTGCACCAGCGCTTGCTGGCGGTTTTCCTCTGGATCGTCCGAGTCCATCAGTTTGCCGAAGGAGTCGAGCAGCCGGTTGAGTCCCGCCATGAACGGTTCACGCAAGCCGCTATCGGCACTTTCGTGGCACATGTCGCCAGCGAAGGCCACCACCGGGCAGCTCTCACCGGGATTGTCGCGGCTGTGGGTGGACAAGTAAGGATCGATCAATGCCTTGCGTGCATCTGCTTTATCTTCACCTGTGGCAGCCCGTTCCCGCCAGCGCTCGCCCACCTGCTTGAACGCCCGCTCGCTGGCCTCCCTGGCCAGTGCTTCCTTGGACTCGAAATGACCATAGAAGCCGCCATGGGTCAGGCCGGCCGCAGCCATCACATCGACGACGCTGATGCCGTGCAGGCCGCGCTCTCGGAACAGCCGTGTGGCGGCGTCGACGATGATTTCGCGGTTGAGGTCGGCTTGCTTGCGGGAAACTCGGGGCATTGGCGGCTCACAGGTATCAAAGTTGAAAATCAGAGGGCGTACTGGGCAATGCCATTGCCGAACGACCAATTCTCTTTCTTCACTTCCACCAGATTAATGAAAACATCCTCCGGACGCACTGCCAGTTGCTCATTAAGGCCATCGACGATGGTTTTGTAGAGCAGTTTCTTCTTCTCCAGGGTCCGGCCTTCGCTCAGGGTGATCTGGATGATCACCAGGTTGTCGGTGCGCTGGATGCCCAGGTACTGCGGGTCAAAGATGAAATGCTGCTCATCGTGCTCGTTGAGAATCTGGAAATTATCGTTTTCCGGCACATCAATGGCGCTGCGCAGGGCGGCGTAGATCAACTGCCCGACGCGTTTGGCGTAGGTGGGGTCCTGCTGTTTCTTGAGATCGACGCGAACCAGTGGCATGTGAAGACTCCAGAAGGGTGTGGGTGTATTCAAAATACATGACGGGAAACCTTTATCAAGCATCAATTACGGTTTGGCGATGAAACGCAGGGGTGATATTGCGAATCAACCTGTAGGAGCCGAGCTTGCTCGCGATAGCGGAATCACATTCAACATTGATGTCAGCAAATACATCGCCATCGCGAGCAAGCTCGGCTCCTACAAGGGATTGTGTCGATCAATCCCCTCAACTTGGCACCACCGTTCCTCACCTAAGTCTTTGCTTCTGTTCACTAATACTCCAGAATCGCGCCCCTGTTTCGGCCAGGGCGCTGCCTGTCGGGTACTCCGACGTGTTCTGGCCGGGTGGCAAGTGACCGGAATGTGGAGATCCCACCGGATGAATGATCAGGCCAATAGCGTTAACGAACGCTATGTAGACGCGACACCAGCGACCCTTTCGAGCTGGAATCGCCAAGACACCACCTGGATGCTGGGCCTGTTTGGCACGGCGATTGGTGCGGGCACCCTGTTTTTGCCGATCAACGCGGGTCTGGGCGGTTTCTGGCCGCTGCTGATCCTGGCATTGCTGGCATTCCCGATGACCTTCTACGCACACCGCGGCCTGACCCGCTTCGTGTTGTCCGGCCGTGAAGGCGCGGACATCACCGAAGTGGTGGAAGAGCATTTCGGCATCAGGGCCGGCGCGCTGATCACCTTGCTGTACTTCTTTGCGATCTTCCCGATCCTGCTGATCTACAGCGTGGCGCTGACCAACACTGTCGGCAGCTTCCTCGAACATCAACTGCACATCATGCCGCCACCGCGCGCCGTGCTGTCGCTGGTGCTGATTCTCGGCCTGCTGGCCGTGGTGCGTTGCGGTGAGCAACTGATCGTCAAGGCCATGAGCCTGATGGTGTATCCGTTTATTGTCGCGCTGCTGTTCCTGGCGGTGTTTCTGATTCCGCACTGGAACGGCGGCATCCTGACCACCGCCACCACGCTGCCTGAGCCGTCGGCGTTGCTGCATACCCTGTGGCTGGCGATTCCGGTGATGGTGTTCTCGTTCAACCACTCGCCGATCATCTCGGCATTTGCGGTGGACCAGAAGCGTCGTTATGGCGAACACGCCGAACAGCGCAGCTCGCAGATCCTGTCCCGCGCCCACGCCTTGATGGTGGTGATGGTGTTGTTCTTCGTCTTCAGTTGCGTGCTGACCCTGTCGCCGGCGCAACTGGCTGAAGCGAAAGCGCAGAACCTGTCGATCCTGTCGTACCTGGCCAACCACTTCAGCAACCCGACCATCGCCTTCGCGGCGCCGTTGATTGCCTTCGTGGCCATTTCCAAGTCGTTCCTGGGACACTACATCGGTGCCAGCGAAGGTCTCAAGGGGCTGATCGTCAAGAGCGGCAAGCGTCCGTCGGCCAAAACCCTGGACCGTATCGTGGCGGCGTTCATGCTGGTGGTGTGCTGGATCGTCGCCACGCTGAACCCGAGCATCCTGCGCATGATCGAAGCCTTCGGTGGCCCGGTGATCGCAGCGATCCTGTTCCTGATGCCGATGTACGCGATCCGCAAGGTGCCGGCCATGGCCCGTTATCGTGGTCAGGCGTCGAACGTGTTTGTGGTGGCGGTTGGTTTGGTGGCGATTTCGGCGTTGATCTATTCGCTGAGTGCCTGAGTAGGGAGGTTTCAGAAACGCTGAAACCCTGTGGGAGCGGGCTTGCTCGCGAAGGCGTCGTGTCAGGCGGAACCAATGGCGACTGACATGACGCCTTCGCGAGCAAGCCCGCTCCCACATTTGATCCGAATCAGGCATTTAATAATGTTCAGGGCATAAAAAAACGCCGCTCATCTCACGATGGGCGGCGTTTTTTATTGCTGTGTAACGTTAGGCTTGAACGACCGGGATATTGGCGTTCGCTGCAGCTTCACGGAACTCGGCGATCTGGTCGAAGGACAGATAGCGGTAAACATCGGCCGCCATGCTGTCGATCTTGCCAGCGTATTCCATGTATTCCTCAACGGTCGGCAGGCGACCCATGATGGAAGCCACGGACGCCAGCTCAGCCGAAGCCAGGTAGACGTTTGCGCCGTCACCCAGACGGTTCGGGAAGTTACGGGTCGAAGTCGACACAACAGTCGAGTTCGGCTCTACACGTGCCTGGTTACCCATGCACAGCGAGCAGCCCGGCATTTCCATGCGCGCGCCAGCCTTGCCGTAGATGCCGTAGTAGCCTTCTTCGGTCAGTTGGTGAGCGTCCATCTTGGTCGGCGGCGACAGCCACAGACGGGTTGGCAGCTGACCCTTGACCTGTTCCAGCAGTTTACCGGCAGCGCGGAAGTGACCGATGTTGGTCATGCACGAACCGATGAACACTTCGTCGATCTTCTCGCCAGCAACGCTGGAGAGCAGGCGAGCGTCGTCCGGATCGTTCGGCGCGCAGAGCACAGGCTCGTTGATGTCGGCCAGATCGATTTCGATGATTTCAGCGTATTCGGCGTCGGCATCGGCTTCCATCAGTTCAGGGTTGGCAACCCAGGCTTCCATCGCTTGTGCACGGCGTTCCAGGGTGCGCGCATCGCCGTAGCCTTCGCCGATCATCCAGCGCAGCAGGGTGATGTTGGAGTTCAGGTACTCGGTGATCGACTCTTTCGACAGCTTGATGGTGCAACCGGCAGCCGAACGTTCGGCCGAGGCGTCGGACAGCTCGAAAGCTTGCTCCAGCGTCAGACCTTCCAGGCCTTCGATTTCCAGGATGCGGCCGGAGAAGGCGTTTTTCTTGCCTTTCTTCTCGACAGTCAGCAGACCGTTCTGGATGGCGAAGTAAGGAATGGCATGAACCAGGTCACGCAGGGTGATGCCAGGTTTCATTTTGCCTTTGAAGCGCACCAGGATCGATTCCGGCATGTCCAGCGGCATAACCCCGGTGGCAGCGGCGAACGCGACCAGACCGGAACCGGCCGGGAACGAAATGCCCATCGGGAAACGGGTGTGCGAGTCACCACCGGTGCCGACAGTGTCTGGCAGCAGCATACGGTTCAGCCACGAGTGGATGATGCCGTCGCCCGGACGCAGGGAAACACCGCCGCGGGTCATGATGAAGTCAGGCAGGGTGTGGTGGGTGGTCACGTCGATCGGCTTTGGATAAGCCGCGGTGTGGCAGAACGACTGCATCACCAGATCAGCGGAGAAGCCCAGGCACGCCAGGTCTTTCAGTTCGTCACGGGTCATTGGACCGGTGGTGTCCTGAGAACCTACGGTGGTCATCTTCGGTTCGCAGTAGGTGCCAGGACGAACGCCTTGGCCTTCTGCCAGACCGCAAGCCTTGCCGACCATTTTCTGCGCCAGGGTGAAACCCTTGGTGCTTTCAGCTGGAGCTTCAGGCTTCTTGAACAGGTCGAACGCTGGCAGACCCAGTTCGGCGCGAGCCTTCTCGGTCAGGCCACGGCCGATGATCAGCGGGATACGGCCGCCGGCGCGAACTTCGTCCAACAGGACCGGAGTCTTCATTTCGAAGGTGGTCAGGACTTCGTCGGTGCCGTGCTTGCAGACTTTGCCAGCATGCGGGTACAGGTCGATCACGTCGCCCATGTGCATGTTGGAAACGTCGAATTCGATTGGCAGTGCGCCGGCATCTTCCATGGTGTTGTAGAAGATCGGAGCGATTTTGCTGCCGAAGCAGAAACCGCCGGCACGCTTGTTCGGTACATAAGGAACGTCGTCGCCGAAGAACCACAGTACGGAGTTGGTTGCCGATTTACGCGAAGAACCGGTACCGACCACGTCACCGACGTAGGCGATTGGGAAACCGGCGTTGCGCATTTCTTCGATCTGCTTCATCGGACCGGTGACGCCTTGTGCGTCAGGCACGATGCCGTCGCGAGCCATTTTCAGCATGGCCAGGGCGTGCAGCGGGATGTCCGGGCGGGACCAGGCATCAGGAGCAGGGGACAGGTCGTCGGTGTTGGTTTCGCCAGTCACCTTGAACACGCGCAGGCTGATCTTGTCGGCCAGGGTAGGGCGGTTCTTGAACCACTCGCCGTCAGCCCAGGATTGCAGCACGCCTTGAGCGTGAGCATTGCCTTTCTTGGCGCGTTCAGCGACGTCGTGGAACGCATCGAACATCAGCAGGGTGTGCTTGAGTTCTTTGGCCGCTACTGGAGCCAGTTCGGCGTCGTCCAGCAGGTTAACCAGAGTCACGATGTTATAGCCGCCCTGCATGGTGCCGAGCAGTTCAACAGCGCGCTTCTTGTCGATCAGGGGGGATTTGGCTTCGCCTTTGGCGATGGCGGACAGGAAGCCGGCCTTGACATAGGCTGCTTCGTCCACTCCAGGCGGAACGCGATTGGTGATCAGGTCAACGAGGAATGCTTCTTCGCCAGCCGGGGGATTTTTCAGCAGCTCGACCAGGCCTGCAGTTTGTTCGGCGTTAAGCGGCTGGGGAACGATACCCAGTGCTGCACGCTCTTCGATATGTTTGCGGTAGGCTTCAAGCACAGTTATTACCCTCATCAGTGGTCCCAAATGGGTGTCCGGGACGCTCATCCCGAAATTGCCGTACTCATGCGCTGCATGGCGTTGTGAGCCACTTAGCCAGAATTACCGACAATTCCTTACAGAAGCTGCTTTCAAAGTTTTACGCCTGCAGAACGGGAGCTGATGAGGGTTGGCGTTGGGCTTTTCCCCGCTGGAAAAACCCCTCGCCAACACCGCTCTGAAGGAACGACTGTGCTCGTGACGCTTTGAAAACAGCTTCTAACGGACATTGGCGCCTAAAAAGGCAGGCTGATTCTACGGCAAAAAAAAATTAAAGGTAAGTCAGTGTTTATTGGACTTTGGTGGTGGCGCTCAGCACGGGTCCATTGACCATAACCCCTTAACTTTGAGGGGTGATGAATATCGGACAAAGGGCTAACATGCCGGCCTGTTTTGCTTTTTCGCGTTCTGCCTACCTATGCCCAATCAGACCATCAAGACCCCCTGCGTCGGCCTTTGCTCCACTGTTTACGGTGACCTGGTGTGCCGTGGCTGCAAGCGTTTCCACCATGAAGTGATTCACTGGAACGGCTACAACGAGGAAGAAAAACGCGCGGTGTGGCTGCGTCTTGAGCAACTGTTGTCCCAGGTAATGGCGGCCAAGGTGGAGATTTTCGACCCGGCCCTGCTCAGAACGCAGCTCGAACAACGCAAGATTCGCTTTGTGCCGCATCAGTCCGAGTATTGCTGGGCCTACCAGTTGATCGCGCGGGGCGCGCGGGTGATCAACAATCTGGAAGCCTACGGGATGGTGCTGCTACCGGAGTTCCGCGACTGGAACCTGCCGGAGTTGCGTGATGCCATTGATCGGGAGTTTTTCCTGCTCTCCGAGGCGCATTACCAGCGCTATATTGCGCCGGGGTTTCTGAAAGACGTCTTCGGCGGCTGACCTCCGATTTCTGTGGCGAGGGAGCTTGCTCCCGCTCGGCGGCGCAGCCGTCGCAAATCGAGCTGGCATTGTGCATCTGACAGAACGCAGGGGGTCGCTTCGCAACCCAACGGGAGCAAGCTCCCTCGCCACAAAGGTTGGCACTCTTCAATGCTTACCCGCAATCTCCTCCAGATGATCCTCGATCTCCTGCGGCTTAAGCACCAGCACATCGCTCTCCACCGCATCGAGCACCACTTCCGCCGTATTGCCGATCAACGTCCCTGAAAACCCGCTGCGCGCCACGGTGCCGATCACCGTCACCGCCGCCTGCAGCTTGTGCACCATGAACGGAATCAGCACATCGGCCGGGCCTTCCTCGATATGCAGGTGCTCATCGTCGATATCAAATTCCGCCTGGAACGCCTTGCACTGTTCGCGATAGCGCGCCGCGATGGTGTCGCTGAGCTGAAACGTCGGGTCGGCCGACGACAGCATCGGTGAAGGATGGGCGCTGATCACGTGCAAGTGAGCCTTGGCCAGGGTGGCGATGTCATAGCCGTGATCGATGATGGTGTTGTGCAGGTGGCGGTGTTCGGGGTCAGAGTTGCCGACATCGACAGCCGCCAGTATCACTTTGTCCTTCCACGAACCTGCGGTTTTCACCAGCAGCACCGGAGTCGGGCAATGGCGCAGCAACTTCCAGTCTGCGGGAGTCAACAGGGCTCTTTTCAGCGCACTGTCGGGGAAGTGCTGCTTGACCACCAGTCCGCAGCCTTCGGCCTGCTGCACATCGACGATGGTTTCATGCAGGCTCTCGTTCCAGGCCTGTTCGGTGGTCACACTGTAACCGTCCTCCAGCAATGCGGCCTTGAGCACACCGAGCATGCCGCTGTGATCATGTTTCGGATCGCACACCAGCAGGTGCAAATGCGCCTGGGTCACACCGGCAATCAACTTGGCCCGTTTGAGCGCCAGGCTTTCCGCGTGTTCGGGCTCGATGACCACCAGAATGCTGCGTATGGCTTGCATGATCGGGATCTCCTGAAAATGAAAAAGCACGGCGTTGCACAACTATAGTTGCTGCCCACAGGCCTGGGTGTTGATACATATCAACGGTCGGCGACTGGTGGTCTGCCCGCAGGCCGGTATAATCGGCGCCCTTCGTTTTGAACCTTTTATCCCGTGGGCCCCATGATCCTTCCCGAAATTCACGAATTCCTTGGCTGTCGCACCCCCGACGGCTGGGTCCAGGCTGCGCTGGCCGATCAGGAAACCCTGCTGATCGACCACAAGAATTGCGAATTCAAGGCTGCCAGCACCGCGCTGAGCCTCATTGCTAAATATCACTCCCACGTCGACCTGATCAACATGATGTCGCGCCTGGCCCGGGAAGAGCTGGTGCACCATGAACAAGTCATGCGCCTGATGAAAAAGCGCAAGATCGAGCTGCGCCAGTTGTCTGCCGGGCGTTACGCCTCGGGTTTGCGCAAAGTGGTGCGCAGTCACGAACCGGTGAAACTGGTGGATACGCTGGTGGTCGGCGCGTTCATCGAAGCCCGCAGCTGCGAGCGTTTCGAGGCTCTGGTGCCGCACCTGGACGAAGAACTGGGCAAGTTTTATTTCGGCCTGCTCAAAAGCGAAGCGCGGCATTTCCAGGGTTATCTGAAACTGGCTTACCAGTACGGCGACGTGAAGGACATTGCCCAGGTGATCGACAAGGTCCGTGCCGCCGAGCAGGAACTGATCGAGACGCCGGATGTGGAGTTCCGTTTTCACAGCGGTATACCTGCTGCGGCGTAAGCGGCGAAAAGTACCCGGGAAAAAATCGGCCATCCAGGCCGATTTTTTTTGCCATCAAAGAGGGGATCAGGTCACCGAGTGAGACACCTTTCTTTCAAGGATACTTACGATGAACGTTATTTTTGAGCGTTCATGGGTGTTGGCAAGATAAATATAAGGTGAGCCTTTTACAGTAAGTCCGCCTACATACTTTTTGTCTTCAGTCATTAGAGAGATGGGAGTATGAACAGTGCGCAAGTCTTTCAAGGTGACGGACTTGTTGTGCTGATCCATAAGTGTGAAAACTGTCGGCTCGTCATCTTCTGAGTCCACCGTGCCGAGCACTTCCAGCCAACGTTCGCTGACTTTCTTGTTGTAGTGTTCTCCTTCGTTCCTTATGGAAAGCACGTAGCCTGCGGTGGTGTGGAGAAAGTGCAGCTTCAACGGTTGCACCGGTCCGGACTGGGCATTTGGGCGGATGCCTAACAGACTCGAGTGATCACGTGTCTGGGGTTTTCCGGTAAAGAACCCGCCGCTGAACAAATTGACGGTGGCCAGTGCGGGCTTGCCATGAAGTTGTTCAAGTAAATTAACTTTGTGATCGAACATATTAAGTGTCGCGACAAACGATTGTTCAATGTCGATGTTCATTTTGCTATCCATGCTTATGATTTGATTTAGGGTTGTGCTGAACTCCTAGATTAAGCAGTTTTGTTTTTTGGCGTTAAGTAACGTGTATTGCAAAAGGTTTTGGAAGCTGATGCCCGGTGTTATTTACTCAATCCCAGTCGTTCATGCCATTGCGCAATCGACTCTTCGGGATAAACATCAAATTGTTTATCTCCCGGCCGCACCTTGGCCTCGACCCAAGGCGCCCTGGAGCTGAGCATCAAATGCGTATGCTCCGGCGGCACCGGCAACGGGGTATCGATGGCCGATGCGAAGGGGTGGATCAACTCCGGCCATTCCGGGCTGAACAGCCATAACCCCGAACCGCAAACCGAGCAGAAATGTCGCTCGGCACTGCTGCGGTGGGCACGTTGCTCACCTTCGCCCTTGAGCAGCGCATGGTATATCGCGATGTTTTTGCGCCCGCGTACTTTCAGGCTGTTGGCGTCGCCGGCAATGTTGATTGCATAACCGCCACCTCCCTGGGTCTTGCGGCAGATCGAGCAATAGCAGCGTTGATAGGGGTAGGGGTGGGCGCTGGCCAGACTGAACGACACTGCGCCGCAATGGCAGGAGCCTTCGAGTTGCATGGCGACCTCCGGCAGGTCTTGGGATTTATCCCATCAGCCTAGACCGGTACCAGAATCGCATCGCCGGTTGCGACCAATTTCAGTTGATCTCCCGTTTGCGCGAACAGCTCGGCGCGGGCAAAGACCTGCTTTTTTCCGGCCTTGACGACCTTGCCCCGAGCGATGAAAACCTCACCGACAGCGGGCGCCAGGCAGTTGACCGTGAAGTGTGAAGCCAGGACATTGCCGGCGACCGTTCCAGCGGCGAAACCGCACGCCGTGTCGAGCATTGCTCCGATCAGGCCGGCATGCAGGAACCCGGCATATTGCGCCATGTCCTCTTCACGAAACGCCAGGCTGAGTTCGGCTTCACCGCTCTCCGCGCGGGTGACTTCGAAGCCAGCCCAGCGGTTGAAGGCTGAGGTTGAGTTGATTTGCTTGAGTGTGTTGAGCATGTCGAATCCCTCCGGTTGAGAGAGCAACATGCGCCGGGATGGTGGCGGTGTCATCGTTGATCAGGAACGGTGATAGTCAGCCGGGATTGTGGTGAATGGGCCGGCCTCATCGCCAGCAGGGCTAGCTCCCACATTGGATCTGTGGCCTTCACAAATTCCCTGTGGGAGCTAGCCCTGCTGGCGATGAACGATAACGCGGACCCACTGGACGACCATGGTCCATCAGGTCAGCATGAACACCCCCGAATCCCGGACCTGACCCGATGCGACGCTTACCCTCCCTGGCAGCCCTCAGAACCTTCGAATGCGCCGCCCGTCATGCCCATTTCGGCCGGGCGGCGGCGGAGTTGTGTGTCACCGACAGCGCGGTCAGCCATCAGATCCGCCAACTGGAAGAACAGCTCGGCGTGTCGCTGTTTGTCCGCGAAGGCCGGCAGATTCGCCCGACCATGGCCGCCGGGCGCCTCATGCAAAGCCTGCAGCAAGCCTTCGAACTGATCGGCGAGGCCTGCGACGAATTGCGCGATCCGTCATCCCTCGCCGTGTTGCGCCTGGCCGTGACCGCCGAGCTGGCGCAGAAGTGGCTGATGAGCCGCCTCACGGATTTCTACGCGCGTTATCCGCACATCACCCTGCATCTCTACGAACAACCGATCGACGCCACGGCGCCGGGGGAGGACATCGACCTGGCGATCACCTACGGCACCGGGCCGGTAGACAGCAGCGCGTATTTCGTCCGGCCATTGCCTGCGTTGCAGTTCTTCCCGGTGTGCAGCCCCGGCCTGTTCAACCAGGGCACGCTGAAAACCCCAAAGGATCTCGCGCGCCATTGCCTGCTGCACGACGACCAGGACGGCAAGACCTGGACCGCGTGGCTCACCAGCCATGCCGGCGACCAACGCCCCGAACGACAACTGTATTTCGCCCACGCCGGGTTGGCACTGGAAGCGGCGGCGCAGGGGCAGGGTGTGGCCATGGGCGACAACCTGACGGCGCAGGAAGACTTGCTCAGCGGTCGACTGGTGCGGCCATTCACGTCAAGCATGACCGCGTTGGGCCAATATGCGCTGGTGTGCGAACGCGTACGGCTGGAGCGGCCGGCAGTGGCGCAGATGCTGGAATGGTTCAACGATCAGCTGATCGATTGATGAGTTTAATTCAAGTGTTCCGAAATAATCATCGTTGGCGAGGAGGGCGCCGGCGACTTTAGCCTGTGGTCATTCCAATCCCCGCTGATGAGGTTTGCCCATGGCACGTTTGCTCGATTCCACTCCCAAACTCGACGGTTTCCGCCTGCCCGGTGAATTCGAAACCAAGTCCGGTTGCTGGCTCGGCTGGCCGGAGCGCACCGACGTGTGGCGCAACGGCGCCAAGCCTGCGCAGAAAGTCTGGGTGCAGATCGTCACGGCGATTTCCATGAGCGAACCGGTGACCGTGTGTGCCTCCGCCGCGCAATTCGCCACTGCGCGTCGACAGCTGCCTCCGCAAGTGCGAGTGGTGGAAATGACCTGCAACGACACCTGGTTCCGCGACAGCGGCCCGTGCTTCGTAGTCAACGACCAAAGCGGCGAAGTACGCGGTGTCGACTTCGAATTCAACGCTTATGGCGGTCTCGACGGGGGCTTGTACTACCCGTGGGACAAGGACGATCAGATCGCCAGCAAGATCCTTGAAATCGAACGCTTCGACCGTTATCGCGCACCGTTGATTGCCGAGCTCGGCGGCATTCAGAGCGACGGCCAGGGCAGCATCCTCACCACCGAGCAATGCCTGCTCAACCGCAATCGCAACCAGCATCTGGGCAAGGATGAAGTCACTCGCCGGCTGACCGATTACCTCGGCGCCGAGCAAGTGATCTGGCTGCCTCGCGGCTGCAAGTTCGACGAAACCGATGGCCACGTCGACGACCTCGCCTGTTTCGTTCGTCCCGGTGAAGTGGTGCTGCAATGGACTGACAATCGCGATGACCCACAGTGGGAAATCTATCAGGAGGCCTACGACATCCTGCGCAGCACCCGCGACAGCCGTGGCCGCGAGTTGACCGTGCACAAACTGCCGCAACCGGATGTGCTGGAGTGGACCGCCGAAGAGGCCGAAGGCCTGGATCAGCAGGACAGCACCCATACCCGTCAGGCGGGAACGAAAATCTGCGCGTCGTACATCAACTATTACGCCGGCAACAGCTCGATCGTGGTACCGCTGTTCGGTGATCGTAACGACAAAGTGGCAATGGCGACCCTCGCCGAACTGTTCCCGCAGCACAACATCGTCGGCATCGAGAACTCTCGGGAAATTCTCCTCGGCGGCGGCAACGTCGCGTGCATCACCATGCCGCAATACGCCGGCACCGCCAGCAACAAAAAGGGAGCGTAAATCATGGGCCTGCACAAACTGACTCAAGCGTTAATGCTGGTGCTTGCACCCCTGTGTGTGCAGGCCGCTGACACCGCCAAACCGGTGGTCAATCTTTACATCTGGGGCGAGTACCTGGCCCCGGACACCCTGAAGAATTTCGAGGCGAAAACCGGCATCCATGTGGTGGTCGATCACTTCGATTCCCTGGAAACCGTCGAGACCAAACTGCTCACCGGTCGCAGCGGCTATGACCTGGTACTGACGGCGGGGCAGCATCTGTCCCGAGCGATTCAGAGCGGCGCGATCCAGACCGTGGACAAGCAGCAACTGCCGCACTTTGCCGGGGTCGGCGAGGAGTTTCGCCAACACATGGCGGTGTTCGATCCGGGCAATCGCTACGCCGGGATCTACGCTTGGGGCACCACCGGCGTGGGCTTCCAGCAGGAAGCCGTCAAGCAGCGTCTGCCCGATGCGCCCACGGACAGTTGGGCGATGCTGTTCGACCCGGCCGTGGTATCGAAATTCGCCGATTGCGGGGTCAGCCTGCTCAACGATCCCAACGAAGTATTCGCCGCCGTCATGAAGTACATGGGCCTGGACATCAATCGCCAGAGTCTCGACGACCTGAAACTGGCCGAGCAGCAACTGGCGAAGTTCCGCCCGTACATCCGCTATTTCGACAACGACCTGAATATCAGCGATCTGGCCAACGGCAACACCTGTGTGGCGATGTCGTGGAACGGCAACGTGGCTATCGCCGCGGGTCAGGCGCAAGCGGCGAACAAGCCGTACGCATTGAAATACCGGATTCCGAAGGAGGGCACGTTGATCTGGTTCGACGCCATGGTCATTCCCAAGGACGCGCCGCACCCTCAGGCTGGACTGGCATTGATGGACTACCTGATGACCCCTGAAGTGATCGCACCGATCACCGACACCATCCACTACGCCAATGCGATCACGGCGGCGGATGGCTTGATCGACCCGGCGATTCGCGCCGATCCGGGGACCTATCCGGCGCAGGCGGTGCGTGCGTCGTTGTACAGCAAGAATGACAATGGCAAGGCGTTCAACCGGGCACTGATCCGGGCGTTCAGCCGTTTGAAATCGGGGTTGTGATTGGCTTTGATTGATGTATTGACTGGACTGTCGCCTTCGCGAGCAAGCCCGCTCCCACATTCGACCGCATTCCTATAGGAGTACTCGGTCAAATGTGGGAGCGGGCTTGCTCGCGAAGAACGATGATGCGGTCTACTTGCCCGCCACCCGCCACAAATACCACGCAGCCACAGTCCGATAAGGGCTCCACGCCAACCCGATCTCAATCATCTGCTTGCGCGTCGGCTGCACGTCCAGCCCCTTCAGCCGTCGATACCCCTCACGCACGCCAAAGTCATCGGCCGGCAGAATGTCCGGCCGTTCCAGGCTGTAGATCAACAGCATCTCGACGGTCCAGCGACCCACACCGCGCAACGTGTTCAGGCGCTCGATCAGCGCTTCATCGTCCATGGCCAGCGCCGTGGCGTAATCCGGCACCACGCCATCCAGCGCCGCCTGGGCGATGCCCTGGATGGTCGCGATCTTGCTGGCGGAAAAGCCGCAACTGCGCAGTCGGTCGAAATCAGTGGCGACGATTTGCTCCGGTCGCGGGAACGCGCTCGATGGAAACAACGCCAGCAGCCGACCGACAATCGCATTCCCGGCCTTGGCGTGCAGTTGTTGATAGGCAATCGCCCGCACCAGCGACTCATAGGGATCACGAGCCGCGTGGGGTTGATGCAGGCACGGGCCTACGGTGGCGATATGCCGACGCCAATCGTCATCGATAGACGCCAGGAATTTCGTCGCGGGCAAATAAAGGTCGGACATCAAGCATCCTTGAGTGCTGACGAGGATCAGAGTGCGAGTTGTTCAGTGATCTGCACCGCCGCGTTTTCCAGCCTGAGCAGAAACGCCTTGCGCGGCTGGCCTCCAGCGTAGCCCGTCAACGAGCCGTCGGCACCGATCACCCGATGGCAGGGCACGACAATCGAGAGGCGGTTGTGTCCGTTGGCCAGCCCCACGGCGCGACTGGCACCAGGCTTGCCGAGCGTCGCTGCGATAGCGCCGTAGGTGGTGGTTCGGCCGTATGGGATTTTTGCCAGCTCGGCCCAGACCTGGCGGGAGAACTCGCTGCCGGGCATGTGCAGGGCCACGCTGAATTCAGTGCGGTGACCGGCAAAGTACGCGGCCAGTTGCTCTTCGATTTGCTGCAAATGCCCGTTGTGCCCCGGTGCCACGGCGTAGCCATAGCGATTCTGTAGTGCATCCACTTCGCGGGTCAGCGAAGGCTGGTCGAGAAACTCCAGCAGCACCAGTCCACGACGCTCGGCCATGGCGATCATCGGCCCCAGCGGCGTGGTCAGCCGGGTGAACAGCAAGGGCTCACTGTTGGCGGCGCGGCCCGGTGTTATGTGGAAAGACTTTTGGAAGGCATCGCGAAACCCGCTCAGGGATTCGTAGCCTGAGTCGAACGCCGCGCTGTCGATCGAATCGCCCTGTTTGATCCCACCCAACGCCATGCCCAGCCGTCGGGTGCGCAGCCAGGCATGAAAGGTCATGCCGAAATGCTGCTTGAACCAGCGGCGCAATTTCAGCGGTTCGATACCTTCGGCCTGCAACTGCGCATCGGTCCAGCGCAGCTCGGGATCAATGTCTACCGATCTGAGCAGCTTCTGCACCCAGTCCGGCGCGATCGCAGCAGCGTCCATGGGTTTGCAACGCAGGCACGCGCGGTAGCCCGCCGCCAGGCATTCATCGGCGTGGGCGAAGAACTCGACATTCTCCGGTTTCGGGCTGCGTGCGGTGCAGCCTGGTCGGCAGAAGATCCCGGTGGTCTTGACCGCCGTGAAGAACACCCCCTCGTAGGCGGTGTCTCGTTCGAGCATGGCGCGAACCATCTCGGCGTGGGGCGGCAACAGCGTGTTTTGTAGGTTCATGGGCGCAGCATAGAACGCGTCATGGCCGGCTTCCACCGGAAAATCGACAGGGAATTCAGGCCCGCCGCGCCATCAGCAACACCGAGGCCGCGGCCGACAACAACCCCGCGCAGCAACGGTTGAATATCCGCTTGCCCGACGGCTTGGCGAACCAGCGACGCATGTGCAAACCCATGTAGGCGTAGGCTGCGATGGCGATCCATTCCAGTACCAGGAACATTGCGCCCAACACCGCAAATTGCGGGGTGATGGCGCGGGTCGGGTCGACGAATTGCGGCAGGAACGCGGTGAAGATCAGGATCGCCTTGGGATTGCCCGCCGCCACCAGAAACTCCTGTCGGGCCAGCGCCAGCAATCCGGCTTTTGCGCCGGTCGATACGTTTTCTACACCGGGGTCAGCCCGCCACAGTTGCCAGGCGAGGTAGAACAGGTACGCGGCACCCAGAATCTTGATTCCGTAGAACAACAGCTCAGAGGTTTGCAGCACCACCGCCAGGCCCGCCGAGGCGAGGGCGATCATCCCGGCGAACGCCAGCAAGCGGCCGACGCCGGCCACACACGCGGTGCGGTAGCCGTAGCGGGTCGAGTTGCTGACCGACAGCAGGTTGTTCGGCCCCGGCGCCATGTTCAGGGCGAAGCAGGCCGGCAGAAAGAGTGTGAGGGTGGCGAGGTCCATGGGGGGGCGGCTCCTGTAGCGAGAACCGTATTTTTATCACGACTTTCGGGGTGCCCGACCCATACAGTCACGGGAAGAAATCGCCGTACAAGGGGCTGTTTCCCAGCGCCTGTGCTGTCCTTGTGAGGCCGGCGGTCTCGTACTATCGTCAATCAGCCGACGTCGGTTCGCGCGGCCCAGTCCTAAGACGAGGGTAGTGCACATGAAACAGGTTCTCGCGTATTTCACCAAACGGGTGATCGCTGGTCTGCTGGTGATCATCCCGATCTACCTGGCCATTCTGGTGTTGCTCAAGGGCATGAAATCCCTCGGGCAACTGGTGCGGCCCTTCACCAAAATCCTTCCGGAGTGGCTGCCTGCCGAACAATTCTTGTCGTTGATCCTGGTGTTGTTGATCTGCTTCCTGATCGGCGCAGGCCTGCGTACGCGATTGGGTAGAGCGGCCCGGGAACGAGCGGAAAAGGGTTTGTTCGAACGCATTCCCGGCTACGGACTGTTCCGCAGCCTGACGCAGCAGGTGGCGGGAGACAGCCACCAAACGGTGTGGAGACCCGCGCTGGTCGAGATCGAAGAGGCGCTGGTCCCGGCCTTCATCATCGAGGTGTTCGAGGATGGTCGCTACACCATTTTCGTGCCGTCGGTGCCGACGCCATTGGCTGGAGCGATCTACATCCTCGAAGCCAGCCGCGTGCATCCGCTGGACGTCTCCTTCACCGACGCCTTCAAGGTCATTTCGAAATGGGGCTCGGGCGCCAAGGATCTGGTGGCGGCCATGGAAAACGCCCGGCGGGACCCTGCAGTGACGACGCACAAGGTCGACACGTTGCCTTGAATGTCATTTGGCGAATCGCTTCGCTCCGGCGACGCAGAGGATCACTGCGAGCGTGACGCCAAGCATGCCAATGCTGACGTGTTCGTGCAGCAAGGTGGCCGCCAGTGCCAAGCCAAAAAACGGTTGCAGCAGTTGCAGTTGGCCGACGGCGGCAATCCCGCCTTGGGCGAGCCCGCGATACCAGAACACGAAACCGATCAGCATGCTGAACAGCGACACGTACGCCAGGCTGAACCACGCTGGCGTGCTGATCCCGTTGAACGACGCCGGCATCCGCCACCACGTCAGCACCGCCATCACCGGCAACGCCAGCACCAGCGCCCAGGAAATCACCTGCCAACCGCCGAGCGTGCGCGACAACTTCGCGCCTTCGGCATAACCGAGGCCGCAGGCCAGGATCGCCAACAGCATCAGGATGTCGCCCTGCGGTGAGGCGGTCAGGCCTTGGGAGGCGGCGAACCCGACCACCAGCAGACTGCCCAGGACCGAGAAAATCCAGAACACCGGCCGTGGGCGCTCGCCGCCGCGCAGTACACCGAACACCGCCGTCGCGAGTGGCAGCAGGCCGACGAAGACGATGGAGTGCGCCGAGGTCACGTACTGCAAGGCCAGCGCGGTCAGCAGGGGAAAGCCGACCACCACGCCCATAGCCACGATGATCAGCGGCACGATTTGGCTGCGCGCAGGGCG
Source organism: Pseudomonas sp. MAG733B (assembly GCF_036884845.1). NCBI lineage: Bacteria > Pseudomonadati > Pseudomonadota > Gammaproteobacteria > Pseudomonadales > Pseudomonadaceae > Pseudomonas > Pseudomonas sp. MAG733B. Next base: position 3,348,704 of record NZ_CP145732.1, read on the forward strand.
TTTTTCCTTGAACAACAGCAGCAGGCACAGCGCCAGAGTCGCCGCGATGGTGGCGCGGGCCACGGTCAGGAATACCGGGTCAAATTCGAGCACCGCCAGCCGGGTCGCCGGCAGCGAACCGCTGAAGATCACCACACCGATCAGGCCATTGATCCAGCCACTGGCATTGCTGTCCAGCGTCCGGTTTTGCAGGTTCGAAGTCCGTTCCATCTGGCTTACGCTCACTTATTGATTGCACGAAAGCCATCGTATGGCTGAGTATCAATACAATCAAAAAATTGTCATGGATACATCTCGACATGCCTCGTTCCCGCTACAAAACCCTGGTTGACGCCTTTGCCGCCGACATTCGCTCGGGGCAACTGCCGCCCGGTACGCGCCTGCCGACGCACCGGCAACTAGCCACCGAGCACGGCCTGGCGCTGGTCACCGCCAGCCGGGTGTATGCCGAGCTTGAAAGCATGGGCCTGGTCAGCGGCGAAACCGGGCGCGGGACGTTTGTCAGGGAAACTTCGCTGCCGCCGGGGCAGGGCATTTCGCAGTCCGTGGTGGCCGCGGGAATGATCGATCTGAACTTCAACTATCCGTCATTGCCCGGACAAGCTGACCTGTTGCGCAACGCGCTGCGTCAGCTCGCGTTGTCCGGCGATCTCGAAGCCCTTCTGCGCTACCAGCCCCACGCCGGACGCCTGCACGAACGCGCTTCAGTCGCGCGGCATTTGGGCGAGCGGGGTTTGAGTGTGCCGGCTGAACAGGTGTTGATCGTCAGCGGCGCCCAGCATGGCCTGGCGGTGGTGATGATGACGCTGCTCAAGCCCGGCGACGTGATCGCCGCTGACGCGTTGACCTATCCGGGTTTCAAGACGCTGGCCGAGACACTGCACCTTGAAGTCTTGCCCATTCCCGTGACGGAAAACGGGCCTGATTTGGCCGCGCTGGAGAAACTCTGTCGCAGCCGTCCGGTACGCGCCGTGTACTCGATGCCGACTTTGCACAATCCGCTGGGCTGGGTGATGGATGTCGAGCAGCGCGAACGGTTGGTGGCGATTGCGCGCCAGCATGACCTGACGATCATCGAGGACGCGGCCTACGCGTTTCTTGCCGAAAACGTTCCGCCACCGCTGGCTGAAATGGCGCCCGAGCGAACCGTGTACGTCAGCGGTTTATCCAAGAACATCGCCACCGGTTTGCGCGTCGGCTTTATCGCCGCGCCAGCGCAATGGATCGCCGGGTTTGAACGCACGATCATGGCGACCACCTGGAATACGCCGGGCGTGATGACGGCGATTGCCACGGCCTGGCTCGACGACGGCACCGTGCTCAAACTGGAAGCGCAAAAACGTGCGGACGCTCAGGCCCGGCAAGCGCTGGCGCGCGAGGTGCTGGCGGGGCTCAGGACCATCAGCCATCCGTCGTCGTATTTCATCTGGCTGCCGTTGGCCGAAGACGCCCGTGCCGACCAGATCGCCATGGCGTTGATGCGCGAGCAGGTGTCGGTGTCGCCCGCCGAACCCTTTGCCATCACCACCCATGTGCCGCACGCGATTCGCCTGGCGCTGGGCTCGGTGGACATGGACTCGCTGCGCCAGGCGTTGGTGAAAGTGAAGAGGGTGGTTGGCTATTACTCATAGCGGATGCTCTCAGGGTAGTTTTCTTCAATACGTGCACTAGTGGGCTCTTTACCTTGGGGCCTGGTTCAATTGACTGAGAGTAGGTGTGCGATGAGTTTGATCATGTCCATGGCCGCGTTTGCGCTGGCCGCTTCAATCACGCCGGGGCCGGTGAACATCGTGGCATTGAGTTCGGGGGCGCGTTTCGGCTTCAAGGCCAGTCAGCGGCATGTGGCCGGGGCGACCCTGGGATTTGTGTTGCTGCTGGTGCTGATGGGGCTCGGCTTGCATGAGTTGTTGCAGATTTGGCCGGCCATGACCCAGGTTGTGCAATGGGCCGGTGTGGCGTTCCTGTTGTACATGGCGTTCAAACTGGCGGCCGACAACGGGCAACTGGAGGCGAAGGACTCGGGCCGCGCGCCGTCGATGCTGTATGGCGCGGTCATGCAATGGCTCAATCCGAAGGCGTGGCTGGCCTGCGTGGCCGGCATGGGCGCATTCGTTGCCGATGGCGAGGCGCGTTTAGTCTGGCAATTCGCGGCGGTGTATCTGGTGATTTGCTATGTGTCGGTCGGGTGCTGGGCCTATGCAGGGACGTTCTTGCGCGGCTATCTGAACAACCCGGCGGGCATGCGCTGGTTCAACCGGGTCATGGCGTTGTTGCTGGCGGTGAGTGCGGTGTATCTGCTGTTGCCTTGATCAGCCGCGATACTGTCCCGGCGTCGCCGCCAGATGCTGTTTGAACGCCCGTTGAAAATGCGCCTGATCGGCAAATCCTGCTTCGAGTGCAACATCGGCGATCAGCTTGCCGCTGCGCAATTGATCCCGGGCGAACTGGATGCGCCGGTTGACCAGGAAGGCGTGGGGCGTCATGCCGTAATGCTGCTTGAACGCGCGGATCAGGTACGACGGCGACAACTGCGCCGCCTCGCAAATGTCTTCGAGCTTGAGCATCTGCGTGCAGTGTTCGCGGATGAAATCGGCGGCGCGTTCCAGTTTGAAATTCGGCTCGCGCAACGGCTGATCGATCGGGTTCAGCCGTAGCTGCACTTCGCTGAAAAACTCCACCGCCGCGCTGTGTTTGCGCAGCACATCCTGCTGCGGATCGACCAGCACTTCATACAAAGCTTCAAGACCCGCAAGCAGATCAACGTCAGCAGTATGAGTGATCGCAAATCGGCGAAACGCCAGGTCATCGCTGAATCCAAGTTGATGCTGCAAGTCAGTGAGCCACGCGGTATCGACGTACAGCATCAGGTACGACCAGGGCTGGTCGTCGATCGGATTGCAGGCATGCACATCACCGGGATTCATCAGCACCACGGTGCCGGCGCTGACCTCGAACTGTGATTGCTCGTGGACATAAGTGCTGCGCCCGGCGGTGATCGCACCGATGGAAAAGTGCTCGTGGGCGTGCCGGGTGTAGCAGACCTCGCGCCCATCGGCGATGGCGCGCGCCTCGATGAAGGGCAGGGCGTCATCGCGCCAGAAACGCGGGGCCTTGTCGGTGTCCTTGGGCTTGGAGAGCTTCATGGTCAGTCCTTGGCAGATCAGCGGCGGAGTGTATTAGCTCTCGCCGTTAAAGGCTCGTTGCAGCTCGGCGATATTCAGTTTTTTCATTTGCATCATCGCCGCCATGGCGCGCTGGGATTTGGTTGTGTCAGGGTCTTTGAGCATCTCCATCATCGCCACCGGCACGATCTGCCACGACACGCCGTATTTATCCTTGAGCCAGCCGCACTGCTGCGCCTCAACCGGCCCGCCAGCGGACAACCGTCCCCAGAAGTGGTCAACTTCTTCCTGGGTCTGGCAGTTGACCTGGAACGAGATCGCTTCGTTGAACTTGAAGTTCGGACCACCGTTGAGGCCGGTGAACGTCTGTCCATCGAGTTCGAAACTGACCGTCAGTACCGAACCCTCGGCGTGACCGTGAACCTCTTGTCCAGCCTTGCCGTAATGCGTGATGGCGGTGATTTTTGCGTGATCGAAGATCGCACAATAGAAATTCGCAGCCTCTTCGGCCTGGCCATCGAACCACAGGCAGGGCGTGAGTTTTTGAGCGTGGAGCATGGCGGGTCTCCTTGGCAGGTTTTTGCATGCTGGACTATCAGCGTAGCCAGCCTCGGCTTGTCTGGTTGTGCCGTAGATCGCCAAGTGTGTTGGGAGATGTGTAAAAAGGAGTCAAATTGACCTCTTTAATTGTCGATAAGACTATTTATGGGTGGAGTCGATATGACTCATGTTTTATCAAGTAACTGATTTATAAGGCTTCAAAATCTGGCACGAGACTTGATACACCGTACGTACAACTGAACTGCGACAGGAGTACGGAAAATGTTCCATTTCTTCAGCAATCCTCAGAATGTTCTGCAACTCTCAAGCCGTGTACTCGGCGTTGGCCTGGCGATGCTGCTGGCCGGGATCTACGGCGCTTACCTTTACGAAGGTCACCTGTCGATCATCGCGCTGGTGTCGTTGCACGCAATGACCATCGTCGGTCCGACCTTGCTGAAAATCGGTTATGTGATGCGCCTGCTGTCCCAGCACCGGTTGAGCAAGCCTCTGAAAGTGGCGCTGGCCTGATGCGCAAACTGGCCGGCGCCCCAGTCTTCAGTCTCGGCTTTCGTCCGTTCTTCCTGGCGGGCGCCGCGTTCGCCGCACTGGCGGTAGCGATCTGGGCGCTGTGGCTGTACGGCCGATTACCCGGCGCGCAACCGGTGGGCGGCATGCTTGCGTGGCACCGGCATGAAATGCCGTTCGGGTTCGCCGTGGCGATCATCGCCGGGTTCCTGCTGACGGCGGTGCCGAACTGGACGGGTCGACCAGGGCTCAAGGGCTGGCCGTTGATCGGGCTGGTGCTGGTTTGGCTGCTGGCACGGATCGTCTGGTTGTTGCCGGTTTCCCCTGCGGTGTTGCTGTTGCTGCAAGTACCTTTCCTGCCGCTGTTGGCCGGGGTGCTGGGCCGCGATCTGGTGGCTGCACGCAAGCGTGACAATTATCCGATTCTGTTGATGGTCGCGTTGCTGGCCGGGTGTCAGGCCATGACGCTGTGGGGCCTCTGGATCGACGACGTCGGCCTGCAACGGCGTGGTGCGTTGGCCGCGCTGTGGCTGGTGGCTGCGCTGATGAGTGTGATTGGCGGGCGGGTGATTCCGTTCTTTATCCAGCGTGGTTTGAATCGTCCGGCTTCACCGATTGCCAATCCATGGCCGACGCGGGTCCTGATGGTGAGTGGTTTTTTTGTTGCGCTGACATTTGCCCTTGGCTTGCACGACGTGCCCAGGCTTTGGCTGGCGGCGGTATTTTTGTTGATGGGTGTTTTGCACGTGTTTCGTCTGTGGCGATGGCATGACCGCGGCATGTGGGGTGTGCCGTTGTTGTGGTCGTTGTATCTGTCTTATGTGTGGCTGGTGGTGGCGGTTTTTGCCATGGCGTTGTGGCACCTGGGCGTGATGCCGCAGCAGAGTCTGGCGACTCACTCGCTGGCGGTGGGTGGCGTGGGTGGGTTGATTCTGGCGATGATTGCTCGGGTTAGTCTGGGGCATACGGGGCGCGCTTTGGTGCCTTCGAAAGCGATTGTTGCGGGGTTTGTTCTGGTGTTGTTTGCGGGGGTTTTGCGGGTGGTGTTGGTGCCGTTTTCCGGGTTGGGGCTGGGGTTGTCGGCGTTGCTTTGGTGTTTGGGGTTTGGGGTGTTTTTGGTGCGTTATAGCGGGGTTTTGTTTGGGCCTAGGGTTTGATTTTTTTGATTTGAGTACATATCCGTTGCTGCGGTAACGGCGGCTTATGGTTTCGCCCTTACGGCGACTCCCTTTGGCAAACGCCGGAGTGCCGGCCCAGCCCAAAGGAAGCAAAGGTCTCGCCCCTTACGTACGGCTCCTCGCTAAGGCTCGGTGTTCCTTCGCTCCGGCATTCATCCGGGGGCATCGCCTCCGGTCTGCTTCGCGACGACCTCCTCTCGATGTGTGCGGCTTCGCCGCACGGCGCTACGCGCCCACCCCCGGATGAACGCCTCCACTCAGCCTCCCGATGGGGCGGGTGGATCAAAAGCGGCAGGCGAGCTAACGCTCGGCCTGTTGAGTGGTGAAGAGCTTGGGTGTACGCCGATCCACTGTGGGAGCCAGCCTGCTGGCGATGGCGGCCTGACAGCCGACCTGATTTTGTGCTGTATCACGCCCAATGTAGGAGCAGCCTCGTTGCACTCGACAGCTCCTACAGGGAAATGTGCACGAACTAATGACCAGGCCGGCCGGTAGGCCGCCTCGCGGTGCCGTAAGGGCGGAACCCTAAGTCGCCGTTACAAAAACAACGGATATGTACACCCGAACCAACACAACTTGCGTGACCGGTGGTCGATACACCCCAGCCACCGGATCAATTTGCGCTTAGCTGTAGAGATAACCCGAGGCGCGCGTAGGTTCCAGATCACCACAGCGACGCCCCCCTTCAGAACACCGTGAGTCTGAGGACCTTCGCAATGTTGACCCTGAACATCAATGGTCAGGACCAGGAGCTGGATGTCCCTGCGGACATGCCGTTGCTCTGGGTCTTGCGCGATGTCGCGCACCTGACCGGGACCAAATTCGGCTGCGGCATGGCCCAATGCGGCGCCTGCACCGTGCACGTCGATGGCGCTCCACTACGCTCCTGCATCACCCCCGCCACGGCCGTGGCCCACGGGCAAAAAATCCTCACCATCGAAGGCCTGTCCACCGACGGCTCGCACCCGGTGCAACAAGCCTGGGCTGAGCTCGACGTGGTGCAGTGCGGTTACTGCCAGTCCGGGCAGATCATGTCGGCGGCGGCGTTGCTGGCGAAGATTCCGCAACCGACCGACAGCGACATCGATCAGGCGCTGTCGGGCAACATCTGCCGTTGCGGCACCTATCCAAGAATCCGCGCCGCGGTCAAACGCGCCGCCGAGTTGGGTTGAGGTGGCCATGAACAGTCTCAACCCGTTATCACGTCGCGGTTTTCTCAAGGGTTCTGCCGTGCTGGGCGGTGGGCTGGTGGTGGCGTTTGTCATTCCCGGTGCCCATCGTTTTGCCGCGGCGGCCGAGAATCAGGGCAATGTGTTCGCACCCAACGCCTTTCTGCGCATCGGCAACGACAACAGCGTCACGGTATTGCTCGGCCATTCGGAAATGGGCCAGGGCATCTGGACCGGCCTGACCATGCTGATCGCCGAAGAGCTGGACGCCGACTGGTCGAAAATAAAGGTCGAACATTCACCAGCCTCAGCCGCCGATTATGGTCTGGCCGGTTTCGGCGGGATGCAGATTACCGGTGGCTCGACCTCGACCTGGATGGAGTTCGATCGCTATCGCCAGGCGGGTGCGGCAGCGCGATTGATGTTGATCGAGGCGGCGGCGAAGCGCTTCAACGTGGCGCCTTCGCAGATTCGCACCGAATCGGGCGTGGTGATTGCCAGCGACCAGCGCGCTACTTACGGCGAACTGGCTGATGACGCCGGCAAGCTCCCGGTGCCGGACCCTGCGTCGATCAAACTCAAAGATGCCAAGGACTGGAAACTCATCGGCAAACCCACCAAGCGCCTGGACACGCCGGAGAAAATCACCGGGCGTGCAAAATTCGGCATGGATGTGCAGTTCGATGGCCTGATGACTGCCATGGTCGCCCGTTCGCCGGTGTTTGGCGGCAGCGTAAAATCCTTCGAAGGCGCGGAAGCGCTGGCGGTGCCCGGCGTGCACAAAGTGGTGCAGGTGCCGACCGGCGTGGCAGTGATCGCCGATCACTATTGGGCGGCGAAGCTGGGGCGCGATGCGCTGCACGTCGAGTGGGACCTGGGGCCGAACACCGGTCTCGACAGTCAGAAACTGCTGGAGGACTTTCGCAAACTCGCCGCCACTCCCGGTCTGCCGGCCAGTCAGGCGGGAGATACCAAGGCTGCGCTGGCAACAGCGGCAAAGAAAATCGATGTCGAGTACAGCGTGCCGTACCTGGCCCACGCACCGATGGAGCCGCTCAACTGCACCGTGAAAATCAGCAAAGACAAATGCGAAATCTGGACTGGCACGCAGTTCCAGACTCTGGACCAAATGGTCGCCGGGAAAATCACCGGGCTCAAACCCGAGCAGGTCGAGATCCACACCGAGTTTCTTGGCGGCGGTTTCGGTCGGCGAGCCAATCCGACGTCGGACTTTGTCGCCGAAGCGGTGTACGTCGCCAAAGCGGCTGGTGGACCGGTAAAAACCGTTTGGGCGCGCGAGGACGATATCCGCGGCGGCTACTACCGCTCGGCTTTCCTGCATCAGGCGCAGGTCGGTTTGGGAGCCGATGGCATGCCGGTGGCGTGGAAGCATGTGATGGTCGGGCAGTCGATCATGGCCGGCACCATGCTAGAAGCGGCCATGGTCAAGGATGGTATCGACAAGACCTCGGTCGAAGGTGTGGCGGACAGTCCCTACCTTGAGGGGATGGCCAACCATCAGGTTGAACTGCACTCACCGAAAACCGGCATCAGTGTGCTGTGGTTGCGGTCGGTGGGGCACAGTCATACGGCGTTTGTCATGGAATCGTTGATCGATGAACTGGCCAGCGCGGCGGGCAAAGACCCGGTGGAGTACCGGCGGACACTGCTCAAGGAACATCCGCGACACCTGGGCGTGTTGAACCTTGCGGTGGAAAAAGCCAATCGGAAAGCGCCGCTGCCGGACGGCCATGCCTTGGGCGTGGCGGTGCATGAGTCGTTTGGTAGTTATGTGGCGCAGGTCGCCGAGGTGTCCCAGGACAACCTGGCGATCCGCGTGCATCGGGTGGTGTGTGCGGTGGATTGCGGGATTGCGGTGAATCCGCAGAGCATCGCGGCGCAAATGGAATCGTGTATCGCCTTTGGCCTGGGTTTTACCTTGCACAGTCACCTGACGTTCAAGGGCGGCCAAGTGGTGCAATCCAACTACCACGACTATCAAGTGCTGCGGCTCAACGAGATGCCGGTGGTTGAAGTGCACATCGTGCCCAGCAGCGATAAACCCGGTGGCATCGGCGAGGCCGGCGTGCCGCCGACGGCGCCGGCGGTGGCCAACGCGGTGTTCGCCCTGACCGGACAACGCCTGCGTGAGCTGCCGTTGCAGCTGTCGGGGGTGTGAGATGAAACGACATCATTGGTTGCTCGGTTCGGTGCTGCTGCTTTGCCTTTTTATCTATGCAACGGAGCTGTTCGCAGATGACAAGGAGGCGCTGAAAGCCTTCGACACCGTGCAACAGGTCTTCCAGAACCCGCGCTGCCAGAACTGCCACATTCCCGGCGACTCGCCGTTGCAATTCGATGCCGGAACGCCCCATGCGATGAACGTCGTGCGCGGCATGGACGGCAAAGGCGCGGCCGGTTTGCCCTGCGCCAGTTGCCACGCCGAAGCCAATCCACCGGCCAGTTACGGACCCAAGGCGCCGCCAGGTGCGCCACATTGGAGCCTGCCGCCAGCGGCGCACAAAATGGCCTGGATCGGCCTGCCAGCGGACAAACTGTGCAGCATGATCAAGGATCGCAAGGCCAACGGTGACCGGGATGTCGCCGCGCTGATCAAGCATGTCAGCGAAGACAAACTGGTGCTGTGGGGCTGGAATCCGGGCGGTAAACGCGCGCCGGTGCCGGTGCCGCACGATATTTTCGTCACGCAATTCAAGCTCTGGGCGGATGCCGGTGGGCCGTGTCCGGTGGTGGGTAGCTGACCAACGGCCCGTAAACAGGGAGTCAAACCCGGTATCGAGGGCTCTAAAGAACATACCCACACTGGAGTATGTGATGCTGATTTCAGGCAAGCCGCACAAAAAAGGCGTAGTTGCAGACCCATTGCGCACGCCGTTACAGGAGCGCGAACTGCTACGCGACCTGGCCCGCAAGGCTGAAAAAGAGCTGACGGGCGTGCAGATGGCAAGCATGGATGAGCTGACGCTGTTACCCAATCGCCACGGCTTCATTGCACTGGCCCATATGGGGCTGGAGGCCTGCGCACACTTGGAGCGGCCGGCGACGCTGCTGTTTTTCAACCTCGATGAGTTCAAGCGCATCAACTACCTGTTTGGCCGCGCCGAGGGTGACGACGCCCTGAAAACTTTCGCCGATGTGCTGCGCATTGGTTTCAGGGAAAGCGATGTGATCGGCCGCCTGGAAGGCGCGACCTTTGTCGCGTTGCTGACCGGCTCCGGCAGTATGGATCTCACGGCGATCAAGGCTCGGCTTGAAGAGATGCTCGATGAACGCAATGCCACCGTGCATCGCGGGTTTGATATTCGTTTCAGCATTGGGCAGATCGAGTTTGATCCGACGTTGCATGGTTCGATGGAAGAGCTTTTGGCTGAGGCTGAAAGGGTGATGGGCCGGTAGCCCACATTTGGAATGCATCCCCCTGTGGGAGCCAGCGCATCCTCCTGCTATTTGGCAAACAACTGCCCAATATCCTTGAACGCCTTGAACTCCAGCGCATTCCCGCAAGGATCGAACAAAAACATCGTCGCCTGTTCGCCCACCAACCCCTGAAAACGAATCCCCGGCTCAATCACGAAGTGCGTCCCCAGCGACTGCAAGCGCTCGGCCAGTGCTTCCCATTCCGCCATCCCCAACACCACACCAAAGTGCGGCACCGGCACGTCATGGCCGTCGACGGCGTTGGTGTGCGCGGCTTCCTGTGACGCGTTTTTCGGCGCCAGGTGAATCACCAGTTGATGACCGAAAAAGTTGAAATCGACCCAATGATCGCTGGAGCGACCTTCTTCCAGGCCAAAAATCGAACCATAAAAGTGCCGCGCGGCAGCCAGGTCGTAGACAGGAATGGCCAGGTGAAAAGGAGAGAGTTGCATCAGGCGAGCCTCGATCATGGGAAGTTGAGTCGAGTTTAGCCCTGTGCATTTTGATTGAAAGACGATAGTTTTTGCGCCGAGCTCAAATTATTTCGATCAATCGAGGTAGCGCCATGCTGCGCGAGTTGAAGACCTTTATCGCCGTGGCACGCTACGGCACGTTTGCGGCGGCGGGTATGCACATCGGATTGACGCAGTCGGCGGTCAGCGCGCAGATCCGCAATCTGGAACAGGCCCTCGGCATTCGTCTATTCGATCGAACCGGGCGTCAGGCGCTGCTCAATGCGGCGGGGCAGCGCGCGTTGCCGATGGCCAGGGAAATGCTCGAGACCTTCAGCCGCATGGCAGTCAGCGATGACGTCAGCGAGTACCGTGGCGAACTGAAAATCGGCGCAGTCGCGACGGTGCAAACCGGGTTGCTGCCCCAGACTCTGCTGCGATTGCGCCAGCAAGCACCATTGCTGGAACCGAAACTTGTGCCCGGTGTGTCGCTCAATTTGTTGAGTCAGGTGGACACGGGCGAAGTGGACCTGGCGATCATGATCAAACCGCCATTCGAATTGCCCAAGGAATTGTCGGCGCAAGTGATCCGCCGCGAGCCCTTCGTGCTGATCGTGCCCGCGGACCTCGAAGGCGACGACCCGTTGCAGTTACTCGCCGAACACCCCCATGTACGCTACGACCGCAACTCGTTCGGCGGACGGCTGGTTACGCGGTTTCTGCGTGAACAACAGATTGATGTGCACGTTGCCCTGGAACTGGATGAGCTGGAAGCCATTGTGAAAATGGTTGAGTGCGGTTTGGGTATTTCGCTGCTACCCGAGGCCGGGTTGTGGCTTGAACATGGGGCAAAGGTGAGGGTAATTCGCTTGGGCGAATTGACCTTTTATCGGGAGATCGTCTTGTTGCAGCGCTACAGCCAGCGACAACAGCCGATTCAGCAGTTGTTTGCGCGGTGCCTGACGCAACACTAAACCTGTGGGAGCGGGCTTGCTCGCGAAAGCGTCGTGTCAGTCAACATCGACGTTTAATGACCCACCGCTTTCGCGAGCAAGCCCGCTCCCACATTTTATCGTGTTGAACGTGAAATCCCAGGCAAAAAAACCCGCCAAAACAGGCGGGTTTTTTATTGGCTAACCGAAGATCACTCTTCGATGTTGCCCATGGCCGTGGTGTTGAAACCACCGTCCACGTACATGATTTCGCCGCTGATGCCGGAAGCCAGGTCCGAGCACAGGAAGGCGCCGGCGTTGCCGACTTCGTCGATGGTGACGTTGCGACGCAGCGGGGTTTGCGCTTCGTTGGCGGCCAGCATCTTGCGGAAGTTCTTGATGCCGGAAGCGGCGAGGGTGCGGATCGGGCCGGCCGATACGCAGTTTACGCGGGTGCCGTCCGGGCCCAGGGAGCCGGCCAGGTAACGGACGCCGGCTTCCAGGGAAGCCTTGGCCATGCCCATTACGTTGTAGTTCGGCATGGTGCGCTCGGCGCCCAGGTACGACAGGGTCAGCAGGCTGCCGTTGCGGCCTTTCATCATTTCGCGGCCAGCCTTGGCCAAGGCCACGAAGCTGTAGGCGCTGATGTCGTGAGCGATGCGGAAACCTTCACGGGTGGTGGCTTCGGTGAAGTCGCCGTCCAGTTGGTCGCCCGGGGCGAAGCCGACGGAGTGCACGATGCAGTCCAGGCCGTCCCACTTCTTGCTCAGTTCCTCGAAGACCTTGGCGATTTCTGCATCGCTGGCCACGTCGCACGGGAAGCACAGCTCAGGGCTCGAACCCCAGCCTTGTGCGAACTCTTCGACACGACCCTTGAGTTTGTCGTTCTGATAAGTGAAGGCAAGCTCAGCGCCCTCGCGATGCATGGCGGCAGCGATGCCGGATGCGATGGACAGCTTGCTGGCGACACCGACGATCAGTACGCGCTTACCGGCGAGAAAACCCATGTGTTGCTCCTCTTTTCAGGTTATTGCGCAGTGGCTGGTGCCAAAAAAGCGGCTTCCAGCAACTGCTGTGTATACGGATGTTGGGGGGCGGCAAAAATGCTTTGCGCGTCTCCCTGTTCGACCACTTGGCCATGCTTGACCACCATCAGCTGGTGGCTCAGCGCTTTCACCACAGCCAGGTCATGGCTGATAAACAGATACGTCAGGTTGTACTTGCTTTGCAGTGAACGCAAAAGCTCCACCACTTGGCGTTGCACGGTGCGGTCGAGGGCCGAAGTCGGCTCGTCCAGCAGAATCAACGCCGGTTTTAGCACTAATGCCCGGGCAATGGCGATTCTCTGCCGTTGCCCGCCGGAAAATTCGTGGGGGTAGCGGTTCCGGGTTTCCGGGTCCAGACCTACCTCCTTGAGTGCCGCAATGATTGCTTGCTCCTGTTCCGCCTCGGTGCCGATCTTGTGGATCCGCAGGCCTTCGCCAACGATCTGGCTCACGCACATCCGCGGGCTCAGGCTGCCAAACGGGTCCTGAAACACCACCTGCATCTCTCGACGCAGCGGCCTGACCTGTTGCTGCGTCAGGCAGTCTAGCTGTTTGCCTTCAAAACGGATCGCGCCTTTGCTGCCGATCAACCGCAAGATCGCCAGCCCCAGCGTCGACTTGCCGGAACCGCTTTCACCCACAATCCCCAACGTCTGGCCCTGGGGCAGGCTGAAATTGATGCCGTCCACCGCTTTGACGTAATCCACCGTGCGCTTGAGCAGGCCTTTCTTGATCGGGAACCAGACTTTCAGGTCCTCGACTGCCAGCAGTGGCGGGCCGATTTCATTGGTCGCCGGCGTCCCGCTGGGCTCCGCTGCCAGCAGGATCCGAGTGTACGGATGCTGCGGCGCGCGGAACAACTCTTCGCACGATGCCTGTTCGACGATGCAACCGCGCTGCATGACACATACGCGATGCGCAATTCTTTTCACCAGGTTCAAATCGTGACTGATCAGTAGCAGCGCCATGCCCAGGCGGGCCTGCAATTCCTTGAGCAATTCGAGGATTTTCAGCTGAACGGTCACGTCCAGCGCGGTGGTCGGCTCGTCGGCGATCAGCAGCTCCGGCTCGTTGGCCAGGGCCATGGCGATCATCACGCGTTGGCGCTGACCGCCGGACAACTCATGAGGCAGGGCCTTCAGGCGTTTTTCCGGCTCGGGGATGCCGACCATCTCCAGCAGCTCCAAAGTACGCTTGGTCGCGACTTTGCCGACCAGGCCTTTGTGGATGCCCAGCACCTCGTTGATCTGCTTCTCGATCGAGTGCAGCGGGTTGAGCGAGGTCATCGGCTCCTGAAAGATCATCGCAATCCGGTTACCGCGGATGTGGCGGATGGTTTTTTCTTTCAGGTTCAGCAGGTTTTGTCCGGCGTACTCAATGGTGCCGGACGGATGCCGGGCGAGCGGGTAGGGCAGTAAACGCAGGATCGAGTGCGCAGTCACCGATTTGCCGGAACCGCTTTCGCCCACCAGCGCCAGGGTTTCACCGCGCTTGATGTCGAAACTGACGCCTTCAACCACGCGCTGACTGTGATCACCGACGACAAATTCGACGGCGAGGTCGCGCACTTCGATCAGATTGTCCTGATTCATTTCACTTCCTCGGGTCGAAGGCATCGCGAGCGGACTCGCCGATGAACACCAGCAAACTCAACATCAATGCCAGCACGGCAAACGCGCTCATGCCGAGCCACGGCGCCTGCAGGTTGGATTTGCCCTGGGCCACCAGTTCGCCCAGCGACGGGCTGCCGGCCGGCAAGCCGAAGCCGAGGAAGTCCAGGGCGGTCAGCGTACCGATGGCGCCGGTCAGGATGAACGGCATGAAGGTCATGGTCGAGACCATGGCGTTGGGCAGGATGTGGCGGAACATAATCGCGCCATTCTGCATGCCCAGCGCCCGGGCGGCACGCACGTATTCCAGGTTACGCCCGCGCAGGAACTCGGCGCGCACCACGTCCACCAGGCTCATCCAGGAAAACAGCAGCATGATCCCCAGCAGCCACCAGAAATTCGGCTGGACGAAACTGGCGAGGATGATCAGCAGGTACAGCACCGGCAACCCGGACCAGATCTCCAGGAAACGCTGCCCGGCCAGATCGACCCAGCCGCCGTAGAAGCCCTGCAACGCACCGGCAATCACGCCGATGATCGAGCTGAGTACGGTCAGCGTCAGGGCGAACAGCACCGAAACGCGGAAACCGTAGATCACTCGGGCCAGCACGTCGCGGCCCTGGTCGTCGGTGCCCAGCAGGTTGTCCGCCGAGGGCGGCGCGGGCGCCGGGACTTTCAGGTCATAGTTGATGCTCTGGTAGCTGAACGGAATCGGCGCCCACAACACCCAGGCATCCTTGGCCTTGAGCAGTTCGCGGATGTACGGGCTCTTGTAGTTGGCTTCCAGCGGAAACTCGCCGCCGAAGGTGGTTTCCGGGTAACGCTTGAGTGCCGGGAAGTACCAGCCGTTGTCGTAATGCACCACCAGCGGCTTGTCGTTGGCGATCAGCTCGGCGCCGAGGCTGGCGCCGAACAGGACCAAAAACAGCCACAGCGACCACCAGCCGCGCTTGTTGGCCTTGAACAGTTCGAAGCGGCGGCGATTGAGAGGGGACAGGTTCATCTCAATGCTCCCGGCTTTCAAAGTCGATGCGCGGATCGACAAAGGTGTAGGTGAGGTCGCCGATCAATTTCACCACCAGCCCCAGCAAGGTGAAGATGAAAAGCGTGCCGAACACTACCGGGTAATCACGGTTTATCGCGGCTTCAAAGCTCATCAGGCCGAGACCGTCGAGGGAGAAGATCACTTCCACCAGTAGCGAACCGGTGAAGAAAATCCCGATGAACGCCGACGGGAAACCGGCGATCACCAGCAGCATCGCGTTGCGGAATACGTGGCCGTAGAGCACGCGGTGATTGGTCAGGCCCTTGGCCTTGGCGGTGACCACGTACTGCTTGTTGATTTCATCGAGGAAGCTGTTTTTGGTCAGCAGGGTCATGGTCGCGAAGTTGCCGATCACCAACGCGGTCACCGGCAATGCCAAGTGCCAGAAGTAATCGAGGATCTTGCCGCCCATGCTCAGTTCATCGAAGTTGTTCGAGGTCAGCCCGCGCAACGGGAACCAGTCCAGATAACTGCCGCCGGCGAACACCACGATCAGCAGGATCGCGAACAGAAACGCCGGGATCGCATAGCCGACGATGATCGCCGAACTGGTCCAGACGTCGAAGTGGCTGCCGTGTCGCGTGGCCTTGGCGATCCCCAGCGGGATCGACACCAGGTACATGATCAGCGTGCTCCACAACCCGAGCGAGATCGACACCGGCATCTTTTCCTTGATCAGGTCGATGACTTTTGCGTCGCGGAAGAAACTGTCGCCGAAATCCAGCGAGGCATAGTTCTTGACCATGATCCACAAACGTTCCGGCGCCGATTTGTCGAAGCCGTACATGTGCTCGATTTCCTTGATCAGCGCCGGGTCCAGGCCTTGGGCGCCGCGATAGGCGGAACCGGCCACCGACACTTCGGCACCGCCGCCGGCAATGCGGCTGGTGGCGCCTTCAAAGCCTTCGAGCTTGGCGATCATCTGCTCCACCGGCCCCCCGGGGGCGGCCTGGATGATCACGAAGTTGATCAGCAAAATGCCGAACAAGGTCGGAATGATCAGCAGCAGTCGCCGAAAAATATACGCCAGCATCTGATTACTCCGTGCCCGCAGGGTCGGCTTGCAATTTGGTTTCGATCTCTATCGCCGGTTTGGCATCGGGCTTGACCCACCAAGTGGCCGTGCCGATGTCATATTTAGGCGAGACCTTCGGGTGGCCGATGTGGTTCCAGTACGCCACGCGCCAGGTCTTGATGTGCCAGTTGGGGATCACGTAATAACCCCATTGCAGCACGCGGTCCAGTGCACGGGCGTGGGCCACCAGGCTTTTACGCGAATCGGCGTTGATCAGTTGCTCGACCAGTTGGTCCACCACCGGGTCTTTCAGGCCCATGGAATTACGGCTGCCGGGTTTGTCGGCGGCTGCCGTCATCCAGAATTCACGCTGTTCGTTGCCCGGCGAGTTGGACTGCGGGAAGCTGCCGACAATCATATCGAAGTCCCGCGAGCGCACGCGGTTGACGTACTGCGAGACGTCGACCCGGCGGATCACCAGTTCGATGCCCAGGTCGCTCAGGTTGCGCTTGAACGGCAGCAGCACCCGTTCGAACTCAGTCTGGGCCAGCAGGAATTCGATGCTCACCGGTTTGCCGGTGGCGTCGACCATCTTGTCGTCGACGATGCGCCAGCCGGCCTCTTGCAGCAACTGATAGGCCTTGCGTTGCTGGGTGCGGATCATGCCGCTGCCGTCGGTGACCGGGTTCTGGAACGCCTCGGTGAACACCTGCTCGGGGATCTTGCCGCGGAACGGGTCAAGAATCGCCAGCTGATCGGCGTCCGGCAATCCGGTGGCGGCCATTTCCGAGTTCTCGAAATAACTGCGGGTGCGCGCGTAGGCGCCGTTGAACAACTGTTTGTTGGTCCATTCGAAGTCCAGCAGCAAGGTCAGGGCCTGGCGCACGCGCACGTCCTGGAACACCGGGCGGCGCAAGTTGAAGACGAAGCCTTGCATGCCGGTGGGGTTGCCGTTGGGGATCTGTTCCTTGATCAGCCGGCCCTCGGTGACCGCCGGAATGTTGTAGGCGTTGGCCCAGTTCTTCGCGGTCATCTCCAGCCAGTAATCGAACTGCCCGGCCTTGAGGCCTTCGAGCGCCACGGTGTTGTCGCGGTAATAGTCGGTGGTCATCACATCGAAGTTGTAGAAACCGCGATTGATCGGCAGGTCCTTGCCCCAATAGTCCTTGACCCGCTCATAGCGCACCGAGCGCCCGGCCTTCACTTCGGCGACCTTGTAGGGTCCGCTGCCCAGTGGCATCTCCAGGTTGCCCTTGTTGAAATCACGGGTCGCCCACCAGTGTTTGGGCAGCACCGGCAACTGGCCGAGGATCAACGGCAACTCGCGGTTGTTTTTATGCTTGAACCTGAACAGCACGGTCAGCGGATCTTCGGCAACCACATCCTCGACATCGTTGTAGTAGCCGCGGTACATCGGCGCGCCATCCTTGATCAGCGTCTGGAAGCTGAACACCACGTCTTCGGCGCGCACCGGATGGCCGTCATGGAAACGCGCTTCGGGCCGCAGATAGAAACGCACCCAGTCGTTGTCCGGGGCCTTTTCGATCTTGCCGGCGATCAGGCCGTATTCGGTGAAGGGTTCGTCCAGGCTCTGCCTGGCCAGGGTGTCGTAGATCAGGTCGATGTCGTTGGCCGACACGCCTTTGCTGATGAACGGATTGAGGCTGTCGAAGCCGCCGAAACCGGCCTGGCGGAAGATGCCGCCCTTGGGCGCGTCCGGGTTGACGTAATCGAAGTGCTTGAAGTTGGCCGGATACTTCGGCGGTTCGTTGTACAGGGTCAACGCATGTTGCGGGGCGGCACTGGCCAGCCCGGCGAACAACAGGGCGCTGGCCTGCAAGAGCAGGGCGCTGATGGGTTTCATCGATCTTTCTCCGAAGACTTCAACCACCACGCGCTCAGGCCCAGGGTGTAGGGCGGCGTGGTGACGAAGGCGAACCGGTTGCGGTACGCCAGGCGGTGATAATTGAGATACCAGTTGGGAATGATGTAGTGCTGCCACAGCAGCACCCGGTCGAGGGCCTTGCCGGCGGCGACTTGCTCATCGCGGGTCTTGGCCGCGAGCAGTTGTTCGAGCAGGTGATCGACCACCGGATTGGCAATGCCCGCGTAGTTCTTGCTGCCCTTGACCCCGACCTGGCTGGAGTGAAAGTACTGCCACTGTTCCAGGCCGGGGCTGAGCGTCTGGTTGAGGGTCATCAGGATCATGTCGAAGTCGAACTGGTCGAGGCGCTGTTTGTACTGGGCGCGATCGACCGTGCGCAACCGGGCGTCGATACCGATGCTGGCGAGGTTCTCGACGTAAGGCTGAAGGATGCGTTCCAGGTTCGGATTGACCAGCAAGATCTCCAGGCGCAACGGCTGCCCGGCCGCGTTCTGCAAGCGCTGGCCGTTGAGCTTCCAGCCCGCCTCGGCGAGCAGGCTCAAGGCCTTGCGCATGGTTTCGCGAGGAATGCCCTGGCCTTGGGTTTGCGGCAGGCTGAACGGTTCGGTGAGCAATCGGGCGGGGAGCTGATCGCGGTACGGCTTGAGCAATAGCCATTCATGGCCGACCGGCAGGCCGGTGGCGGAGAACTCGCTGTTGGGGTAGTAACTCATGGCGCGTTTGTAGGCGCCGCTGAACAGCGTGCGGTTGGTCCACTCGAAGTCGAACATCAACCCCAACGCTTCGCGAACGCTCGCCCCGGCAAACGTCGCGCGGCGGCTGTTCATGAACAGGCCTTGCGTCTGAGTCGGGATCTGGTGCGGGATTTGCGCCTTGATCACCTCGCCACGGCGTATCGCCGGGAAGCCATAACCGTTGGCCCAGTTCTTCGCCTGATGTTCGATGTAGATGTCGAACTCGCCGGCCTTGAACGCTTCGAACGCGACGTCGCTGTCTCGGTAGAACTCGACTTCCATGCGGTCGACGTTGTACTTGCCACGGTTGACCGAAAGATCCTTGCCCCAGTAATCCTTGACCCGCTCGAAGACGATCTGCCGGCCCGGCGTCACCGAGGTAATGCGATATGGCCCGCTGCCCAGCGGCGGTTCAAAGGTAGTCGCCTTGAAGTCGCGACCTTTCCAGTAGTGCTGCGACAGCACCGGCAACTCGCCTAGACGCAGGATCAGCAAAGGATTGCCGGCGCGCTTGAATACGAACCGAATGCGCTGCGGGTTGAGAATGTCGACCCGCAATACTTCCTGAAGATTGGTGCGGTACTGCGGATGGCCTTCCTTGAGCAGCAAACGGTAGGAGAACGCCACGTCGTACGCGGTGATCGGCGTGCCATCGTGGAAGCGCGCTTCGGGGCGCAGGTTGAACACCACCCAGCTGCGATCCTCGCTGTACTCCACCGATTGGGCAATCAGGCCATAACTGGAGGTGGGCTCGTCGCCCGACGGTGCGTACTGGCCGGTGCCGACCATCAACGGTTCGTTGAGCTCGTTGATGCCGTATTGCAGGAAGTTCGGTGTGGCAACCGGGCTGGTGCCCTTGAAAGTGTACGGGTTGAGTGTGTCGAACGTGCCAAACGCCATTACCCGCAACGTACCGCCCTTGGGCGCTTGCGGGTTGACCCAGTCGAAGTGGGTGAATCTGGCCGGATACTTGAGCGTGCCGAACTGCGCATAACCATGGCTTTCGCTGATCGTCGCGCTTGCGGTGGAACTCAAGGCCAGGCTGATCAGGAGCAGGAGCAGGGGACGCTTCAAATAAGAAATCCGATCCGGGCGGCTTGGGCTTGGTGGCCCGTACAGTAACAGCTTGTATGGACAGGAAAAAGACAAGAACTTTATTGAGCGCCGCAGTCCGTGTAGGAGCCGAGCTTGCTCGCGATGGCGGCATCACATTCAACATTGATGTTGACCGAAACACCGCTATCGCGAGCAAGCTCGGCTCCTACAGGAGCAAAAAAAAGCCCCTGAAGTCAGGGGCTCATTTTTTAGTGCGGATTGGACACCGTCAACATCTGACCCGGCTTCAGCGCCTGGCCGACACGAGGATTCCAGCGCTTGAGATGCTGCATTTCAACGTTGAAGCGCTTGGCCACGATGTACAGCGAATCGCCTTGCTGAACCTTGTACTGCGATTGCGACTTCTTGGCTTTGGTCTTGGAATTGGCCGCGACCACGGTATTGACGCGGCCCGGGCTGCGCTTGCTGGTGTCCTGCAAGACCAGGGTCTGACCGGGCTTGAGGTTCTTGCCCGACAGCTTGTTCCAGCGCTGAATATCCTTGACGTCGACATTGTTGGCCTTGGCGATGGAGCCAAGGTTGTCGCCGCGTTTGACCCGGTAATTGCGTTTGGCACTGGCCACTGCCGTGTTGTCTGCACCATCGAACACAGGCTTGAGCGGCTTCTTGCTGATCAGCTCTTCCGGACGCATGGTTTGCAGGCTGGTGGTCAGCAACTGCGCCTTGGACGTCGGCACCAGCAAATGCTGGGGGCCGTCGATGGTGGTGCGCTGCTTGAAGGCCGGGTTGAGCTGGAACAGTTCGTCTTCGTCGATGTTGGCCACCGCGGCAACCTTGGACAGGTCCATGCGCTGGTTGATTTCGACGACCTGGAAATACGGTTCGTTGGCGATCGGGTTGAGGTTCACCCCGTAGGCTTCCGGCGCCAGTACCACTTGCGAGAGGGCCAGCAGCTTCGGCACATAGGCCTGGGTTTCGGCTGGCAGCGGCAGGTTCCAGTAGTCGGTCGGCAAGCCAAGCTTTTCGTTACGCTCGATGGCGCGGCTGACCGTGCCTTCACCGGCGTTGTAGGCAGCCAGGGCCAACAGCCAGTCGCCGTTGAACATGTCGTGCAGACGGGTCAGGTAATCCATCGCCGCGGTGGTCGACGCGGTAATGTCGCGACGGCCGTCATAAAAGCGGGTTTGACGCAGGTTGAAGTAACGCCCGGTGGACGGAATGAACTGCCACAAACCCACCGCATCGGCCCGGGAATAGGCCATCGGGTTGTAGGCGCTTTCAATCACCGGCAGCAGCGCCAGTTCCAGCGGCATGTTGCGTTCTTCAAGGCGTTCGACAATGTAGTGAATGTAGAGGCTGCCGCGTTCCCCGGCGTTCTCGAGGAATGACGGATTGCTGGCGAACCACAGGCGCTGTTGCTCGATGCGCGGGTTGACGCCCACGTTGTCCTGCAACTGGAAGCCTTGGCGCATGCGCTCCCAGACGTCCTGCGGGATCTGCGGGCTCGGCTTTTCGCTGAGCCAGACAGGCTTCTGCTTGGCGCGGGCAGCAATGTTCGGCGTATGTGTCGCTTCAGTCTGCGGAGCATGGCTGGAACAACCCGCCAGAGTGGCGGACACAGCCACCGCTATGGCTTGAGCCAAGCGGGTCAATGCGTCTGAATTGATGGACTTACGTATGGATGACGACATTGGCTGGAAGTAAGTTCCGGGCAAAAATGTCGGGCGATTCTAGAAAGCGCACCCTCTGCGGTCAACCTTTCAGCGTTTTAGGACCATCGTGCAAGCTGTTTAGAACGTGTCTTTCCAAGCCCGTAAAGCAGCAAATACCATATCGGGCGCGGAGTTATCGGTGCCGGTCCGTTCATCCGCTTTTTCTTTAACGGATGTTTCACCGGTGCGCAAAAACGGATTTGTGCGCTTTTCCAGGGCCACCGTGGAAGGCAGCGTGATGATGCCGGCTTCCCGTTGTCGGGTGACGGTGGCCAGGCGTTCGAGGGTGTCTGGATTACCCGGCTCGACAGCAGCGGCGAAGCGCAGATTGCTCAGGGTGTATTCATGGGTGCAGTACACCCGCGTATCCTCGGGAAGGGCCGCGAGACGGGACAACGATGTGTACATTTGCTGGGGCGTGCCCTCGAACAAACGGCCGCAACCGGCGGCGAACAAGGTGTCACCACAGAACAGCAGGCCGGGGTGATGATAGGCAATGTGTCCCAGGGTGTGACCGGGGACGGCGATGACATCGAAGTCATGGCCGAGCACGTTGATGCGATCGTTGTCCTTGAGGGCCACGTCCCGCGCCGGGATGTTTTCGCTGGCCGGGCCATAGACTTTTGCGTCCGTCGCTTTCTTCAGTTCCTGGACGCCGCCGACATGGTCATGATGGTGGTGAGTGATCAGAATATCACTGAGTACCCACGTCGGATTTGCCGCGAGCCAGGCGCGTACGGGCGCGGCATCGCCCGGATCGACCACCGCGCAGCGCCGGGTGTCGGGGTCTTGTAACAACCAGATGTAGTTGTCGGTGAAGGCGGGCAGGGCAGTGATCTGTATCATCGTCGGATTCGCCAAGCTGAAAACAATGGCGCATCTTAGAACTTCCTGGCGCGTTGGAGAATGCAATGACCGATAAAGCGTTCGCTCAGGCCGATCCTGACTGGCTGGAATTGATCAGCGAGGCCCGCGAGTGGCTGTCCGGTCCGATCGGGCAATTTTTGCTGGATGAAGAACGGCGCATGCTTGAAGAAGAGCTCGGACGCTTTTTCGGCGGCTATCTGGTGCATTACGGCCCGTCGGCGCAAACCCCGCCGTCGGCACCGCAAGTCCAGCGCAATGTACGCCTCGGCGCACCGTTGCCGGGGGTCGAGATTGTCTGCGAAGAGCAGGCCTGGCCATTGAGCGAGCATGCCGCCGATGTGGTGGTGTTGCAGCACGGTCTGGATTTCTGCCTGTCGCCCCACGGTTTGCTGCGTGAAGCCGCGAGCAGCGTACGGCCCGGCGGGCATCTGTTGATTATCGGCATCAATCCCTGGAGCACTTGGGGCCTGCGTCATGTGTTTGCTCATGACGGGTTGGGCAAGGCGCGCTGTATTTCTCCGTCACGGGTGGCTGACTGGCTGAACCTGCTGGGCTTCGCGCTGGAGAAACGCCGCTTCGGGTGCTATCGTCCGCCGCTTGCTTCGCCTGCCTGGCAGACCCGTCTGGCCGGCTGGGAACGCAAGGCCGGTGACTGGCAATTGTCCGGCGGCGGCTTCTATTTGTTGGTCGCGCGCAAGATTGTCGTAGGGCTGCGACCGGTCCGCCAGGAACGCCGCGAACCGATGGGCAAGCTGATTCCGTTGCCGATGGCCAAGGTCAACCGGCGCAATATCGAACCGTAATACCCAATTTCAATTTCCGACCGGGGTTGCCCCGGTCTCGGGCGTTGTCGATCAGCGATCGGCGAGCCACCGCATTTTCTGGATAGATTGGCATGAGCGATAGCGTAGAACTGTTCACTGATGGCGCCTGCAAAGGCAATCCCGGTCCTGGTGGCTGGGGCGCGTTGCTGGTGTGCAAGGGCGTTGAAAAAGAACTCTGGGGCGGCGAAGCCAATACCACCAACAACCGCATGGAGTTGATGGGCGCGATTCGTGGCCTGGAAGAGCTCAAGCGTTCGTGCGATGTGTTGCTGGTGACCGACTCCCAATACGTCATGAAAGGCATCAACGAGTGGATGGACAACTGGAAAAAACGCGGCTGGAAAACTGCTGCGAAAGAGCCGGTGAAAAACGCTGACCTGTGGAAGCTGCTCGACGAACAGGTCAACCGCCACAACGTCACCTGGAAATGGGTGCGCGGGCACATTGGCCATCATGGCAACGAACGGGCCGACCAATTGGCCAACCGTGGCGTGGATGAAGTGCGCGGTTTCAAGCAAGTCTGATTTTTGATCCTGTAGGAGCATGTTAATATCCGCGTTTTTTGCACGATTGACCCGTTGAGAGCTGAGCACTGATGGCCACCAGATCCGTTGTACTCGATACCGAAACCACCGGCATGCCGGTGACCGACGGCCACCGGATTATCGAGATCGGTTGTGTCGAGTTGATCGGTCGGCGCCTGACCGGCCGGCATTTTCACGTTTACCTGCAACCGGACCGCGAAAGTGATGAAGGCGCCATCGGCGTCCACGGCATCACCAACGAATTCCTGGTGGGCAAGCCGCGTTTCGCCGAGGTGGCCGAAGAGTTCTTCGAGTTCATCAAGGGCGCGCAGCTGATCATCCATAACGCGGCGTTCGACGTTGGCTTCATCAACAACGAATTTGCCCTGATGGGCCAGCACGAACGTGCGGACATCACGCAACACTGCTCGATCCTCGATACCTTGATGATGGCCCGGGAACGTCACCCGGGGCAGCGCAACAGCCTCGATGCGTTGTGCAAACGTTATGGCGTCGACAACTCGGGCCGTGAACTCCACGGCGCCTTGCTCGACTCCGAGATTCTCGCCGACGTCTACCTGACCATGACCGGCGGCCAGACCAGCTTGTCCCTGGCCGGTAACGCGTCCGACGGCAATGGCTCCGGTGAAGGCGCGGACAACTCCGCCACTGAAATCCGTCGTCTGCCGGCCGATCGCAAGCCGGCCCTCATCATTCGCGCCAGTGAAGACGATCTGGCGCAACACGCGACGCGTCTGGAAATCATCAGCAAATCCGCCGGCGCCCCGGCCTTGTGGTTGCAACTGGCCGAGGCGGAAGCGCAGGCCTGATGTGCGCTTATCTGTAGGAGCAAAGCTTGCTCGCGATGGCGTTTGAGAGATCGCTATCGCGGGCAAGCCTTGCTCCTACAAAAGAAATTTCCGCTACAAAATAGTGCAGCACCGGTACCGCTTTAGGGCATCACGCTCGCCACATCCGCTTCAACCCTCTACCCTGAGGTGATTGGCAGGCTCTGGTCTGCCGCCTCGGGACACTGAGCCTCATGTACAAAGACCTGAAATTCCCGGTGCTGATCGTCCATCGCGACATCAAGGCCGACACTGTCGCCGGCGACCGCGTGCGAGGTATCGCCCGGGAGCTGGAACAGGAAGGTTTCAGCATCGTCTCGGCGATGGATTACACCGAAGGGCGGCTGGTCGCGTCGACGCACCACGGTCTCTCGTGCATGCTGATCGCGGCGGAAGACGCCAGCGCCCATTCTCATTTATTACACAATATGGCCGAGTTGATCGGACTGGCGCGTGTGCGTGCGCCGGATTTGCCGATCTTCGCCCTGGGCGAACAAGTGACCCTGGAAAACGCGCCCGCCGACGCCATGGCCGAGCTCAATCAGCTGCGCGGGATTCTCTACCTGTTCGAAGACACCGTGCCTTTTCTCGCCCGGCAAGTGGCGCGGGCAGCGCGCAAGTACCTGGACGGGCTGCTGCCACCGTTCTTCAAGGCGCTGGTGCAGCACACCGCCGATTCCAATTATTCCTGGCATACCCCCGGCCATGGCGGCGGCGTGGCCTATCACAAGAGCCCCGTGGGGCAGGCGTTTCACCAGTTTTTCGGGGAAAACACCCTGCGTTCGGATCTGTCGGTCTCGGTGCCGGAGCTCGGCTCGTTGCTGGATCACACCGGGCCACTGGCGGAAGCCGAGGCCCGGGCGGCACGCAACTTCGGCGCCGACCATACCTTCTTCGTCATCAACGGCACCTCGACCGCCAACAAGATCGTCTGGCATTCCATGGTGGCGCGCGATGACCTGGTGCTGGTGGATCGCAACTGCCATAAATCGGTGCTGCACTCGATCATCATGACCGGCGCCATTCCGTTGTACCTGTGCCCGGAGCGTAACGAGTTGGGCATCATCGGCCCGATTCCCCTGAGCGAATTCAGTCCGCAGGCGATCAAGGCCAAGATCGATGCCAGCCCGCTGACCAAGGGCCGAGCACCCAAGGTCAAGCTCGCGGTAGTGACCAATTCGACCTATGACGGCCTCTGTTACAACGCCGAGCTGATCAAGCAGCAACTGGGCAACAGCGTCGAGGTGCTGCATTTCGATGAGGCCTGGTACGCCTACGCGGCGTTCCATGAGTTTTTCGCCGGGCGTTACGGCATGGGCACGTCCCGCAGTGACGATGGCCCGTTGGTGTTCACCACCCATTCCACCCACAAATTGCTCGCGGCGTTCAGCCAGGCGTCGATGATTCACGTGCAGGACGGTGGCGCTCGGCAACTGGATCGTGACCGTTTCAACGAAGCATTCATGATGCATATCTCCACCTCGCCGCAGTACGGCATCATCGCTTCGCTGGACGTTGCGTCGGCGATGATGGAGGGCGGGGCCGGGCGTTCGCTGTTGCAGGAAATGTTCGACGAAGCGCTGAGCTTTCGCCGGGCGCTGGCCAATCTGCGTCAGCACATCGCGGCGGATGACTGGTGGTTTTCGATCTGGCAGCCGCCGTCGGTGGAAGGCATCGACCGAGTGGTGACCGAAGACTGGCTGCTGCAGCCGGAGGATGACTGGCACGGCTTCGGCGACGTGACCGACGATTACGTGTTGCTTGATCCGATCAAAGTCACCCTGGTGATGCCGGGCCTGACCGCGGGCGGCGCACTGAGTGAACGCGGGATTCCGGCGGCGGTGGTCAGCAAGTTCCTTTGGGAGCGCGGGTTGGTGGTGGAGAAGACCGGGCTGTATTCGTTCCTGGTGCTGTTCTCGATGGGCATCACCAAGGGCAAATGGAGCACGCTGCTCACCGAGTTGCTGGAGTTCAAGCGCAGTTATGACGCCAACGTCAGCCTCGCGAACTGCCTGCCGTGTGTGGCGCAACAGAATGTCGCGCGCTATCAGGGCATGGGGCTGCGCGATCTGTGCGATCAACTGCACGCCTGCTATCGCAGCAATGCCACGGCCAAACACCTCAAGCGCATGTACACGGTACTGCCGGAAATCGCCATGAAGCCGGCGGACGCCTATGATTACCTGGTGCGCGGCGAAGTCGAAGCGGTGTCGATCGATGCTCTGGAAGGGCGGATCGCTGCCGTAATGCTGGTGCCGTATCCCCCGGGAATTCCGTTGATCATGCCGGGTGAGCGTTTTACCGAGTCAGCCCGCTCGATCATCGACTACCTGGCGTTTGCTCGCACATTCGATAGCAGTTTCCCGGGGTTCGTCGCCGATGTGCACGGATTGCAACATGAAGACGAGGGCAATGGGCGGCACTATACCGTCGATTGCATCAAGGAATGAGGACCTTTCCCAGTATGCAACCGGTCATGAATCCAAATCATCCAGGGCTGTCGGTGCGGGTTGCCGACGAAGGTTTTGCCGCTTACATCTGGGGCAGTGATTTCAGTTTTGAAGTCGCTGTCTACGGTGCGCCTGAAATAGGCCAGCCAGTGGAGCAATGGACAGTCACGCCGATTACGCCGTACCGCAAATGCTATGGCATCGATCCTGAAGAGTTCAGCAGTTTCCGCGACGCCGCCGACAGTGCGATTTTCATGGCCTATCTGGACGACGAGCCCGTCGGCCATCTGGTGATCAGCACTAACTGGAATGGTTTTGCCCACATCGACGAACTGGCCGTGCATGCCCCGGCACGACGCCATGGCGTGGCCAAGGCATTGCTGGATGTGGCGCAGTTCTGGAGTCGCAAGAAAAAACTGCCGGGCATCATGCTCGAAACCCAGAACAACAATCTCGGCGCGTGCCGGTTGTATGAGCGGTGCGGCTATGTGATCGGCGGCATTGACCACATGCGCTATCGCGGCATCGACCCCAATACCGCCGAGGTGGCGCTGTTCTGGTATCGCGTGTTCGATAACCCGCTGGAAAACCCGATCAGTTCCCCAGCATCGCCGCGGCTTGTTCCGTGATGATCGCCAGCAAGGTCTGGACGGCGGGCGAAGGCTCGCCATTCTTCAAGGTCAAGGCGTAGAGGCTGATCGGAACGGCGGGGGCCAGCGGGCAGGCATCGAGCCCGGCGGATTTGGCGCCGAGGGCGGTGAAGGGGTCGACGATGGCCAGGCCTTCACCGGCCTCGACCATGCTGCGCATCATTTGATGGGTCTGGACCCGGGTCTGAATCACCGGCGCCGGGCGCAGCGCGTGCAGTTTGTGCTCAAGGGCCGGGCTGAGCGGGTCATGACCTTCCAGCCCCACCATCGCCTGACCGGCGAGATCCTGCAGCGAGATGTATTTCTGTTTCTGTTGCAGCCATCCGTGCGGCGCGAGCAATTGCAATTTGCCTTGGGCAATCACCTGACAATCAATCTCGACACGGTCCGGGTCATGCAGGCTCAGGCCCAGATCGCTTTCGCGCAGCAATAAGCTTTTGACGATGTCGCGGGTGGGTTGGCTGAGAAGGGTGCAAGGCGCATCGGGCACGCGTCGACGCAGCGCTGCAATGCTTTGCGGGAGCAATTGCTGGGCCAGCGGCGGGGTGCAGATGATACGTAGTGGGGGGGCGAGGTATTGCTTGAGGCTATTGGCCAGACGCTGCACCGGTTCGAGCGCCTCGTAGACATGGGCGATTTCAACCTGCAACTCCCGCGCCTCGCGCGTCGCCTGCAAGCGACCGCGCACGCTGGAGAACAGCATGAAGCCCAACTGATCCTCGGCGTCGCGCAAAATGCGCTCGACCTCGGTCACCGGCAACTGCAGCCATTCGGCGGCGGTGCCCAGGTGACCGGTCTGCAGGAGCGCCTGGATCACTTCGATATGGCGTAAGCGCATGCGTGAAGTCCATGTTCAGCAGGTGAAGGAGTCAGTGGCTGAATCCTAACCCAAGTCCGCGCATATGACTTCTGCTCATAACATCGAGTTATGAAACGGCATTCGTTTCCGGTTCACGGGTCAGGGTGACGCCGGTTTGCACCAGTTGAAACTCGTTTTCATCGAGTTTGTTTACGCGATCGCCAATGGCCAGCTTGTAGGTGGTAACAGGCGTCGAACCTGTCGCCGGGGTGGAGTCCTGGAACTCATGCACGGAATAAATGCGGCCTTCCGCGTCTCTTGCATGGAACTGACCGACGAGTACTGCTGCCATCTGCTTAGAACCTCTGGAGATAAAACGCTTGATTTGCGGCTTTGTAGACCGCCATCGAGCACGGTAAGTTTTCCTACATAAAAAAAATAATCAGGACGCAGATATACCTGTGTTCACTGGTTGAACTGTCGTCCGATCATCTATAACTACAGGCTCCCCCCACGGACAATCGAGAGTCTTCCATGAGCAATGTCTATAACGTCGCCGTAGTGGTCGGCAGCCTGCGCAAAGCATCGATCAACCGCAAGATTGCGCTGGCCCTGGCTGATCTGGCGCCGGCCAACCTCAAACTCACTATCGTCGAAATCGGCGATTTGCCGCTCTACAACGAAGACATCGATGGTGATTCACCGCCGGCAGCCTACAGCACTTTCCGACAACAAGTGAGTTCATCCGACGCGGTGCTGTTCGTGACCCCGGAATACAACCGTTCGGTGCCGGCGCCGATGAAGAATGCTATTGACGTGGGCTCGCGCCCTTATGGCAAGAGCGCCTGGAATGGCAAGCCGGGTGCGGTGATCAGTGTATCGCCGGGTGCGATTGGCGGATTTGGCGCCAACCACAACTTGCGCCAGTCCATGGTGTTTCTCAACGTGCCGTTGATGCAGCAGCCGGAAGCCTATCTGGGCGGTGCCGGTTCGGCGTTCGATGAGGCAGGCAAACTGTCGGAATCGGTCAAGCCGTTCCTGCAAAGTTTCATTAATGCCTTCGGGCAGTGGGTCGAGCAACACAAAAAGATGTGACAAATACCCTGAACCTGTAGGAGCAAATCTTGCTCGCGAAGAATGTCTGGGCGCCGCGATCATTCAGGCAGCCTGCGTCATCGTTGACGTCCATCGCGAGCAAGATTTGCTCCTACGGAGGCTCAGGCGAGGTCTGGAGTCTTGCGCAGATCATCGTTTCCATTTCCGACAGCCAGGCGGTGGTTTGTGCCGCCGCCGGTTGTGCGGTAACGCAATAACGTCGGCCACCCCAGGCCATGATCACCCAGGCATCGATGGTCGCTGGCGAGGGTTGCGCTGGCAGGTCGTCGCAGGCCGCGAAGGCCTCACGCCATTTCTGTGCCAGCTCATCGAACACTCTTCGGTGATGTTTAGGTTCGGCGATCTGGTGTTCGATGAGCAGCACGGCGTGATTGAAAAGGGGTTGGCCCTCATCGTCGGGGTCGCAGGTCAGGCGAATCAGGCGCTTGATTCGGGTTGGCCAGTCCTGGTCGTTGGCTTGTACGACAGATTCATCCAGTTCCTGTAGCAGGATATCCAGACGATGACGGATGTAACCGGATAGCAAGGCCTCCTTGCTCGGGAAGTAGTCGTAGAGCGTGCCGATTGCAACACCTGCTTCCAGTGCCACCTCGCGGGTGGTCAGGCCTGACCAGCCGTCTCGCTGCCAAATCCGAACAAATGCCTCATAAATCGCATCGACGGTGAAAATCGCCCGGGCCTGAGTCGGTCGTTTCAGCGGTTTTGCGCGGGGATTGACGGTGGGCAACCGGCCCTTGCTGTTTCCGAACCCGTTCTTCATTGGCGGCCACTACGCTGGTGCTACCCGCCACTGTGTCGCAGCAGGAGATTGAAGGATGCAAATCACAAGCACGGTAACACGACTGATTACCCGTAAAGATGCCCTCGATCAAAGCCGCATCGAGCAGGTTTCGCGCAGTTTCGTTCCCGCCGCGGGGGAAGTCATTCTGAAGATTGACCGTTGCGCGCTGACCACCAACAACATTACCTACGCCGCTTATGGCAACTCGATGAACTACTGGGGCTTCTTTCCTACCGGATTGGCGGAATGGGGCCACGTACCGGCCTGGGGTTTTGCTGATGTCATCGCGTCGGATGTCGCAGGCATCAAGGTCGGAGAGCGCTTCTACGGGTATTTCCCGATTGCCAGCCACCTGTGGATGCGCCCGGAACGGGTTACCGAGCGCGGTTTCTACGACGGCGCCGAACACCGGCAAGGTTTGACTTCGGCCTATAACCAGTACACCCGCTGTAGTTGGGACGCTTACTACAGCCCCGATACCGAAAACCTGCAGATTTTGCTCAAGCCGCTGTTCTTGACGTCTTCGATGCTCGCCGACTTCCTGCAAGACAAGCAGTTTTTCGGTTCGACTCGCCTGGTGTTCTCCAGCGCATCAAGCAAAACCGCCTATGGCACTGCCGTCTGCCTGGGAAATCATCCTGGTCTGGAAAGAGTGGGGTTGACCTCGGCCGGCAACAAAGCCTTTGTCGAGCGTCTGGATTGTTACGAACGTACGGGTTCGTACGAGGAACTGGCAAACCTGCCCAACGACC
This sequence comes from Pseudomonas sp. MAG733B, assembly GCF_036884845.1. Classification (NCBI taxonomy): domain Bacteria; kingdom Pseudomonadati; phylum Pseudomonadota; class Gammaproteobacteria; order Pseudomonadales; family Pseudomonadaceae; genus Pseudomonas; species Pseudomonas sp. MAG733B. Next base: position 3,379,777 of record NZ_CP145732.1, read on the forward strand.
GTCCAACGGTGTACGTGGATTTTTCCGGCGACCTTGATTTACGCGATCGTGTGCATCAGCATTTTGCCGGGCAGTTGATTTACAGTTGCTTCGCCGGTTCTGCGCAAAGCACTCATGAGGCTCGGCTGACTGCAATCGAGGGGCCGCAGCCCGTATTCTTTTTTGCACCGGTCCAGATTCGCAAGCGCAATGCCGATTGGGGGCCGGAAGGGGTCAGTCAGCATATCGGTGAGGGCTTGCTGCAGTTTTTCAAGAAGGTGACGGCCAATGAACATCCGTTGCTTGAGGTGAAAGAGAGCCACGGTTATGAAGCGGCGCAAGCCGTTGTTTCGCGCTTGTTTCATGGGCAGGTCCCGCCAATCGAGGGGCATGTGATTCGGTTGTGACCGGTCAATGCTGCGAGGTCCAGGGGCGGCCCGTTTTCCGGTTTTTTCAAGGTTGCCCTGAATGTTCGTTGCGTCACTGATTTTCCTGCTGACAATTACCCTGGTGATCTGGCAACCCAAAGGGCTGGGCGTCGGCTGGAGTGCGGTGTTCGGCGCAGTGCTTGCGCTGATTTTCGGTGTGGTGCACCTGACTGACATCCCGTTGGTGTGGCAGATCATCTGGAACGCCACCGGCACCTTTGTCGCGTTGATCATCATCAGCCTGTTGCTGGACGAGGCCGGTTTTTTTGCCTGGGCCGCGCTGCACGTAGCCCGGTGGGGGCGAGGCAACGGGCGCAAGTTGTTTGCCTACATGGTGCTGCTCGGTGCGCTGGTCTCGGCGTTGTTCGCCAACGACGGCGCGGCACTGATTCTCACGCCCATCGTGATCTCCATGCTGTTGGCGTTGCGTTTCTCCAAGGCGACAACCCTGGCGTTCGTCATGGGCGCCGGTTTCATCGCCGACACCGCGAGCCTGCCGCTGGTGGTGTCGAACCTGGTGAACATCGTGTCCGCAGACTTCTTCAACATCGGCTTCAACCGTTATGCGGCGGTGATGATCCCGGTCAACCTGGTGAGCGTGGCCGCGACCCTGGCGATGCTGATGTGGTTTTTCCGGCGCGACATTCCCAAGGCTTACGATCCCGAACAACTGGAGCACCCGGAAACCGCGATCCACGACAAGGCGACGTTCTATGCCGGTTGGGCGGTGCTGGTGATCCTGCTGCTCGGTTGTTTCGCGCTGGAACCGTTGGGCATTCCCATCAGCGCGATTTCAGCGGTGTGCGCTGCCTTGCTGCTGGCCATCGCGGCCCGTGGCCACAAGATTTCCACGCGCAAAGTGATGAAAGAAGCGCCGTGGCATATCGTGATTTTCTCGTTGGGCATGTACCTGGTGGTCTACGGCCTGCGCAATGCCGGGCTTACCGGGTATCTGGCGGGTTGGCTCAATGGCCTTGCCGAGTACGGCGTCTGGGGCGCGGCGATGGGCACTGGCGTATTGACCGCGTTGCTGTCCTCGATCATGAACAACTTGCCGACGGTGCTGATCGGGTTGTTGTCCATTGATGCCAGCCAGGCGAGCGGTGTAGTGAAAGAGGCGATGATCTACGCCAACGTCATCGGCAGTGACCTGGGGCCGAAAATCACCCCGATCGGCAGCCTGGCGACATTGCTGTGGCTGCATGTGCTGGAGCGCAAGAATATTCAGATTGGCTGGGGGTATTACTTCAAGGTGGGGATCGTGTTGACGGTGCCGGTGTTGCTGGTGACGTTGGCGGCGTTGGCTGTGCGGTTGTCCCTCTAGATTGTTGAAGAGCAAGATCAAAAGATCGCAGCCTTCGGCAGCTCCTACATTGGAATGCTTACACCTGTAGGAGCTGCCGCAGGCTGCGATCTTTTCGCTACACCTACAAAGTCCGGATCAACCTTGCCCCGGCACATTCGGCCAAAGATCCGCCACCAGAAACAACCGCTCGGCCTCTTCCCAATCGCCCTTGGCGTTTTCCGTCAGTCGAACCAGCAATTGCGCCGGCGCCAGCGGGTCGAGGTCAGTCATCCATGCCTTCAGTTGTTCGGCGCCCCAGGTGTGCTCCGCCGTGTAATGCGCCGGCGCCAGCCAGGCGTGGCGGGGCAGGGGTTGCCAGCGACCGGGCGGGCTTTGCGCGACAAATTCCGGCCAGTCCTTTTGATGCAGCCAGCGACCGCGCAAATGCTGCGGATGTGCGCCACGCGGAGACGCCGCCGGCCCCGGCCATGGATAAAGCAAGTAACCACCCAGCCACAAATGCGCGCTGAACTGGCGGATATCCAGTGCCGCCAGCACTTCGCGGCTCTCCGGGCGCGCCGAAATCGGCAATTGATGCTCGCTCAGATGGGCCAGTTTGCGGTCCAGCCGATCATGGCAGCCGGGACCGAGCCATTGCTCGGCGTCGTGGCCGTCGCCCTGTTGCGGGCCGAGATACAGCTTGATCGCCAGTTCCAGGTGATGCACGCCGTCGCGATCGCGCAGCAGCATGTCCAGTTCGCCCAGCGTGTGGCCTTCGCGGCGGATCGGCATGTTGGCGGCGATCAGTTCGATGCCGGGCGCGTGCTGCACGGCAAACTGCCAAAGGCGTTCGTAATACAGGCCAAGTCGCCGGGTGCGGGCCTGGGCCAGCCAGTGCAGCAGGCCGTAGCTGTCCTGATCCAGTCGACGCAGCCAGTGTTCCAGGTGCTCCGGTGCCTGCACCCAGTCGCTACCGGCCAGCGGATGGCGTTGCGGCCACGGCGTGTCGGCGAGCATCGGCGGCGCGAGGATGACCCACGCCAGGTCGCGCACCTCGGGGTGGCGCAACTGGTGGGGCAACTGCAGCAAATCTGGAAATAGGATCATCTTGCGAGCATAGCCTCAAACAGGAGTACATCCTTGGCGCTGAAAGGATTTTGTCTATCCGCCGCTTTCACCCATAATCGTGTTTTTCGTCGTCGCACAGATTCCCAGCAGGAGCCCCATGGAGCAATTTCGCAATATCGGCATCATCGGACGCCTCGGCAGTTCTCAAGTGCTGGATACCGTCCGCCGACTGAAACGCTTTCTGCTCGATCGTCACCTGCACGTGATCCTCGAAGACACCATCGCCGAAGTCCTGCCGGGCCACGGCCTGCAAACGTCTTCGCGCAAGATGCTCGGCGAAGTCTGTGACATGGTGATTGTGGTCGGCGGGGACGGCAGCCTGCTGGGCGCCGCCCGGGCCTTGGCCAAACACAATATTCCGGTGCTGGGCATCAACCGTGGCAGCCTCGGGTTCCTGACCGATATTCGCCCCGACGAGCTGGAAATCAAAGTCGCCGAAGTGCTCGACGGCCATTATCTGGTGGAAAACCGCTTCCTGCTGCAGGCTGAAGTCCGTCGCCACGCCGAGGCCATCGGTCAGGGCGATGCGCTGAACGATGTGGTGCTGCACCCCGGCAAATCGACGCGGATGATCGAGTTCGAGCTGTATATCGACGGCCAGTTCGTCTGCAGCCAGAAGGCCGACGGCCTGATCGTTGCCACACCGACCGGTTCGACTGCGTATGCACTGTCCGCCGGTGGCCCGATCATGCATCCCAAGCTCGACGCCATTGTAATTGTGCCGATGTACCCCCATACCTTGTCGGGCAGGCCGATTGTGGTCGATGGCAACAGTGAGCTGAAAATCGTCGTGTCCAAGGATATGCAGATTTACCCGCAAGTCTCGTGTGACGGGCAGAACCACTTTACCTGTGCGCCCGGCGACACCATCACCGTCAGCAAAAAAGCGCAGAAATTGCGGCTGATCCATCCGCTCGACCACAACTACTACGAAGTCTGCCGGACCAAACTCGGCTGGGGCAGCAAGTTGGGTGGTGGAGGCGACTGATGCTCGATCCCGCGCGTAGCTACGACCTGATCGGTGACGTGCACGGTTGCGCTCTGACCCTTGAGCATTTGCTCGACCGGCTCGGTTATCACAAACAAGGTGGCGTCTGGCGTCATGCCTCGCGCATGGCGGTGTTCGTCGGCGACATCATCGACCGCGGCCCGCGGATTCGCGAGGCGCTGCACATCGTCCACGACATGGTCGAGGCCGGTCAGGCGCTGTGCATCATGGGCAACCATGAATTCAACGCACTGGGCTGGGGCACGCCGGCGCTGCCTGGCAGCGGCAAGCAGTTCGTGCGCGAACACACGCCGCGTCATGCCCGCTTGCTGCATGAAACCCTGACCCAGTTCGAACATCATCCTGGCGATTGGCATGACTTTCAGCAGTGGTTCTATGAACTGCCACTGTTCCTCGATGCCGGGCGTTTCCGCGTGGTGCATGCCTGCTGGGATGCCGGCCTGATCGAACCGCTGCGGGCGTTGTTCCCCAACGGTTGCATCGACGAGCATTTCCTCCAGACCTCGGCCGAGTCAGGCTCCTTTGCCTGTACCGTGTTCGACCGTCTGCTGCGCGGCACCGACATGCGCCTGCCCCATGGCTTGACCATGACCAGCGGCGATGGCCTGGTGCGTTCGTTCTTCCGCACCAAGTTCTGGGAAGACGACCCGAAAACCTACGGGGATATCGTGTTTCAGCCAGACGCCTTGCCTGAACCCGTGGCCCAGACGCCACTGACATCCACTGAAAAAAACAACCTGTTGCGCTACGGCGTCGACGAACCGTTGCTGTTCGTTGGCCATTATTGGCGCAGCGGCAAACCGGCGCCGATCCGGCCGAACCTTGCCTGCCTGGACTACAGCGCCGTGCTCTACGGCAAACTGGTCGCCTATCGCCTGGATCAGGAAACGCGGCTCGATCCGCATAAATTTGTCTGGGTCGATGTTGAGCGACCGGAGGTTTTGCAATGAGTTCTGTGGCGGTATTGCGTCTGCCGCTGGCGGTGGACCTGAGCGGCTTCGTCAAATTGCTGCAACGCATGCAGGTGCCGCATCGGGTCAGCGAAGAGGCGGGCGAACAGGTGTTGTGGGTGCCGGACAACATCAGCGAGGACGTTCGCGCCTTGTACGAACGTTTTCCGGCGGGCGATCCCGACCAGCAACTGGACATTCCGGTGGCGCAAACCAGGAAGCGCCCGGGTTTCGTCGAGCAGGTGCGTTATGCCAAGGCAACCGCCGCGATACTGCTGCTGAGCGTGCTGGTCGGTGCGCTGACGATGCTCGGCGACAACCTCAACACCATGCGCTGGCTGACCTTCCTCGATTTTCGCATCGTCGGCGAATACATCCACTTCACGCCACTGGCCGACAGCCTGGCGGCGGGGCAGTGGTGGCGACTGGTCACACCGATGCTGATCCACTTCGGCATCCTGCACCTGGCCATGAACGGCATGTGGTACTGGGAGCTGGGGCGGCGCATCGAATCGCGCCAGGGCAGCATCAACCTGGTCGGCTTGACCTTGCTGTTCAGCCTGGTTTCGAACTACACCCAATACGTTTTCAGTGGCCCGAGCCTGTTCGGCGGGTTGTCCGGCGTGCTGTACGGCTTGCTCGGACACTGCTGGATCTTCCAGCTGCTGGCGCCGAACCCCGCCTATCGCCTGCCCCGTGGGGTGCTGGTGATGATGCTGGTGTGGCTGTTGCTGTGCCTGTCCGGGCTGGTCTCGATGATCGGCTTCGGCGAAATCGCCAACGCGGCCCATGTCAGCGGGTTACTCATCGGATGCTTCACCGGTTTGTTGGGTGGTTTGTACAACCGCCGTAAACTGGCCGCCTAATTTCAGAACATGCAACAAAGAGACGGAGACCCAATGTCCTCTTTTAACGAAATGATCAAGAACATCACCCCGGACATCTACCAGAACCTGAAACTGGCGGTGGAAATCGGTAAATGGGCCGACGGTGGCAAACTCACCGCCGAGCAACGCGAACTGTCGTTGCAAGCGATGATCGCCTGGGAAATCCAGAACCTGCCCGAGGAAGAGCGTACTGGCTACATGGGCCCACAGGAATGCAGCTCCAAATCGATCCAGGTGCCAAATATCCTGTTCAAGTCGGATGCCATCCATTGATCGAGATTGGCCGCGGTGCAATCAGCAAAATGTCGGCGCGCCTGGACGGGCCGAACGTGCAGTACGCATTTCGTCTGGGCGAAACCGAGGTTCCGGTCAATCCGTTGATCGGCACCACGGTGGGCCTGGAATACCTGGGTGCGATCCACTGCACCCATTGCGGGCGCAAGACCAAAACCAGTTTCAGCCAGGGTTACTGCTACCCGTGCATGACCAAACTGGCCCAGTGTGACGTGTGCATCATGAGCCCGGAACGCTGCCATTTCGACGCCGGCACCTGCCGAGAACCGGAGTGGGGCGAGAAGTTCTGCATGACCGATCACATCGTCTACCTGTCGAATTCATCCGGGGTGAAAGTCGGGATCACCCGTGCCACCCAGCTGCCGACGCGCTGGATCGATCAGGGCGCCAGTCAGGCGTTGCCGATCATGCGCGTCTCCACCCGCCAGCAGTCGGGCTTCGTCGAGGACCTGTTCCGCAGTCAGGTGGCCGACAAGACCAACTGGCGCGCCCTGCTCAAGGGCGATGCGGTGTCGGTGGATCTGCCGCAGGTGCGCGACCAGTTGTTCGACAGCTGCGCCGAAGGCCTGCAAGGTTTGCAGGAACGATTCGGCCTACAGGCGATTCAGACTATTGCTGACGTCGAACCGCTCGAAATCCGCTTTCCGGTCGAACAGTATCCGGCGAAAATTGTCAGCTTCAACCTGGACAAGAATCCGATTGCCGAAGGCACGCTGATGGGGATCAAAGGCCAATACCTGATCTTCGACACCGGCGTGATCAATATTCGTAAGTACACGGCCTACCAGCTCGCCGTGCATAGTTAAGGACTCCAGCATGCGCACCGAACAACCGAAGATGATCTACCTCAAGGACTATCAGGCCCCCGAGTACCTGATTGATGAAACACACCTGACCTTCGAGTTGTTCGAGGACCACAGCCTGGTCCACGCGCAACTGGTGATGCGCCGCAATCCCGAGCGTGGCCCGGGCCTGCCGCCGCTGGTACTGGATGGACAGCAACTCGACCTGCTGTCGGTGACCCTGGCCGACCGCGAGCTGAGCGAAGCTGACTACCAACTGACCGAAAACCACCTGACGCTGCACCCGACCAGCACCACGTTCACGGTCGACACCAGCGTGCGCATCCACCCGGAAACCAACACGGCGCTGGAAGGCCTGTACAAGTCCGGCACGATGTTCTGCACCCAGTGCGAGGCCGAAGGTTTCCGCAAGATCACTTATTACCTCGACCGCCCGGACGTGATGAGCAAGTTCACCACCACCGTGGTGGCCGAGCAGCATAGCTACCCGGTGTTGCTGTCGAACGGCAATCCGATTGCCAGCGGTCCCGGTGAAGATGGCCGGCACTGGGCGACCTGGGAAGACCCGTTCATGAAGCCGGCGTACCTGTTCGCGCTGGTGGCCGGTGATTTGTGGTGCGTTGAAGACACCTTCACCACCATGACCGATCGCACTGTAGCGCTGCGCATTTATGTCGAGCCGGAAAACATCGACAAGTGCCAGCACGCCATGAACAGCCTGAAGAAATCCATGCGTTGGGACGAAGAGGTCTACGGTCGCGAGTACGATCTGGACATCTTCATGATCGTCGCCGTGAACGACTTCAACATGGGCGCCATGGAGAACAAGGGCCTCAACATCTTCAACTCCAGCGCCGTGCTGGCCCGCGCCGAAACCGCCACCGACGCCGCGCACCAGCGGGTCGAGGCAATCGTCGCCCACGAGTACTTCCACAACTGGTCGGGCAACCGCGTGACCTGCCGCGACTGGTTCCAGCTGTCGCTCAAGGAAGGCTTTACCGTATTCCGCGATTCGCATTTCTCCGCCGACATGAACTCGGCCACGGTCAAGCGCATCCAGGACGTGGCCTACCTGCGCACCCACCAGTTCGCCGAAGACGCCGGCCCCATGGCCCATGCCGTGCGCCCGGACAGCTTCATCGAGATTTCCAACTTCTACACCCTGACCGTGTACGAAAAGGGCTCGGAAGTGGTCGGCATGATCCACACCTTGCTCGGCGCCGAAGGCTTCCGTAAGGGCAGCGATCTGTACTTCGAACGCCACGACGGCCAGGCCGTGACCTGCGATGACTTCATCAAGGCTATGGAAGATGCCAACGGTGTCGACCTGACCCAGTTCAAGCGCTGGTATAGCCAGGCCGGTACGCCACGTTTGGCAGTCAGCGAGTCCTACGACGCGGCGGCAAAAACCTACAGCCTGACCTTCCGTCAAAGCTGCCCGCAAACCCCGGACAAGGTAGAAAAACTGCCATTCGTGATTCCGGTTGAACTGGGCCTGCTCGACAGCAAGGGTAACGAGATTGCCCTGCGTCTGGCCGGTGAAGCTGCGGCTCAAGGCACGACCCGGGTGATTTCGGTGACCGAAGCCGAGCAGACATTCACGTTCGTCGACATCGCCGAACAACCACTGCCGTCGTTGCTGCGTGGCTTCTCCGCGCCGGTGAAACTGAGCTTCCCGTACAACCGCGACCAGTTGATGTTCCTGATGCAGCACGACAGCGATGGTTTCAATCGCTGGGATGCCGGTCAGCAATTGTCGGTGCAGGTCCTGCAAGAGTTGATCGCCCAGCAGCAGAAGGGCGAAGCGCTGGTGCTGGATCAGCGTCTGGTTTCGGCCTTGCGCACCGTGCTGTCCGATGAGTCGCTGGACCAGGCGATGGTCGCCGAAATGCTCTCGCTGCCAAGCGAAGCGTACCTGACCGAGATCAGCGAAGTGGCGGATGTCGACGCCATCCACACCGCCCGCGAGTTTGCCCGCAAACAACTGGCGGATGCGCTGTTCGAAGGTTTGTGGCTGCGTTATCAGGCCAACCGCGACTTGTCCAAGCAAACCCCGTACGTGGCCGAGGCCGAGCATTTTGCCCGCCGCGCCTTGCAGAACATTGCGCTGTCGTACCTGATGCTTAGCGGCAAACCGGAAGTTTTGGCCGCGACGCTGGAACAGTTCGACGCGTGCGACAACATGACCGAACGCCTGACCGCGCTGGCCGTGTTGATCAACTCGCCGTTCGAAGAGCAGAAGGCCACGGCACTGGCCAGTTTTGCCGAGCACTTCAAGGACAACCCGCTGGTCATGGACCAGTGGTTCAGCGTCCAGGCCGGCAGCGTGTTGCCGGGTGGACTTGAACGGGTCAAGGCGTTGATGCAGCATCCGGCGTTCAACATCAAGAACCCGAACAAGGTGCGTGCGCTGGTCGGTGCATTTGCCGGGCAGAACCTGATCAACTTCCATGCGGCGGATGGCTCCGGGTATCGCTTCCTGGCGGATCTGGTGATCGAGCTGAACGGGTTCAATCCGCAGATTGCTTCTCGTCAGTTGGCGCCTTTGACTCGCTGGCGCAAGTATGACGCTGCGCGTCAGGCGTTGATGAAAGGGGAGCTGGAGCGGATTCGGGCTTCGGGGCAGTTGTCCAGTGATGTGTTTGAGGTGGTTAGCAAGAGTTTGGCTTGAGTCTGCTTGCTGTTGACCTTGGCGGCCTTTGGGCCGACCAGGGCCTTGGCTGGTTGAGTACATATCCGTTGCTGCGGTAACGGCGGCTTATGGTTTCGCCCTTACGGCGACTCACTTTTTTGACAAACGCCTCAAAAAAGTAAGCAAAAAAAACGCTCGCCCCGAGCGTCCGGCCCCTCGCTAGGGCTCGGCGTTCCTTCGCTCCGGCATCCATCCGGGGGCATCGCCTCCGGTTGGCTTCGCTTCAACCTCCTCTCGATGTATGCGGCTTCGCCGCACGGCGCTGCGCGCCTCCCCCCGGATGAACGCCTCCACTCAGCCTCCCGAAGGGGCGGGTGGATCAAGGTCAAAAGCGGTAGGCGAGCTAACGCTCGGCCTGTTGAGTGGTGAAGAGCTTGGGTGTACGCCGATCCCCTAATGAAATGGCTACCCCCTCACACCCTGTGATTGCTCTCTAAGCTTTCACAGGGTGTCTTTCGGAGGCCATTGCCATGAACAACGTAACTATTGTCGCTATCGATCTAGGGAAACATACCTTCCATCTGCATGCTCAAGATGATCGCGGTCATGAGCTCTACCACAAGAAATTCAATCGCGCGGGACTGGCCAGGCACTTGGCCAACCTTGAACCGTGCACGGTGGTGATGGAAGCCTGTGGCGGCGCCCACTATATGGCGCGAGAAGCAGCAAAATGGGGGCATATGCCCAGGCTCATAGCGCCTCATCTCGTGCGTCCTTATGTAAAAAGCAACAAGAACGACTTCGCCGATGCCATGGCGATTTGCGAGGCGGCGAGCCGCCCGACCATGCGTTTTGTGTCCCCGAAAACCGAAGCGCAACAAGCGCTGGCCATGCTCAACTCAGTGCGCGAGTCCTACATCAAGGAGCGCACCGCTACGGTCAATCGGATTCACGCCGGCCTGTTGGAGGTCGGTATCAGCCTGTCCCCAGGCTTTCACTCCATCAAAGAACTGCCAGCGCTGCTGGAGGAATGCTCATTTTCTGCGCTGATCAAACAAATCCTGCTGGGACTGCATGCGCACTTCAACTACCTGGACGGGCAGGTCAAGGCGCTGGACAAGCAGGTTGAACGCCAAGCCGCTGAAGATGATCTGGCTTCTCGCCTGATGACGATACCTTGCGTAGGCCCGATCACCTCCAGCGTCCTGGCTGCGGAGTTGGGCAACGGCCAGCAGTTCAAGTGCGGTCGAGACTATTCAGCCTCGATTGGGCTGGTGCCCAAACAACATTCCACCGGTGGCAAGACCGTACTTTTGGGTATCAGCAAACGCGGTGACCGAAATCAAAGGCGACTGCTCATTCAATGCGCCCGTGTGTATCTGATGGGGCTGGAACGACAGACAGGAGCGCTAGCCGATTGGGTTCGCCAGCTACTGGCTCGCCATCATTCCAACCGTGTGGTCTGCGCCCTGGCCAACAAACTGGCAAGAATCGCCTGGTCGATCGCCGCTCACCATGATGAATTCAAGGCGGGGTCAAGCGCGATGAACGCTTGACCCCGCTGCCACCCGAGCACCACCCACCTGGTTTTGCGATGCTGGATAACAGATGACGTGAACGGCCAACCGGCCTGACGACTACCCTGGGCTCCCACAAGGCTGAAAAAGCCTTCTCCCTATGAAGGGCCGTCAGGCGCGATTCTCATCGAGGCGCAGGGTCGTCCCCCAGACGCCGGATAGATGAAAGCAAGCCAAACACACATCAAAAACAGTATTGCAGAAATGGGGGTATCCATAGATGTGGGAGCCAGCCTGCTGGCGATGGCGGCCTGACAGCCGACCCGATTTTGTGCTGTATCACGTCAAACGTAGGAGCTGCCGCAGGCTGCGATCTTTTGATCTCGCTTGTAAAAAACAAAATCAAAAGATCGCAGCCTCGTTGCACTCGACAGCTCCTACAGAGAAACGCGCACGAACTAACGATCAGGCCGGCCGGTAGGCCGCCTCGCTTTTGCTTTGGCTTTGGCTTTTGATCTTTTGCCCCTTCGGCAGGCCGAGTGGAGGTGTTCATCAGGGGGTTAGGCGCGCAGCGCCGTGCGGCGAAGCCGCACACATCGAGAGGAGGTCGTCGCGCAGCAGACCGTAGGCGATGCCCCCTGATGGACACCGTAGCGAGGGAACACCGAGCCCCAGCGAGGTGCCGTACGCCGGGGCAAAGCCTTTTGCTTACTTTTTGGCGTTTGAAAAAGTGAGTCGCTGTAAGAGCGAAACCGCCAGCGGCCGTTACCGAAGAAACGGATATGTACCCCGACCAAACCAAAACCCAAAACCTCAAATCACCCAACCTAATACCCAACCATTCAGAAAAACCAAACATCCCCCCGGTTAACAAAACATAACGTGCCATCGATTGTCAGCCCTTCAAAAACACCGATAGGATAAGCCAGCTTCCGAAGGGGCTCTGGATTGCGGGTTTCAGGACTATGCTCTGAAACAGGTGATCCCGGTCAGCACCCTAGCGGCGCCCAGAAAGGTTGAACGACCTAACAATAATAATGGGGGAAGGTCTATGAGTGAGCCTGTCATGGGTGTGGGTATCTGCCGCCCGCCGGCATTACGCAAATTCGCGTTGCTGGCTACAGCGCTCTCGCTGTTGGGCTCTGCCATGCTGTCAGCACCTGCGCTGGCCGCGGCTGCGCCGGCATCCGACGTTGTTTATTCGATTGAATCGGCCAAGGCCAGCAAAAGCCTGATGCTCGATGTCGTCCACGCAGGCAAGCGCCTGGTGGCGGTCGGGGATCGTGGGCACATTCTGTATTCCGATGACCAGGGCACAACCTGGACTCAAGCCAAGGTGCCGACCCGGGCACTGCTGACCTCAGTGTTTTTTGTCGATGACAAACACGGCTGGGCCGTCGGTCATGACGCACAGATCCTCGCCAGCGAGGACGGCGGCGTCACCTGGACCAAGCAATTCGAAGATCTGAAACGCGAATCGCCGCTGCTCGATGTCTGGTTCCAGGACGTCAACAGCGGCTTTGCCGTGGGCGCTTACGGTGCTTTGATGACCACCACCGATGGTGGGAAAAACTGGGAAGATGTCAGCGACCGGCTGGACAACGAAGACCAGTTCCACCTCAACGCCATCGCGGCGGTCAAGGACTCCGGTCTGTTCATCGTTGGCGAGCAGGGCAGCATGTTCCGCTCCGCCGATTGGGGCCAGACCTGGGAAAAACTCGAAGGCCCGTACGAAGGTTCGCTGTTTGGCGTGATCGGCACCGCACAACCTTCTACGCTGTTGGCTTATGGCCTGCGCGGCAATCTGTATCGCTCCACCGATTTCGGTAGCAACTGGGAACAAGTCGAACTCAAGGCCGAACGCGGTGACCTGGAGTTTGGCCTGTCCGGTGGCACGCTGCTCGAAGATGGTTCCATCGTGATCGTCGGTAATGGCGGTTCGGTGATTCGCAGCAGCGACGACGGCGCTACCTTCGAAGTGGTCAACCGTAAGGATCGCATTTCCGTCTCGGCGGTCACGGCGGCAGGCAATGGCAATCTGGTTCTGGCAGGACAGGGCGGCGTTCGCGTCACTTCGCCGAACGGCACCGAGTCGGGCAAATGAGCCGGGTTAATAATAAGAAGGCGCAGCTATGACTTCCTTGAGTACTCATCACCAGGAAAAGGCGACACTCCTAGAGCGCCTGATCTTCAACAACCGCCCGGCAGTGATTGTCATCTGCCTGTTGGTCAGTATTTTCCTGTTTTGGCAGGCGACGCTGATCCGGCCGTCCACCAGTTTCGAAAAAATGATCCCGCTGGAGCATCCCTTCATCCAGAAGATGATGGAGCACCGCAACGATCTGGCGAACCTGGGCAACACCGTGCGGATTTCGGTGGAAGCCACCGACGGCGACATCTTCTCCAAGGAATACATGGAGACCCTGCGCCAGATCAACGACGAGGTGTTCTACATCTCCGGCGTCGACCGTTCCGGCCTCAAGTCGCTGTGGAGTCCGAGCGTTCGCTGGACCGAAGTGACCGAGGAGGGCTTCGCCGGTGGTGAAGTGATCCCGCAGAGTTACAACGGCTCCCAGGCCAGCCTCGACCTGCTGCGCAACAACGTACTCAAATCCGGTCAGGTCGGGCGTCTGGTGGCCAACGACTTCAAGTCGAGCATTGTCGATATCCCGCTGCTGGAGTCCTATCCGGACCCGCAGGACCAGGGCAAGTTGCTCGCGCTGGACTACCGCAAGTTCTCCCATGAACTCGAAGACAAGATCCGCAACAAGTTCGAAGCGCAGAACCCCAACGTCAAGATCCACATCGTCGGTTTCGCCAAGAAGGTCGGCGACCTGATCGATGGCCTGGTGATGGTGGTGATGTTCTTCGGCATCGCCTTCGTCATTACCCTGATCCTGTTGCTGTGGTTCACCAACTGCCTGCGCAGCACCGTGGCGGTGTTGAGCACGACGCTGGTCGCGGTGATCTGGCAGCTCGGGTTGATGCACTTCTTCGGTTTCGGACTTGATCCGTATTCGATGCTGGTGCCGTTCCTGATTTTCGCCATCGGTATTTCCCACGGTGTGCAAAAGATCAACGGTATTGCCCTGCAATCCAGTGAGGCCGACAACGCCCTGACCGCGGCGCGCCGCACCTTCCGCCAGTTGTTCCTGCCGGGGATGATCGCGATCCTCGCCGATGCCGTGGGCTTCATCACGCTGCTGATCATCGACATCGGCGTGATTCGTGAACTGGCCATCGGCGCGTCCATCGGCGTGGCGGTGATCGTGTTCACCAACCTGATCCTGCTGCCGGTAGCGATTTCCTACGTCGGCATCAGCAAACGTGCCGTGGCCCGCAGCAAGAAAGACGCGACCCGCGAACATCCTTTCTGGCGCCTGCTGTCGAATTTCGCCAGCGCGAAAGTCGCACCGGTCTCGATCCTGCTGGCGCTGATCGCCTTCGGTGGCGGCCTCTGGTACAGCCAGAACCTGAAGATCGGCGACCTTGACCAAGGCGCACCGGAACTGCGTCCGGACTCGCGCTACAACAAGGACAACAACTTCATCATCAGCAATTACTCCACCAGCTCCGATGTATTGGTGGTGATGGTCAAGACCAAGTCTGAAGGTTGCTCGCGCTACGAAGCGATGGCGCCGATCGACGAGCTGATGTGGAAGATGCAGAACACCGAGGGCGTGCAGTCGGCGATTTCCCTGGTGACCGTGTCCAAGCAAATGATCAAGGGCATGAACGAGGGCAACCTGAAATGGGAAACCCTGTCGCGCAACCCGGACGTGCTGAACAACTCGATTGCCCGTGCCGATGGCCTGTACAACAACAGTTGCTCGCTGGCACCGGTGCTGGTGTTCCTCAACGATCACAAGGCTGAAACACTGGATCGCGCGGTGCATGCCGTGCAGGCCTTCGCCAAGGAACACAACACCGAAAACCTGGAGTTCATCCTGGCGGCCGGTAACGCAGGGATCGAAGCGGCCACCAACGAAGTGATCAAGAAGTCCGAGCTGACCATCCTGATCCTGGTGTACATCTGCGTGGCGGTCATGTGCATGATCACCTTCCGCTCCTGGGCGGCGACCTTGTGCATCGTGTTGCCGCTGGTGCTGACCTCGGTACTCGGCAACGCCCTGATGGCCTTCATGGGCATCGGCGTGAAAGTCGCGACCTTGCCGGTCGTGGCGCTCGGGGTCGGGATTGGCGTGGACTACGGCATCTACATCTACAGCCGTCTGGAAAGCTTCCTGCGTGCCGGCCTGCCGTTGCAAGAGGCGTATTACCAGACCCTGAAGTCCACCGGTAAAGCGGTATTGTTCACCGGTCTGTGCCTGGCCATCGGCGTGTGCACCTGGATCTTCTCGGCTATCAAGTTCCAGGCTGACATGGGCCTGATGCTGACCTTCATGCTGCTGTGGAACATGTTCGGTGCGCTGTGGCTGTTGCCGGCACTGGCACGGTTCCTGATCAAGCCGGAGAAACTGGCAGGGCAGAAGGGCAACTCGCTGTTCGCTCACTGATCCCGGCGTAAAACAGAAAAGCCGCAACCCAGGTTGCGGCTTTTTTATGGGTCGCATGGCTGGTCCGGGCTTACTTGCTCATGGCCTGGCGGTATTGCCGGGTGCGCCGGGCGATGTGCAAACGATCGAGAATCAACGCCCAAACCGCTGACACCTGCGGCCGTGTCGTACGTCCGCGACTCAGCCGAGCCAGCTGGAATTTCACCACTGCCATGTTCGCCAGTGATGCCAGTGCTTTGCGTTTCCAGCGAATCGGCGGTAGCTGCGGATGGCTGTTCTGGCCTTCGCGCCAGTGTTTGACCAGCAGCGGTTCAACGGCCAGCGCGGTGCCAATACCGGCCATCGCGATGCCGCTGTCGAGCACCTGTTCAACGATTGCCAAGCGGCGGATTCCACCCGTGACCATCACCGGCATCCGCGCCACGCTGGCCAGTTCGCCAGCCATTTCCAGAAAGTAGGCTTCCCGCGCCAACGTGCGGCCGTCGCGAGCTTCGCCTTGCATCGCCGGTGCTTCGTAGCTGCCGCCAGAGAGTTCCAGCAGGTCGATCTGCTGTTCGTTGAGCCACTGGATCACTTGCCGGGCGTCGTCGGCGTCGAAGCCGCCGCGCTGGAAATCTGCCGAGTTGAGTTTCACCGAAACACAAAACTGCGGCGATACGGCTTTACGCACCGCGCTGACCACGGCCAACAGCAATCGAGCACGATTCTCCAGCGATCCGCCCCAGTGATCGGTCCGGCGATTGGTCAGCGGCGAAAGGAACTGGCTGATCAGGTAACCGTGCGCGGCATGGATCTGCACACCGGTAAAACCGGCCTTTTCCGCCAATGTGGCGCTGGTGGCGAAGCGCTGGATCACCTCTTCAATGTCGGCTTCGTCCATCGGTTTCGGTTCGGCGAACATCTTCGAAAACGACCCGAGATCCAGCGCCACCGCCGACGGTGCCAAGGCTTGTTGACCGAGGTTCGCCATGGTCTGGCGGCCGGGATGATTGAGTTGCACCCAGAACTGCGCACCACCGGCCCGGCCAATGTCTGCCCATTGCCGAAAGCGCTCAAGGTGCCGCTCATCCTCCAGCACCACGCCGCCGGGGCCGGTCATGGCGCGGCGGTCGATCATTATGTTGCCGGTCAACAACAGACCGGTCCTGCCCTCGGCCCAGGCCTGGTACAAGCGAAACAACGCGTGGTCGGGCGCCTGATCAAGGTCGGCCAGGTTTTCCTCCATCGCGGCTTTGGCGATGCGATTGCCGATGGTCTGGCCGTTGGGCAAATTCAACGCTTGGAAGGGCGACATGCTTGACTCCTCATCAGTGATGAGTAGAGGCTAAGCTTAAAGTTAACTTTAATGTCAAGCAGACAAACGAGGGCACGATGAAGATTGGTGAACTGGCGCAGGTGAGCGGACTAACCGCTTCGCGCATCCGCTTTTATGAGGCCCAGGGCTTGATCCAACAGGTGCAGCGCTCGGCCAACGGCTATCGGCGCTATCCGCAGCAGGTTCTGCAAACCTTGCAGATCATCCAGTGCGCCCAGCAGGCCGGGTTCAGCCTGGAAGAACTCAAGAATCTGTTACCGGACAATGTAACGGGCGCGTTCAAGCACGATGAACTGATGGTCAGCCTGCAACGCAAGATCGAGCAGATCGAAGCGATGCAACTGCACCTTGCTCAGAGCAAAGCGCAGTTGCTGGGCTTGATCGAGAACATCCAGGCACGCCCCGAAGGCATGGCCTGCGATGCCAACGCCGAGCGGGTGCTGGCGTCATTCAAGCACTAGGGACCGTTGGGGCGCAGGAATCGGATTGCGCATCAGCGTGCCCACCACCAACGCACCCAGCAATGCCGCGAGCCCGGCGACCCACAGCAACAGACTGAAACCTGCGACAAAAGCCTGCCGGGCCAAAGGTTCGACCAGCGTTCGCGCGGCTTCGGGCAGCAGGCTCATTGCCGCGCTCATGTCACCGGCCACCACCCGCGAGGCGACATCCTTGGATTGTTCGAGCAGCGCCGGAGCCTGACTCGACAGGCCAGTGTGCAACTGTTGTTCGGTGTGGCCGGCGAGCAGGGCGCCATACACGCCGATGGCCAGCATCACCGCACTGAAGCGCATGGTGGTGCTCATGCCCGAAGCCATCCCGGTGCGCTCCCGCGGCACGCAGGCCATGATGTTTTTCTGCGTGTCACCGTTGAGCAGACCGGCACCGGCGCCGGTCACGGCAATTGCCAGGGCGAAGAGCGGGTAACCACCGCTGTTGACCGCCCAGGCGCTGAGCAGGTTACCGCTGCCCACCAGCATCAAGCCGATCGCCATCATGTTTGCCGGGGTTACGCGGCCTGTCAGGCGTGCGCCAATGCGCGGGAAGATCAGCATGGTCACCGCAAACGGCAACATGCCCAGCCCCGCCGAAATCGCGGTAAAACCCAAACCGTTCTGCAGATAAAACGGCAGCATCGTCATCATCACCTGGGCGCACGCGGCGTAGGAGAACATCCCGAGCAAGGCGCCGATAAAGCGTGGGTGGCGGAACAATTGCAGGTCGATCATCGGCCGCTGCTGCATCCGCTCGATTACCACGAACAGTCCCAACAGTACTGCGCCGCCGATCAGGCGCGCATATGTCGCCGGGTTGTTCCAGCCGATGCGGTTGGCTTCGATCAGGCCCCAGATCAGGCATAACAGACTGGCGCTGAACGCGAGACTACCCCAAGGGTCGAGGCGTGCGGCCTGGGCGTCGCGGGATTCCGGCACCGCGCGCCAGACCATGTACATCAGGAACAGGCCGACCGGCAGGTTGAGGTAGAAAATCCAGCGCCAACCCACGTATTCGGTGATCAATCCGCCCAAGGTCGGCGCCGCTGTCATCGCCACACCCATGCAGCCGCCCCAGAACGCCCAGGCCTTGGCCCGTTCCACTTCATCGTGAAAGGTGTGGCCAATGGACGCGAGCGCAGAGGTCAGCAGCAGTGCGGCGCCGACGCCCTTGATGGCGCGGGCGATATCGAGAAACAGTGCATTCGGCGCGGCACCGCAACCCAGCGACGCGAGAATGAAAATGCCGAGCCCCCACATCAGGGTTTTCTGTCGGCCAAAACGGTCGGCCAGGCTGCCGGCAGGCAACAGCAACGCGGCGAAGGCCAGCATGTAAGCACTGACCACCCATTCGATGTCCGCGAAATTCGCCCCCAGATCCCGAGCGATGCTGGGCAAGGTAACGGCGACGATGTTGGTGTCGAGCACGATCAACGAGCACACGGCGGATGCGGTGAGCAAGGTCAGGCGTGGGCTTACCTTGGGTTTGACGGACATGGCAGGGGTTCTCTACTGTGGCGGTTCGTGCAGCTTATCGCTCGCTGAAGATGTCTTTGTTAGGCGCGCTTCATCACTTCATTACCTTTGAGCTAATGTAAAAATGGACATCCGCCACTTCCGCTACTTCCTGGCCGTCGCCCGGCAGCGCAATTTCACCCGTGCCGCCGAGCAACTGGGCATTGCACCGCCAACGCTGACCCGGCAGATCCAGGACATGGAAACAGAACTGGGCACGCGGCTGTTTTTGCGTCAGGTGCGGGACGTCAGCCTGACCGAGGCTGGCGCAGCGCTGCTGATCGAGGCCGAAGCCACGGTGCGGCAATTCGAATCGGCGCAGCGCAATGCCCAACGTGCCGGTCGCGGTGATATCGGCCATATCGAACTGGGTTACGTCGCCTCGGCGGTGTACTCGGGGATATTGCAAAAACAGGTGCAGGGTTTTGCCAGCGAGTACCCGGATGTCAGCCTCAACGTGCGGGAAAGCCCCATGGCCAGCCTGCCGAACATGATCCTCGAAGGGCGCTTCGACCTGGGTTACATCCGCTGCCCGATGGCCTTGCCCGAGGGCGTCGAAGGCGTGCGCCTCAATGATGAGGGCTTTGTCCTGGCGCTACCGGTCGACTCGTGGCTGACTCGCTTGCCGGTGATCACTTCGGCACATCTGCAAAATGAGAACTTCATTCTTCCGGAGCAAGTGATTGGCACTTTGCAAGTGGCCGCGCAGGGTGAGTTCGTCCCGAAGCTGGGCGCGCAACCGGGTGGGTTGGTGGCGGTGATTGCGCTGGTGTCGCTGGGGCAGGGCGTTGCGGTGGTGCCGGAGTCGGTGGTCGGGCATGTCAGTTTGCCGAATGTGGTGTATCGGCAGGTTTCGGACTGCAATACGTCATCGTGGCTGGCGTTGGTTCATCGGCGGTTTGAGAAATCGCCCGCTGTGGTGCGTTACATCGAGCGTGTCAGGAAGAGTTGAAAGGCAAAAGCTTCGCGAGCAAGCCCGCTCCCACATTAGACGGCGTTTATCCAGATGACGTCGATCAGTTGTGGGAGCGGGCTTGCTCGCGAAAGCGGCCTTCAGAACACCTCGATTACAATGGCTACAGATCTTGAAATGATTTCCGGCTGTAGGATTTGTCGCTATCACCTGTACGATTCAAGTCCTTTTTTCCTTTCAGGACTTGCATGAACACCCTCACGGAGCCTCCCAGTTATCCTTCCTTCTCGCGCCAACGCGCGGTCTTGACGCACGCGAAACATCCGGTCTTTCGGCTTCTGAACACCCATGACATTGCAGCTCCACGGCCTCTGCGCCGCGCCTTGCCGTGCCCGGCATTCTGAATTCACTGAAGAGATCGAGACGTTTTTATGGAATGGTTAGCTGACCCCACCGCATGGCTGGGCTTGTTGACGCTGATTGTGCTGGAACTGGTGCTGGGCATCGACAACCTGGTGTTTATCGCGATCCTGGCGGACAAGTTGCCGCAGCATCAGCGCGACCGTGCGCGGATCATTGGTTTGTCCCTGGCGTTGTTGATGCGTTTGGGCCTGCTGGCAAGTATTTCCTGGCTGGTAACCCTGACCCAGCCGCTGTTCGAGGTGTTCGACAAGAGCTTCTCCGGGCGAGACCTGATCATGCTGTTCGGCGGTGTGTTCCTGTTGTTCAAGGCCACCATGGAATTGCACGAACGGCTCGAAGGCCATGTCGGCGAACGTTCGTCCAATTCGGCCTACGCGCTGTTCTGGCCCATCGTGGCGCAGATCGTGGTGCTGGATGCGGTGTTCTCCCTCGATGCGGTGATTACCGCCGTGGGCATGGTCGATGAACTGGCGGTGATGATGATCGCGGTGATCATTTCCATCGGCCTGATGATCGTCGCCAGCAAGCCGCTGACCCGTTTCGTCAACGCGCACCCGACGGTGATCATGCTGTGTCTGGGCTTCTTGATGATGATCGGCTTTGCGCTGACCGCCGAAGGCCTGGGCTTCCACATTCCCAAGGGCTATCTATATGCGGCTATCGGGTTCTCGATCCTGATCGAGGTGTTCAACCAGATCGCCCGGGCCCGGCGCAAGCGTTCGATGCAGGGCCTGCGACCGATGCGCGAACGGACCGCCCACGCGGTGATGCGCTTGCTCGGCGGGCGCAAGATGGCGGTTGAAGAGGTGGGTGAAGAAATCGCCGACATGCTCGACAACGGCGAGGCACCGAACGAAGAACTGTTCGATCGCCGTGAGCGGGTGATGATCAGCGGCGTCCTGCAATTGGCGGAACGGCCGATCCGCACGTTGATGACCGTACGCGCCGATGTCGATCACATTGACCTGGCCGATGACGCCGAGGCGATTCGTACGCGGCTGATGCATTCGTCCTACTCACGCTTGCCGCTGATTCGCGACGGCGCGGTGGATGAGCCGTTGGGCTTCGTGCACAAGAAGGAACTGCTCAAGGAGTTCCTGGCCGGCAACGAACCCGATCTGGCGCATCTGGCGCGCCAGACGATCAATTTGCTGGAGAGCTATTCGATCCTCAATGCCCTGGAGCAGATGCGCAAGGCGTCGACGCACATTGCGTTCGTGGTCAACGAGTTCGGTGATTTCGTCGGTGTGTTGACCATGACCGACATCCTTGAGTCGATTGCCGGTGAGCTACCCGATGCCAGCGAAATCGAAGGCCCGGACGTGATCGAAGAGAAGGGCGGCTTCGTGGTCAGCGGCGCATTGAACCTGGCGCGGGTTCGACAGCACACCGGATTTGCCGCAGAACCAACCGATGACTATCAAACTTTGGCCGGGTTGGTCGTGAGTCTGCTGGATCGGTTGCCAATGATCGGTGACAGCCATGAGTGGGAAGGCTGGCGCTTGACGGTCACGTCGGTGGAAGAGCGACGGGTGAAGAGGGTGCTACTGGTGCGCATCGGCAGTTAACGGATTGCGCCGTGCGCTGTGGACATGTCAAGGATGGGAGGACTGACGTGATGTCAGCCTCCCACGTTCATTCAGTGCAACTTACGGACGAACAACGAACGTCGCCGTTTGTGCCCAATCAGACACCGCATCGTTGAGCGTTTGGTTGGCCGTCATGGGAAACTGGCCCGAGCGCAGTTTTTCAGTCACCTGGACACGCCATTCACCATTGTTGTCTACCACGCCACTGCCGTGGACGACTCCGCCGTAGCCCGCTTCATAGAGTTTTATCGTGGCACCGGGATAACCGCGGCCAAAAACCAGCGGCTTGTCTGTGGAGACCTGCGAGGGCGGATGAATAATCGGCTTCTCAAGGCCCATGACTTTATCGCCCGACCAGGCCCAGGCACTTCTGGTTTGCCACTCGGCATAGTCGATACGGAAGTAGAATTTGGTACCGGGTGCAATGAGGTTGCTCGGGACTTGATAACTGAATGGGCCACGCGCTTGATTGTAACTGTGGATCAACGTCGGGCCGGTGTAGATCTCCAATCGCCACGCCGCCGCCTCGCGAGCCCGTGCCTCGATCAAAAAGCCTGGCGTGAGATAAGCCCCTGGCAAGGGCTGCGTGATGGACGGGCCACCAAATACACCCGCCATCGCCGCTTCGGCCTCATCTTTACGGATTTCCATATCCATTTGTTTACTGCTCCATTGGGGGGACAAATGTTGTCCCGCTGGAGCAAATTTTTAGCAGCTTTGCGCCGGAAAAACTCCTTGGGATAGTTAACCGTTTGTAACCTCCGCAGCAGTTTTCATGTGGGTGATTGATTCAATTCGACAGATGAAAGGTATACCGATCCTTCCCCGTATGTTTTGACTCATACAGCGCCGCATCGGCCTTGATCAGCGCCTGATTCAAGGTGTCGTCATCCAGCACCCGGGCCAGGCCGATACTGATGGTCACCGGATGTTGTGTCGGTTGCTCGCGCACCACCCGGCAAAGCTCCCCGGCCAACGCCTCGACCTCTTCCCGGCGTACCCCGGCCAGATAAATCGCAAACTCCTCACCGCCCAGGCGCGCGTATTCGTGGTGGCTCATTACCGCTTTGATGTCCTGCGCGATGCGCTTGAGCACTTCATCGCCGATGTCGTGGCCGTAGACATCGTTGACCTTCTTGAAGTTGTCGATATCGATCATTGCCAGGTAGTGATCGTGTTCACGTGGCGTGGCGTGCAATTGCTTGTCGGCGCGGGTCATGAACGAACGCCGATTGGGGATTTCGGTCAGCGTGTCGATATACGCTTGATCCAGCAGCAACTTGGACATGATGAAGTTGTAGAGTTTGGCCTTGCGCAAGGTTAGGAAGCTGTAGATGGTCAGTGCGCAAATGAACGTCGTGTAACTGAGCGCCATCACACCCCTGAGTTCTTGCGTTTCGATACCGGTGTCGTAGAAGGGATTGAGAAACGCCCACGTGATGATTTGGGCGGCAAAGAATGCCCAGCGACTCAGGGGCAGCACCGACGCGGTGAACAACGTGGTCGATGCCGCCAACAGCAGCCAGGCCGGTTGGTGGTCTTCGGGTACCCCTTCGATCAACAAGCGCGTGCCCAAAGCGATGGTGAAGATGAACAACAGGTTCAGCTTCTGGAAATGCCGAGCGTCGCGGGTGAACAGCAGAATGATCACCAGGATCGTGAAGACGCCGACAAACACCACTGAGCGCCACGTGAAGCTCTGGTCGCCGACAAAGCTGAGAACCAGGTCATAGGTAATCCACACCGCGATACTGGCGATGTAAATCAATACGCAGAATTTGTGCAGGCGGTCGAACTCATGCTGGAGAAACTCGGCTTTCATCGCTGCTGGCGCGGTTTTTTTCAGCACTTCATCTTCAATGGTTTTGTACATCGCTGCCCTTGGTCTTGTGTTGGTTGTCGAGAATCACCTTGCCCCATGGCCGGTAACGCAGCGAAAAAACCGCTGTGGGGTGGCAACCTGGCGATGTTTGCAAATTGGCTGGCTCGGCGCGGAAGGGTTGCCCGGCAGCGCTGATCTGGCGGAACGCTTCCTGGACGATGCCGATGGAGCAGGGCAAGGCATTGGCGTAGCCGTTGCGCACCAGTGCCGGCAAACGCCCGGTGCCAACCCCGTCCTGCCACCAGACTTGAATCCTTGCACTCGCCAATTCCCCCAGCCACTGGCCATTCACCTGCGGCGCCAGTTTGCCGGCGCTGAAGACGCTGACATGCAGCGGCGCATCGAGTTTGCCGGCGAAGTCCTTGAGTT
This sequence comes from Pseudomonas sp. MAG733B, assembly GCF_036884845.1. Taxonomy (NCBI): domain Bacteria; kingdom Pseudomonadati; phylum Pseudomonadota; class Gammaproteobacteria; order Pseudomonadales; family Pseudomonadaceae; genus Pseudomonas; species Pseudomonas sp. MAG733B. The sequence continues at coordinate 3,403,706 of NZ_CP145732.1, forward strand.
GGCGCTGCAGGGTCTGCCTGCGATCAGGCGCCAGAAAGTGCAGGTCATCCAGCTCCATCGGCAGATACCAGCCGTTGACCGGCAGCTTCCAGTCTTTGCGCAACTTCTGCTGCTGGGCCAGCGATTGCCCCAATTGTGCCTGCCAGTAACTCGCCAATCCGGCGCTGTCGAGTTCATTGATGCGTTGGTAATAGGCTGGGTCCATACTCAAGCCCAGTACCAGGTTCAGGCCTTGCTCGCGGGCGAGTTTCAGGCTGTTGGCCAACCAGCCTGTGGCGCTGCCGAAGTCTGAATCGCCATAAGCGGTCCATTGCACGATCAGCGTGTGGGCACCTTGTTTGGCGGTGTCTCGCCAGATCGTGCGCCATTGGTTTTCGCTGAGGCTCGCGTCGACGTTTAGCGGTTGATAGAAAATCCGCTCGTCAGCTTGGGCCGCGGCTCCGCCCAGCAACAGGCACATGATCAGTAAAAATCGCCTCATCAGAAATTCAACTCCACGCCCAGCAGCACGCCGTTGCCGCCTTCATACAAATTGCCGCCCAACGACTGTTGATACTCGGTGCGAACCGACAGGTGAGCGCGGTAGGCATTGTAGATATCGTCGTCGAACCACCATTGCCAACGCAGGCCGATACCGGTGCGCAGGTCTTGGCGCCAGTCGTTGCTCGGGTCCTGACTGGCGAACTCGACAAACCCGTAGGGCATGAGGGTTTGCGCACCGTTGAACGGCAGCTTCCAGGCATGACCTTGCTGGAAGCGCGAAAGCCATTGATGGTCGCCAGCCTTGGTCCACCACGCCGCATCGAGGTAGAGGAAACGCTCCTCCCAATCGCTTTCGTCGACCCGCCAATCGTTGCGGAATCGCCCCTGATCAAGAAACGAAGCGGTGGCGCGCAGCAGGTAATCGGTAGTGGTGTGGCCGTCCTTGCGGTGATCTTCGACCTGATCCCCGAGTTTTTCCGGAACCAGCATTTGGCCCAGGCTCAAGCCGTGGTTGTCCTGATCATCGAACTGACTCTGCTTGTAGATTTCGCCATAGAAGTTGATGTTCGCCGTGCCCCAAGGCTTGTAGCGCAGGCCCACGCCGGTGCCGAGGGATTCGGCGTAGCTTGAGCGGCCGACGCCACCGAGCAACACGCGCCCGTAGACTGACAGCGTGCTGCCGGCGCGACTGGGTTCCTCGCCGAGTGCGTGGTCCCACATGGCCAGTTGCACGTTTTGCGAGGTCGAACGGCGTCTGGAACCGGTGGTGTCGTCCGGCAGCAGGAAGTCGTTGGTCGAGACGCCGGCCGGTGACCAAGTGCTGGCGATGGTGCGCGTGTCACGACGGGACAGGGTTTCGTGGGCACGGCGCTGGCGGTAGCGGCGGGCCTCCATGCTGCCGTCCTCGTCGTCGGCGGCTACCGGGTGCTGTTCCAGATCGATTACGCGGCGCAATTCCTTGCGGGCCGAGGCGCTGTCTTCGGCTTCGTCGTAGCGCCAGGCCAGGGTTTCGCCGAGGCGATAGTCTTCCGGAAAGTCTTTGGTCGCGCTTTGCAGATAGGGGATGGCGCGGGCGCGTTCTTCCCGGGTGTCTGCACCGGCCAGGCGCATGCCGTAATCGGCGCGATAACGCGGGTTATCCGGTTCAAGGCGCACGGCTTCGGCCAGCCACGCGGTGCTCTGGTGCAGGTCGCCGGCCTTTTGCGCGGTGACCGATGCGGCGTAGAAGTGTCCGGCGTCCGCTGACTGTTGCAGAGCGGAGCGCTGGCGCTGCAAGGCGAGGGCGTGATCGCCCCGGGCATCGGCAATCGCCGCGCCCAAAGCCCATTCATTGGCGCCACGGCTGCGGCTTTGCTGCCAGTAGCGTTCGGCGGTCTGCGCGTCGCCGGCATTGAGTGCGCTGCGGCTGGCGGTGAGTCGTGCGTTGTCGCTCAGTTCGGACGCCGGGATGCTTCGCCAAATAGCCAAGGCACCGGGTGAATCCCCGGCGGCTTCCAGCGCGTAGGCCAACGGCAGGCGACTGCCACGGTCGCCGAGTTTTTCTGCGCTTTGGTAATACACCACCGCTTCGCCGGGACGCTCCGGCATCGCACAACGACCCAGGGCACGGTAGTCGCCCGCGCTTTGCGGATGATCGCCGATCGCCTGTCGCACCGCCGTGCACTGGCCATTTTCCGCGAGTTGCGCCAGCAGTTGGCCGCGAGTCGAGGGGTCGACGCGATTGAGCAGCGACACCATGCGTTGCTTTTGCGCCGGGGTCGGTGTCGACGAGGCATACAATCCGGCCAGGCGTTGCAGCAGGGTGGCTGGCAGCTTGCCGTTGTGGCGGTCGTACGCGTTTTCGAGCAGTTGTTGTGCATGCTCACGCTGCCCGGCATTCAGTGCCAGATAGGTCGCCTGATCGAGAGACCTCAGGTTGCCGGTTTGCTGGTAATGCCGCTCCCAGAGTTGTTGCGCCTCTGCATTGCGACCCAATGCCTGCACCAGCTCGGCCCGGCGCTTGACCACGTCGGCGGTCTGCGGTTGACCGGCGAGCCAGGCCATGACCTTGTCGCTGCGGCCCTGTTGTTGCCAGACGTTGAGCAATTGCGCTTGTCGACGGCTATCCCACGGCTCCGGCAAGCGCGTGCTTTGCAACAGATCGGTGGCTTGCAGGCGCTGAGCGAGGACCAGCCAGGCCTGCGGGTCTTCGTCGGGCCGGCATTTGCGCAGTTGCGTCAGCGCGGCTGGCGGATCACGCCGGGATAGCCATTCGGCCGTCTCCAGGCATGGCCGCTGCAATTCGTCACTCAGGCGCTGGACCCTTGCGCTGTCACCGGTTTCCCGCGCCAGTTCCCACAAGCGCTGGCGCTGGGCTGGATCGGCAAGGTCTTCGGGCGGTAGCGACTGCATCCAGCGCTGTGCCTGCTGGGTATGCCCCATGGCAATCGCCCGGTCGACCATGGCCAATCGAGCCTTGCGTGCAGCTTCCGGGCTGGGCGCTTGTTGCAGCAATTGTTCCAAGGGTCGATCGTCGAGGCGTTGCACGTAGGCGTTGGCCAGCCGTTGCCAGCCTTGGGCGTCCAGTTGATTGCTCGCGGCCAGGGGCGCCAGTTCCTTGATGGTGCCGTCCCAGTCGCGCAACTGTTCGGACCAATTGGCGCGGGCCATTTGCAGGATTCGTTGATCACCCTTGGGCGCCAGTTGTGCCAGCCAGTCGTGGGCTCGCGCCGCGCCGCCGAACTTGGCCAGGCTCAAGCTATAGGCCTGCCAAAGGCGAATGCGCTGGGTCATGTTGCTGGTGGCGATCCACTGTTCGACCTGTTCACTGCCAGGCGGGTCCTGTTCGATCCAAGTCAGGCGCAGGTTGAGCAGGGCATCGCTGTTTTGCGGGTTGTCCGGCAGCGCTTGCACGGCGTCCTTGTAGCGCCGCTGTTTGGCCAGCGCTTCCACCAGCAAGGCGCGCGCTTCATCGTTTTTCGGCACGATGCCGAGCAGGTGACGCATCAACCGTTCGACTTCGGCCCAGTTGCCTTTTTTCGCTTCGCGATAGCTGCGGTCCATGTAAGGGAAACTGCGGAACTGATCAAAGTCGGTCAACGGTTCGGCCTGCACCCACGTTGCGGTGCAAAGGCTCAGCAGCAGGCTGCCGACAAGCAGGGCGTGACGCTTGCCTGGCTTCATTCGACCTCCCGGGCAATGCCGAAGGCGGCTTGCTGTTCGGCGGCCTGATCCTCTAGCGCCTGTTCCAGCACTTGTTGGGTAATGATGCCGCGCGAGATCAGGTGTTCGCCCAGCGACATGCGCTCGGCATCAAAGTCGATCAAGGCCTGATTGAACAGCGACGGCGGGACCATTCCTCGCACTTGCAGCAAATTCCCCAGCAACACTTGATGGTGGCTGACACGCTCAAGCAAGGCTTCGTCGTCCTGATGACGTTCAAGCACTTCGAGCATGTGATGCACGTCTGCGCTTTGCCGGGCGCTCGGGTACCAGAATCGGATCCCCAATGTCACCCGGCCCTGAGGCGCGAGACGGCAGCGAACCGGGCGTTTCAGCTGACGGCTGATGGCGCCCAGCGATACCTGGCTGACCGGGCCTTCGGAGGCCAGCACCAAGGTATCGCCCTCTTCGGCGGCGGGCAGCACGCCGTAGTGCGTGGCGACCTTGCGCGGAACGGCGTCGATCAGGCGTTTGTCGAGTTTGAACGGATTGAGCGGCGCCCATTCCATGTCGAGTTGTTCGGCCAGGGTCTGCACCAGTTGCGTGGTGTCGATGTGGCCGCGCAGCAGCAGTTCGTGGCCGAGGCGCCGACGCACCGGGTTGGTGATCGCCGCGTCCAGTTGTTCTTCGCTGAGCAAGCCTTTTTCAACCAGTCGATGGCCCAGCGGGGTGCGTTGCGCCTGGGCCAGGGCCGGGAATTCGTGGGTGGTCTTGTCCCACGCAACGCGGCGCGAATCGCCCATTTCCATGACTTGCCGCAAGGCCCGCAGGTTGGCGAAGAAATTGACGAAATTACTCCACATCATCCGCGGCGCCGACAGCAGGCCTTCAACGATTCCGTAATAACGGGTGACGAACCAGCCGCGCTGGAACAACCGGTTGAGCAGCATCAGACCGTTGAGCCAAAGCAGCGTCGTGAGCAGAGTGCTGTCGGTGAGGATCGACGGGTAACGCCAGGCTTCGGGGAAAATAACCGTCACCAGCCACATCGCCAGCAAGACCAGCAACAGCAGGTTGACCAGGAAGCTCAGCAGGTACGCGATCAGTCCGCGACGATCGCGCCACAGGAAATAATTGAGCAGGCCGGTGGGGCTCCAGCCGAGGTTCTTGGTGCCCTGGAACACGATGCCGACGATCCAGCGGGATTTCTGCCGGATCGCGTGCTGCAAGTCGCGGGGGAAGTGTTCGCGTACGCAGATCACCTGGGAAAAGGCGCGGTTCATGCCGAACACCCAAGGCTGTTGGAGTGCCAGTTTCGGGTCGCTCACTGAGTAGCGGGCGAAGATGCACTTCATGCCTTTCTGCTTGAGACGAAAGCCGATGTCGTAGTCCTCGGTGAGGCTCTGCACATCGAAGGCAATGCCATCGCCATCCTCGAGCAAGGCGCTGATGGCCTTGCGGCTGAAGCAGGTGCCAACCCCGGCACTGGGGACCTGGCCGGTCAGCGCCTCGCGGACAATGACATCCTTGCCGTGATTTTCGGCGAACTCGTCGACGTAATGACCTGCGGTGAAACCTCTCCATTCGGGGGCGTAGGGATAGACCGGAATCTGGATCAGGTCCTTGTTCGGCAGCAGGTAGTTGAAGAGGCGTAGCTCCATCGGCGAGATCACATCTTCGGCATCGTGCAGGATGAAACCGGCAAACTGGATTTTCGCATCGCTTTCAAAACGCAGGATGGCGTCGATGATGTTGTTCAGGCAGTCAGCCTTGCTGGTGGGGCCGGGACGGGCGCAGATCACCTTGTGCACATTCGGGTAGTGCTGGCAGACCGCGTCGACGTCGGCCTGGGTCTCGGCATCGTTGGGGTAGGTGCCGACGAAAATCTGATAGTTCTCGTAATCGATGGTCGAGGCCGCCAGGCGCGCCATTTCACCGACTACACCGACTTCATTCCACGCCGGGACCATGATCGCCAGCGGCTTTTCGCTGATGGTGTAGAGCCGCTGTTCATCGGCGCGCTTGAATTTCTCATAGTAGCGCCAGCGGCGGATCAGCTTGCGGGTCCAGTAGACGACGTCGATGAACAAGTCATCGAGGCCCAGCACGAACATCAACAGCGCCAAGGCAATTGCGAGGTATTTGAGGCCGAAGAGCACATAGGCGAAGAAATCGACCAGGCCCAGACTCATGCTCCTTTACCCGCTACGGCGCGGTGTTTGAGCCACACACCTAGCCGATTGGCGATCCGTTCGCTGGCATGGCCGTCGCCGTAGGGGCTGTGGATGCGGCTCATGCGCTGGAAGGTTGCGTCGTCATCGAGCAACAGGCTGGCTTCCTTGACGATACGGTCGGTGTCGGTGCCCACCAGCAACACCGTGCCGCCTTCGAGCACCGACGGCCGTTCGGTGACATCGCGCAGCACCAGCAACGGTTTGCCGATGGCCGGAGCTTCTTCCTGGATGCCGCCGGAGTCGGTGAGGATGAAATGCGCGCGGTCCATCAACCAGACGAAGTGCTGGTAATCCTGCGGCGCCACCAGATAGATGTTGGGTTTGTTGGACAGCACGCTGTACACGGCATTTTGCACCTGCGGGTTGAGGTGCACCGGATAGACGAATTGCACATCCGGGTAACGCTCGGCGAGGGTGGCCAAGGCCAGACAGATGTTGCGAAAGCCGCCGCCGAAGTTCTCGCGGCGATGGCCCGTGATCAGCACCATGCGCCGCTTGTCGTCGAGCACCGCCAGTGGAGAATCGGCCGCCGGATGCCACTGGATCTGCTGTTGATGGGTGCGCATCCACACCAGTGCATCGATCACCGTGTTGCCGGTGACTTCGATGTTGGCCTTGGGTACGCCTTCGCGCAGCAGGTTGTCTTCGCTCTTGGTGGTCGGCGCGAAATGCAGGTCGGCGATGACCCCGGTCAGGTGCCGATTGGCTTCCTCCGGCCACGGCGCGCGCAAGTTGCCGGTACGCAATCCGGCCTCGACATGGCCGATGGGCAATTGGCGATTGAAGGCGGCGAGGGCGGCAATGAAGCTGGTGGTGGTGTCACCATGGACCAGCACGATATCCGGCTTCACCCGCTCGTAGGCTTTGTCCAGATGTTCCAGCAACTGCTCGGACAGACCATTGAGGGTCTGGCCCTGCGTCATCACTTGCAGGTCTTCGTCGACCACCAACTCGAAGGAGTCGAGCACCTGCTTGAGCATCTCCCGGTGCTGGCCGGTCGAGCAGATGTTCAGTTCGATACCGGGCCAGTTACGCAAGACCCGCGCAAGGGGTGCCATCTTGATGGCTTCCGGCCGTGTTCCGAACACCATCATGACTTTGAAGGACATGAACCCTCCCTGGACAACACACGCCAACACGCGTCGCCACTGTTAAGACTGTTTATCACTTGTAGATTGAATAAAGCAGTCGGATGGGGGGTTGTCCAACTCGGATATTTCTGACGGTTTTTGACGGCGAGCCTCACAACAAGCTCGGAAATGTGGAATGCCATGACGTGATAATTTTTGTGCAGACGTCATGAGCTACCGCAAACGAGGGGTTTCAACCATGAGTAAAACTAGAAATTTTGCCCTTGGAGATCTCACCAAGGTGCCTTTTGGAGTGCTATTTTGAGTGTCTCTAAAAGCATCCCAAGGAATTGTTTCATGACACATATCGTGCTTTCTCAGGTCGTGGCGAGCATCTCGGAACTGAAAAGAAACCCGATGGGTACAGTTGCTGCGGGAGGCGGTTCGTCTGTTGCGATTCTCAACCGTAACGAACCTGCTTTTTATTGTGTCCCTGCAAAAGCGTATGAAGCCATGATGAACCGTTTGGAGGACCTGGAACTGATTGCCTTATGCAAGGAGCGGGAAAACGATCCAACCATAAAGGTTTCAATTGATGACCTATGAGCTGGAGTTTTCCGAAAAAGCCTGGAAAGAATGGAAGAAGCTGGGAGAAACCCTGAAGGCCCAATTCAAGAAAAAACTTCAGGAACGATTGATCAATCCGCACGTTCCCGCAGATCGACTCAGCGGTCTTGGCAACGCCTACAAGATCAAGTTACGCAGCGCGGGATATCGAATGGTTTACCGCGTGAAAGACGAAGTACTCATCGTGACCGTGATAGCTGTTGGGAAAAGAGAGCGCGACGATGTCTACAAGGATGCAAAAGCGCGCTGACGATCGCGCTGATTTGATGCACCTAACTGGGTCATCCAAACCCTGTTGTGAACCAGATACCCGCTCTCTGTAGCCATCGGTAGCGGTTACTTTCCCCGAGCGTTTCGTAACGTTTTTCCACGTGCGTACGCATCCCCCTGATTCAAAACACTTTTCAATCCCCTGTACATTCCCCCCACAACCTGTGGCACACTTTCTGCTGTCTATTCCGTTGTTACATACCTAGTTCCGGTATAGCGGAATAAACATCACCCTGGAGTGCTTGCCATGCATCGCCGACCTTCCTTGTTCAAAGCATGTGTTTTTCTATTCGCAGCGTCTGCTGCTGCCATGGGCGTGGCCCAGGCGGCGGACAGCAAGCTCGATAGCGTTCTGGCCCGTGGCAAATTGATTGTAGGCACCGGCAGCACCAATGCGCCGTGGCACTTCCAGGGCGCCGATGGCAAGTTGCAGGGTTTTGATATCGATATTGCGCGCATCGTGGCCAAAGGCTTGTTCAACGATCCGAGCAAGGTCGAGTTCGTGGTGCAGTCCTCCGATGCGCGGATTCCCAACCTGCTGACCGACAAGGTCGACATGAGTTGCCAGTTCATTACCGTGACCGCCAGCCGTGCCCAGCAAGTGGCGTTCACCCTGCCGTACTACCGCGAAGGCGTCGGCCTGCTGTTGCCGGCCAACAGCAAGTACAAGGAAATCGAGGACATGAAAGCCGCCGGCGATGGCTTGACCGTGGCGGTGCTGCAAAACGTCTATGCCGAAGAGCTGGTGCATCAGGCACTGCCCAAGGCCAAGGTCGATCAGTACGACAGCGTTGACCTGATGTATCAGGCCGTGAACTCCGGACGCGCCGATGCGGCAGCCACCGATCAGTCGTCGGTGAAATACCTGATGGTGCAGAACGCCGGCCGCTATCGCAGCCCGGCCTACGCCTGGAGCCCGCAGACCTATGCGTGCGCAGTCAAGCGTGGCGATCAGGACTGGCTGAACTTCGTCAACACCGCCCTGCATGAAGCCATGACCGGCGTTGAGTTCCCGACTTACGCGGCGTCGTTCAAGCAGTGGTTCGGCGTAGACCTGCCGTCCCCAGCCATCGGTTTCCCAGTCGAATTCAAATGATCCCGTGAGAGCGGGGCGGTGTGAATCGCCCCGCTCAAGGTACTGCCGACCATGAACTATCAGTTGAACTTTGCCGCCGTGTGGCGCGATTTCGACACCTTGCTGGCGGGGCTCGGTCTGGGTCTTGAACTGGCGCTGGTATCGATCGCCATCGGCTGCGTGATCGGCCTGCTGATGGCGTTTGCTTTGTTGTCGAAGCACCGCGCGTTGCGGGTGCTGGCATCGGTGTATGTGACGGTGATCCGTAACACGCCGATTCTGGTGTTGATTCTGTTGATTTACTTTGCGTTGCCGAGCCTGGGGATTCGTCTGGACAAGATCCCGTCGTTCATCATCACCCTGTCGCTGTATGCCGGGGCGTACCTGACCGAAGTGTTCCGTGGTGGGTTGTTGAGCATTCCCAAGGGGCAGCGTGAAGCCGGGTTGGCCATTGGCTTGGGCGAGTGGCAGGTCAAGGCCTACGTCACCGTGCCGGTGATGCTGCGCAATGTGCTGCCGGCGCTGTCGAACAACTTCATTTCGCTGTTCAAGGACACCTCGCTGGCGGCGGCGATTGCCGTGCCGGAGCTGACCTATTACGCGCGCAAGATCAACGTCGAGAGCTACCGGGTGATTGAAACCTGGCTGGTGACCACGGCGTTGTATGTCGCGGCCTGCTACCTCATTGCCATGATGCTGCGTTACCTCGAGCAGCGTCTGGCGATCCGCCGATAGGAGGCCCCATGTACGAATCCCCCAGTTGGTTGCACGAGTTGTGGGTCGCGCGCGAGCCGTTGATGCAAGGTTTTTTGACCAGTGTGCAGGCGTCGGCACTGGCGATTTTGTTCGGCACGGTGATCGGTGTTTTCGCCGGGCTGGTGCTGACCTACGGCAAGTTCTGGATGCGCGCGCCGTTTCGTTTTTACGTCGATGTGATTCGGGGTACGCCGGTGTTTGTGCTGGTGCTGGCCTGCTTCTACATGGCGCCGGCGCTGGGCTGGCAGATCAGCGCGTTCCAGGCCGGCGCCTTGGGCCTGACGCTGTTTTGCGGCTCCCACGTCGCCGAGATCGTGCGCGGTGCCTTGCAGGCATTGCCGCGCGGACAGATGGAAGCGAGCAAGGCCATCGGCCTGACGTTCTGCCAGTCGCTCGGCTACGTGTTGTTGCCTCAGGCATTGCGGCAGATTCTGCCGACCTGGGTCAACTCGTCCACCGAGATCGTCAAGGCCTCGACGCTGTTGTCGGTGATCGGCGTGGCCGAGCTGCTGCTCAGCACCCAGCAGATCATCGCCCGGACGTTCATGACCCTGGAGTTTTACCTGTTCGCCGGTTTTCTGTTCTTCGTCATCAACTACGGCATCGAATTACTCGGCCGGCACATTGAAAAGCGGGTGGCCTTGCCATGACTCAGACTCAAACCAATCCCCAGAACGGCCAACCGCTGCTGGACATTCGCGGCCTGCACAAACGCTACGACCAGCTTGAAGTGCTCAAGGGCGTCGACCTGACCATGCAGCGCGGCAACGTGGTGACGTTGATCGGTTCCAGCGGCTCGGGCAAGACCACGCTGCTGCGCTGCGTGAACATGCTCGAAGAATTCCAGGGCGGGCAGATCCTGCTCGACGGCGAATCCATCGGCTACGACGAGGTCAACGGCAAGCGCATCCGCCACCCGGAAAAAGTCATCGCCCGCCATCGCGCCATGACCGGCATGGCGTTCCAGCAGTTCAACCTGTTCCCGCACCTGACGGCGTTGCAAAACGTGACCCTCGGTTTGCTCAAGGTGAAAAAGCTGCACAAGGACGAGGCCGTGGCCCTCGCGGAGAAATGGCTGGAGCGTGTCGGTCTGCTGGAGCGCCGCGATCACTTTCCCGGCCAACTGTCCGGCGGTCAGCAACAGCGCGTGGCGATTGCCCGGGCGATCGCAATGAACCCGAGCCTGATGCTGTTCGACGAAGTCACTTCGGCCCTGGACCCAGAGCTGGTCAGCGAGGTGCTGAATGTGATCAAGGGCCTGGCGGATGACGGCATGACCATGTTGCTGGTGACCCACGAAATGCGCTTTGCCTTCGAGGTCTCGGACAAGATCGTTTTCATGAATCAGGGTCGCATCGAAGAGCAGGGTCCGCCCAAGGACCTGTTCGAGCGTCCGCAATCGCCGCGTCTGGCTGAGTTTCTTAAAAGCACGCGGTTTTAAACACTCGATTTTCAATCAGGAGAAACACTCATGAGCATTACGCGTTACGGCACCGGCAGCGCCGCTGCAGGCGGCACGCCTCGTCCTTTCGCCCGCGCCGTTGAGGCTGATGGCTGGCTGCACGTTTCCGGGCAGGTGCCGGCGGTGGACGGCGAGATCATCACGGGTGGCATCGTCGAGCAGACGCACCAGACCATGAAGAACCTGGTCGCCATTCTCCAAGAGGCCGGTTATGGCCTGGAAGACGTGGTACGTGTTGGTGTGTGGCTGGAAGATCCGCGGGATTTCACCAGTTTCAACAAGGTTTTCTCCGAGTACTTCAAACCCGAACACGCCCCGGCGCGGGCCTGTGTGCAGGCGAACATGATGGTCGACTGCAAGGTTGAGATCGACTGCATTGCGTACAGGAAAAAGGCCTGAACCGAGGTGGCTTCATCGCCAGCAGGCTGGCTCCCACAGGGAAATGCATTCCAAATGTGGGAGCTAGCCTGCTAGCGATGGCGACCTAACGGTCGCCGCCGCACTCTCGGTAAACTCCCGGCATTATGAATGGGAACCACTGAAATGACCGAAGACACCATCAAGCGCCGGGCACGCGGTCTGGACCGGGCGTTCGATATCCTCGATTTCCTCAAGGAAGTCGGCCAGCCCCTGCGCCCGAACGACATCGCCAACGGCATCGGCAGCCCGAAATCCACGGTCTACGAGCTGGTGGCTTCGCTGCTGGAACGACGCATTCTGGAGCCGGTCGGCAAGGACGGTCACGTTTATCTCGGCCGCCAGCTGTACTTCCTCGGGCAGGCGCATTTGCGTCATTTCGACCTGACCCGCGAGGCCGATCAGGCCTTGCAGGAAATCGTCAGCCAGACCCATGAAACCGCGCAGATGTGCCTGCTCAACGGGCGCAAATACACCGTGGCGCTGATGAAAGAGGGCGAGCGGCATTTCCGCATTTCCTCGGACATCGGCGAGAATGCACCGATCCCGTGGACCGCTTCCGGGCGCCTGCTGCTGGCGCACCTCAGCGACCAGGAAATCGTCGACCTGATCGACCACGACGACTTCATCCTGCCCGACGGCGAGCGTTTGCCGCTGGAGCAGTTCCTGAAGGAAATCCGTCAGGCCGGTATCGACGGATTCTTCTCGTTCGATAGCGTTGCCGACACCTTTACCCATTGCTTCGCCGCCCCGGTCAAAGACCCCAACGGCGTGGCCATTGCGACCCTGTGCATCGTCGCCCCCCGGGCCGATGCCAAGAACAATTACAACGACTACCGCCGGGTGCTGATCGATAGTGCGAACAGCCTGGCCCGTCGCATCAACGAATAACCGCGGCCGTTTGCGGCCGCGAAAGTGAGGAATTCGACCATGTCTACTGCCCCCAATACTGCCAACGTGGATAAAGGCGCAGCCCGGATTGGCGCAAGCCTGGTGCGTGACGTCAGCCTGCCGGCGCTGGTGCTGCACCGTGAAGCGCTGGAACACAACATTCGCTGGATGCAGGCATTCGTCAGCAACAGCGGCGCGGAACTGGCGCCCCATGGCAAAACCAGCATGACCCCCGCGCTGTTTCGTCGGCAACTGGACGCCGGCGCCTGGGGCATCACCCTGGCCAGCGCCACGCAAACCCGTGCGGCCTATGCCCACGGCGTGCGCCGGGTGTTGATGGCCAACCAACTGGTGGGCACGCCGAACATGGCGTTGATTGCCGATTTGTTAGCCGACCCGACGTTCGACTTCTATTGCATGGTCGATCACCCGGACAACGTCGCCGATCTCGGTGCCTATTTCGCCTCGCGCGGTGTGCGCCTGAACGTGATGATCGAGTACGGCGTGGTCGGCGGGCGTTGCGGTTGCCGCAGCGAACAGGAAGTGCTGGACCTGGCCAAGGCCATCGCTGCGCAACCGGCGCTGGCATTGACCGGGATCGAAGGCTACGAGGGTGTGATTCATGGTGATCACGCTGTCAGCGGGATCCGTGCGTTCGCCGGCTCTTTGGTGCGATTGGCGGTGCAGTTGCAGGACAGCGGCGCGTTCGCCATCGCCAAACCGGTCATTACCGCTTCCGGCTCGGCCTGGTATGACCTGATTGCCGAGGAGTTCGAAGCGCAAAACGCTGCCGGGCGTTTCCTCAGCGTGTTGCGTCCAGGCAGTTATGTGGCCCACGATCACGGCATTTACAAAGAGGCGCAATGCTGCGTCCTTGATCGCCGCAGCGATTTGCAAGAAGGCCTGCGTCCGGCGCTGGAAGTCTGGGCGCACGTGCAGTCGTTGCCGGAGCCGGGCTTCGCGGTGATTGCCCTGGGTAAGCGCGACGTGGCCTATGACGCCGGTCTGCCGGTGCCGTTGCAGCGTTACAAGGCTGGCGTGGTACCGGCCAAGGGCGACGATGTCGGCGCCTGCAAGGTGACGGCGGTGATGGACCAGCATGCATTCATGACCGTGGCGCCGGGGGTTGAGTTGCGCGTGGGCGACATCATTTCGTTCGGCACTTCGCACCCGTGCCTGACGTTCGACAAATGGCGCACGGGGTGTCTGGTGGATGAGCAGTTGAACGTCATCGAGAACATGGAAACCTGTTTCTAAGGCTCAGGACCGAGGCGCGGCCTTCGCGAGCAAGCCCGCTCCCACATTGGAATGCATTCCCCTGTGGGAGCGGGCTTGCTCGCGAAGACGGCCTGTCAGACACCGCAGATGCATCGGACAGATCGAGAACTACCCATGAACACCATCAACACCCTCGGCCCCAACACCCCGCGCATCGCCCTGATCGGCGAATGCATGATCGAGCTACAGCATCGCGCCGACGGCAGCCTGCAACAAAGCTTCGGCGGCGATACCTTGAACACGGCGGTCTATCTGTCCCGGGAACTGGGCGCGGCCGGCTCGGTGGACTACGTTACCGCCCTGGGTGATGACAGTTTCAGCGATGCCATGTGCCAGAGCTGGGCTGAAGAGAATATCGGCCTGGGCATGGTCCAGCGCTTGCCCGGACGTTTGCCGGGTTTGTATTGCATCCAGACCGACGCGGCCGGCGAGCGGCGTTTCCTGTATTGGCGCAACGAAGCAGCGGTGCGTGATTGCCTCACCACCCCGGCCGCCGAGCCGATCCTGGCGGCGTTGCCGGATTATGACGTGCTGTATTTCAGTGGCATCACCCTGGCGGTGCTGGGCGTGCAAGGCCGGGAAAAACTACTGCTCACCCTGATCGAAGCCCGGCAGCGTGATGCGCGGATCGTCTTCGACAACAACTACCGGCCACGGCTCTGGGCTTCGGTGGAAGAAGCGCGGGCAGCTTATCGCAGTGTCTTGCCGTACATCGACCTCGCATTGCTGACTGTCGATGACGAGCAGGCGCTGTTCCATTTTGCCGATGATGCAGCGGTGTTTGCCGCGTACGAGCAGATCGGCACGCCGGAAGTGGTGCTCAAGCGCGGTGCCGAGGCGTGTTTGATTCGTTGTGCTGGCGAGTCATTCGAGGTGCCGGCGCAGAAGGTCGAGCGAGTGGTGGACACCACGGCGGCGGGGGATTCGTTCAGCGCGGCGTATCTGGCCTCGCGGCTCAAGGGCGGAAGTCCGGCGGAGGCTGCCGAGGCGGGGCATCGGTTGGCGAGTCGGGTGATTCAGGTGTCGGGGGCTTTGATTCCCAGGTAATCGGAGGATGGCCGATGGCTGCGCCATCGGATCGCTAGCAGGCTAGCTCCCACAGGGATTTGCAGGTTGGCATAAATTTCAGCCACACCACTGTGGGAGCTAGCCTGCTAGCGATGAGGCCCGAAAGCCAACCACTCAATCCCGGTAAAACACCTGCACCAGGTGATAGCCAAATTTGCTCTTGATCGGCCCATGCACCACCCGCAGTGGTTTCTTGAAGATCACCGCATCGATCGCACCGACCATCTGCCCCGGCCGCACTTCACCCAAATCACCGCCGCGCTTGCCGGACGGGCAGGTCGAGTACTTCTTGGCCAGCACATCAAAGGCTTCGCCCTTGGCGATGCGTTGCTTGAGTTGCTCGGCTTCTTCCGAGGTTTTCACCAGGATATGGCGGGCTTGAGCTTTCATGGGGCGAATACCTTGTAACGGTGGTGACAATGCTGGTGAGAAAGAGGGCGCGCGCGATTATGCCTTAACTCACTCGGAACGGCCGATCATCGTGCGAATCTTGTTGGCCAGCAGATCAATGGAAAACGGTTTGGCCACCATGTCCATGCCTTCCTCAAGGAAACCCTGGCGCTCGGCAGCCATCTGCGCATAACCGGTCATGAACAGCACTTTCAGTTGCGGGCGATGCTGGCGCGCGATCTCCGCCAGTTGCCGGCCGTTCATTCCCGGCAGGCCGACATCGGTGACCAGCAGATCGACCCGCAGATCGGATTCGAGCAAGGGCAGGGCGGCCTTCGCATCTTCGGCTTCGTGGGCGTGATAACCCAGTTCCTTGAGCAGGTCGAGCACCAGCATGCGCACCGCCGGGTCGTCTTCCACCAACACCACAGTTTCCCCGGCAATCGCCGGCGGCGCCTGGCTGATGACCGGTGACAGCACGTCTTCCTGTTCAACCGCATGCAGGCGTGGCAGATACAAACGCACGCTGGTGCCCTGGCCCGGCAGGCTGAACAGGCTGACGTGGCCGCCCGACTGTTGGGCAAAGCCATAAATCATCGACAAGCCGAGCCCGGTGCCCTGGCCGATCGGCTTGGTGGTGAAGAATGGGTCGAACGCCTTGGCCAGGACTTTGGCTGTCATGCCGGTGCCGTTGTCGCTGACGGCGATCATCAGGTAGTCGCCGGCCTTGACCGGCTCCAGGGTGTTGATGTCGCTGCTGTCGAGGTAGACGTTGGCCGTTTCGATGCGCAATTCACCGCCATCGGGCATGGCGTCCCGGGCGTTGATGACCAGGTTGAGCAGGGCGTTTTCCAGTTGACTGACATCGGTGCTGACCGGCCAGACGTCTTCGGCCAGTTGCAGCTTGAGTTCGATATGGTCGCCCTTGGTCCGGCGCAGCAGGTCTTCCAGGGAATGGATAAGGTCGTTGGCATTCAGCGGCCTGCGATCCAGCGACTGACGCCGGGAGAACGCCAGCAGGCGATGGGTCAGCGCGGCAGCGCGGTTGGCCGAGGACACGGCGGCCTCGGTGAAACGGCCGATTTCTTCGGTGCGCCCATCGGCGATGTAGCGCTGCATCAGGTCGAGGCTGCCGATGATCCCGGTGAGCATGTTGTTGAAGTCATGGGCGATGCCGCCGGTGAGTTGCCCCACGGCTTCCATTTTCTGCGCATGGCGCAAGGCGTCTTCCGCACGCTCGCGCTCGAACATCTCGTTTTGCAGGCGCTGGTTGGTCTCGGCCAGTTGCTGGGTGCGGGCGGCGACCCGTTCTTCAAGGGTTTCGTTGAGATTGCGCAACGCTTCTTCGGTCTGTTTGCGCTCGGTTTCGTCGATCACGAAGATGTAGAAACCGTTCACCGCGCCGTCCGCACCGTGGCGCGGCAAGTAGTTCATCAGCGCATGCCGGATGCTGCCGTCGCGGTGCGGCGTGTTGATGCTGAAGCAGCACGATTTGCCGGTCAGCGCCTGGGCGATGTGCTCGGCGCGCAAGGCATAGGCCTCATCCCCCAGCACCTCGCGAACTGTCCGGCCGAAGAGTTCCTGAGGCGTGAGGCCGTACCAGTCCAGATACGCCGCGTTGTTCAGCCGAAAGCGTTCTTCGCGATCCACATAACTGATCAGGATTGGCATGGCATTGATGATCAGCTGCAATTCGGTCTGGCTCTGGCGCAGGGCCTGTTCGGTGTTTTTGCGATCGGTCAGGTCCAGCGCGGCGCCGAGGAAGCGGATTGGCCGGCCGTGATGGTCCTTGTAGCAACGCCCGCGGGCAAATACCCAGCGCAGCTGACCGTCGGCTTGCAACAAGCGATATTCCTCGGCGTATTCGGTGCCGTGGGTGATGCAATGCTTGATGCTGCGGGCGATCAAGGCGCGGTCTTCGGGGTGAACGCCGTGCAAGTAGGCGCTGATCGGCAATTGGCCGGCCATGACCGGATCGATGCCGTGCAACTGGGCGAAATGCGCGTCGGCGATGAAACGGTCCTCGCTGATGTCCCAATCCCAGGTGCCCACCGCGTCGGTGGCGGCGAGGGCCAGTTGCAAGCGTTCCTCGGTTTCCTGCTGTGCCTTGAGGCTCGCGGCCGAGCGCTGTTCCAGTTCCAGGGCGATGCGTCGACGCTCGTTGGTTTCGATGGCGGTGACCAGAATTCCCGCGACTTCCGCATTTTCGTCACGGATCGGGCTGTAAGTCAGGTCGAGCCAGAAGTCGGAATCCTTACCTTCACGTTGCAGGGTAAAACGCTGCTCGCTGTAGGTCCGTACCTGGCCTTGTAGGACGGCGCTGTAAATCGGGTCGGTAAAGTCTTTGAGTTCTGGCCAGATCTGGTGGGTCGGCTGTCCGAAAGCGTGCGGATGCTTGCTGCCGGCCAGCAGGGCGAAGCCGTCGTTGTAGATCTGCGTCAGCTGCGGGCCCCAGAGCAACAGCATCGGCATCGGTGAATGGATCACGATGTCCACGGCGGTGCGCAGGCTCTGCGGCCAGGTACTGGCGGCGCCCAACGGACTGTTCGCCCAGTCCAGTCGGGCAATCAAGGCCTGGGCATCGCTGCCGGTGGGTGATGCGTTCATCAAGGTGTCCTGCACATGAGTCGGTGAGGCGGCATCTACTATTCTTGGTTGACGCTGAATGCCCCGATTCGGGTCATTTTTTTTCATTGAATGCTTCGCAGGTGCTTTTTGCCATGGAAATCGATGCGTTGTTAAAACGTCTGGCCAGCCAGGATGGCTCCGACCTTTACCTGTCCACCGGCGCGCCGCCCTGTGCGCGTTTCGACGGGGTTCTTGCGCCCCTGACCGATCAGCCGTTCAAACCGGGGGACATCGCGGCGATTGCCGGGTCCATCATGGACGCCGAACAGCGTCTGGAGTTCGATCGTGAACTGGAGATGAACCTGGCAATCTCTTTGATCGGTATCGGGCGCTTTCGGGTCAATATTTTCAAGCAGCGTAACGATGTGTCGATGGTCGTGCGCAACGTCAAACTCGACATTCCGCGCTTCGAAGACCTCAAATTGCCGCTGGTGTTGCTGGAAACGGTAATGCTCAAGCAAGGCTTGATACTGTTCGTCGGCGCCACCGACTCGGGCAAGTCTACCTCGCTGGCGGCGCTCATCGACCACCGCAATCGCCATACTCGCGGGCATATCGTCACCATCGAAGACCCGATCGAGTACATCCACCGGCATAAAAAATCGATCATCAATCAGCGCGAGGTCGGCGTCGATACGCGCAGTTTCCATGCTGCGTTGAAAAACACCCTGCGTCAGGCGCCGGACGTGGTGCTGATCGGCGAGATCCGCGATCGCGAAACCATGGAACATGCCCTGGCCTTCGCCGACACCGGGCATCTGGTGATCTCCACGCTGCATGCTCACAACGCCCATCAGGCGCTGGACCGCATCATCAACTTCTTCCCCGAAGAGCGCCGGAGTCAACTGCTCAATGATCTGGGGAATAACCTCAAGGCCTGCGTTTCCCAACGGCTGGTGCGTAGCCGCGATGGGCAACGGCGGGTGGCGGTGGAGGTGATGCTGGGGACGCCAACGGTTGGCGATCTGATTCGGCTCAATCAGTTTTCCGAGCTCAAGGGTGTGATGGAGAAGTCAGCGGCGCAGGGGATGCAGACGTTTGACGGCGCGCTTTATGCTTTGGTCGTAGAGGGCGTGATTGATGAGGAAGAAGCGTTGAAGCATGCCGATTCGGTGAACAATCTGCGGTTGCGGTTGAAGTTGCACACGGAGTCCACTCCTGGCGATTGGGGGCTCATGGACTGACGCAAATCCCCGTAGAAGCTGCCGCAGGCTGCGATTTTTTGACTTTAAAGATCAAAAGATCGCAGCCTGCGGCAGCTCCTACATAGGGCGCATTTTAACTCTGCAGCTCTGGCCGGTCGCGAAACTGCTCTAATGCCTCGGGATTGGCCAGCGCATCGGTGTTCTTCACCTTCTGCCCATGCACCACATTGCGCACCGCCAACTCGACGATTTTGCCGCTGATGGTCCGGGGAATATCCGTCACCGCGACAATCTTCGCCGGCACATGGCGCGGTGTGGTGTTGGCGCGGATGACGTGGCGAATCTCTCGCTCCAGCGTTTCATCCAGCTTGACGCCATCGCGCAAACGCACGAACAGCACAACCCGCACGTCGTCCTGCCATTGCTGACCGATGGCCACGCTGTCCAGCACCTGCGGGACTTTCTCCACCTGTCGGTAGATTTCCGCCGTGCCGATGCGCACGCCGCCGGGGTTGAGCACCGCGTCGGAACGGCCGTGGATCATCATCCCGCCGTTCGGCAATTGCTCGGCGTAATCGCCTTGGGCCCAGACACCGGGAAACTGGCTGAAATACGACGCCTTGAGCTTTTCGCCGTCCGGGTCGTGCCACAGACCGATGGGCATCGCCGGAAAGTGCCGGGTGCAGACCAGTTCACCCTTTTCACCAATCACCGGTTGACCGTCGTCGTTCCATACCTCGACGGCCATGCCCAGGCTTTTGCCCTGCATTTCGCCACGACGCACCGGTTGCAACGGATTGCCGTTGGCAAAGCAAGAAACGATATCGGTGCCACCCGACATCGAAGCCAGGCACACATCAGCCTTGAGGTCTCGATAAACGTAATCGTAGCTTTGTGGTGATAGCGCCGAACCGGTGCAAAGCAGGGTTTTCAGACTGCCCAGATCATGGCTGTGCATGGGCTTCACGCCGCTGCTTTCCAGGGTTGCGAGGAATTTCGGGCTGGTGCCGAAGACACTGATGCGCTCGTCGTCGATCAGATCAATCAGGCGCTCGGGGTCAGGCTGAAACGGCGAGCCGTCGTACAGCACAACGGCGCTGCCCACGGCGAGGGCCGAGACCAGCCAGTTCCACATCATCCAGCCGCAAGTGGTGTAGTAGAACAGGCGTTCGCCGGGGCCGAGGTCGCAATGCAGGCCATGTTCCTTGACGTGTTGCAGCAACACGCCGCCGGTGCTGTGGATGATGCATTTCGGCACGCCGGTGGTGCCGCTCGAATAGAGAATGTACAGCGGATGGGCGAAGGGCACGGGGATGAAATCCGGCTCGCCGCCGGGGAAGTAGAAGTCGTCCCACAGCGTCACGTTCGCCGCTGTGTGGAAGTCTTCGATGCGCGCTTCTGGCCGTGCGTAAGGGACGATGACCAATTGCTGCAACGACGGCAGGCGTTCGAGGATTTCGTTGACCTTGACGGTCTGGTCGATCTCTTTGCCGGCGTAGCGATAGCCGGCGCAGGTCACCAGCACTTTCGGTTCGATCTGGCCGAAGCGGTCGATCACTCCCTGCGTGCCGAAGTCCGGCGAAGAGCAGGACCAGATCGCGCCGAGGCTGGTGGTGGCGAGCATGGCCACCAGCGTCTGCCAGGTGTTGGGCATACACGCCGCCACCCGATCGCCCAAGCCGACGCCGGCGGCGATCAAACCGCTTTGAAAGCCGGCGACATGCTCCGCCAGTTCGGCCCAGGTCAACTGTTCGCGCTGGCCGTTTTCCGCCACAGCCACCACCGCTACGGCGTCGTCGCGACGGCGCAACAAGTGTTCGGCGAAGTTCAGCGTGGCGCCGGGAAACCACTGGGCGCTGGGCATTTGCGCGCCTTCGAGCAGTACCGCGTCGGGTTGCTCATGGAAGCGGATATCGAAGAAGTCGACGATGGCTTGCCAGAAATCCTGACGCTGATCGATGGACCACTGGTGCAGGGCAGGGTAGTCGTCGATGTGCAGGTGATGCCGCTGATTGATGAAACGCCGAAAGGCTTCCATGCGGGTCTTGCCGATGCGCTCGGCGCTGGGTTGCCACAGGATCTCGGACATGGTTTGCCTCGCATTCATTCGTTTTTTGTGGCGAGGGAGCTTGCTCCCGGTGGGTAGCGAAGCCGCCCCAAAAAGAGTGCGACCGCTGCGCAGCCGAGCGGGAGCAAGCTCCCTTGCCACAGGGTCCAGCGGCTGCTTACTGCGCCAACCACCCACCATCAATATTCCAAGCCGCACCCCGCACCTGAGCCCCGGCCTCGCTGCACAAAAACAGCACCAGCTCGCCCAGTTGCGGCGGGGTCACGAATTCCAGCGACGGCTGTTTCTCAGCCAGCAAATCATGTTGCGCCTGCTGCGGGTCAATCCCGGTCGCGGCGCGATCATCGATCTGTTTCTGCACCAGCGGTGTCAGCACCCAACCCGGGCAAATCGCGTTGCAGGTGACGTTGCTGGTCGCGGTTTCCAGGGCGACCACTTTGGTCAGCCCGATCACGCCGTGTTTGGCTGCAACATACGCGGCCTTGCCCGTCGAACCGACCAGGCCATGCACCGAAGCAATGTTGATCACTCGGCCCCAACCCTTGGCGCGCATGCCCGGCAAACTCAGGCGAGTGCTGTGAAACACCGACGACAGGTTGATCGCGATGATCGAATCCCAGCGCTCCACCGGGAACTCGTCCACCGGCGCCACGTGCTGGATGCCGGCGTTGTTGACCAGGATATCGACGCCGCCAAACTCACGCTCGGCGTAGGCAATCATGTCGGCGATCTGCGCCGGGTCGCTGACGTCGGCCGGGTGATGGCCGACTTTGCCGCCGAACTGCTCGACCTCGGCGATCACTTTGGTTGCATCGCCAAAACCGTTGAGGATCAGGTTGGCGCCGGCCTTGGCCAGGCTCAGGGCAATGCCCAGGCCGATGCCGCTGGTGGAACCGGTGACCAGTGCGGTCTTGCCCGAAAGAGTCGTCATGAATACCTCACACAATGCCAGTGGCGTAGAAAGTACCGATCACCACGAAAACCGCCAGGGTCTTGATCAGCGTAATACAGAAAATGTCTTTGTAAGCCTCGCGGTGGGTCAGGCCGGTGACCGCGAGCAAGGTAATCACTGCGCCGTTATGCGGCAGGGTATCCATGCCGCCACTGGCCATTGCCGCTACGCGGTGCATGACTTCCAGCGGGATGTTCGCGGCGTGGGCGGCGGCGATGAACTGCTCGGACATGGCTGCCAGGGCGATGCTCATACCGCCCGACGCGGAACCGGTGATACCGGCCAGCAAGGTCACGGTAATTGCTTCATTGACCAGCGGATTGGGAATGCCCTTGAGCCAGTCGGCCAGCACCAGGAAGCCCGGCAGGGAAGCGATCACCGCACCGAAACCGTATTCCGAGGCAGTGTTCATCGCCGCGAGCAACGCACCGCTGACTGCGCTTTTGCTGCCTTCGGCGAGCTTGCTGCTGATCGCTTTGTAGCCGAACGCCAACACCATGAGGATGCCCACCAGCAACGCGGCCTGTACGGCCCAAATTGCGGTGAGCTTGGCGATTTCGGTGGTCACCGGTGCGGCCATGCCCGGCAGCGCCAGGCTGTGGGTCTTGCCGTACCACTGCGGAATCCACTGGGTGAACAGCAGGTTCATGATGCCCACCGCCAACAGCGGCGACAGGGCGATCCACGGGTTGGGCAGTTTGATGTCGGCGGCGGTTTCCGGCTCGTTGCGCAGGTCTGTGCCATAGCCTTCACCGGAACGCTGGGCCTTGTTGCGTTGGCGCTGGAGGAACAGCATGCCGGCGCAGAAGACGAAAATCGTCCCGATCACACCCAGCCACGGTGCCGCCCAGGCAGTGGTGTTGAAGAAGGTGCTGGGGATGATGTTCTGGATCTGCGGGGTGCCGGGCAGGGCGTCCATGGTGAACGAGAAGGCGCCGAGGGCGATGGTCGCCGGGATCAGACGCTTGGGGATGTTGCTCTGGCGGAACATTTCAGCGGCAAACGGATAGACCGCGAACACCACCACAAACAGCGACACGCCGCCGTAAGTGAGCAAGGCGCAAACCAGCACGATCACCAACATCGCCTGACGGGTGCCGAGTAAGCGGATGGCGGCGGCGACGATGGAGCGCGAAAAGCCGGACAGTTCGATCAGCTTGCCGAACACCGCGCCGAGCAGGAACACCGGGAAATACAGTTTGATGAAGCCGACCATTTTCTCCATGAACACGCCGGTGAAGGCGGGTGCAACGGCGGAAGGGTCAGTCAAAAGGACAGCGCCGAGGGCGGCAATCGGGGCAAAAAGGATAACGCTGTAGCCACGGTAAGCAGCCAGCATCAGCAGCGCGAGGGCTGCCAAGGCAATGATCACACTCATGGTGTGTCTCCTGGGATTGTTATTTTTGTAGATGAAGCATTGGGTAGGAGAGAGCGTTAGCGAGTTTCGTGCCAGATGATTAAGTTATTGAAATATAAGGATATATTTTAGATTTTTATGTTGTGCTTGAGTGATTCGTCTCTCATTGGAGACTTTTGTCCGTTGGGGTGGCCTCATCGCGAGCAGGCTCGCTCCCACAGTGGACCGCGTTCTCATGAAGAAAACCGTCTCCCTGTGGGAGCGAGCCTGCTCGCGATGGTCTTTCTAACAATGGAGATTCATGTCTCGTTAAAGAGATTCTGCAATTCCCAACGCCACCATCTTCTTGTACAACGTCGACCGCCCAAGCCCCAGCCGCGCCGCCGCGTCGATCACCTTGCCCCCGCATTGCGCCAGGGTCGCTTCGATCAATTGTCGGTCGAAACGCTCCCGCGCCGCACTGAACGTCTCGTGTTCCAGCGGTTCGATGGTCAACGGCGCCACGCGCTCAACCGGGGTGAACGTGCCGATCGCCGCGCGGATGTCCGTTGCTGAAAGGCGCAGGTCATCACTGAGCAGTGCGGCCCGTTCCAGCACATTGCGCAGTTCGCGGATGTTCCCCGGCCAGGCATGTTGACCCAGAAGCGCCAGTGCTTCGCTGTGGAGCTCGTGCTGGCTGCGCAGCTCTTCAAGGATGGCTTCGCTGAGGGCGGGCAGGTCGTCGAGTCGGTCGCGCAACGGCGGAACGTGGATCGGCAGGACGTTGAGGCGGTAATACAAATCGGCACGAAACTCGCCGCGTTTGATCGCCGCTTCCAGATCGGTCGAAGTGGCGGCGATGACCCGCACATCGCTCTGGATCACGTCGTTGGAGCCGACCGGTTCGAATTCCTTTTCCTGCAATACCCGCAGCAGTTTGCTTTGCAGCGGCAGCGGCATGTCACCGATTTCATCGAGGAACAGCGTACCGCCCTGAGCGATCTGCAATTTACCGGCGCGACCCTTGCGATCGGCGCCGGTAAAGGCGCCGGGCGCGGTGCCGAAAAATTCGGCTTCCAGCAATGATTCCGGGATCGCCGCGCTGTTGATGCTGACAAATGCCTTGTGCGCGCGCGGCGAGGCATTGTGGATCGCCTGCGCCAGCAACTCCTTGCCGGTGCCGGTTTCACCGAGTAGCAACACCGGCGATTCGGTGCTGGCGCTGCGCCGGGCGCGACGTTTGACTTCCAGGCTGGCGGCGCTGGTGCCGATGAAGTGGGCGAAGTTGTACTTGGTCTGCCTTGCCCGCAACAGTGAGCGGGTCGACGCCAGTTCTTCCTGCATGCTCATGTAGCGCTTGAGCATCGGCGACAGGCTGCGCAACTCATCGAACAGGGCAAAACCGATGGCGCCAATCACTTCGCCGGCGTCGTCATGAATCGGCAGGCGCATGACCACCAGCGGCTCTTTGGGGGTGTCTTGCATGTCGAGCAGAATCGGTCTTCCGGTGCGCACCACTTCACGCAACAGACTGCCGGGGATCACGCTTTCGCAGGCCTTGCCGATAGCCCCCTCGGCCGATTGCAGGCCGAAACGCCGGGCATAACGCTCGTTCATCCAGACGATGTTGGCGTCGCGGTCGACGATCACCGTGCCTTCGCTCGACTGCTCGATGATCTCGAACAACGAACGGATCGCCAGCAGGCGAACGCGCTGGTAGTCCTTGAGGCTTTCGGTGGTGTTCATGGGTGCTGATCCTGATTTTTTATTGCCTGGCCCGGCCTCTTCGCGAGCAAGCCCGCTCCCACATTGGATCTGTGTTGTTCACAATTCCCCTGTGGGAGCGGGCTTGCTCGCGAAGGCCGCGCCGCGGTCTGACTTCATGACACCGATTATGCCTGCCCCACATGCGCCGCCGCCAACAGCTCCTTGGTATACGGATGCTGCGGCGAATCGAACACGTCGTGGCTGGCGCCGCTTTCCACGACTTTGCCGTCCTTGACCACGATCATGTCGTGGGCCAGGGCGCGCACCACCGCCAGGTCGTGGCTGATGAACAGATAGGTCAAACCGTGTTTTTCCTGAAGCTGGCGGAGCAGGGCGACCACCTGTTTTTGCACGGTGCGGTCCAGCGCCGAGGTCGGTTCGTCCAGCAGGATCAGCGCCGGTTTCAACACCAGAGCGCGGGCGATCGCGATGCGCTGGCGTTGGCCACCGGAAAATTCGTGGGGATAGCGATGGCGGCTTTGCGGGTCCAGACCGACCTCTTTCAATGCACGAATCACTTCGGCGTTGCATTCCTCGGTGCTCAACTCGCTGTGCACCTCCAGGCCTTCGCAGATGATCTGTTCAACCGACATCCGTGGGCTGAGGCTGCCGAAGGGGTCCTGGAACACCACCTGCATTTTCTTGCGCCACGGCCGCAATTGTTTCTGCGTCAAACCGTCCAGTGATTCGCCCTGAAAGCGAATGCCTCCCTCGGAGTCGAGCAGGCGCAGGATCGCTTGGCCGAGGGTGGATTTGCCGGAACCGGACTCGCCGACAATGCCCAGTGTCTTGCCGCGCTGGATGCTCAAACTGATGCCGTCCACGGCTTTCAGATACGTCTTGCGCTGGAACAGTCCGCCGCCCACGGCAAACTGCACGCGCAGATTGTCCACTTCCAGCACGTTTTCGCGCTCGTCTCGAGGCAGCGCTTCGCCTTCCGGTTCGGCGTTGAGCAGTACGCAGCTGTACGGGTGTTTCGGCTCGGTAAACAGGGTTTCGCAGGTGGCCTGTTCGACAATTTCGCCGGCCTTCATCACGCAGACGCGTTGGGCGATGCTGCGCACCAGATTGAGGTCATGGCTGATCAGCAGCAGCGACATGCCGAGACGCCGTTGCAGCGACTTGAGCAGCAACAGAATCTTGCGCTGCACGGTGACGTCGAGTGCGGTGGTGGGTTCGTCGGCGATCAACAGTTCCGGCTCGCAGGCCAGGGCCATCGCGATCATCACCCGCTGACGCTGGCCACCGGACAATTGATGCGGGTAGGCCTTGAGTCGTTCCTTGGGTTTCTGGATGCCCACCAGGTGCAGCAACTCAAGAATCCGCGCCTGCGCCGCTTTGCCGGCCATGCCTCTGTGCACCAGCAAGGTTTCGCCGATCTGCTTTTCGATGCTGTGCAGCGGATTGAGCGAGGTCATCGGCTCCTGGAAAATCATCGCGATGCGGTTACCGCGCAATTCACGCAATTTGCGGGCATCGGCGCCGACCAGTTCCTTGCCGCGATAGCGGATGCTGCCGGTGGTTTCAGTGCCACATTCGGGCAGCAATTGCAGGATCGAATGGGCGGTCACCGATTTGCCTGAACCCGATTCGCCCACCAGTGCCAGGCATTCGCCGCGGCGGATATCCAGGCACAGATTGCGCACCACGGTCTGGCCACTGAAGGCCACGCTGAGGTCACGGATTTCGATCAGGTTGTCACTCATATCAACAGTCCGCGTCAGGCTCTTGGATCAAGAGCGGGGGTCAAAGGCATCGCGCAACGCTTCGCCGATGAACACCAGTAAAGAAAGAATCAACGCCAGGGTGAAAAACGCCGTCAGGCCCAGCCACGGCGCTTGCAGGTTCTGCTTACCCTGACCGATCAACTCGCCCAGGGAAGCACTGCCGGCGGGCATGCCGAAACCCAAAAAATCCAGCGCGGTGAGCGTCGAAATGGCCCCGGTCAGAATGAACGGCAGGTAACTCAAGGTCGCGTTCATGGCGTTGGGCAGAATGTGCCGCACGATGACTTTGCGATCGGTCAGGCCCAATGCGCGGGCGGCTTTCACGTATTCCAGATTGCGTCCGCGCAGGAACTCGGCACGCACCACGTCCACCAGCGCCAGCCAGGAAAACAGCGCCATGATCCCCAGCAACCACCAGAAATTCGGCTCGACGAAGCCCGAGAGAATGATCAGCAGGTACAACACCGGCAACCCGGACCAGACCTCCAGCAGCCGCTGACCGAGCAAGTCGACCCAGCCACCGTAATAGCCTTGCAGCGCACCTGCGGCAATGCCGATCAACGCACTGACGAAGGTCAGCATCAAGGCAAACAGAATCGACACCCGCGCGCCGAAAATCACTCGGGCCAACACATCCCGCGCCTGATCGTCGGTGCCCAGCCAGTTCACATTCGTCGGCGGGCTCGGGGCGGGTTTATTGAGGTCGTAGTTCGGCGTGTCATCGCTGAATGGAATCGGCGGGAACAGCAGCCAGCCGCCGTCCTTCTTGATCAGATTCTGCACGTAGTCGCTGCGGTAATCGGCCTGGAACGGCAGTTGTCCGCCGAACTCCTGCTCGGTGTAGCGTTTGAGCGCAGGGAAGTACAGCGAACCTTGATAGCTGACCATCAGCGGCTTGTCGTTGGCGATCAACTCGCCGCCGAGGGTCAACAGGAACAGGCCGACAAACAGCCACAACGACCACCAGCCACGGCGGTTTTTCTTGAAGCGTTCAAAACGACGACGGCCCAGCGGCGAAAGCTTGAACATCAGGCGTTCCTCGCGGCGAAGTCGATACGCGGGTCGACCAGGGTGTAGCACAGGTCGCCGACCAGTTTTATCAGGAGGCCGAACAGGGTGAAGATGAACAGCGAGCCGAACACCACCGGATAATCCCGAGAAACCGCCGCTTCATAGCTCATGCGGCCCAGGCCATCGAGGGAGAAGATCACCTCGATCAACAGTGAGCCGGCGAAGAACACGCTGATGAACGCCTGCGGAATCCCCGATACCACCAGCAACATGGCATTACGGAACACGTGGCCGTACAGCACGCGACGCTCGCTCAAACCCTTGGCGCGAGCGGTGACCACATACTGCCGGGTGATTTCATTGAGGAACGAGTTTTTGGTGAGGATGGTCAGGGTCGCGAAACCGCCGATCACCAGCGCCGTCACCGGCAGCACCAAGTGCCAGAAGTAATCGGTGATTTTGCCCAGGGTCGACAGCGACTCGAAATTGTCCGACACCAGGCCGCGCACCGGGAACCAGTTCAGCGAAGTGCCACCGGCGAAGACGACGATCAGGAACATCGCAAACAGGAACGCCGGCATGGCGTAGCCGATGATGATCGCGGTGCTGGTCCAGATATCGAAATGACTGCCGTGGTGTACTGCCTTGCGGATGCCCAGTGGAATCGACACAAGGTAAGTGATCAGCGTCGCCCAGAGCCCGAGGGAAATGGTCACCGGCATTTTTTGCAGGATCAGGTCGGTGACGGTGGCGCCACGGAAGAAGCTCTTGCCGAAATCCAGCTGAGCGTAACTGGTCAGCATCAGCCAGAGACGCTCATGTGCCGGCTTATCGAAACCGTACTGCTTTTCGATGTCCTTGATCAGCTGCGGATCGAGGCCACGGCTGGCGCGGGAGGTCGGCATTGCCTCGCTCGAACTGCCGCCGACACTGGCACCGCCAATACCTTGCAGGTGCGCGATCGCCTGTTCCACCGGCCCGCCCGGCGCGGCCTGCACGATGACGAAGTTGACCAGCAGGATGATCACCAGCGTCGGAATGATCAGCAGCAGACGCCGCAGTATGTAAGCCCACATCAATGCGGCCCTCCGGGTCTGCCACGGCGAATGCGCTCGGCGGTCATTTCCTGGTTGGTCAGTGGCGTGGTGCTCACTTCCCACCAGCTCTCGATGGCTTCGTCATTGCTGGCTTGCACGTCGGGAATGCCGAAGCGGTTCCACCACACGGTGGATGTTCCCGGCGGGTAATAGTTGGGGATCCAGTAGTAGTTCCATTGCAGCACCCGGTCCAGCGCACGGGCGTAGCGCAGCATGTCCTGTTGGGTGTTGGCGCGCACCAGACCGTTGATCAAGGTGTCCACCGCTGGATTTTTCAGCACCATGTAATTGTTGGAGCCAGGATCGTTGGCTGCGGCCGAGCCGAAGTAGTTGAACAGCTCGCCGCCCGGAGAGGTGGTGACCGGGTAACCAGTGACGATCATGTCGTAGTCGCGGCTCATCAGGCGGTTAACGTACTGGGACGAGTCGATGCGACGGATGTTCAGGTCGATGCCGATCTGTTTCAGGGTGCGTTTGTACGGCAGCAATAAGCGGTCCATGCCGTTCTGACTGACCAGGAAAGTGAAGCTCAGCGGCTCACCGTCGGCGTTGACCAGTTGATCACCCTTGGGTTTCCAGCCGGCCTGTTCGAGCAGCTCCAGGGCTTGGAGCTGCTTGTCGCGAATCAAGCCGCTGCCATCGGTTTTCGGCGCTTCGAACACCTTGGTGAAGACTTCGTCGGGGATCTGCCCGCGCAAAGGTTCGAGAATCGCCAGCTCACCGGCATCCGGCAGTTTCCGGGCGGCGAGGTCGGTGTTGGAAAAGAAGCTCTGCTGGCGGATGTACATGTTGCGCATCATCTGCCGGTTACTCCATTCGAAATCCCAAAGCATGACCAGTGCCTGGCGTACCCGGCGGTCCTGGAACATCGGATTCTGCAGGTTGAACACAAAGCCCTGGCTTGGTTGCGGGGCTTCTGTGGCCAGGTGGGATTTTTGCAGGCGACCATCGCTCAGGGCCGGGCTTTCGTAACCGATGGAATAACCGGTGGCGGAAAACTCGCGGTTGTAATCGTAGGCGCCACCGCGCAGGACCTGGCGGGCCACGTCGGTATCGCCGAAGTACTCGATGCTGAAATGATCGAAGTTGTACAAGCCGCGACTGACCGGCAAGTCCTTGCCCCACCAGTCGGCGTTGCGCTCAAAGGTGATGCTGCGCCCGGAGTCGACCTTGCCTACTTTATAAGGACCACTGCCAAGCGGCGGCTCGTAACCGCCGCCACCGGCGAAATCGCGGCTCTTCCACCAATGCTCGGGAAACACCGGCAGGGTAGCGATGTCCAGCGGCAAGGTACGGTTTTCGTTGGTCTTGAAGTCGAAGCGCACGATCAGCGGTGACTCGACTTCGACGCCTTTGACGTCGGCGAATTGCGTGCGATAACGCAGGCTGCCCTGGGTCATCAACAGATCGAAGGTGTAGCGCACGTCTTCGGCGGTGATGGGCTTGCCATCGGCAAAGCGTGCCTTGGGATTGATATAGAAGCGCAGGGACAGTCCGTCATCGGAGCGTTCCATCTGCTGAGCCACCAGGCCATAAACGGTGTAAGGCTCGTCGAGTGAACGCTGGGCCAGAGGCGAGTAGAGCAAGCCATCAATCTGCGTGACGCCAATGCCTTTGTCGATGTATGGCAACACATGGTCAAAGTGGCCGATCTCGATCGCCGAGCGACGCATCGTGCCGCCCTTGGGGGCCTGCGCGTTGGTGTAGGCGAAATGACTGAAGCCGGCAGGATATTTGGCCGGTTCACCGTATACGGTCAGCGCGTGTTGCGGTGCAGCATTCACACCGGTGGCGTCCAACAGCAGGGCCACGGCAGTGAAGAACACAGTAGGGAAAGCCAGTCGCATTGTCAGCCTTAGAGCCGGGTGTCGTTATCAACAATTTGTACGCTAGCGGCGCGTCCCTCGCCAGCCGAATTACGTATATGAAATACAACGGCCCACCAGAAGGCGGGCCGTTGTGGAGCAAAGTCAGGCGTCGATCAGTCCTGACGGCTGGTCACTTCCAGCAGGTGATAGCCGAACTGGGTCTTGACCGGGCCTTGCACGACGTTGATCGGTGCGCTGAAGACCACGGTGTCGAATTCCTTGACCATCTGGCCCGGACCGAACGAACCCAGGTCGCCGCCCTGACGGCTGGAAGGGCAAGTGGAGTTGGCCTTGGCGACTTCGGCGAAGTCTGCGCCAGCCTCGATTTGGGCCTTGAGTTCGTTGCACTTGGCTTCGCTGGCTACGAGGATGTGGCGGGCAGTGGCTTTAGCCATGGGAAAATACTCCTTTCAATGTTCGGTAAAATGTCGAGCCTACCGGATTCAGGGCGCTATTTCTTCTCAAAATTCCGTGCACTGCGCCCTGGGCTGCCGCCTTTCGTTAAAGACCGGCTTTTTTCAGGCGTTCGGCGTGCTCCACGTACAGGGTAATCGGGTCGATGCTGTTCGCGTTCGCAATGCCTGTCTGGCGGAGGGTGCCCAGATGGTCGAGGGGATAGTCGGAGCGGATGACGGTTCCCAGATGAGAGCTGCAGCGACCGACCATGCCATCGTTCTGATCGGCTTCGGTGATGAAGTAACGGGAAAAGGCCCGTAAAAATCCGTGCAGCGGGTCAAGGGCATAGACGCCTTCATCCAGTGGGTTTGCCGACAGGATGCCGCTCCAGGAGTAATAACGGACGCCGTTGACTCGCTCGCAACCATTGCCGCCCCAGGTTTTTGGCAGTCCTTGCGGGTACTTGTCGTTGAATGCGCCCACACCCTCTGTGGTCAATGCGTTCAGTGCCGCGACAGCGTCTTGCGGCAGGCGACGGTTGCCACTGAGTAACGACAGAAAGTCTGCAAACAGGGTCGCGACCGCCTCGGCGATCTGCTCCGGCAGGCGTCCGGGCGTCAGGGCCTTGCGCAGGAAGTCGGCCAGCTCCGAGCCATGATTTGGGCCACTGACTGAAGTGACCGAAGCTATCGACGTTGGCGCAACCGCGGCCGCATAGCGAGCAGCGAGTGCGCCCTGGCTGTGACCTATGAGGTTGACTTTTTTTGCGCCGGTGCCTTCCAGAACCCGCTCGATCTGCCAAAGCAACTGCTCGCCGCGAGCTTCGTTGCTGTGGGTTGCCGACAGATGCGGCACGAACACTCTTGCCCCAGCGCTTCTAAGCGCCTGTTTGACGTCATGAAACAGCTCGAAGGAGCCGATCCGGTCGAAGCCGAAAAGTCCGTGAACCAGCAGCACTGGATGAAGCGTGCTTGCATTCCTTTGCATGTTTTTTTCCTTTTTCAGCGGTCAGGGAGTTGCCTTGGGCCTCACTCTAAAGCACTCGGACATGCGCGCGATGTATGAAAAAGCCGCTGTAACCTGAGGAAAACGGAATAGAAAAGTGGCGAAAAGTCAGATGTGCCTGAGGGCTTAGTCGGAATGTGTCGCCATCTTTTCAGCGAGTCGGAGACGCTTTTGATCTTTGACCTACCTCGTTGACGTCATTTATCCGTGCTGCGTGAAGCGTTCTCCCGACATCGTCTTTGACGCTGATGGAGTTCAATAGGCTTCGCTTTGATGCCCACTCGCACAGGGCATCTATTCCAAGGACTGGAGCCTCTAAATGAACACGTATGAAACCGATTTGAACTTGCCAATACCGGTGTTGGAGCAGGCTGAAAATGCCATGCTCGATCCCTCCGATAGAAAAGCCGTCATCAAGGTGGGGCCTTATCTCGGCATGGCCTGTGGAGACAAGCTGGTGTTGTTCTGGACTGGACTGGATTTCGAAGGACTGGTCTACAAACATGAAGTGACGCGTTTTGTCAGCGATGGACAGGCAGGCATGGACATTGTCTTTGTCGTATCTGCTACGCATATCGCGGCACTCGATGGCGGTTCGGTCGAGGTTTACTACACACTTGAAAGCGCACAACGGCCTCAACCTGTGCAATCCCGGCGCTTGCAGTTGAGTGTCGGCGATGCCCGGCAAGACCTGCTGCCAGTAATCGCGAATGATTCAG
This sequence comes from Pseudomonas sp. MAG733B, assembly GCF_036884845.1. Taxonomy (NCBI): domain Bacteria; kingdom Pseudomonadati; phylum Pseudomonadota; class Gammaproteobacteria; order Pseudomonadales; family Pseudomonadaceae; genus Pseudomonas; species Pseudomonas sp. MAG733B. Next base: position 3,436,587 of record NZ_CP145732.1, read on the forward strand.
TGGGTAGCACCCTTGACCCCGATCGAGTCGTGGAGGGGACACTGGTGACCATCAAGCCTTATGCACGGATGACCATGGGAGACCAGGTTTTGCTGACTTGGGCAGGAGTCTCGGCCCAAGCCAGCTCCAATGACATGCTGAGAGTCGAGTCGTTTGCGGTGGGCGGTGAACTGTCGTTCTGGATCAACCCGGAGTACATCGGCCCCAACCTGGGCACCAGCGTGACGCTCAGTTACTGCGTCCTGCAAGAGGGACAGGTCGCTCGTTACTCGGAAACGACTCAATTGCTGATCGGACCGCTGACGCGTCAGCCACTTTCCGCACCTGAAGTACTGGAGGCCGACGAAGGTTTGCTGGACCTGCAAGATGCGATGGATGGCATTACTGTCGTGATCAATGACGCGCGGACAGAAGAGGGCGAACTGGTCTACCTGAGATGTGATGGTGACTATTTCAATCACCGGGATGATCGCGAGATATCGAAGGAAACGGCCGGGCAGCCATTGGTGTTTATCGTTCCCTACCGGTTTTGGCGGGAGCATCGAGATTCGACCATCCGTGTCTCCTATTCGGTCGAGCGCCTTGATGATGTCAGCCAGTTGTCAGATGTGACCTTGGTGAAGGTGCAGTCCTAGGGTAACGGTCGCCAACCAGTCTTTTCTGAAGACTGGTTGGCTAACGAGGTCATGCCGGTTGTTGAATGTCGCGTTGAGCGCGCAGTAGGTTCGCCGCCTGCCGCAACAGGTGCTCGGTGCCATTCCAGCCCAGGCAGCCATCGGTGACCGACATGCCGTATTTCAGGGAGGGAGTCAGTGGCTGACAACCTTCGAATAGATGACTCTCGATCATCATGCCGATCAGCGAGCGATCGCCTTGCAGGCGTTGCTCAAGAACATCATTGAACACCGCTGGCTGACGCAGCGGATCTTTCCCGCTGTTGGCGTGGCTGCAGTCGACCATGATCCGGGCCGGAATCTTCAGCTTGGTCAAGTCGCTGTGCACCTTGGCAACGCTGGCGCGATCGTAGTTCGGTCCGTTATGACCGCCGCGCAGCACCAGGTGGGTGTCTTCATTGCCCGGGGTCTGGATGATCGCCGGGTGTCCCTGGCTGTCGACGCCGAAGTGGCGATGCGGATGGGCCGCCGAACGCATGGCATCGCTGGCGACGGCGACACCACCATCGGTGCCGTTCTTGAAGCCGACCGGCATGCTGAGACCACTGGCCATCTCACGGTGGATTTGTGATTCGGTAGTACGGGCACCAATAGCCACCCAACTAAGCAGATCGTCGAAGTAGCCGGCGGCCATGGGTTGCAGCAATTCGGTCGCGACCGGCAAGCCCATCAGCAACATTTCGCGCATCAGTTCGCGAGACAGCGTCAGGCCAGCGGACATGTCGTCGCTGCCATCAAGATGCGGATCGTAGGCCAGGCCTTTCCAGCCGACGGTGGTGCGGGGTTTTTCGACGTAGGCGCGCATCACCAGGAGCATTTCATCGCTGACGTCAGCGGCCAGGCGGGCCAGATTGCTTGCGTATTCGAGCGCGGATTTCGGGTCATGAATCGAGCAGGGGCCGACGATGACCAGCATACGGGAGTCTTCACCGTTGAGGATCGCGCGGACCGCTTGGCGGTGGGCGGCGACTTGCTGGGTCAGAACATTGGTGAGCGGCAGTTGCTGTTTGAGTTGCAATGAGCTTGGCAGACGCAGGGTCAGCGCTTCATTGGCAGGGCTCAGGGTGGATAGTGGCAGAGCAGAGACGGACGAGTTCATGTTCAGGCTTCCTGGGCTGGCGGCGGGTTCGTTCCCGCGCGCTCGGCCCTAGTGGGGTGTTCGACAATTGGCCGGATTGGCTGCGTGTGTGTGCTTGCCACCTGCGGGTGACCGATCGGAGGCGGCAGGCTGTCCCGAGCGGAGGGTGGTAAATCGCCAGGCGGTAAAACTGTCGTAACGGTAATAAGTGGCGTAGTTCATTTTCTTGATCCTCTGAATGTCTGGTGTGTCGCTAAAAAATATTTGGGGCTGAAAAAACAAAACCCCCGGTCGGGAGGCCGACCGGGGGTTGAGAATTCTCTGGTGGCGACCCGTTTAAAGTGGGCGCCGTGTGGGTATCAGGCGCGCCAGTGGCTAAACCAATACCCAAAATAAAAGCTTGCCGGAGCGCAAACGTCGTTCACCCGGGCAGCCGCAACCGAGCGCAGGGCGCTGGCGGAAGAAAGCTGTGAGAGGGCGTTGAACATGGTCTGTCTCCGATGGATGCACCGAGCTTACTAGAGGCCGGTGCGTGGATTCAATCAGAAAATGCTATCGGACACAGAAGGCGCTTTCTATTACGTGAGTGCCCCGGAGGTTGTGACACACTTCGTGATCCCGCAATAACACGACATCATCAACGGCCCTGGAGTCCAGATGGAATTTGAATGGCGTCCGGCGACGGATCACGACCTCGGTTTTGCCCGCGAATTGACCTGCCGGAACATGCTGCGTTATTACATTCAGCACGATCTGTTGTGGCAGGACGAAGCCTTTGATGTGGCCTGGGCGGGACGCGATAACCGATTGATCGTGTGCGGCGAAAGTCCGGTGGGGTACGTCAGCCTGAGCCGGGACGCCAGGGCTCTCTATATTCGTGAATTACAAGTCGTCGAAGCGTCTCGAGGGCAGGGCGCAGGTTCCTGGGCAATCGATCAGGTGTTTGCCTTGGCATGCAGCGAGCATCGCCCGGCATTGCGCTTGACGGTGTTTGAAAACAACCCGGCGCGGGCGTTGTATGAAAGAAAAGGACTACAGGTGGTCGGTACGGACGAGTGTTTCCTGAGAATGCAACGCGACGTTGAAGGCACGCATGGCTGAAACACGCTTGGCACAGGGCTTTCAAGATAAGTTGAAACTTTTTATATGACGCTTTCCGCTAGGTCTGCCAGTTGCTTTTTTGCTAAGGTGTCGGCAACCCAATAAGACCATATCGCGAGGTGTCTGCTTGATTAGGGTGCTAGTAGTCGATGACCATGATCTCGTTCGTACAGGCATTACACGAATGCTGGCTGACATCGATGGCCTGCAAGTGGTCGGCCAGGCTGAATCGGGGGAAGAATCCCTGCTCAAGGCGCGTGAACTCAAGCCCGACGTGGTATTGATGGACGTCAAGATGCCAGGAATTGGTGGTCTTGAAGCCACTCGCAAATTGTTGCGCAGTCATCCGGACATCAAGGTCGTCGCGGTGACCGTGTGCGAGGAAGATCCGTTTCCTACACGACTGTTGCAAGCGGGTGCCGCAGGCTACCTGACCAAGGGCGCCGGTTTGCCGGAAATGGTCCAGGCAATCCGCCTCGTCTTCGCCGGGCAGCGCTACATCAGTCCGCAAATCGCCCAACAACTGGCGATCAAATCTTTCCAGCCAACCAACGATTCGCCGTTCGACGCTTTGTCCGAACGGGAAATCCAGATCGCATTGATGATCGTCGGTTGCCAGAAGGTCCAGATCATTTCCGACAAGTTGTGCCTCTCGCCGAAAACCGTGAACACCTACCGTTACCGCATATTCGAAAAGCTTTCGATCAGCAGTGATGTCGAGTTGACGCTGTTGGCGGTTCGTCACGGCATGGTTGATGCCAGCCTCTGAAAATGACTGAGACCTTTGATCCAAGCGCCTTCCTGTCGACCGTCAGTGGGCGTCCCGGTGTGTACCGCATGTTCGACAGCGAGGCGCGCCTGCTCTATGTCGGCAAGGCCAAGAACCTCAAGAATCGCCTGTCCAGCTATTTTCGGAAAACCGGCCTTGCACCGAAAACTGCCGCGCTCGTTGCACGAATCGCGCAGGTCGAGACGACCATCACGGCCAACGAAACCGAAGCCTTGTTGCTTGAGCAGACGCTGATCAAGGAATGGCGTCCGCCGTACAACATCCTGTTGCGCGACGACAAATCCTATCCGTATGTTTTTCTATCCGACGGTGCGTTCCCGCGTCTGAGCATCCATCGCGGTGCGAAAAAGGCCAAGGGCAAATACTTCGGTCCGTATCCCAGCGCCGGTGCTATTCGCGAAAGCCTGAGCTTGCTGCAAAAGGCATTTTTCGTTCGCCAGTGTGAAGACAGCTATTACAAGAACCGTACGCGTCCTTGCCTGCAATACCAGATCAAGCGCTGCAAGGCACCTTGTGTCGGGCTGGTTGAGCCCGAGGTGTATGCCGAAGATGTACGGCACTCGGTGATGTTCCTTGAAGGTCGCAGCAATGCGCTGGCAGACGAGTTGTCCGCCGGCATGGAAGAGGCGGCGATCAACCTGGAGTTCGAGCGTGCCGCCGAGTTGCGCGACCAGATCTCGCTGCTGCGCCGGGTTCAGGACCAGCAGAGCATGGAAGGCGGGACGGGTGATGTCGATGTAATCGCTGCGTTCGTCAACCCTGGTGGTGCCTGTGTGCACCTGATCAGCGTGCGCGGCGGGCGAGTGTTGGGCAGCAAGAACTTCTTCCCGCAAGTCGGTATTGAAGAAGATGTTTCCGAAGTCATGGCGGCGTTTCTTGGCCAGTACTTCGTCAGCAGTCCTGAGCGCGACTTGCCGAGTGAGTTGATCGTCAACGTGGTTCATGAGGATTTTCCGACACTGATCGCGGCCATCGACGAGCTGCGTGGTCGCGAACTGACCATCAGTCACCGGGTGCGCGGTACGCGAGCGCGCTGGCAGCAACTGGCGGTGACCAACGCCGAACAGGCCTTGAGCGCGCGCCTGGCGAATCGTCAGCACATCACGGCACGCTTCGATGCACTGGCGGAAGTGCTGAAGCTGGACGAGCCGCCGCAGCGTCTCGAGTGCTACGACATCAGTCACTCCAGCGGCGAAGCGACCGTGGCGTCCTGTGTGGTGTTCGGCCCTGAAGGCCCGATCAAGTCTGACTACCGTCGCTATAACATCGAAGGCGTTACGGCCGGGGATGACTACGCCGCAATGCACCAGGCGCTGACCCGACGCTTCAGCAAACTGAAGGACGGGGAGGGCAAGCTGCCGGACATTCTGCTGGTGGATGGCGGCAAGGGGCAGCTCTCCATGGCCCGTGACGTGCTCAATGAGCTGGCGGTGCCCGACCTGATTCTCCTCGGTGTGGCCAAGGGCGCGACGCGAAAGGCCGGTTTCGAAACCTTGTACCTCAATGATGCCGCCCATGAATTCACATTGCGCGGTGATTCCCCCGCGCTGCATTTGATCCAGCAGATTCGTGACGAGGCTCACCGCTTTGCCATTACCGGGCACCGCGCCCGTCGTGGCAAAACCCGCCGGACGTCTACACTCGAAGGCGTCGCCGGTGTCGGACCGACCCGTCGGCGCGATTTGTTGAAACATTTTGGTGGATTGCAGGAGCTGTCTCGTGCCAGCATCGACGAGATTGCCAAAGCCCCCGGGATCAGTAAAAAGCTCGCAGAGTTGATTTATGCAAATCTGCACAGCGAGTAGAATGCCCCCTCACCTCGTAGCCAGTTGTGCCGATGAATATCCCTAATCTGATTACCGTTCTACGCGTCCTGCTCATACCGATTTTCATTTTGCTGTTCTATCTGCCTTACCAATGGAGTTTCGTGGCCTCCGCCTCGGTCTTCGCATTTGCTGCCGCTACAGACTGGCTGGACGGGTATCTGGCCCGCCGTCTGGAGCAAAGCACGCCGTTCGGGGCTTTCCTCGATCCCGTTGCCGACAAGCTGATGGTTGCGGTTGCATTGGTGTTGCTCGTACAAGAACACGGCAACCTGTGGCTCACGCTGCCGGCCGCCGTGATCATCGGTCGCGAGATCGTCGTCTCGGCACTTCGTGAGTGGATGGCCGAACTCGGCGCTCGTGCTCACGTCGCCGTATCGAACCTGGGCAAATGGAAAACCGCCGCACAGATGTTGGCGCTGGTGATCCTGCTGGCGAATCCGTCCGACTTCAGCTTCTGGGTCTTGCTGGGTTATGCCTTGCTGATGGTGTCTGCCGGCCTGACATTGTGGTCGATGGTCCAATACTTGCGAGCTGCCTGGCCGCATCTGAAGACCGACGTTGAAAAGAAATAAAACTTTTTTGAATCAAGGGGTTGACGGGGCTTCTGGATTCTATAGAATGCGCCACACCAAGACGCGGGAATAGCTCAGTTGGTAGAGCACGACCTTGCCAAGGTCGGGGTCGCGAGTTCGAGTCTCGTTTCCCGCTCCAATTTGTACGCATTTGATGTCGCGCTACTGACACCAAATGTTTTGAGGCCGAGTAGCAAAATGGTTATGCAGCGGATTGCAAATCCGCCTACGCCGGTTCGATTCCGACCTCGGCCTCCACTAATAAACAACCCCGTAGATTAACGTCTACGGGGTTTTTTATTGCCCTCGGGAAAGTGATGTGTTCCGCAATTGTTTGGCTATGCTCCGCAACCCATCGTTTGTTCAAGCTTGAGCGGGGGCATATCCGACTGATAGCATCTGGCTATCAATCTCGATGCTCATTTAGGAAGGGAATCCATGTCAAAGAACATTTTTGCTGCAGCGCTGGCCGCCATGGGTTTTTTTACCGGCGTGCAGAATGCGATGGCGGAAGACAACCTGTTCAAAAATTATGCTTATGACGCGCCGATTGCGAAATACACCGAAGCTGCAGGCTACTACGACTGTTCGGCCGACGTAGGTGCTACCGCAAGATGCATAGATGATGTGGATTTTCTCGATCAGAAATTCACAGCGGGCCTGGTGTTCAGTGGTGACAAACTGATGTTGGTTTCGCTATTTGCACCCTATGATCGCGATCTGTTTGGCCGCGCCATAGGCGCTCTTGCGAAGACATTTACGCTTGTAGCGCTCACTGACGGGAAATCCGTGCTGGATCTCGTTGAGCTCGCGGGTAAGGCAAAAAACAAGGATGAATACACAGCCAAACTCACGAACTACGAGAGCCTTGCTCTGAGCGCCAACGATTTGACCTACTCCTTTGTTGAAGGGCTCACCCCGCTCAAAGGGGCGTCCAACGTCCATAGCTTGATGGCCTCCGCGCCTGCCAACATTCGGGGCGCTGATTTGATCGTCTCTGGCGAGGGCGACGAGTCCAGTATCATCATTAAGTTTTCTTTCCCGAGACTCGACGAAAACAAGATTGCTCAGCAAGCCAAAAAGCCTGTCGAGTCGTTCTGATCTCGTTCTTCTATGCAGGTCCGATTCCGACCTCGGCCTCCACTAATAAACAACTTCGTAGATTGACGTCTGCGGGGTTTTTCGTTGCCCATAGGAAAGTGTCGGGAGCAGCACTTGTCCGCTTTTGGCGACACCTTCAAGAAAAAGCGCCCATAAACGGCAGTCATTCGTAGATCCATGATTTACGGAGCTTTTTTTATTTCGACGTTAGTAAGATTTAGTCTCGAAAATCGCACATGCAACCTTGCTTCACCGGAGCTGGGTGTATATATTTCCCCCCTCTGATTCACCGCGCTACCGCCCGAATGGCGAAACTGGTAGACGCATGGGACTTAAAATCCCCCGCTCGTAAGGGCGTGCCGGTTCGATTCCGGCTTCGGGCACCATGAATATCAAGGGCTTGCGTGAGATACCTCATGCAAGCCCTTATTTTTTGCCCCGCAGAAACCAACGGCTGCTTCGCAATCGTATTGTCGGGACTGTCATTCACACGCAGTGCTGACTGCCTTTTCCGCACGCTGGATTTCCTGTTTGACGTCGGTGGTTATCCGCTGCTCTTTGAGCTGTTGTCCGAGGAATGGTTGATCGCCGCGCGATTTCACTTCTGCGTCTGTTGCGGCCACCTGTGCTTCGACCGTGGCGGAGTGCTCCGTTATGACGGCTTCCGCTTCTTCTTTGTTCTTGGCGTTATCCAGGGCGTGGATGAGTTTGCCCACTTCGGCCTTTTCCGCCTCGGCGTAGCCTTCGACAGACAGCCCGACCGCCATGGCCCGAGCCTGGATTTCAATCGTCTTCAGATGTTCCTGCGCGACCTTGCACAGTTCATCCTGTCGCTGGTTTTTGCTGGCTTCCCAGGTGCTTAGCCCGTAGGCCAGGACGCCCACTACGACCACGACCACAGTTGCGCCAATCAATCTGCCTTTCACTTTTTACGTACCCACAAAAGACCAGGGAAAGTGGAGTGATCGTTCGATTCCATTTTAGAGTTGAAAGACTAGCCCAGTATGCGCGGGGACGATTGCCGATTGAGTCGGTTGCAAAGAAAAGCCCGCGACGGGAGGCGCGGGCTGGGTGTAGCAGCCTGGTTTTCAGCCGCCGGAATCGACACCACCCTGTTTTTTCTCGACGTCCTTCGGCTTGCTCGAAGAAGCTGCTTCTTTCTCTAGAGTTTTCGAGTCAGCCCCGGAGTTTGAGCCCGACGCTTCTTCGCCTTTCTTGTCGGCCTTGTCCTCATTGGATTCAGCGCCTTGAGCCTGATTGATTCCGGGCAGGGCGGTCGGCGGAAGGGCGGATCCTTGCTTGGTCGTCTCCGCGGCCAATGCGTAGAGCGATCCGCTCGACAACAGGCCGGCGAGCGTGAGAACAGCCAGATTTCTGTTCATCATTTTTAGTCTTCCGCACAAAGGGGTGTACAGCGTTGGAAGATCGATACAGGGGAAGGTGCGGAGCGCCTGACGAATGGCAAAAATCAACAAGCCCGGCATGGGGCCGGGCTTGTGAGTGTCTGCCGTTTACTGCGGTCGACTCAACCGCCAGTGCGCGGTTCAGCCTTGCGTCGATCACTGCCGTCAGGGTTGCCGCTGTTGATCAGCCTTCTTTCCAGCAGAATGTTTTGCAGCGCCTGACGATCTGACGGGTCTAGCTGATGCTCTCGCTCCTTGAGTTCGAGCAGGATCGGGCTGGACCACTGGCGATAGGTGTGTTCGGCACTACGAATGGATGACATCGTTTCCTCCTTGATCAGGCTCCTGCCAATTAAGGCACCGCAGTTCGATACGAAAGACACCCTAGTCGAGGAAGCCGATTGCCGCCAATGCAGCACGTCGGCGCTTAACCCTCATGGGTCCAGATACCGGTTGCCGCCGTGCGCCGAACGTAGTCGGAAAAGTCTCGCGCCGGTCGCCCCAGTGCACGCTGTACGCCATCAGTAACCGGCGTGTTGCGGCCATCGAGGACGGTGGTGAACAGGTACAAGACCAGGTCGATCAGCTCGGCCGGCAATTGCGCCTGCTCCAGCGCATGGCGATAGGCGTCCGGCGGCACCGCGACAAAACTTATATCGCGATGTGTCGCCCGGGCGATCTCGGCAACGGCCTCGGCAAAGGTCAGCGCCAGAGGGCCGGTGAGTTCGTAGAGTTGTCCCGCATGGCCGGGTTGGGTCAGTGCGGCGACGGCGACTTCGGCGATGTCTTCCACGTCGATAAAAGGCTCGGCGATGTTGCCGACAGGAAGCGCCAAGTCGCCTTGCTGGAGCGGTTCGAGAAAGTGCGCTTCGCTGAAATTCTGGCAGAACCAGCTGGCACGCAGGATGGTCCAGTCAGCGCCACTGTTCTGCACCACGCGTTCGGCTTGTTCTGCTTCAACCTCGCCGCGCCCCGACAGCAGCACCAGTTTGCTGACCCCGCTTTTGACGGCCAGGTCGGTGAACGCCTGAATGCTCTCCAGTGCGCCAGGCACCGCGAGGTCCGGTTGAAAGGAGATATAGGCTGCGTGAACACCATCAAGGGTGGCGCCCCAAGTCGATCGATCTTCCCAGTCGAAGGGCGGAGTTTCTCTGCGTGAACCACGGCGCACGGACTGGCCGCCGGCTTCGAGCTGTTTTGCAATTCGCCGTCCGGTCTTGCCCGTGGCGCCGAGAATCAGGATGGTCTGTTGGCGGGTGTTCATCGCGTTCATCTCCCTCGATAATGTGAGTGATACTCACGTTTAAAAGATGATAAACCCTCATGTTCCATCGTCAACAAAGCTAGATCTGAAACCGACGTATGGTCGCGACTCTTTGGGTGCATCGCAGGGCGGTGCTAAGGTGAGTCAATGTCATGTTTATCGATGGGGAAGTGCGGCCGTGCGCAAGAAGACCAGCGAAGTGCTCGAACAACCTGCTTCAGAGCCGGTTCGACGCAATCCCACGCAGCAACGCAGCCGCGAACGTCAGGAACGCATTCTTGCTGTGGCAACGCAATTGATCGCGTCCAAGGGCAGCGATCAGTTGAAAATGAGTGAGATTGCCGAGCGTTCCGAGATTTCCATCGGCTCGCTTTATCAATATTTCCCCGATAAAAGCTCAATCATTCGCACGCTCGCCGAGCGCTACAACGCCGAAAGCCGTCGCTGTATCGATGAGGCGCTAAAGGCTGTCGAAGATGGACCTGGGCTGCAAGCGGCGTATTCGGGGTTGCTCGATCTGTATTACGAGATCGTATTGGCGACGCCGGCGATGCGCGACATCTGGTCCGGCATGCAGGCCGACAAGCACCTGCTGGCATTGGAACTGGAGGAGAGTCGCGTTGCCGGCGAGTTGTTGGCTGAGGCAATACTGCGGGTGTATCCGGACAGTGATGCGCGGCAGGTACGGGAGTCGGCATTTCTGATCTGGCATCTGGGCGAATCGACCATGCGCCTGGCCATCGATTGCGCGCCGCAAGAAGGGCGCGCACTGGTCGAGGCGTTCAAGCGCATGTCGTTGCGCGAAATCATGCAGCCAGCGATTGAGTGATTCGTTGCGCTACTTGGCTTTCCAGCTGCCACCACCGGTTTCGCAATCGATTTTGGCCTGGGCCAGGTTTTCCGCGTTGTAGTAATACGTCGAAATCTGCGCGTTGGCCGGAATGTTGAGTGCCTTGCTGTCCTTGTTCTTGCTCGTGGATTGAGGATTGGCTAATGACTCCGGCGTCACGGTGCCCAGGCATGTGGCCTGATAGTGGTCGCTGCATTGGGCGATCTTTTTCTTGGTGCTGCTGAGCATTTCCTTGCTCTCGTTGCTGCATGACCAATCGATCGCGCCCACCGGCATATTTTCGTATTCGTAGCAGCTGTGGGATTCGATCACCGGGACAGAAGGGCTCTGTGAGCGCGTGATCACATCACAGCCTTCAGCGATTGCCAGGGCGGGGCTCAGGCTGGCGATCAGAAGCAGAATTCTACCGTTCATGCCGATTTCCTCTCCTATAGCGCCCGGTGGATTGATGTTCGGGCCTACAAGGTTGGAAAAACAATCGCCTGTCTCGTTCAATCGATTTTCGGATTAACAAGTATCAGATGGCCGCGCCGAATCCGGTCGGCCCGGCCGCCGAAGCTGTCGATTAAACGAAAGGCTGGTCGGTGAAGCCGCGGGGCAGTCTTTGCAGCCCGGGCAGGGCGGTCAGGCGTTCGGTCCAATCCTGGCGCCAGTCAGTCGCTGTAGGGGTAACGTTGGCTTTGCGAGATGCGCGCCGGGCAGCGTTACGCTGGTCTTTGCGCGCTTCTTTATACGCGTCGGTATTTCGACAGCTTCTGCATTTGACCCGGTTGAGTTCGCGGGTGGAAGTGAGGTTGTTGCCTTTGTGACCGCAGGCCAGATGCCCGCTGACTTTGAAGTGAGTAACCATCAGAACGTCTCCTCGTGACGTGTGATCGTTGGACCACCCGTGCGCGGTGACGTTCGCTGCTTTAACGGCACAAAAAAATCCCAGCGCCTGGCTGGGTTGGGGGAGGGCAAGCACAGAACTGACAGACAAGGACACACGCGGTGACGAAACTGTCGCCGATCATCTGTCTCGCGTCAGGCGGTAGAGCGCATTGCTTGCCCGGATCAAATCATCTGAACCGTGGCAGCGGTGGCTCGACAGGTTTGAGCGCAGACAAGGTATTGCGGATCAGCGGCGTGTCCTTTTCGATGTCGTTCAGACGATCGCGAATTCTAAGGGCAGTCGGATGTCCGCCTTGATGATCGACCCAATCGGCGATTTCCTTGCACGCGGCAGCCAAGCGAACCTGGCGGGAGTCAAGCAGGGTGAGCAGGGTGGTGATGGACTCTTTTTCGGACATGGGAAACACCTCCGTTGAAGACACCTGGCAGGGCAGTAAAAAGCCCGCTGGGAGCGAGCTATCTACCGATGGGACACTGATCCTTCAGCTCTCATCAGTATAGACCCGTTAAAGGCGCGTGCAGGCTCATCAGCCTTGGCGGGCCGTGACTTGTGATCTGGCATTCAACTGCCGGCAAACATGCCGTGCGTCGTCTTCAAGATCGTAGCCGTCACCGATGAAACCGTTGGTGCGAGTATCGGCGATGCGATACCAGACGGCGGCGTCAGGCGGTTGATGAGCAGATTCTCCGGCCCGGCGACCATGAATGATGATCTTGTTGCAGCGCTTCACGACGAATATGTCTTCCATGGCTTCACCGCAGCTGATTCGTGTACAGATCAACTATAGAAGTCATTTGTAATCGTGCAAAAAATAGGCAGGTCAATTCGTCGGTTCAGACGCCAGTTTCTCCAGCAACATGGCCAGGCCGACTTCTTCGGCGCGCAGGCCTTTGCGCGTTCTCGGCCTGGGTAGTTCGGCCAGTGCGCCCAGCAGAAACCCTTCGAGCACACCCGGATGGATGTAGCACTTGCGGCATACCGCGGGGGTGTTGCCCAGTTGCTTGGCGACGTTTTTCACCATCTCCACCACGTGCCGTTTGGCTTCCGACTCCGGTTGCCATTGCAACTTGCGCAACACCGCCAGCGCCAGGGCGCTGCCGGCCCAGGTGCGGTAGTCCTTGGCGGTGAAGTCGGCACCGGTCAAGGTTTGCAGGTAGGCGTTTACGTCGGCGGAGGTGATGGTGTGTCGCTCGCCGTTTTCATCGAAGTATTGAAAGAGGTTTTGCCCGGGGATTTCCTGGCAGCGTTTGATGATCCTCGCCAGTCGCCGGTCTTTCACGGTGATTTGATGTTCGATGCCGCTTTTGCCGCGAAACTGAAACAGGATCGCACTGCCGTTGATCTCCACGTGGCGGCTGCGCAAAGTGGTCAGGCCATAGGAGCGGTTGTCCCGGGCGTACTGAGTGTTGCCGACCCGGATCAACGTTGCATCGAGCAAGGTGATGACGGTGGCCATGACCTTTTCGCGGCTGAAGCCTGGCGCGGCCAACAACGCTTCCAGTTGCTTGCGCAGTTTCGGCAGGGCCAGGCCGAAATCCCGCAGGCGCGAGTACTTGTCGCTGTCACGCACTTCGCGCCAACGCGGGTGATAGCGGTATTGCTTGCGACCGCGAGCGTCACGGCCGGTGGCTTGCAAATGTCCACGCGGATCCGTACAGATCCACACGTCGGTGTAGGCCGGCGGCACGGCGAGGGCGTTGATGCGCTGGATTTCGTCCGGCTCGGTAATGCGTTGACCTGCCGGATCGAAATAGCAGAATTTGCCGCGCAGTTTTTTGCGGGTGATGCCCGGCTGGGTGTCATCGACGTAGTGCAGGTCGGAAGGCAGCGCATCGGGCATGGCGATAGTCCTTGGCGTGGGATCAGGGGCCGTTACAGCCATTGACCCCACGCCGCGGCAGTCGTGCCAGCAAAGTTAGGCGAGTACGGCCACGGCTTTGATCTGCGCCCAGAGTTGCTGGCCCGGATGCACGTTCAACTGATCGCGGGAGAATCGCGTGATCCGCGCCAGCAGTGGCGTGCCCGCCGCATCCAGGCGCACCAGCACATGGGCGGCGTTGTCGGCGCCCATCTCACTGACCACGGTGACGGGCAAGCGGTTGAGGATGCTGCTGTGTTCGGCGCTATTCAGGCTCAGGCTGACATCCCGTGCCTGAATCTTGCAGCGCAACGTTTGGCCGGGCGCCATCGGCGTGTGAGTCACGCGAATATTCAGGGCCGTGTCTGGCACTTGCAGGGTGAGCAATTGGTAGTCGGCGTCATAGGCGCTAACGCGACCTTCGATCACTACGCCGGCGTCATCGCCCAGCGCCAGGGGCAAGTCGAGACGCGCCAGTGTCTGGCCGATCGGGCCGCTGGCCAGCGCTTTGCCCTCGCTGAGCAATACGATGTGGTCGGCCAGTTGCGCCACTTCATCCTGGGAATGGCTGACGTACAGCACCGGAATATCCAGCTCATCGTGCAGCCGTTGCAGGTAAGGCAGGATTTCGCTTTTGCGCTTGGAGTCCAGTGCCGCCAGCGGTTCATCCAACAGCAACAGTTTGGGACTGGTGAGCAGGGCGCGAGCGATACCGACACGTTGTCGCTCTCCGCCTGAAAGATGTTGCGGATGGCGATCCAGTAGATGGCCGATTCCCAGCAGTTCAGTGGCGTGGGCCATGTCGACCCGGCGCTGTTGTTTCGGGATGCGCTTGAGGCCGAACTGCAGGTTGGCCAACACTGAAAGATGTGGAAACAGACTGGCTTCCTGAAACACGTAACCCAGGGCACGTTTGTGCGGCGCGACGAAAATCTTCTTGTCGCTGTCCTGCCAGACTTCATCGTTGACCTGGATAAATCCCTGATCGGCCCGCTCCAGCCCCGCGATGCAACGCAGGCATGTGGTCTTGCCCGAGCCGGAGTGACCGTACAGCGCCGTGACGCCGCGACCGGGCAACTCAAGGTCGACATCAAGGGCGAATCCCGAGTAACTCAACTTCAAACGCGCATGAATCATCGATCAGCTCCAGCCCGCTTTGGTTTTACGGCTGGAGTACAGCGCCAGCAATACCGCAAAAGAGAACACCAGCATCACCCCGGCCAGCCAGTGAGCCTGGGCGTATTCCATGGCTTCGACATGATCGTAGATCTGCACCGAGACCACGCGGGTCTTGTCGGGAATGTTGCCGCCAATCATCAGCACCACGCCGAACTCACCGACGGTATGGGCGAAACCGAGGATGGCGGCGGTGATGAAACCGGGGCGCGCCAGCGGTAGCGTTACGCTGAAAAAAGTGTCCCAGGGATTGGCGCGTAAAGTCGCGGCCACTTCCAGCGGCCGAGTGCCAATGGCGGAAAAAGCGTTTTGCAGAGGCTGGACCACGAACGGCATCGAGTACAGCACCGAGCCGATCACCAACCCCGCAAAACTGAAAGTGAGGGTGCCGAGCCCCAGTGATTGGGTGAATTGGCCGACAAACCCGTGAGGGCCGAGCGCCAGCAACAGATAAAAACCGATCACTGTGGGCGGCAGCACCAGGGGCAGGGCGACAATCGCCCCGACCGGGCCGCGCAACCAGGATTGGGTGCGCGAGAGCCATAACGCCAGCGGAGTGCCCACTATCAACAGGATGACGGTCGTCAGGGACGCCAGTTTCAGGGTCAGCCAGATGGCAGAAAAATCGGCACTCGATAGCGACATTTAGATTTGGTAACCGTAGGACTTGATGACAGCCGCCGCTTTTGGCCCCTTGAGGTAGTCAACCAGTGCCTTGGCGGCCGGGTTGTCCTTGCCCTTGTTGAGGATGACCGCGTCTTGTTTGATTGGGTCGTGCAGCTCAGCCGGAACGATCCAAGCCGAACCGCTGGTGATTTTGCCATCTTTGTAGATTTGCGACAGGGCAACGAAGCCCAATTCGGCATTACCGGTGGACACGAATTGGAAGGCCTGGGTGATGTTCTGGCCTTCAACGATCTTGTCCTTGACCTTGTCGGTCAAGCCTTGTTTGGCCAGGACTTGAGTCGCCGCCAGGCCATAAGGCGCGGCTTTCGGGTTGGCGATGGACAGATGCTGATACTGGTTGTCGGCCAGCACTTTGCCCTTGGCATCGACGTAGCCTTCTTTGGCCGACCACAGCGCCAGGGTGCCGACGGCGTAGGTGAAGCGCGAGCCCTTGACGGTGTCGCCTTCTTTTTCCAGTTTCTCCGGGGTGGTGTCGTCCGCCGAGAGGAACACTTCGAACGGCGCGCCGTTCTTGATCTGGGTGTAGAACTGACCGGTCGCACCAAACGAGGTCACCAGTTTGTGGCCGGTGTCTTTTTCGAAGTCGGCGGCGATTGCCTGGATCGGCGCGGTGAAGTTGGCTGCTACCGCCACCTGGACTTCATCCGCGTGGGCTGCGCCGAAAGCGAAAGTAGCGA
The DNA here is from genome assembly GCF_036884845.1 of Pseudomonas sp. MAG733B. Taxonomy (NCBI): domain Bacteria; kingdom Pseudomonadati; phylum Pseudomonadota; class Gammaproteobacteria; order Pseudomonadales; family Pseudomonadaceae; genus Pseudomonas; species Pseudomonas sp. MAG733B. Next base: position 3,452,536 of record NZ_CP145732.1, read on the forward strand.
TCAGGGCTGCCAGGCAAGTGGGGGCAAAACGTGAGGCACGAATGGTCATGTAACGGCTCCGTGGTAGGCAAGTACAGCAAGGGGGTAAGCGCTATGTATAGAAATATATAGCGAAATGCCTGCAAACGGAATGCGGGAGTTTTTGTAGCAGCTGCCGAAGGCGGCGTTCGGCAGCTGCTACACGAGGTTAGCGGCGGAGCAGTTTTGCCAAGCCTTCCTCAGCCAGGCGCCGGGTCAGTTCTGCGGTGGTCAAGTCGACCCCCAACGTAAAGGCCTGCCCGGCCCAGAGATTGCTGAAGTCGGCTTCATCCTTGGCGCGCAACGGCATCAGCGCGCCACCCGCGAGCGGGAAAGTGGGTGCCCTGGAACTCATCGGTCCGAGCTCGCGCATCACCCGATTGAGGATCCCCCGCGCCGGGCGACCGGTGAAAATGTTGGTGACGGCCGTCTCGCTTTCCTTGGCGGTACGCAACGCCTTGTGATGCGAAGCGCTGACCTTGGCCTCCGGGGTGAACAGATACGCCGTACCCACTTGCACCGCCGAAGCTCCCAGCATGAACGCCGCCGCGACTCCCCGCGCATCGGCGATACCACCCGCGGCAATCACCGGCACTTTCACCGCATCGACAACCTGCGGCACCAGCGCGAACGTCCCGACCTGACTGCTCAGGTCATCACTGAGAAACATCCCGCGATGACCGCCCGCTTCGTAGCCCATGGCGATGATCGCGTCGCAGCCATGCTGTTCGAGCCAGATGGCTTCTTCAACCGTGGTGGCCGAGGACAACACTTTGGCCCCGGTCGCTTTCACCCGATCGAGCAGGGATTTTTCCGGCAGGCCAAAGTGGAAACTCACGACTTGCGGGCGAAACTCTTCGATCACTTCGCAACCCGCGACGTCGAATGGCGCGCGATTGGACACCGGCGTCGGCGCATCGAAGTCGACGCCCAGTTCTCGATAGTAGGGTTCCAGCAGGTTTTTCCAGTCTTGCGCGCGTTGCTCGTCAACTGGCGGCGGTTGATGGCAGAAGAAATTGACGTTGATCGGCCGCTGGCACTGTTGGCGAATGGTCTTCAGTTCTTCGCGCAACTGCTCGATGCTCAGCATGGCCGCCGGCATGGAACCGAGGCCACCGGCGTTGCTCGCCGCGATGACCATCGAAGAGTTGGTGGCACCGGCCATGGGGCCCTGGATGATCGGCAGTTCGATCCCGAGCAGGTCAAGAATGCGGGTGTCTGGCCATTGGCTCATTTTAGGTGTTCTCCGACGTTGAAACCGGGCAGGGCGGCAGGAGCGGATTTGTAGCAGCAATGACTGACCAAAGGCCAGTCATGTTTGCCCCGATGTTGCCCGTCAGCGTCGATGCAATCCACCGCCGCCGAACGAGCGATTCATCACCTGGGAAGAGTTGTGGTAGTTGTTGAATCGGTCATTGCCGAACGAACGCGCCGCTGATTCCCGGTCGAGATTCTGCACCTGTGCAGTATTCGCCGGATTGCTCCGATTCGCACCACCGACCATCGATTGCCAGCCGTCGTCGGTCTTCTTGTAAACGTTGCCATCGTGCCCGGCATAAACGTTGTCGCCGATTTGCGCGGCGCTACCGTCCCGACCGCGTACGCTCCTGTAGCCAGTCGTGTTACCGGTGTTGGGGTTGTAGACGGCTCCCCGATTGGCAGTGACTTGCGCGCCGCTGCGCGCGTTGCCCGCTGTTACATGTTGACCGGCAATCGCCGCGCCACCGGGGCCGACCGCCACGCCACTGCGCCCGGCCGCATAGTTGCCGCTATAGACGTTATGGACGGCGCCGCGCTGGCCTGCTGCCGCAACGCCGGTGCGCGAGTTGTAGGAGGCGCCGACCTGGCCGGCCCAGCGGTTGCCGGTCCAGGCGTTGTAACCGGCGCCGTAGCGGCTGACCGATGCACGATCACCCCACTGGCGGTAGATGTTGCCGGTGGTGCCGGCCCAGCCGCCCGGCCCCCAGGCAACCGCGCCACCGTGATAGCCGTAGGCGGCGCCACCCCAAGGCATCGGCGCCGGATACAGACGCGGCCCCCAGGCGTAGCCCCAACCATAATTGCCCCACCACGGGTATGCGCCCCAGCCCCAGCCGATCGCTACCGTACTGCCGCCCCAACTCCAGCCGAAACCGAAGCCGAACGTCCAGCCTGTCCACGGCGTATAGCGGATCGCCACGCCGAAACCATAGGTCACTGGCGGCCCGTACCAGACGCTACCGACCCACGGCGTGTAGGGATAACCGGTGCCGTAAACCACCACGCCGCTGTCGGGGTCCAGCGTGGAGCCCTGATACCCCGGCGTATAGCCCACAACGACCGTGTCGCCGGTAGATTCATAGACTTTGACGTAGGTGATGTAGTGCATCGGCGAACTGGGTGGAATCGAATAGATCACTGCCGGCACTGAAGTGGCGACCAGCCAAGGGCCTTGCACCGACGTGGCCACGAACCACACACCATTCTCTACCGCGTACCAGTTCTGGGCGTCGACCATGATGATGGGCGTCGGGCTGTTCACCACATACTGCAATGGCGTGCTCTTGATGGCCTTGAGTTGCGGTTCGCCGTCGAATTGCGGCGCGGTCATTTTCAGTTGGCTTTTCTTGACGGCCGACGTCTGCGGAATGCTGGCCGCAATCGCCGCTTCTTTGGCTTGCGGCGTTCCCGCAACCGAAGCCTTGACGTTCTCTTTGGCGCTGTCGTCGGGAATGTTGGCAAAGTCCGCCGGCAGTTTGTCTGCCTGGGTAAACGTCCACGGCCCCTGCATGTCGCTGGCGCGGAACCAGCGTCCGGAGATCAGCACATAGCTGTTCTGGTCGCCAATTTCCTTGAAGATATGCCCGGTGGTGTTGGTCACGTAGAGCAGTTGGGTGCCCTGGATCGGCTGCCATTGCGCGGCGCCGTCGGTGACGATCAACTCGGTAGGCGTCGTGGCGATGTGGATCTGCGGGATCGGTGGTTTGGCCAGGGTCGGGATTTTGTCTTTCGGATCGCTCTGGCCGGTCAGCAGATCGACCTGGCGGCTCTGGATCGCGTCCTTTTTGGCTTTCTCCAACTCCGCCGTGGGTGAGGGCAGAGGTGCATACGGTCCGTTCAGTTCATTCGCCACCATCCAACCGTCAAACACATGCAGATAGTGCTTGCCTTGCGCGTCCTTGAGCAGCAGCGGCCGCGTGTTGATGACCCGTTGCAGCGCGGTGCCATCGACCGGGCGATATACCGGTTCGCCATCGATGTACACCAACAATGCCGGGACCTCAGAGCTGATGATGGTCGGCGGGGTGTTTTCTATCGGCTCGCTGCTGGATTTTTGCTCGGCGGCCATCACGCCCATAGCCGCCTCCAGTTGATCGAGGGAAATGGTTTTCTTGCGTTTCGCCGCATCCTCTTTCAGCGTGGCGATCCAGCTGTCGGCCTTGGTCGCCGTTGAAGGGAAGTCTGCTTTTGTCACGGTGTACTGATCGAGCGCGACCCAGCGCGTGGCTTTGTCGACCAGTGTGTGCGCGCTGAACTGCACGATGCCGTAAGTGGATTTGCCATCGGCTCCCGTGGCCTCGACCGCTGCGCGACCGAGCAGGGTGTAACCGTCCCAGTTGTCGAGTTGCGGTTGATAGATTGTCAGCTTCGTATCGCCGCTGGTCAGCACCTGCGGCCAGCTCGGGGCCGCAGGCGCCTGCTCGGCTGGCGTCTTCGCAGGTTGTGCCGGTGCGGCCGCGACCTGGACATTGGGCAAAGCCAGCAGACAGAGCATCAGCAAAGGGGCAAATACGCGCAGGTAATACATCGTCAACTCCATCGACAGGACCGTTCTGGCGGCATTTCAGGGCCGCGAAAAAAAGCATAGCCGCAGGTCATGGAAAAACCCGGCGGATCGGCGAATTGGCTTAAAGTCGAGTACGGTAATTTTTTGCGATGTGGTATTTAATTCAAACCACAACGGGTGATCCCACCAGGAGGCAGCAATGTTCCAAGGTATTTTGATCGACAAAGACGAAAGCGGTTACCGGGCCACACTGCAACAGATCAATGAAGATCAATTGCCCGAGGGCGATGTGACGGTGCGAGTGGCGTACAGCACGTTGAACTTCAAGGATGGCCTGGCAATCACTGGCAGCAGCCCGGTGGTGCGAAAATTCCCGATGGTGCCGGGGATCGATCTGGCAGGGACTGTGGAAGTCAGCGGGCATCCGGACTACAAGGTCGGTGACAAAGTCCTGCTCAATGGTTGGGGTGTCGGTGAAGGGCATTGGGGTGGTTTGGCGCAGAAAGCCCGCCTCAATGGCGATTGGCTGATTCCATTGCCCGATGCATTCACCGCTGCGCAAGCCATGGCCATCGGCACCGCAGGTTACACGGCGATGCTGTGCATTCTGGCGCTGGAGCACAACGGCGTGACGCCCGAGCAAGGCGAAATCCTGGTCACCGGCGCCAATGGTGGCGTCGGCAGTTTTGCCATCGCGCTGTTGAGCCGGTTGGGTTACCGAGTGGTTGCGTCCACCGGCCGCACCTCGGAGCACGACTACCTCAAGCAATTGGGCGCCAGCGAAATCATCGATCGCGCCACGCTTTCCGAACCGGGCAAGCCGCTGGCGAAGGAGCGTTGGGCGGCGGTCATCGATTCTGTTGGCAGCCACACCTTGGCCAATGCCTGTGCCAGCACCAAGGCCAACGGCACTGTCGCTGCTTGCGGTCTGGCCCAGGGCATGGACTTTCCGGCGTCCGTTGCACCGTTCATTCTGCGCGGCGTGACTCTGGCCGGCATTAACAGCGTGACCCAACCGAAGGCCAAACGCGTAGAAGCGTGGAGTCGTTTGGCTCAGGATCTGGATTTCAATCTGCTGCCGTTGATCAGCCACGAAATCGGTTTGAGCGAAGCGATCGAAGCCGCTCCGCGCTTGCTGGCCGGGCAATTGCGCGGGCGGGTTGTGGTGGATGTGAATCGCTGATTATTGGGACTCGCGCTCCAGCAACTGCCGTTTGCGCTCCACTCCCCAGCGATACCCCGAAAGATTGCCATCGCTGCGCACCACGCGATGGCAAGGGATCGCCACCGCCAGACTGTTCGCGCCACAGGCTTGTGCCACGGCGCGAACGGCTTTCGGCGAACCGATGCGCTGGGCGATATCGGCGTAGCTGGCGGTGCTGCCCACAGGAATCTCTTTTAGCGCTTGCCAGACCCGCTCTTGAAACGCCGTGCCGCGCACATCCAGCGGCAAGTCCAGGCCGAGGGCCGGGGCTTCGATGAAGCCGACAACCTGTGCGATCAGTTGCTCAAAGTCTTGATCGGCGCCAATCAGATTCGCTCGGCGAAACTTGTCCTGAAGGTCGCAGACCAGTTGCTGCGGATCATCACCCAACAGGATCGCGCACACCCCGCGTTCGCTTTGCGCCACCAGAATCGCCCCAAGGGAACACTGACCGACGGCGAATCGAATGTCGTTGTTCTGCCCGGCAGCACGGTAATCAGCGGGTTTCATGCCCAGCACCTGATCCGCTGCTTCGTAGAAACGACTGTTGGAGTTGAAACCCGCATCGTACAACGCGTCCGTCACCGAACTGCCGTCCGCCAGCCGCTCGCGCACCCGGCGTGAGCGATGGGCGGCGGCGTAGCCTTTGGGCGTCAGGCCGGTGACAGCCTTGAACACCCGATGAAAGTGAAAGCTGCTCAGGCCTGCGACTTCAGCGAGTTCGTTCAGCGCGGGCAACGCCTCGGCGGTTTCGATCTGGCGGCACGCGGCGGCCACGGTGGCCGCATGTTGCGCGGCGATGTCGCTTTGATCTTTTGCCGTGCGTTTGCTTGGCCGATAACCCGCCGCTTGGGCAAGCTCGGCGCTGTCGAAGAATTCGACATTCTGCGGTTTCGGCAAGCGCGACAGGCTGCTGGGGTTGCAGTAGACCCCGGTGGTTTTCACCGCATACACAAACTGCCCGTCCGCCTGCGGATCGCGGGCGACGACGGCGGCCCAGCGTGGATCGTTTTCGGTGGTGATTTTTGTCGATTGGCTTGTCATGGCTTTACATCCGTTGACCCGTTTGCCGCAGATTAACCATCGCCAAGTACTCCCACACTCCGGCGCTTGCGGTCAAACTCCTGGGCTTCATCGCGCAGTACGAAAGGTGAAGTTGATCCGCTGTTCGCCCAGCTTCGGGTGCTGGCCATCCTTGATTGGCAAAACGCCGTGATAGCGCAGGCGATCCACGCCGCCCCAGACCACGATGTCGCCATGCAGCAACGACACTCGCTGGCTTTTATCACTGCGTTCAAAGCCGCCGAACAAGAACATCGCCGGCAAGCCCAGCGACACCGAAACGATCGGCGCTGCGTAGGATTTTTCGTCTTTGTCCTGATGCAAAGACATTTTCGCGCCCGGGACATAGCGGTTGATCAGGCAGGAATCCGGAACGAAATCGCTGAATCCGGCCTCTCGCGCTGCCGCTTGGGCCAACTCGAAGAAGACGTTGGGCATTGGCGGCCAGGGCAGGCCGGTCTGCGGATCGTTGCCGCTGTAGCGATAACCGCTGCGGTCGGTGGTCCAGCCCCAGGTGCCGCAACTGCTCAGGGCCACCGACATGGTGAAACCGCCGGGCGTGATCATCTGCCGAAACGGTGCGGCGGCCAGTACCGCCTCCAGCGCGGGCAGCAAGCGCTCCAGCCACGGCAGGGCAAAGCCTCGCAAAACGTAGGATTGTTCGCCGATTTGCTCGCGCCGGGGCTGTTGCTCAGGCTCTGCATCGGCAAAAAGGTCGAAGGTTGTCGGATTCATGGTGCTCATGACGCGTCGTGAAAGATGATGCCAAGGGTATGCCGTTTTCCGCTGTGCAGGCGACTGACGCCGTGGCGCAGGGTCACACGATAGTAGCCGCGCACTCCTTTGACCGGGCGCTGGTTGACCGCGAAGATCAAGCCGTCACCTTTCTTCAGACCGATGACCTGCGGGCGCGACTGCATTCGCGGGCGTTGCTCGGTCAACACGAACTCGCCACCGGTGAAATCTTCACCCGGCTCTGACAGAAGAATCGCCACTTGCAGCGGGAATACGTGTTCGCCGTACAGATCCTGATGCAGGCAGTTGTAGTCCTGCGGGCCATATTGCAGCAGCAACGGTGTCGGGCGCTGTTGGCCGGCAGCATGGCAGCGTTCGAGGAAATCTTGATGGCTTTCAGGGAAACGGACTGGCAGGTCCATCTGCTCTTGCCAGCGATTGGCAATTGGCACCAGTCGCGGGTAGAGCGCGCTGCGCAGGCGGTCGACGAGACTCGGCAAGGGGTACTTGAAGTACTTGTACTCGCCGCGACCAAAACCGTGGCGGGCCATGATCACTTGCGATCGAAAGGGCTCTGATTGGGCATACAAGGCGCTGATTTCATCGCAGGCCTTGTGGCTCAACAGTGACGGGATGATCGCGCAGCCGTCCTGATCGAGTTGCTGTTCCAGCAGGGGCCAGTCCAGTCTGTCCAGATATTGCTCACTCATTGCCGGGCCTCACGTTGTTGAGGTGGCGAGTCTAGGAGGCCTTGAGAGGGCGAACACTCCGACACTTGCGGTCGAATTTTCCCTGGGAGCAGACGTCCATGTTGTCGCTCCGGGCGGATGTTACAGCGCTTTGCTGACGCTGATTTCGCTGATCACGTCGTCCTGCCCATGAATGGCGTCGAGTGCTGCCTTGGCTTCTTCGGCAGTGCCGTTTTCGAGCCGGGCGAACTCGAAACGGCGTTCGCCGTTGAGTTTGTATTTGATGACGTACTTGGTCGTTTGAGCCACGGTCATACCTGTCTGTCTGCGTGTGGGGGCGTTACTCAGCTGAGTTTCGTGCTGGAGCGACGGATAATCTTGATCGAGTGGGTCAGGGTTGGCTTGCGGGTCACGCTGATCGCACGGCGGTTGACCGTGTCGATGGTGATGTTCCAGAAACCGGTGCTCGGCGCGGTAATGCGGGCCGGGAACGTGTCGAACGCGCCGCCGTGGTAAGTGTGGCGGCCGCCATTTTTGAAGCTGCGGAAGTTGGCGTCGTTCATCAAACGGATGTTGCACATTTGCGAGCATTGAATGACGACGATGTCGTCTTCGTTGAGGTGCTCGCGCTGGTGAATAAATTTCATGGGCGCCTCCAGAAGGGCTTTTTCTACAAAATCAAAACGATAGCAATGGGCGATGGGGCGCAGTTTATCAGCCTCGGCACGTTATTATCCGGCTGCGGTGAGGCGGTTTGACAATAAAAACCAATTATTCGGCATTCGAAGCGCGATAAATGTGCTCGTCTTTGGAGAAAAACCGCAATGGCGCTGTCGGAGGGTCTTTATCGGAGGTTTCGTATGAAGTGGGGTGTGTGGGTCCTGCCAGTGGCGTTGGCGACAAGTGGTTGCGCAAGTGTCTCGGAGATCAACCAGTCGTTGCCGACCATGAACGTGATTTCCGGCAAGAAACCCCTTGAGTACGCGCAATGCCTGAGCGATAAACTCGCCGACAGTCGCGGCGCCCTGCAAATCGAGTCGCAGAAAGATGGCGTTCGGGTGATCGTGCCGCAGAAGCTGTCATCAGGGCCGGCCGCCGTGTTCGATATCGAAGAGCGCTCCGGCGGCAGCGCCATCAAGCTCCATGAACGCATCTCCAATGTGCCGCTGCGCCCTTGGGATGTACGCAATGCCGCGACTGCGTGCATTTCCGGCTGATAGACTAGCGATATTCAACACACATGCCGTCAAAGCGCTGCTTTGGCGGCATTGTCATTTCTGGAGTCGGGCATGAAGCGAGAGCGGGTACGGGAGTGCCATGCAGAGGGTCAAATCTGCACCACCCATGTGATTCAGAATCCGGCGAGTCCCGGGGAATGGATCGTGTTTTTCAAGAAAAGCGCCGGTCGAAGTTTTTTCCTGGTGGATGACAACGACGAGGTCGAATCCTTCACGAGCGTCGACGAATTGATCGAAACCGTGCGCGGCCTTGGGATCAAATTCGCCGAAATCCACATGTAGGGCAGGGCGCCTTACTTGCAGACCACCACCACGCTGCGGTTCTTGTAGTTGCCGACATCGACCCCCAAGGTCTTGTCGCTTTCCGCGGGCGCCGGGCTGCCATCGGTACCTACGATGCGATAACCGGTGCCGGCACACGAGGCATCGGCTTTTTCGTAGCAGGTCGCCCAGGAGTTGGCTTCTCCGGAGCAATCGATGGCCAGGCCTTGCTCGCCGTTGTTCAAGTACGTGGTTTCGGACGTCGCGCAGCCACTCAGGGCCAGAACCGCAATCAGTGGCAAAAATCTAGTCATGTGTTTGTCGTCGTCATAGTGGTGGGCAAAGCCTGTGACAGCGCCGCGGGCAAAAGGTTATAGCCAAAGGCCACTTCCTGCACGTATTCGCAAAAAAAGCCCTGCGCAATGGCAGGGCTGTGGGCGCGTCGGCTGACGATCAGTTCTTGTCCTTGCCGCGGCGCTTGGGCTCCGGGTGTTCAAGTTGCAACACCGATGCCACTTCGACCGCCATGGCTTCAGAAGGGAAAGGCCCGGCGATATTCTCGCCGCCGACGCTGTCTACCCACCATTGGCCGTCTTTCGCCTTGTTGATCAGGTACCCGTTGACGCTTTTTGCTGCCGACATCTATCTGCCTCGTTGGCTGGTTCAAGTGCGCCATGATAGCGCCAAACGCACATGTCCGGTGCCGATGGGTGTAGGGTGGTGCGATTGTTGACAATTGATAACCGTGCAAGTCTGCCGGTCTCTGCTATCAATAAGGTGCCGCGCAGCGATCTGCGCTGGCCCGTGCGGAACTATCCGCGAGAATATTTCTCTATGTTGACATCGGTTAGCCAGCGCGGGGCATTGTAAGGTGCACGCCGCCTGATTAGACTGCGCCGAAACTCGTACACACAGCCCTTTCAAGGACTTATATGATCAAGAAATGCTTGTTCCCAGCAGCCGGTTACGGTACTCGCTTCCTGCCAGCGACTAAAGCCATGCCCAAAGAAATGCTGCCGGTGGTAAACAAGCCACTGATCCAGTACGGCGTCGAAGAAGCACTGGATGCCGGTTTGACCGAAATCTCCATCGTCACCGGTCGCGGCAAGCGCGCCCTGGAAGACCACTTCGACATCAGCTACGAGCTGGAAAACCAGATCAAAGGCACCGACAAGGAAAAATACCTGGTCGGCATCCGCAAGCTGCTGGACGAGTGCTCGTTCTCCTACACCCGCCAGACCGAAATGAAAGGCCTGGGCCACGCAATCCTGACCGGCCGTCCGCTGATCGGCGACGAACCTTTCGCCGTAGTGCTGGCGGACGACTTGTGCGTCAACCTCGAAGGCGACGGCGTACTGACCCAGATGGTCAAGCTGTACAAGCAGTTCCGCTGCTCGATCGTTGCCATCCAGGAAGTCGATCCGCAAGAGACTCACAAGTACGGTGTAATCGCCGGCGAGATGATCCGCGACGACATCTACCGCGTACACAGCATGGTTGAAAAGCCAAAGCCGGAAGATGCACCGTCGAACCTGGCCATCATCGGCCGCTACATCCTGACCCCGGACATCTTCGACCTGATCGAACAGACCGAGCCAGGCAAGGGCGGCGAAATCCAGATCACCGACGCCCTGATGAAACAAGCCCAGAACGGCTGCGTAATGGCCTACAAGTTCAAAGGCAAGCGTTTCGACTGCGGCGGCGCCGAAGGCTACATCGACGCAACCAACTTCTGCTTTGAGAACTTCTACAAGACGGGTAAGGCTTACTGATAGCCTGAGTTGCTCGTGTTGGAAATCAAACTTCGCTCTGTGTAAAAAACACAGGCGAGAGATCAAGAAAACGCCCCGACTTTGTTCGGGGCGTTTTCTTTTGTGCGGGTTCAGTTACGCAGAGGAATGAAGGGTGGGAATCGTCTGACATCCATTTGGCAGGACTTGCGAATGAAAATCCTGATTTGTTAATTGTCAGCACAAATGATGATTGTTGCGGCTAGAAACCTCTGTGTTAAATGAAATATGTAAGGGCCGGTTTGTTCGGCGTGACTAATGTCGCGTCAAGGGCGCGTAAGTCGCTGAGGTTTACGAGGACATGGAGTTTCGCGAATGGCGTTAACAGGGAGCGTGACCGTAAAACGGTGGTTGGCTCTGAGCGTGCTGATGCTACCGGTACTGCTGGTAACAATTGACAATACGGTACTTGGATTCGCGTTGCCAAAGATCGCTGAGGCCCTACGTCCGAGCGCCAGCCAGCAGTTGTGGATGATCGATGCGTATTCGTTGGTCTTGGCGGGGTTGCTGGTGTCGATGGGTAGTCTGGGAGATCGAGTCGGTCATCGTAAGTTGTTGCTGGCCGGGTCCTTGGGTTTTGCGATGGTGTCGGTGCTAACCGCGTTTTCCGATACCGCCACACAACTGATTGCCGGGCGAGCTTGTATGGGCGTTTTCGGTGCAATGCTGATGCCCTCAACGTTGGCATTGATACGTTCGGTGTTCGAGGACCGAGAAGAACGCAGGTTGGCAGTCGCGATCTGGGCAACGACATTGACAGTAGGTTCGGCACTCGGTCCTTTGGTGGGCGGTGTATTGCTGGAGTTTTTCAGTTGGGGGGCGATTTTCCTGCTGGCGGTGCCCGTGTTGGTGCCACTGCTGATATTGGGCCCAATGTTGTTGCCCGAATCCGAGCGAGATGCTTCAGGGCCGCTGGATCCACTTAGCATCCTGCAATCGATGGTTGCCCTTGGTGCCATCGTCTATGGCATTAAACACAGCGCAAGTAATGGTCTCGACTGGATGACGCTGACAGCGTCTGTAGTAGGCGCAGTTGCGGGCTGGATGTTTGTGCGTCGACAGTTACGTCTGCCAGTGCCGCTGATGGACCTGACTCTGTTCCGCAGTGGCACCTTTAGCGGCTCTGTCGCGATCAATTTGATGAGTCTCGCGTTTCTCGTCGGCTTCGTATTCTTTACCACTCAGTTCCTGCAGATCGTTCTTCAGATGTCGCCCTTGAGTGCTAGCCTCGCGTTGATTCCTGGTCAGGTCATGGCGATTGTAGTGGGGATGGCGGTGGTGCCTGTCGCGCAGCGATTACAGGTGCATGTGCTGATACCGATTTTGATGGCGTTTGCTGGTGCTGCTTTTTTGCTGGTCGCCAGCATGGGCAGTAGCCTGACCGTTCTAGTGGTGGCTTTTGCCTTGCTGAACATTGGCGTGGGTGCGATCGCGACGGTGTCCAATGATGTGATTTTGTCGGCCGCACCGCCGGCAAAGGCGGGTGCCGCGTCTGCGATTAGCGAAACGGCCTATGAAGTGGGTGTGGTTTTGGGGACGACAGTGCTCGGCGGTGTCGTCACTGCCTATTATCGCGGTGCATTGCAGCTACCGGGGTTCCTGAGCGATGTGCAGATGATGCTGGCGAGTGAGACGCTGTCTGGCGCCTATCAGGTGGCGGCAGACTTATCTGGTGATCAAGCAAGGGAATTGATGGCGCAGGCGGGAAGGGCGTTCGAAGGTGGAATCGGTTTGGTTTCGTGGGTGACGTTCGGTTTGGCACTCATGGCGATTTTGATTGCTTGGCGCACTCTGCGGACATCGAAAACGCAATTTGCAGAGGGGCATTGATCGAAAACGAAGATTGGGCAACGCATTTCAGCACAATGCTTGCTCAGCGGCCGTCCGCAGGTATGCTGTTGGCCTGCCGAGGAGATTGAAAATGGCCTACGATTTTGACCTTTATGTGATTGGTGCCGGTTCTGGTGGTGTGCGGGCTGCGCGGTTTGCGGCGGGGTTCGGGGCGAAAGTGGCCGTGGCCGAGAGTCGCTATCTGGGCGGGACCTGTGTGAACGTCGGCTGTGTGCCGAAAAAACTGCTGGTCTACGGTGCGCACTTTGCCGAGGATTTCGAGCAGGCTTCGGGTTTCGGCTGGACTCTGGACGAGGCGCAGTTTGATTGGCCGACGCTGATCGCCAACAAGGATCGCGAGATCAATCGCCTGAATGGCATCTACCGCAACCTGCTGGTCAACAGCGGCGTGACCTTGCATGAAGGCCACGCCAAGATCGTCGACCCGCATACGGTCGAGATCAATGGCGAGCGTTTCACTGCGGAAAACATCCTGATTGCTACTGGCGGCTGGCCGCAGATTCCGGAGATTCCGGGGCATGAACACGCGATCAGTTCCAACCAGGCATTCTTCCTCAAAGAGCTGCCCAAGCGTGTGCTGGTAGTGGGCGGTGGTTACATCGCCGTCGAGTTCGCCGGGATTTTCCATGGCCTGGGCGCGCAGACCACGCTGCTGTATCGCGGTGAGTTGTTCCTGCGCGGTTTCGACGGCGCGGTGCGCAAGCATTTGCAGGAAGAGCTGACGAAGCGCGGTATGGACCTGCAATTCAATGCCGACATTGAACGCATCGACAAGCAGGCCGACGGCAGTCTGAAAGTCACGCTCAAGGATGGTCGTCAGCTCGAGGCCGATTGCGTGTTCTACGCCACCGGTCGCCGTCCGATGCTGGACAACCTTGGGCTGGAAAACACCGGGGTCAAGCTCGACAAGAAAGGCTTTGTCGAAGTGGATGAGTTGTACCAGACCGCCGAACCGTCGATCCTCGCCCTCGGTGATGTGATCGGTCGCGTGCAGCTGACGCCGGTGGCGCTGGCCGAAGGCATGGCAGTGGCACGACGTTTGTTCAAGCCTGAGCAATATCGTCCGGTGGATTACAAGATGATTCCGACGGCGGTGTTCAGCTTGCCGAACATCGGCACCGTTGGCTTGACTGAAGAAGAGGCGCGCGAAGCCGGCCATGAAGTGCAGGTCTACGAAAGCCGCTTCCGGCCGATGAAGCTGACCTTGACTGAATGCCAGGAACGCACGCTGATGAAGCTGGTGGTGGATGCCAAGACCGACAAGGTGTTGGGTTGCCACATGGTCGGTCCGGATGCCGGTGAAATTGTTCAGGGCCTGGCGATCGCCTTGAAGGCTGGCGCTACCAAGCGCCACTTCGACGAAACCATCGGCGTGCACCCGACGGCCGCCGAAGAGTTCGTCACCATGCGCACGCCTGTCGCCGGTTAATCGTCACTCGTTGCGTCTGGCTGTGACAGCAGACGCAACGCCTGCCTTACTGTAGGAGCGAGCTTGCTCGCGAGAAAACCACAGGCGCCGCTGGGTATCAGGTTTTACGTGTCATCGTTCACGTCTTTCGCGAGCAGGCTCGCTCCTACAAGGGCCTCCCGGGTCTTGGTCAATTCGATTTCCAAAGACTTGTTGATCTGCACCTGCTCGTCGATGTTCTGTTTCAGCGCCTGACTTTCCAGCAACGCAACGCGCAGGCGTTCCTGGAGGAGGGTGCGTTCGCCATCGACTCGGGTGGCTTGTTCCAGCAGCTGATCCTGGCGGCTGTTGCTCTGCTTGAGTTGTTCTTGCATCAGGCTCAACTCGCGCAGCGTGCCACGGTTTTCGGTCAGCAGGCGCTCGTTGTCGCGGTGCAGTTGGGTGACTTCATCCTGGCGCACCAATGCGCTTTGTTGCGCCTGACGCAACTCCATCTGCAACTGCTGCACCTGACCTTCATGGCGACTGTGTTCCTGCTCGCGCTGCTCCTTGACGGCGTTGCGATAGTGCTCAAGTGCATCGCGGGCATGCAGGTGTTTCTCTTCCAGCGAGCGGATCTGCTCGTCCTTGTCTTGCAAGCGTAATTCGAAATCGGCCAGTGCCTGATTCAGCCCGGCGTTACGGGTTTGTTCGGTTTGCAGACTGGCGCGGGTTTCGTGCAGTGCCTCCGATTCCTGGGTCAGCGCCAGGCTCTGAATCTCGTATTGCTGGTGCAGTTCGGTGTTGGCTTCCTCGGCTTGCGCCAACTGCGTTTCCAGTGCTTTGCGTTGCTGCTCGAACTGTTCGCGGGCCTGATCGATCGGCTCCTGCGCTTGTTCCTTCAAGCGTTGCGCCAGTCGTGAAACCAGCGCAGTCAGTTCGTCATCGATAGGTTCTGCGGGCTCTGCTTCAGTGCGCGGAGTGCTGTCATCCAACTCTTTCAGGTAACGATGAATCGTGGTTTTCGAGCCGGTATTGCCCATTTCGATCCGTACTGCATCGATGGTCGGGTTTTCGCCGCGGGCGAGGATTGCCATTCGTGCAGCTTGAACCACTGCTTTGTTTACACCGCCACGGGCCATGATTACTCCTACGATTTCGTGATGTGGTACGTATTACGCGAATACACATTGTACCATTCAAATTTAAAAGATAAATACGACACCGTATTAACACGGGATATACTGGTATTACCCCGTGTGATACGCCAAAAATCCACTTCTACCGGTAAAAGCAGTACGCATTCGAGAGTTGGACCCATGACTGAGCTGGATCGTTACCTGCAGGCCGCGACGCGCGACAACACCCGTCGCAGCTATCGCGCGGCCATCGAGCATTTCGAGGTGACGTGGGGTGGTTTTCTGCCGGCCACCAGTGACAGCGTTGCGCGCTATCTGGTCGCGCACGCGGGCGTGCTGTCGATCAATACCTTGAAGCTGCGCTTGTCCGCGTTGGCGCAATGGCACAACAGCCAGGGTTTTGCCGACCCGACCAAGGCACCGGTGGTGCGCAAAGTGTTCAAGGGCATTCGTGCGCTGCATCCGGCTCAAGAGAAGCAGGCTCAGCCGTTGCAGCTTCAACAACTGGAGAAAGTCATTGCCTGGCTGGAACAGGAAGCGCAAACCGCCAGGGCTCAAGGCGATCGGCCCGGTTTGCTTAGAGCGACGCGTGACACTGCGCTGATTCTGCTGGGCTTCTGGCGCGGTTTTCGTAGCGACGAGCTGTGTCGATTGCAGGTCGACCATGTGCAAGCCCACGCCGGCTCCGGCATCACCTTGTACCTGCCTCGCAGCAAGAGCGATCGCGAAAATCTCGGCAAGACTTACCAAACGCCGGCCTTGCAGCGCTTGTGCCCGGTGCAGGCCTACATCGACTGGATCAGCGAAGCTGCTTTGGTGCGCGGGCCGGTTTTTCGCGGCATCGATCGCTGGGGGCATTTGAGTGAAGAGGGCCTGCACGCCAACAGCGTGATTCCACTGTTGCGCCAGGCGCTCGGGCGCGCGGGCATCGCCGCGGAGCACTACACCAGCCATTCCTTGCGCCGGGGGTTTGCCTCGTGGGCGCATCAGGCTGGCTGGGATTTGAAGTCGTTGATGAGCTACGTCGGCTGGAAGGACATGAAGTCCGCCATGCGCTACATCGAAGCCAGCCCGTTTCTGGGTATGACTCGCGTCGAGGAAAAACCGCTGGCAAGCTAAATTCGGTTTTCTTCTATTAATACAGTTGGCTAATAGCGAAAGCCAATCAGCAGCATCAGGTTTGCCAATGAGCTATCGAGCGTTTGGATAGGTAAAGTTCTTTCCATCAACTTCTTAACCCCTGACGGAGAGTCAACGATGCCTATCATCAACAGCCAAGTAAAACCGTTCAAAGCTGACGCATTCAAAAACGGCGACTTCGTAAAAGTCTCGGACGCTGACCTGAAAGGCAAATGGTCTGTCGTTTTCTTCTACCCAGCAGACTTCACCTTCGTATGCCCAACCGAGCTGGAAGACCTGGCTGACAACTACGACGCATTCCAGAAACTGGGCGTCGAGATCTACAGCGTTTCCACCGACACTCACTTTGCCCACGCTGCCTGGCACAACACTTCGCCAGCCATCGGCAAGATCCAGTACACCATGATCGGCGACCCAACCCACGCCATCTCCCGCAACTTCGACGTGCTGATCGAAGAAGCTGGTCTGGCTGACCGCGGCACCTTCGTGATCAACCCTGAAGGCCAGATCAAAATCGTTGAACTGAACGATGGCGGTGTAGGCCGTGACGCTTCCGAGCTGCTGCGCAAAATCAAGGCTGCTCAATACGTCGCTGCTCACCCAGGCCAGGTTTGCCCAGCCAAGTGGAAAGAAGGCGAGGCCACTCTGGCTCCGTCCCTGGACCTGGTCGGCAAGATCTAAGTCTGTGACGCGCTTCATCAGGGCGGACTTCCGCACCTTCTAAGCAAGCTGCACCGCCCAATAAAAACGCCCGGGCGAGATTCGCTCGGGCGTTTTTTTGTCTCAAAAATTCAAGGAAATCGCCCGTATGTTGGACACCAATCTTAAAGCCCAGTTGAAATCGTACCTGGAACGGGTCACCCAGCCGATCGAGATCGTTGCTTCTCTCGACGACGGTGCGAAATCCCAGGAAATGCTTGAACTGCTGAAAGACGTTGCCAGTCTTTCCAGCCAAATTACCTTGATCGACAACGGTGACGATGCACGCAAGCCGTCGTTCTCGATCAATCGCCCGGGTGCCGATATCAGCCTGCGTTTCGCCGGCATCCCGATGGGCCACGAATTCACGTCCTTGGTGCTGGCCCTGCTGCAAGTCGGCGGCCACCCTTCGAAGGCCAGTGCCGAAGTCATTGAACAGATCCGTTCGCTCAAAGGCGAGTTCAACTTCGAGACTTACTTCTCGCTGTCCTGCCAGAACTGCCCGGACGTGGTCCAGGCGCTGAACCTGATGGCGGTGCTGAACCCGAACGTCCGCCACGTCGCTATCGACGGCGCGCTGTTCCAGGCCGAAGTAGATGAGCGTCAGGTCATGGCGGTGCCGAGCATCTACCTTAACGGCGTGAACTTCGGCCAGGGTCGCATGGGCCTGGAAGAAATCCTCGCCAAGCTCGACACCAGTGGTATCGAACGCCAGGCCGAGAAGATCAGCGCCAAAGAAGCCTTTGACGTGCTGGTGGTTGGCGGTGGCCCGGCGGGTGCAGCGGCGGCAATCTACGCCGCTCGTAAAGGTATTCGTACCGGTGTCGCGGCTGAGCGTTTTGGTGGCCAGGTGCTGGATACCATGGCGATCGAAAACTTCATTTCGGTTCAGGAAACCGAAGGGCCGAAACTGGCCAGCGCTCTCGAAGAACACGTCAAGCAATACGACGTCGACATCATGAACCTGCAACGTGCCACCGCGCTGATTCCGGCGAAGAATCCTGGCGAGTTGCACGAAGTCCGCTTCGAAAGCGGCGCCACCCTGAAAACCAAGGCGCTGATCCTCGCCACCGGCGCACGCTGGCGCGAAATGGGTGTGCCGGGCGAGCAGGAATACAAAGCAAAAGGCGTGTGTTTCTGCCCGCACTGTGACGGCCCGCTGTTCAAGGGCAAGCGTGTAGCGGTCATCGGCGGCGGTAACTCCGGCGTTGAAGCGGCAATCGATCTGGCGGGCATTGTCAGCCACGTCACGCTGCTGGAGTTCGACAGCAAGCTGCGCGCCGATGCGGTGCTGCAACGCAAACTGTTCAGCCTGCCGAACGTCGATGTCATCACCAGCGCACTGACCAGTGAAGTGAAGGGTGATGGGCAGAAGGTCAACGGTCTGGTCTATAAGGATCGCGATTCAGGTGAGTTCAGCACGATCAACCTCGAAGGCATCTTCGTGCAGATCGGTTTGCTGCCGAATACCGACTGGCTCAAGGGCACCGTCGAGTTGTCGCCGCGCGGCGAGATCATCGTCGATGCGCGTGGCGAGACATCGCTGCCGGGCGTGTTCGCCGCTGGCGACGTGACCACCGTGCCGTACAAGCAGATCGTGATTGCGGTGGGCGAGGGCGCGAAGGCTTCGCTCAGTGCATTCGATCACCTGATCCGGACGTCAGCCCCGGCGTAAACCGGGACGCTGAAAACACAAAACCCCATGAGTGATCATGGGGTTTTTTTGTAGATCAAAAGATCGCAGCCTGCGGCAGCTCCTACACCAATCTATGTAGGAGCTGCCGTAGGCTGCGATCTTTTGATTTTGTTTTACAGCGGCGCTGGCTGAATGATCTCAACCCAGTAGGCGTCCGGGTCCTTGATGAACGCCAGGCTCTTCATGCGGCCATCGGTCAAGCGCTTCTGGAAGTCGCAACCCAGTGCTTCAAAACGCTCGCACGCAGCAACAATGTCCGGCACCGAAATGCAGATGTGACCGAAGCCACGCGGGTCGGTGTTGCCGTTGTGATAAGCGAAGTCCGGGTCGTTCTCGGTGCCGTGGTTGTGGGTCAGTTCGAGAATGCCGGGGATCGATTTCATCCATTCGGTGCGCGCGGCGGGATCGGCAGGGATCTGGTTTTTATCGACCAGCGCGAGGAAGTACAGGCTGAACTCGGCATCCGGGAAGTCGCGTTTTTCCACCAGCGAGAAACCCAGGATGCGCGTGTAGAAGTCCAGGGACTTGGTGATGTCCTTGACCCGCAGCATGGTGTGGTTGAAGACAAACTTCTGGGTCGCGGTGTCAGGTTGTGCGGTAACGCCGGGGAAGGTGTTCAATTCTTGCAGGCTCATGGGCCCTCCGGAAAATAAGTGGGGCTGACGAATGGTGACAATGATACGCAAGGGTTCCGACATCGCCAAACCCAAAGCGTCGGCTATTGCCTGACAGCCGGTCGAGGCTCAGACTTCACGGCTCAAATCGTGAGTGTTCATTGCAATGATTCGATTCGGTAAATCGCTGTTCATCCTGCTCGGCGTGCTGTTTGTGGTTGCCGGCGCGCATGCCGAAGCGCCGGTCATGACCTGGCCCGCCGGTTGGCAGGTCGAAGAGATCGAAGGTGATGCGGCCTCTAACGTGTCTCGCCAGCGTGCGGTGAAAAACGATCAGGGTGGCACGCCGGTCATGGTGATGGAGCTGACCATGACGCAGGTGGAAAGCGGTCACCAGGTGAATCTGGAAGGCGTTTTACTGGAGATGCGCAAGTCGGTGCAGAAAGACTTCTTTCAGGGCGGATATCAAAGTGTCTGCAACCGGATTCATCCGACTACCTTAAGCCGTTTATCGGCGCTGGAAACCACCTGCACCATCACGCAAAACGGGCGTCATGTGCTCTCTCAAACATTGGTCGCCGCAGTGGATGCCGATAAAGCCTACGTACTTTCCTACGCGGGGCAGGCGGAGGCTTATAAGGCGAGTCAGGAAGAAATAGAGGCAGCTCGTAACGCCTTGAAACTTTAATCGAAGACTTTAGTGACTGCAGGCTTTGCGCCATTTCTGAAATTTTTAGATACCTGAACGGATTAAGCACAAAGTTAATCGGCAAGTAGCGAGTTGGTCGGCCAATATCGTTGCATTTAGATGGTATTCATGAAAAAGCCCTGCATCGGCAGGGCTTTTGTTCACAGCGCGAGAGCTTAGCCACGCAGCCAGGAATCAACGGTGGCGGCACCGTATTGTTCCTTCCAGGCTTTCAGGCCGCGATGGTTGCCGCCCTTGGTTTCAATCAGTTCACCGGTGTGCGGGTTCTGATAAACCTTGACCACGCGAGCGCGGCGGGTTTTCGGCGCTGCGGCCTGTTGCAGGCCGGATTTTGCCGGGTTCGGATCGAGAATGGCGATGATGTCGCGCAAGCTCTTGCCGTAAGTTTTCATCAGCCCCTGGAGCTTTTCTTCGAATTCGATTTCTTTCTTGAGCCCGGCATCGTTCTTCAGGGATTCAAGCTGCTTGAGCTGTTCTTGAAGGGCCTTTTCAGCTGCACGAAATTCAGCGAGTCTGGACAATATCTTTACTCCAATAGTGTGTTTGGCTGATACCAACCGCAAACAAAGCTATAAGCCAAGAGCCTTGAAGCGACTCGGTGATAAATGGCTCACCTGCCAGATTTCTGCAGGCATGAAAAATTGTAGTAGTTAATTGACCAAGAGTAAATCATGTCTTTTTCTTCATGTAACGAGAGTAGTGTTTTGATTCAAATTGGTGCGGTAAATCGTTGTCTCGTCGCTTAAAGCCGCTAGTTAATGGTCACTTAATGCACTAATGAACTCCGCGCCAGGCAACGGCCGGCCGAACAGATAGCCTTGCTGGAAGTTCACGTGGTGGGCGGTCAGGTAATCACTTTGCGCCTGGGTTTCCACACCTTCTGCAACCATTGCCAGATCGAGCTTGGTCGCAAGTTCGATGATGCTGTCCAGAATGTGGCTCGACAGTGTGTCGATGCCGATCATGGCGACGAAACTCTGGTCGATTTTCAGAAAGTCGACATTGAACTGGCGCAGATAGCCGAGGCTGGAATGACCGGTTCCGAAATCGTCGATGGCGATCTTCACGCCAAGCTCGTGCAGTTGCTCGAACAGTTGGTGGGTAATGGCCGTGGGTTCGATCAGCTCGCGTTCGGTCAACTCCAGCACCAAGTGGATGGAGCCGGGAGCGAAAGCGGTGAGGAATTCGCGGCAATCTTCGACCAGTTCCAGGTCCTGGCAGTGGCTAGCGGTGATGTTGATGCCGATATGAAACGGCTCTTTGAACGACGCCGACAGTGGCCCGAGCAAGGTGGCAGTCTGTTGCATCAGTGACCGCGTCATCGGCACGATCAAACCGGAATATTCGGCAAACGGAATGAACAAATCAGGCCGCACCAGTCCCTCTTTCGGGTGATTCCAGCGCATCAGTACTTCGATGCCCGAGACTTGTTTACTGTCGCCGTGCACAACGGCCTGGAAGTACGGAACGAACTCCGCAGCGTCCAGCGCCCGCTTCATTTCATGAGTCGGTGACGATGAGCGCTTCTGCAGAACATGCCCGATAAGGCCCGATACAACACCGAAAAAGATCAGCAGGCTGAACAGTGGCGGATACTGACTGCTCATGTAGCGCCAGGTTTCGCCTTCGGGGAAACCGGCTGCCACACTGAACTCATAACGAGATGAGGTCAGCATGCTTTGCGCGACGGGAAAGTCGGGCAGGGCGCCGTCGTGAAACCGGCCGTCGGCGGTCAACCAGTTGGGACCTACTTGCAGTACCAGTATCGTCTGACGGCCGATCAAGCGCAGCACGTTACTCAAGTGGTAGCCGTCCAGCGTGCTCATCGCGCCGCGTTTACCGTCGCTGAGTCGATACACCAACAATGCCGTGTCAGGCGTGACCGGGTTGCCCTTCATCAATAACAAGCGGCCACCGCTGTAGTCTCCGGACGAAATTTTTTCGTGATAGTCACCAAACAGAGAGCTGCAATAAATGGTGTCGTCCCACACCAGATTGGTCGAACGCACAAACGGGCGCCGGGTAACTTGTTCGCGCAAGGCGAGGTTGACGTCGAGGCAACTTTGTCCGGCCAGCGGCAACAAATCGCGTGCAGCCTGGGCCGTATTGTCGAGCATCAGTTCGAACTGGCGAATGGCTTCTTCAGCGGTTTGTTGGGCGCTTTGTTGCAGTGCTCGCTCAGCCTGCATATAGAGGATGCCAAAACCCAATACTACCGGGAGCAATCCACTGGCGAGGGTGATCGCAATCTTGGTGCTTCGTTTGCGGCTCTTGGCGTTTAGTGGCATTCGCGAAACCTGTGACGATGTAATAGGGCTCTCAAATGCTGGTCGGACGTAAAGCCCTCCAAAAAGAGTTCAGGTAGAAGCCATGATAGTTGGCGCTTGGCAAATATTCCGCTCATCGGTAGTTCAAAGACTGGGCGAGTTTGATAAAGGCAAATGCAGCAGGTGATGCCTGGCGTTGATCGAGTACGGCCAGGCCGACTTGTCGTGTCACCACTGGCGACAGTGGTTTTTTTACATAGCGGCTGTCGTTGTGTTCGGGCAGCGAACCTTCGGCGACCACGGTCAATGCATCACCACGGCCCACCGTATTCAGCGTACTGAGCAGCTGCGAGCAGCGAAAGCGGATATTGGGTGTCAGTCGGGCGGCACTGAACAGTCGTGAAACCAGTTCTGATGAGCCCGCCTCGGTCAAGACGAAAGGGTCGTTGCACAAGTCCTTCAAGCTCACGCTGTCGCGAGCCGCCAATGGGTGATCGACTGGCAGCAGCGCGACCATTTGGTCTTCCATCAGCGCCACCGTGTCGAAGCGTTCGTCGGGCAGCACCACAAAACCGATATCGATGCGCCGTTCCTCCAGCCACTGCACCACCTGGCGGTCCGGCCCTTCATCGATGTGGACTTCGATGCCCGGATGGGCCGCGCGGTAGTGCTGCAGAATCAGCGGCAGCAGCCTGATCGACGACGTCGGCCCGAACGAGCCGATGCGAAGGGTACCGCGCTTCATGCCGCGGGCATCCGCTGCTTCCTGGCGCAAAGTGTTGGCCAACCCCAGCATGGCCCGCGCGCGCAATAGAAGCAGCTGACCAATATCGCTCAGTTCTACCTGCGATTGATGGCGCCGCAGTAACTCGACGCCTAATTCTCGCTCCAGCGATTTCAAGGCATGGGAGATCGCGGACTGACTGACCCCCAAGCGATTGGCAGCCGCCGTGAAGCCTTGGAGTTCGGCGACGAGGGAGAAGATTTCCAATTGGGTGAGGGTCATGAGTGTTTACTCATTTTACGATGACTGGGTATTAGTTGAATGATACGTCATCCAAGCAATCTTCAGTTCGGAAGACTTATGACCACGTGTGAGCAAAGCCTGACCCAAACCTCCGATGTGCCGGTTTATCTGAAGCTGGCGGCGGTCACCATGATTTGGGGCGGTACTTTTGTCGCAGGGCGGTTTTTGGCCGATAGCCTCAGCCCGTTGTTTGCCGCCAGCCTGCGGTTTCTGTTGGCCAGCGCAGCGTTGTTGCTGTTTTTACTGTTGACCCGCGTGCCGCTGGCGCGGCCCAGCTTCAGGCAATGGCTGCAACTGGCGCTGTTGGGATTTTTCGGAATCTTCTTCTACAACATCTGTTTCTTTTATGGCCTGCATTACATCAACGCCTCGCGAGCGTCGTTGATCGTGGCGCTCAATCCCGCCGTGATCGGCCTGGCATCGTGGTGGCTGTTCAAGGAGCGATTGAGTCGGGCCAAAGTCGTCGGTATCGCGATTTGCATTGCCGGGGCGAGCCTGGTGATCGTCAGCCGGAACCCGCAGTTGTTGGCCGGCAATGCCGATGCCTGGATTGGCGACCTGCTGATTCTCGGCTGTGTGCTCGGCTGGGGCGTTTATTCGTTGTGCTCCAGGGAACTGAATCACAGCCTCGGGCCGGTGCAGACCGTTACCTATTCGATTTTGCTGGGAACACTGATGCTGTGGCTGACCAGCGCCGTGCGCGGGGAACTGAGTTTCACCGCGCTCATGAGCCTTGGCCCGCAGCAGTGGCTGAGCCTGATGTACCTCGGCGTGTTGGGCTCGGCGCTGGCCTACATCGGCTATTACGACGGCATCCGCAAAATCGGTGCGACGCGCTCGGGCGTGTTTATCGCCCTGAACCCGCTGACCGCGGTGATCCTCGGCGCGTTGCTGCTGGGCGAACAATTGACGCTGGCGATGTATCTGGGGGGAGGGCTGATTCTGCTGGGGATCTTCCTCTGCAACAAACCCCTTGCACGCAGGTGAAAAAGGGGGATTTTATACAGAGGGCGGACAAACTGATTTACGCTGTGTAGAATCAGGTTACGCATACAAGAATAATCGTCTTCTGGCAGCAGAAGCCTCGCCCGCAATAGCCTTGGGTCGACAATGAAGATATTTGGGTTTCAATTGATCTACGGTGATTTCCTTGCACGCAGCGTGCGGGGCATCTCCTGCGCGCCACCCGCCGGTCTCAGCATTGCTAGCAACTAACTTTTGTTAATTCTAAAAAGCATGATGAGGCGCCAACCATGGCAGATTTATACGAAAACCCAATGGGCCTGATGGGCTTTGAGTTCATCGAATTCGCATCGCCAACCCCGAACACCCTGGAGCCGATCTTCCAGATCATGGGCTTCACCAAAGTCGCGACCCACCGTTCCAAAGACGTGCACCTGTATCGCCAGGGCGCGATCAACCTGATCCTCAACAACGAACCCAACAGCGTCGCTTCGTACTTCGCGGCCGAGCATGGCCCGTCGGTGTGCGGCATGGCGTTCCGCGTCAAGGATTCGCAAAAAGCCTACAAGCGCGCCCTGGAACTCGGCGCCCAGCCGATCCACATCGAAACTGGCCCGATGGAACTGCACTTGCCAGCGATCAAAGGCATCGGCGGCGCGCCGCTGTACCTGATCGACCGTTTTGGTGAAGGCAGCTCGATCTACGACATCGACTTCGTGTACCTCGAAGGCGTCGAACGCAACCCGGTCGGTGCCGGCCTGAAGATCATCGACCACCTGACCCACAACGTGTATCGCGGTCGCATGGCTTACTGGGCGAACTTCTACGAGAAGCTGTTCAACTTCCGCGAAATCCGCTATTTCGACATCAAGGGCGAATACACCGGCCTGACCTCGAAGGCCATGACCGCGCCGGACGGCATGATCCGCATCCCGTTGAACGAAGAATCGTCCAAGGGCGCCGGGCAGATCGAAGAGTTCCTGATGCAGTTCAACGGCGAAGGCATCCAGCACGTTGCGTTCCTGGCCGACGACCTGATCAAGACCTGGGATCACCTGAAAAGCATCGGCATGCGCTTCATGACCGCGCCGCCGGACACCTACTACGAAATGCTCGAAGGTCGCTTGCCAAACCACGGCGAGCCAGTCGGCGAACTGCAAGCGCGGGGCATTTTGCTGGACGGTTCGTCCGAGTCGGGTGACAAGCGTCTGCTGTTGCAGATCTTCTCGGAAACCCTGATGGGCCCGGTGTTCTTCGAGTTTATCCAGCGCAAGGGCGATGACGGCTTCGGCGAAGGCAACTTCAAGGCGCTGTTCGAATCGATCGAGCGTGACCAGGTGCGTCGTGGCGTTCTCTCCACCGACTAAACCATTACACCGATAAAAACTGTGGGAGCTAGCCTGCTAGCGATAGCGGAGTGTCAGCCAGCATTGTTGTTGCTGGTACACCGCCATCGCTAGCAGGCTAGCTCCCACATTTGTTTTGTGTTGGGTTTAAGGCCTGCGCTGTCGCATCAAATGCTTGAACCCTTCAAACACCAGCACCAGCACCGCCATCCAGATCGGAATGTACGTCAGCCATTCAGTCGGCTTGATGCTTTCCCCCAGCAATAACGCCACACCGAGCAACAGCACCGGCTCCACATAACTCAACAAGCCAAACAGGCTGAACGGCAGCAAGCGACTGGCGATGATGTAGACGACCAGTGCCGACGCACTGATCAGACCGAGCAGCGGGATCAGCCAGGACAGCGCCGGGTACTGATCGAATACGCCGAAGCCTTGCTCGCCACCGTGCACGAACCAGTAGGCAATCGGCAGCATCAGGGTCATGTCCAGCCAGAGCCCGCCGAGGTTGTCGGTCATCAGCCATTTGCGCAGCACGAAGTACAGCGGATAACCGATGACCACCACCAGCGTGGCCCAGGAAAAACCGCCGACCTGATACAACTCATTGATCACGCCAAGGCTGGCGAAAAACACCGCGACTTTTTGCAGGTACGACAGGCGTTCGCCGTAGGCGATGCGCCCGGTCAGCACCATGGCCAGCGGCAACAGGAAATAGCCCAGCGACACATCGAGGCTGTAGCCGTTGAGCGGCGCCCACATGAACAGCCAGAGTTGCACGCCCAGCAGCGCCGACGAGAGCAATAAACCAGCGATCAACTTTGGTTGCGCGCCGATCCGGCGCAGCAGGTCGAGCACACGCCGCCATTCCCCGGACACCAACATGAACACGGTCATGCACGGCACCGTCAGCAGCATGCGCCAGCCAAAAATTTCCACGCCGCTCAAAGGGGTGAGCAGCGAGGTGTAGTAATACATGACGGCAAACAGCACTGAGGCTGAAACCGATAGAGCGATACCTTTAGACAAGCTGTCCTCGCGAGGTTGAAGGTGAAACAAGGGGGGCGGAGGATACGTGGTTTTCGAGCCGAATATTGACCAATCAATCAACACCGTCCAACTGTGGGGGCTAGCCTGCTAGCGATAGCGATCTTCCGGTCAACATCTCTGTTGAATGCAGTACCGCTATCGCTAGCAGGCTAGCTCCCACAGGGGCAGGAGTGATCAGTTAGAGCGCGGTTTACGGCCCGACACAAAATGGCTCACATCATTGAACCCCGGTGTCGACGCATGCCCCGGTGTCACCAGCGAATCAATGAACGCCTCGTCTTCAGCCGTGATCTTCACCACCTGCGCCTTAGTGTAGGCATCCCACTGCGCTTCGGTGCGCGGGCCAACGATGGCCGAGGTGACGGCGCTGTTGTTCAGCACCCAGGCAATGGCGAATTCGACAATGCCCACGCCGCGTTGCTCGGTGTATTGCTGGATTTGCTGGGCGATGCGCAGCGACTCGACGCGCCATTCGGTTTCGAGGATGCGTTTGTCCTGGCGCCCGGCGCGGCTGTTGGCGTCCGGTTTCGCGTCTGGTGCGTACTTGCCGCTCAGCACACCACGGGCCAAAGGACTATATGGCACGACACCGAGGCCGTAGTTTTGCGCGGCGGTGATCTGCTCGGTTTCCGCCTGGCGGTTGACGATGTTGTACAACGGCTGGCTGATCACCGGCCGATCGACCCCGAGATTGTCGGCGATACGAATCACTTCGGCGATGCGCCAGCCACGGTAATTCGACAGCCCCCAATAGCGAATCTTGCCCTGGCGAATCAAATCGCCGATGGCCGATACCGTCACCTCAAGCGGGGTGTTGTGGTCTTCGCGGTGCAGGTAATAGATGTCGAGGTAGTCGGTGCCCAAGCGCGTCAGGCTGGCTTCGAGACCGTTGAAAATGTGCTTGCGACTCAAGCCGCTGCGGTTCGGCACGCCGTCCACCGGGCCGAAGCCGACCTTGGTGGCGAGCACCCATTCATGGCGGCGACTGGCGATGGCCTCGCCGACGATTTCTTCGGAGCGGCCATTGGTGTAGACGTCGGCGGTGTCGATGAAATTGATGCCCTGGTCCCAAGCCTTGTCGATGATTCGCAGGGAATCTTCGGTGCTGGTCTGTTCGCCGAACATCATCGTGCCCAGGGTCAGGGTAGAAACTTGCAGGCCCGAATGACCCAGTGTGCGGTAGCTCATGAGGAAATCCTTTTGCCGGAGGGAAAGGCTCAATCAAATACCAGAACTGTGACCGGGAGCAAACGCAAATCTCAAACACACGCACGAAACAACTGTGGGAGCTAGCCTGCTAGCGATGGCGGTGTGTCAGCAACATCAATGCCGACTGACAATCAGCCATCGCTAGCAGGCTAGCTCCCACAGGGGATTTGCGGTGTTTAGGCGCGCAGCGTGCGGGTCATACGCAACGCCAGCAAACTACCGCAGACAATCACGCCCGCCAGCAGATACAACGCCGCATCGGTCGAGCCGGTGCTGTCCTTGACCCAACCCACCAGGTACGGGCTGAGGAAACCGGCCATCTGGCCCATGGAGTTGATCAGCGCCAAGCCACCCGCCGCAGCACCCGCGCTGAGCAGGGCGGTCGGCACTGGCCAGAACATCGGTAGGCCGGTGAGGGCGCCCATGGTGGCGATGGTCAGGCCGAGGATGGCGATGGCCGGATTGGCGGCGAAGTTCACCGCGATCAGCAAACCCAGCGCGCCCATCAGCATCGGCACCACCAAGTGCCAGCGGCGTTCTTTGCGCAGGTCAGCCGAGCGGCCGACCATCAACATGAAAACGGCGGCTAGCAGATACGGAATCGCGCTCAACCAACCAATCACCAGGTTATCGCTGAAGCCCAGGTTCTTGATGATCGACGGCAGCCAGAAGTTGATCGCGTACACGCCGCTCTGGATGCAGAAGTAGATCAGGCCGAACGCCCAGATCGCCGGGTTCTTGAACACCGCCAGCAACGAATCAGTGGTGGTTTTAGGTTTGTTGGCCAGGTCTTCGGCGTGGTCGGCTTCCAGCACCGAACGCTCGAATGGGGTCAGCCATTTGGCATTGGCGTAGCTGTCGCTGAGCAGGAAGTAAGCCAGTGCGCCAAGCACAACAGTCGGCACGCCTTGCAGCAGAAACATCCACTGCCAACCGGCCAAACCGCCTTGCCCGGCCGCGAAGTGGTTGAGAATCCAGCCAGAGAACGGGCTGCCAAGCAGGCCCGACACCGGGATCGCCGACATGAACAGCGCCATGATGCGGCCACGGCGGAAGGTCGGGAACCATTGCGAGAGGTACAACACCACGCCCGGGAAGAACCCGGCTTCGGCGGCGCCGGTGAACAGGCGCAAGGTGTAGAACTCGGTCGGCGTGGTGACGAACAGCAGGCAGGTCGACAGCGTGCCCCAGGTGATCATCATCAGCGCGATCCAGCGTCGCGGGCCGAATTTGGTCAACGCCAGGTTGCTCGGCACGCCGCACAGCACGTAGCCGATGAAGAAGATCCCGGCGCCGAGGCCGTACACGGTTTCGCTGAATTTCAGTGCGTCGAGCATCTGCAGTTTGGCAAATCCAACGTTCACCCGGTCGAGGTAGTTGAACAGGTAGCAGATGAAAATGAAGGGGATCAAACGCAGGGTAATGCGTTTGTAGACGGCGTTTTTCTCGTCAACGATGGCCTGGGTAGCGGCGGCGCTCTGTGACATGGCGGCTCTCTCTTTATTATGATTTTTTGCGATGCAAAGGGTAACGTTGATCGCCCAGAGAGTCTCGACCACCCTCGGGGCTGCTGTCTTTGTGCCTGAGCACAGGGTTTGTCACCAAGCCCTGTGCGGGTGAACAACCACGCTTTCAAGGATCCCCGTTATGTTCGAACTCGATCACGACCTGGCCCAGGACATCGTCGACCGCGCGATGGCGATCCTCCCGTACAACGTCAACGTCATGGACAGTCAGGGTTTGATCCTCGGCAGCGGCGAACCGGAGCGGGTCAACACCCGGCATGAAGGCGCGCAACTGGTGTTGGCCAACGGTCGCGTGGTGGAGATCGATGCGCAAACCGCGGTCCACCTCAAAGGCGTGCAGCCGGGGATCAACCTGCCGCTGATGCTCGATCAGCGCTTGATCGGCGTGCTGGGCATCACCGGCGAACCCGAACAACTGCGCACCTACGCCGAGCTTGTGCGGATGACTGCCGAGATGCTGGTGGGCCAGCGCAACCAGCAAGCTGAGCAACAATGGCGGCGTCAGCGTTGCGATGATCTGCTGGCATTGCTGCTCAGCGACGCCGGCAGTTCGCCGCGCTTGATTGACGAAGCACAACAACTGGGACTCAAGCCGCAGATGACGCGGGTGCCGTACCTGTTCGAACTGGGCATGGAACACGGGCCGGGGCAAACCGTCGAGGCGCTCAGTGCGTGGCTGACCTCGCGCTATCCCGATAGCTGGTGCGTCAGTTCGGCGAAGTCCTCGTTGCTGTGGTGTCGGCCGGCCAACCAGACTGTCGAGAATGATCGCTTGCTGGAAAAACTCGACGGCCTGGGCTGGAACATTCTGCGCCTGGCCGTGGGCGGGCAGGCCGATGGGTTGACCGGGTTGCGCCGCTGCTATCGTCGGGTCGGTGACTTACTGGCGTACGGACGTGATGTGTTGCCCGGTTCCCGTTTGCTGACGCTCAACCGCTATCGATTGCCGGTGATGCTCTGGCGGCATCGCAACGACGATGCGCTGGACGAATTGCTTAACCCGCTGCGCAAGGTCATCGCCAAGGACAACAACGGTCAGCTGCTGGCAACCCTGCGCAGTTGGTGCGAACACGACGGCCAAAGCCAGGCGTGCGCCGAGGCGTTGGGGATTCATCGCAACAGTTTGCGTTATCGGATGGAGCGGATTGCTGAACTAAGCGGCGTTGATCCGTTGAAGCTCGATGGCATGCTGGCGCTATACCTTGGCGTGCAACTGCTTCCCCAAACCGATACCAACCTGTAATCCACACAATTCCCCCTGTGGGAGCTAGCCTGCTAGCGATAGCTGAGTGTCAGCGACATCAATGCTGGCTGACACACCGCCATCGCTAGCAGGCTAGCTCCCACAGGGTTTTTTGTGGAAATGAACAATAATCCACATCACCGCTTGTGCAGCGGACCGGCGTTATTGTTCATGGCGGCTGGCAGCATGTGGGCATTGGAACTGGAGAATTCCCATGAAAATCGTGATCGCCCCCGATTCGTTCAAAGACAGCCTCAGCGCGCAAGGCGTGGCCGATGCCATTGCTCTTGGGCTGGCCGAAGTCTGGCCTGATGCGCAGTTGATCAAATGCCCGATGGCCGACGGCGGGGAAGGGACCGTCGAGTCGATTCTGGCGGCGTGCGATGGCGAATTGCGCCGCAACGAAGTGCGCGGGCCGTTGGGCGCCACGGTGCATGCCGCGTGGGGCTGGTTGCCCGACAGCCACACCGCGATCATCGAAATGGCCGAAGCCAGTGGTTTGCAGTTGGTGCCGCTGGCTCAGCGGGATGCTTGCGTCAGCAGCACCTTCGGCACCGGCGAGTTGATTCGCGCAGCGCTGGATGCCGGCGCGCAACGGGTGATTCTGGCCATCGGCGGCAGTGCGACCAACGATGGTGGCGCCGGGGCCATGCAAGCCTTGGGTGTGAAGCTGCTCGACGCTCAGGGCCAGTCGCTCGCGCCGGGTGGTTTGGCACTGGAGCAATTAGCGCACATCGACCTCAGCGACATCGACCCGCGTTTGGACGATGTGCGTTTCGACATCGCCGCCGACGTCAACAATCCCCTGTGCGGTCCCCACGGTGCCTCGGCGATTTTTGGTCCGCAAAAAGGTGCGTCGCCTGAGCAGGTCGAGCAACTGGATCGCGCCCTCGGACACTTTGCCGAGCACTGCGCCAACGTTCTGGAAAATGACGTGCGCGACGAGCCGGGCAGTGGCGCGGCGGGTGGTTTGGGGTTTGCGGCCAAGGCGTTTTTGGGCGCGCAATTCAAGGCCGGTGTCGAGGTGGTGGCCGAACTGGTGGGCCTGGCTGATGCGGTTAAAAATGCCGATCTGGTGATCACCGGCGAAGGGCGTTTCGACGCGCAAACCCTGCGCGGCAAGACACCGTTTGGCGTGGCACGCATTGCCCGGCAGCACGGCGTGCCGGTCATCGTTATCGCCGGTACGCTGGGCGAGGGTTATCAGGCGCTGTACGAACATGGCATCGACGCCGCGTTCGCTTTGGCGAGCGGGCCGATGACGCTGGAGCAGGCCTGTGCCCAGGCGCCGCGTTTGTTGCAGGAGCGGGCGAGCGATGTGGCACGGGTTTGGCGGGTGGCCAGGCGCTAATCTAAAACACGCCAAAATCCCTGTGGGAGCTAGCCTGCTAGCGATTGCGAAGTGTCAGCGACATTAATGCTGGCTGACACACCGCTATCGCTAGCAGGCTAGCTCCCACAGGGGGAAATGTGTTTGACCGACTACTCCGGTGGATCAATCTGATCCAGCACCCGGTTCGCCGTGATCTCGGCCAGCATCACGCTGTTGGAAATGCCCAGCAACGCATTGCGCGATTCACCGTCCAGGTGATCCACCAACTGATGGACCATCACATCCACCGAGGCCAGTGTCTCGACTAAATAAACGGCCAGGGTTTCGAGCGTCACCTCAGGGTCGACGGTGAAGAGGGTGCTGACGGTGCGCGGTGTGGCTTTGATATCGGCGGTCGAGGGGAAGTGAAAGTCGAGGGCGCGTTCAGCGGCTTCGTTGAGTTTTTTGGAATCGGGTTCGTACGGGGAGGCTGGATCGGTGTCCGGCGGATTGGGCGAATGCTTTTTCATGGTCAGAGTTTCCTAATGGTTGCCAACCCTCCTTGCTGCTAAACGAAGAGGGGAGGCAGCTGCACGCAGGTTAGCAGACCGGCAAACCCAGAAATCCGGCGCACCCGAGGGCGCCCTACGTACAGCTACCATCGAGTGCAGGCAACGAATTACCTGCATGACAGATGCATGCACAACCGGAGTTTTTTGCCAGGCTGCTAAACCCGATCACTGATGAGCAGTGACACGAATCAAGTTACCGATGGCCTCCAAAGCGCACAAGCCGGCGGATTCTGGCGTACCCGTAGGCAACGGCGCAAGGTCTTGTAGCTTGCAGGAAGTATCCTTAAACGCTATTAAACAAGGGCTTGCGGGGTGGCGCGTTTGGCGATTTGAGATAGGGTTGAGGCATGGAACACGCGCGACAGGAGAACCGCATGCGCTACTCAGCCTTGACCCAACGAATCGCCGGTGACGGAGCGGCGGCCTGGCAGATTCACGATCGAGCGCTTGAGTTGCGCGAGCAGGGTGTCGATGTCCTGCTGCTGTCGATTGGCGACCCGGATTTCGACACGCCCATACCCATCGTCCACGCGGCCATCGATAGCCTGTTGGCCGGCGACACGCACTACCCGGCGGTGCGTGGCAGCCAAGGCTTGCGCGGCAGCATCGCCCGACGCCATCACCAACGCAGCGGTCAAGCAGTGGACGCCGAGCATGTGATCGTCTTCCCCGGCGCGCAGTGCGCGGTGTATTCGGTGGTGCAATGCCTGCTCGACCCCGGCGACGAAGTACTGGTCGCCGAACCGATGTACGTCACCTACGAAGGCGTGTTCGGCGCCTGCGGGGCGAAAGTGGTGCCGGTGCCAGTGCGTTCGCAGAATGGTTTTCGCGTCGACCCGGCGGATGTCGCGGCACTGATCACACCGAAGACCCGCGCCCTGTTGCTCAATAGTCCAAACAACCCATCCGGCGCCAGCCTGCCATTGATGACCTGGAAATCCTTGGCCGCATTGTGCATTCGTCATGACCTGTGGCTGATCAGCGACGAGGTCTACAGCGAGCTGCTGTTCGAGGGCGAGCACATCAGCCCGGCGAGTTTGCCGGGCATGGCTGAGCGCACCGCGACCATCAACAGCCTGTCCAAATCCCACGCCATGAGCGGCTGGCGGGTGGGCTGGGTGATCGGGCCAAAACCCTTGTGTGAACACTTGGTGAATCTGTCGCTGTGCATGCTGTTCGGCATTCCGGATTTCATCCAGAACGCCGCGCAACTGGCCCTCGATGAAAACCTGCCGGAAGTGGCGCTGATGCGAGAGGAATATCGCCTGCGTCGCGACCTGGTGTGCGCCAGCCTGAATCATTGCCCGGGCATCCGCGCGATTCGCCCCGACGGCGGCATGTTCGTGATGGTCGACGTGCGCCCCACTGGGCTTTCGGCCCAGCATTTTGCCGAGCGGCTGCTGGAAGGTTATGGCGTGTCAGTGCTCGCCGGCGAAGCATTCGGACCAAGTGCGGCGGGGCATATTCGCATCGGTCTGGTGGTGGATCGGCCGAAACTGGCGGACGCCTGCCGGCGGATTGCGCTGTGTGCGACGGATTTGCTGGAAGCTCGCCGGGCCTGAAGTCATAGGTCGTCTGTGCTGGCCCCATCGCGAGCAAGCTCGCTCCCACAAGTTACGTGGTCTACACAAATGTTGTGTTCAACACCGATCACTGTGGGAGCGGGCTTGCCCGCGATGGCTGCCTGACAGGCGCAGAAATTCTCAGGCCTTCCACGCCTGCCCATTGACCAGATTCCCCGGCCGCTCACCCGCCAGCGCAGCCAACAGATTATCCACCGCACACTTGGCCATGGCTTCCCGCGTTTCATGGGTCGCTGACCCTATGTGCGGCGTCGCCACCACGTTGTCCAACTGCAACAACGGCGAATCAAGATTCAAAGGCTCACGCTCGAACACATCCAGCCCCGCCGCGCGAATCTGCCCCGTACGCAAGGCTTCGATCAGCGCCGCTTCATCCACCACTTTGCCCCGTGAAATGTTGATGAAGATGCTGTCCGGGCGCATCAATGCAAATTCCTCAGCACCGATCAGCCCTTCGGTTTCGGCAGTCAGCGGCAACGTCAGGCAAATGAAATCCGCCTGCTGCAACAGCTCGGTGAGGCCACGGTATTGCGCGTTGAACCGTTGCTCAACCGCCGGTTTCGGCGAGTGACTGTGATAGATCACCGGCATGCCGAAACCGAAGTGCCCGCGTTGGGCCAAGGCTTCGCCGATGCGGCCCATGCCGATGATGCCCAGGGTTTTACCGTGTACGTCGCTGCCGAAATGCGCGGGGCCGATGTTGCGGGTCCACTTGCCTTCGCGAATCATGTTCGCCAGTTCCACCACGCGGCGGGCAGTGGCCAGGATCAGCGCGAAGCCAGTGTCGGCGGTGGTTTCAGTGAGCACATCCGGCGTGTTGCTCAGCAGGATGCGCCGCTCGGTCAGGTAGTCGATGTCGTAGTTGTCGACGCCCACCGAGACGCTGGCGATGGCTTCAAGGTTTGGCGCCAGATCGAGCAGTTCGGCATCGAGTTTCAGGCTTGCGCCGAGCAAGCCGTGGGCACGGGGCAGGGCGTCGCGCAGTTTGCCGAGGCCTTCGGCATCGAGGCTGTCGATCAGTGTCACGTCGGTCTGCTCATGCAGACGAGCCATGAGCTGCAGCGAGAGTTTCTTGTACAGGACGACCTGTTTTTTCATCTTCATGATCTCAACTTCAATTCAGGAATGGGCTGTGAGGGGACGCGCTACCGTGGGCCGCTCACGGTCGCTGGCACCGGGCTTGAGGAATACCGTGAGCACCACCGAAAGCATCAGCGCGCCGCTCATCAACAGGTACGACGCGCCGGGCGAACCGGTGGAACTGTTCAGGTAGCCGACCAGATAGGAGCCGCCAAACGAACCAAGCGCACCCATGCTGTTGATCAACGCCATGGCGCCGCCCGCAACGTTGGCCGGAAGGATTTCCGGGATGATCGCGAAGAACGGGCCGTACGGCGCGTACATGCAGGCACCGGCAATCACCAGCAAGGTGTAGGACCACCAGAAATGTTCGGCACCCAACGCGTAGGAACCGTAGAAGGCGAAGGAAGCGATCAGCAGCGGCGGCCAGACGAAACGCTTACGTTTTTGCAGTTTGTCGGAGCCCCAGGACACCAACAGCATGCCGATCACCGCCGCGAGATAAGGCAGCGCCGACAACCAACCGGCCTCGACCATGTCCATTTGCGCACCGGCCTTGAGGATCGACGGCAGCCACAGCACGAAGCCGTAGACACCGATGCTCCAGCAGAAAAACTGCAAGGCCAGGATGATCACTTTCGGTGAGCGGAACGCTTCGGCGTAGTTTTTTACCGCTTTGATTCCCACCTGTTCTGCGGCCAAGGCGCTTTCCAGATCCTGCTTTTCCTGGTCGCTGAGCCACTTGGCCTGGGACGGACGATCATCGGCCAGACGCCACCAGATGAATGCCCAGAGTACTGCCGGCAAACCTTCGATGATGAACATCCAGCGCCAGCTGTAGTGCTGCACCAGATAGCCCGAGACCACCGACATCCACAGCATGGTCACCGGGTTGCCGAGGATCAGGAAGGTGTTTGCCCGCGAGCGTTCGGCACGGGTGAACCAGTGGCACAGGTAGATCAGCATCGCCGGCATCACCGCGGCTTCGACCACGCCGAGCATGAAGCGGATGACGATCAGCCAGTAGGCGTTGGAGACAATCCCGGTCAACGTCGCGAGGCTGCCCCAGAGGATGAGGCTGACGAAAATCAGCTTCTTCACGCTGTGTTTCTGCGCGTAAATCGCCCCCGGCACCTGGAAGAAAAAGTAGCCGAGGAAGAACAGCGCACCGAGCATCGACGACAGGCCCGGCGTGATCATCAGGTCGGCGGCCATCCCGGAAGCGGCGGCGAACCCGTAGTTGGCGCGATCCAGATACGCCAGGCTGTAGGTGATGAACACGATGGGCATGATGTACCACCAGCGGCGGGTGGCGAGCGTTGCGGTTTTCATGGGTGGTGCTCCTGAGCTTGTTGTTTTTGTTGCAGCAGGTGTTTGGATCTTCATTGACGGTGCTGGCCTCATCGCGGGCAAGCCAATGCTCCTACAGGAGCATCGCGTTTCCTTGTAGGAGCAAAGCTTGCTCGCGATTGGCGGCCTCAAACTCAACGGACATTTCGGACCGGGTAGGCAACCCCTCCATGTCCCCGCGACTCTGCACCGCCCGGCTGCCAATCCAGTTGGCCCGCTTCACGGCGTCGGCAAAGCTGTGGTTTTCCAGCAGCGCGCTGATCATGCCGACGGCAAATCCATCACCGGCACCGACCGTATCCACCACTGTTTCCACCGGCACGCCAGCGACAAAACCGGCATCCAGATGCGTGCGGTAGTAGGCACCGTGCGGCCCAAGCTTGATCGCCACGGCTTCAGCGCCCTGATCGAGGTAGAACGCGGCGATGTCGGCCGGGTCTTCGAAACCGGTCAGCAAGCGACCTTCACTCAACCCCGGCAGCACCCAATGGGCGAGGGCGGCGAGGCGGTTGATCTCGGTGATCATCTGTTGCTCGCTGGCCCACAGGCTCGGGCGCAGATTGGGGTCAAAGGACACGCTGCGCCCGGCTTCGCGCATGCGCGTCATCAATTCGAACGACATCTGCCGCGCCGTTTCCGACAACGCCGGTGGAATGCCGGTTGCGTGCAGGTGCCGAGCCTTGAGCAAGTCGGGAACGATCGAATGCGGCGACAAGTGACTGGCCGCTGAGCCGCGACGGAAGTATTCGACGACAGGATCGCTGCCATCGTCAGTGCGCGACTTGAGCTGAAAGCCCGTGGGGTGCGCGGGGTCGATGTCGACGTGTCGGCAATCCAGACCTTCCTTCTCCAGCGTGTCGATCACGAAGCGGCCCAGAGAGTCGGCACCGACGCGGCTTAGCCACGCCACCTTGAAACCCAGTCGGGACAAGCCAATGGCGACATTGCTGTCAGCGCCGGCAATGCGTTTGTGGAAAGCGCCGACGCTGGCCAGTTCGCCAGGCTGCTCGGCAACGAACATCGCCATGGTCTCGCCGAACGACAGGATATCGATCTCAGACATGAGCGCTCTCCAATTGCGATTGGCCGAGGTGGGCGAGGGCGGCGACGTGTTCTGTGGTCAGTTGCACCAGGTCATCACCTTGCAGCGGATATTCCGCTGCCCGCATAACGCCTTGGGCCATGTGCCGCAGCAGGTGTTCCCATTCCTGCAAATCACTGGCGGCGGGCGGGATGGCGACGAGTTTGCCGTCGGTGCGGCGCGTGACCGCTTTGCAGTGCACGTAACCGACGTGACGACCGAGTAACCGCGCGGCGCTGGCGGCGGACTGATCCTGCCAATGCCAGTTGCCGATATCGAAGGTCATTTTGATCGGCAGATTGTGTTGCTCGACTTCTGCGAAGAAACGCTGGAAGGGTTCGATGCGGCCACCGTGCAAAGTCTGGTCGTTTTCCACCAGCAACTGCACCGCGCTATCGCCAAGCATTCGGGCAAGGGTTTGCAGGTCGCTGTTGTCGGTGAAGTAACCCAATGAGACTTTCAGCCACTTGGCGCCGAACGCCTGGGCGCGTTGCAGCGCGGTGGTCAGTTCGGGATTGGGTTTGGATTGACCGGCAAGCCACAATTCCATCGGCGAGGAATACACGCTTTCCAGACCTTCGGCCTGAGTCGCGTCAGCCAGGTGTGCGGGGTTTTCAAAGGTCAGCAGCTCTTCACGCCATTCGATGCGCGTGGCGCCGGCGGCGGCCAGTACTGCGATGAAACTGCCCTGACCGCGTTGGCGTACCAGGTCGGCGCCGTAGCTGGACAGGCTGATGGAGACGGCGGGTTTGTTCATGGTTTTTCTACCTCTGAAACCGGTTTCATTTTTGTTCAAAAAATTTTCGTGGTGTTGCTTAGGGCCCCATCGCGAGCAGGCTCGCTCCTACAGTGGATTTTTGAACACAGGTCCATTGTGGGAGCGAGCCTGCTCGCGATGGGGCCATAACATTCAACGCAAATTCCCAAGGGTCGAACCCCGAGCCACCAGCCGCGCCGAAAAATCCACCGTCCGCGTCGGACTGTCATCCCCCCGCAACCGCTTCAGCAAACACTCAAACGCACTCGCGCCAATCTCGGTGGTCGGCTGTGCGAGGGCAGTGATTCCGCTACCCACCAACGGATACCAATCCAGATCATCAAGGGCGATCAAACCCACGTCTTCAAACAGATTGCACTCAAGCTCACGCAACGCATGAGTACCGGCCAGCGCCGCAATCCCGTTCGCGCAGAACAGTGCTTTCGGGCCGGGGCCGGGTGTGTCGAGAAAGATCTTCAACTGCGCGGTGAGTTCAGTTCCTGTTTCGATCAACGTGCCGCGAAGCTCCGGACGCCGTTCAATTTGTGCCTTGAAACTGCTGACCCGTTCGATCCGCGAACTGGTGCCGTCAAATGGTTCGGTCACCAACAGCACATCTCGATAGCCGCGCTCTTCAATATGCGCCAAGGCCATTTCCACGGCCGTTGGGTTATCCAGCCCAACCATGTCACTTTCGAGATGTTCGACTTTGCGATCCACCAGCACCAGGGGCATTTCCCGATGCAGTTCATGCAACTCATCACGGTGATGGCCGAGGGTGTTCACGATCAGGCCTTCGATGTTGTACGAGCGCAGCAGGGCCAGGTGCTGGCGTTCCTGCTCGTCGTCGCGGTCGGTGTTGCACACCACCAGGCTGTAACCGTGCTGACGGCAAGCGGTTTCCACCCCGTGCATCACGGCGATTGAATAAGGGTTGCGGATATCGGCCACCAGCATGCCGATCAGGCGAGTGCGGCCGCGTTTGAGACCGCGGGCCATCTGGTTCGGGCGATAACCCAGTTCGGCAATCGACTGCTCGATGCGTTGGGCAATCGCATCGGAGAGCAATGCTCGGTCGTCGCCGATGAACCGCGAAACGCTGGCCTTGGACACCTTGGCGTGTTCGGCCACGTCGAGCATGGTCACGCGGCTGCGTTGGGCGGCGGAGAAATCGTTCACGGTCTGAAACCTTCTTATTGGATTTATAAGGCTGAGCGCATGGCGCTGAAACCGGTTTCAGAAGACACCAGAAATGAATCTGCCGTCAAGTGTTCGATGAATCGGCGTGCAACAAAAACCGACCAATGGAGATCAGGCCAACACGCTCAACCACGCCGAACCCAACAGCAGCAGGCCCATGCAGCGATTGAAACGCTGCATCGCGCGGGGCGAGCGCAACCAGCGACTGGAGCCGGCGCCGAGCAACGCCCACACCCCGAGACATGGCAGCGAGATCAGGAAAAACGCCAGCGACAAATACATCACATGCGCAAACCGGTCTTCGCCCACCCCGGCAAACACACTGACCACCGCCAGCGCCATCATCCAGGTTTTCGGATTGATCCATTGCAGGCTGGCGGCACCGAGCAAACCGAGGCGCTCTTCGGCTTTCTGAGTGTTCACGGCCACGGCGGGGGCACGAAAGATTTGCCAGGCGAGATAAGTCAGCCATGCCACACCAACCCATTGCATGAGCGTTTGCAGCAGCGGCCATTGAGTCAAAGAAGAACCGGCGCCCGTGCCCACCAGCAACACGAGCAACGCAGCGCTGGCGCAAGCGCCGACAATGATCGGAACGGCAGCGGGCAAGCCGAATCGGGCACTGTTGCTCAACACCAGAATGTTGGTCGGGCCGGGGGTAATCGAGGCGACAAAGGCAAACAGCAGGAAGGGCAACAACGTCGGAAATGAGGACAGCATCGCAGGCAAACTCCAGTGAAGATCATTGAAGTCGATCTTCACAAACCGGGCGTTTATCTGTCTGGAAGATTTGAGCAGCGCTTGCGGTACAGCGCCGGTGTCATGCCGTAGGCGCGCACGAACCAGCGGCCCAGATGGCTCTGATCGGCGAAGCCCAACGTCATCGCCACCGCTGCTGGTTGTTCGCCACGGGCCAGCATTCGCCGCGCCGTAGCCAGCCGCAGTTGCACCAGATACGCGTGGGGCGCCATGCCGTAAGCGGCCTTGAACGCGCGAGTCAGGCGGAAGCGGTCGACGCCAGTGACGGCGGCGAGTTGATCGAGACCGATATCGTACTGCGCGTTGGCGTGCAGGTATTCCCGGGCCTTTTGCGCGACCAAGGGCAGGCGCGGGTCTTCGCCATAGCGAGTGCGCCAGTGCAGGTGGCTGGTCAGGCGTTCGAGCAGTGCGTCGAGGGCCGTCTGGCGGACGATTTTCAGTTCACCGCGATGCAGGGTCTCAAACGCCAGGCTGGTGGCGTGTGCCAGACGCGAATCGCTGGCCAGGGTGTTGGCGAAACTCAAATCGCTGTTGTCCGGCGCGTTGTCGAACACTGCGCCTAACTCGCGCTGCAACCACTGCGGGTCGAGGTACAACATGCGATAGGTGAAACCGTCCTCGGTCGGCGCTTCGCCGTCGTGGATGTCGCCCGGTTCCAGCAAAAATACCTTGCCCGGCGTGCTCTGGTGTCTCGCCCGTCGACAATTGAACTGTTGAACGCCTTGCTCGGTGACGCCCACCAGGTAGCTGTCATGCCAGTGCGGGTCGTAGGCGTGACCTTCGAAATGCGCGCGCAGGGTCTCGATGCCGGTGTCGGCGTCCTGGGCCAGATCGAGCCAGTTGTTCGGGGGCATACGACACCTGTGTACGGTTGATTACCGGTTTATTTAACGCCCACGCCGGGTTCAATGGCTAGAACGTTTGTGCAAAGGCAATGGGCTACCTGTCAACTTTGACAGTATCGCGTTTCTAAAAACCAGCGCTTAATTCGCTCAGGTCTGATGACCGGGCAGAACGACAGATTGCTTTGCAGTGATTGGGCCATGCGTTGGGCTGCCAGAAAAGTTTTGAAGACCATGAGTGCGTTCATGGCCAAATTAAAACGGTTTTGGAGAGAAAGGCATGGCCAGTTCTTATGAAAAAAAACTTACGCCTGAGCAAGTTCGGGCTAGTTATCGTGAGCGGTTCTTTGTCGTGGACCTATTACCCCCAATCCTCGTAGATCGCCTTAACGCCCAAGGTTTGATCCACAGCGAAAAGGCTAAAGTTGCAATAAGAGTCGATATTCCGTTGTGGGATGAACGTCCTCCTTTTGCGGGGCCGGTCAACGTGTTGACTTTGGAATGGCTGCCTTCCAGTTCAAGCGAATGGCAGCGTGTTGCTCCTTCGGAAGACATTCCCGACGACTCAACGCTTCCTGGTTCCGATTTCCCTCTGGAAAGATCTATCCCTCTTGATATTTTCAGTACGTATGAAGGGCTTTTTAAATTTCGTTACACCGTCAGCAACTGGAATGGCGGGGGTGAAAGAATATCTCCGACGATCAACGTGATCATCGACAGGACCGGGCCGAAATGGGTGGACCCGGAGAGCGCGATGATCAGCGTTGCTGAACCTGTCATCACCGATGCTGTTTTAGCTCGCGATGGCGGTGTCAAATGCGTGATACCGGAGTTTCTTGAAGAAAATGATAAGGACGAGACGATGGTTGCCGTCGCCTGGTTGGACAGGATGCCGGCGGAGGGGGAGGACATCAATAAGTTTATCGTGCTCTATCGGGCGCTTCCTACG
This sequence comes from Pseudomonas sp. MAG733B, assembly GCF_036884845.1. NCBI lineage: Bacteria > Pseudomonadati > Pseudomonadota > Gammaproteobacteria > Pseudomonadales > Pseudomonadaceae > Pseudomonas > Pseudomonas sp. MAG733B. Next base: position 3,494,650 of record NZ_CP145732.1, read on the forward strand.
AACCGAGAGGTGTTGGTGCCTGCTGACAAGGTCACGATTTACGGTTCGAAAACCCATTACGCTATTGCTCTCTTGATCGACAAGGCAGGTAACCGTGGTGAACTGTCACTACCGGCAACGGTTCAGGTAGCACTCGGTACGCTGCCCAGCGGCTTGAAAGACTGCACGGTGCCGTTGGCTGACGATGGTTTGATTGATCGGCCCGACGCCGCGTTTCCGACAAAGGTGCATATCGAGTCATACACCGGATACGACAGCAATGACGGCATCGTGGTGAAGTGGGGCAAAACGACACTCGCCCGGACGTCCGTCGGTGCGCATCTGCCATTTCCGCTGAAGATCACAGTGCCCTGGCTGCTTATGGTGCAAGAGTACGATTTTGCCTCGGCCACACATGTGCAACCTGTCGATGTGGACTACCAGGTACTCAGGGGCGATTACCCCTTCTCGCCGCCAGGCGGTATTACCGTCGATACAGACTTGTCTATCCCGAAACCTGGGCATCCGGACCCTGATCCGATTGATCCGACGCTGAATCTGATTGAGTTCTTGAGTTCGGAAGGCAGCGACAGCGAATTGACGGAGGACGATATCGGCGAGGATGCGACAGCGTCTGTCGAACTGTTTGATAACCCCAATGACGGCGATACGCTCACGCTTTACTACAACGGCGTTATCGTCGATTCGCCGGATAACCCTTATGTCGTGGACGGCAGTGAAACGCCCAAACAGGTCATCGACTTCGTCATACCGTGGAAAGTTATCGAGCTCACGCCGGTAATGGATGACTTACCGCTGTACTACACCCTGACGCACGCGGATTTCGGCAACCCGCTGGAGTCAAATCGTACAACCATTGATGTTCTCGTTGAAAAGGTCGACCTGCCTGAGCCGGAATTTCCGGGTGATGATGTGATTAATTGCGATGACCTGAGGGAGAAAGCTGCGGGTAGCGGAGAGTGGGGGATCTTCATTCATATACCAACATCAACTCACCTGAAAGAAGGTGCCGAAGTAACACCGGAATGGCAGACCTACGAACTTGACGGCACTACGCTATTACCCGGCACCGAGCATTCTGAAGACCTGATTGTTTCTCTCGAGCAAGAGCAAAACGGCATTGACTGGTTTGTACCCTATACCAAATGTTTGAAGCCCACTTACAGGCCACCTATTTCTGCCGGTATGGGCAAGATGGAGTACTCCATCACTGTCCGTGGTAATCCGGTGCCGTCTGGCACTATCGAACTTTATGTCGCTGTATTCGAAACCGACGGCGGCTCGGGCAACGACCACTGCGTAATCCCCAGACCTTGATCATTCGACGCCTGGCAGCAGGAGGCGTGTGCCTTCCTGCTGCCTGCCAGTGAAAGTTTGGAGCTTAGGATTAGTCCTACAGACGCATCCTTGTGATCTGAGTAATTTTGCCGCCCCGAGTGCTACTTCGACGGTGTGCTGAAGCTCAACCGTTTCGAGAACGAGTCCGATGTACGGCTCAGCGACGGCAGCAAAACCAAGGGCAGTTACAACAATAACGGTGTCGGTGGGTCCCTGGAGTTCGGGCGGCATATCAAGTTGGCCGATGACTACTTCGTCGAGCCGTACACGCAATTGTCGGGCGTGGTGATCCAGGGCCAGAGTTATGACCTGGACAATGGCCTGGCTGCTGACGGTGACCGTACTCGCTCTTTGCTCGGCAAGTTGGGCGTAACCGCCGGACGCAATTTCAATCTGGGCGTGGGCAAGGTTGTACAGCCTTATGTCCGTGCCGCTTATGTGCATGAGTTCGCCAAGAACAACGAAGTCGAAGTCAATAACAATGTATTCAACAACGACCTGTCGGGCTCCCGTGGCGAGTTGGGTGCCGGGATCGCGATGACCCTCACGGACAAGGTTTCGCTGCACGCTGATGCTGATTACAGCAATGGCCACAGAATCAAGCAGCCGTGGGGCTTTAACTTCGGCGCTCGTTATAACTGGTAATCACTACGAAAGATAATTGCGGGGGAAGTGACAACTTTCCCCGGTTTTATGGCTTCAACGCCTGGCTTTTTGTGGCGTGTGTACAGGTAAGAACATGATGCTGCTTTTTTAAAAACCTGCCGGAACTCCTCCAGGGTAATCGTTTCGGCGTGCACTGAATGAGGGAATTATCATGCCCACGTATTTTGCATCTTCCAATGAGCCGAAAATCAACTTGCCTCCTCCTGATGTTATCGGGGTTCTTCCAGCAGCTCCGGGCGGCGAAGAGAATCTGTTGCCCAAAGACGGGTGGCTTCGTCCATTACGTGTTGAATTCAGGTGGTGGAGCGATCCAGCGCCAGAATCAAGGTTCATCGATACAGTGCAACTTATCTGGGATGGCGACGAAAATAATCCCGTTGCCGAAAGACAATATGATGGCAGCAACTTTCCAAATCCCCCTCCAGATCTGTGGCTGGAAGTACCGACTACCAAGCTGGAAGAAGGGATTCATACCTTGCGTTACCGGCTTTTACCCTGGAATGGCTCAACCGCACAGGACTCGCAAACGGTAAACATCACCATCGATAAAACGCCGCCCATACTCGCAACGCCCAGTACGTTGAATTTCCCCGCCGAAGTCCTTCGGTGACTGGTCAGTTGGGGTACAACGGGGAGCGGCGTGAGGAAGCAACCGGTTGTTATGTTTTGGGCAATGGTTATCGGGTGTTTAGTCCCGGATTGATGCGGTTCTTTAGTCCGGATAGTGAGAGTCCGTTTGCGAAGGGAGGTCTCAATCCGTATGCGTATTGTGAGTGGAGCCCGGCTAATTATGTGGACCCGACGGGGAAGTGGCGTTTTTTCCCGATGACGTGGCTGACAAGGATGATCGGCGGTCTTTTCGGAAAAACGGCGAGCGCGAGTACAAAAGGGGCTAGCACTGGGGCGAAGTCAGCCAAAGCAGCAAGCTCTAATATGACCGCCGCGAAAGGCACAAGCGCGACTGCCAAAACAGTTAAATCAGTGGCCAAAGAAACTTTTGACGGTGGAAAAATTTCGCGAAAAGGAGCTGTTTCGAATGGGAGAGTCAAAGGCGGTTTTTGGGACAGCCTGGAGAATGGAGAAATCGAGCTGAATTTAAATCGCGGCTCGACGAATGTGCCCGAGCTCGCCGACGTTACAGGACCAAAAATGATAGATGGCCTGGGAAATCCTAGCACTGGGTATCAGCAATTAATGACCAAAGTTAAATCACCGGACTCTATGTTTCAGAGCATGGTGAATGGTGTGAATAAAAATTGGAGTCAAGCAGCAGAGGCTATGGAATCAGTCCGCAAATAGTTAGCTTACCAATTGGACCTGTCCATGTTCGATACAATCGGGCATGGACCAGGTTCCTGGATAAATGGTTGCTCTTCAATCTCTCCGTACTGGTGAAGCTGGGCGTAAAAAACTTACCTCAATGCAACTGAATCAACCCCAACTCCAACGCCATCATCACCGCCGCCCACCTCGAGCTGACACCAAATTTGCGTCGGATATTACTGAAGTGATAATTCACCCCGGCCTCGGTGCAATTGAAAATCCGGCTGATTTCCCACGACGATTTGCCTTTGGCACTCCACAACAGCGCTTCTTTTTCCCTGGTGGTAAGGGCGATGCGGGGTTGCTGTTCGGTGTTTGGCACTGAAAATCCAGACTGGACGGTAGGGGCACGAGCGGGGATCGGGGTCTGATGGTTCATGGCAGGCATTTCCCATGTTCATTCATTGAGGCGGGCGCGGCGGTTCCTTCCTGAGGCGGGCATGGTCCCTGCGTCCAGCGTGAAGCTTCAGCCCCGTTATAGCGTGCTTGCGGCGTCTTGAAACCTGTAAAAAGTACCAGGTCTGCCTGGCGAAAGAGACGTTCTGAATCACACTGAAAGCCTGGAATCTTCAGTGGTTACAGGCAGTTGGAAGGGGTGGAAGCGATGCAACCGTTTTGAAGCGGGGAATTGTTCCGTTTGTCGTTTTTTTTAACTCGCCTGTCATTTCTGTCAGGTTGACATTGCCCGTATCAACCGAAGAGCCCCGCCGCAATGTTGATCGAGAAACCGAGAATGGCGGTGTTGAACAGGAACCCGATCAAAGATTGCGCCAGCACAATCTTGCGCAACTCCCGCGTGGCGACACCCACATCAGAGGTTTGCACGGCCACGCCAATGGTGAAAGAGAAGTACAGAAAATCCCAGTAATTGGGCGTCGTCAAACCTTCGGCAAATCGCAGCGCCGGCTCCTTGCCTTCCCAGGTGTAGAACAACCGTGCGTAGTGCACGCTGAAAATCACCCCGATCAGCAGCCATGAACCAATCACCGTCAGTGCGGTGAAGCCGTAATGCATCAGTTTGCGGGTGGCTTCCAGGTCTTTGCTGCCGGCCAGTTCAACGGTGATGGTGGCCAGGCTCGCCAGTGCCGCTATGCAAACCAGCATCAACACCAGCCCGGCGTTTTCGTCTTCCATCTCGGCGATGCGTTTCACGTCCGTAGCTTTTGCGCGTGCGGTGAGCCAGAGCATCAGCACCAGATAGGTCCAGACCCCGGTGTTCCAGCCGATGAGGATTTTGTTGACGATCGAGTCGGCCGGCGCCAGCAGACCTACCGCGATGCCGAACAGGATGGCCGCAGATAGACGAGGGTGGGTGTGAGTGACAAAGGACATGGAGGCTCGATGGGCTGGGGCTTTGCAGACACCTTAGCTCAGGTGCCTGCGATCTTGAAACCACCGAGGTCCCCTTGTGGGAGCGGGCTTGCTCGCGAAGACGGAGTGTCAGTCGACAAGATTGATATCTGACACACCGCCTTCGCGAGCAAGCCCGCTCCCACAGGGTTACGTAGTGTTGGCTAGTGTGGTTTGTGGCGCTTGCTGACCAGTTTCATCACCACCACAAAAAACACCGGCACAAACACCACCGCCAACGTCGCCGTGATCATCCCGCCAATCACTCCGGTACCGATGGCTTGCTGGCTTGCCGAGCTGGCGCCGGTGGCAATCGCCAAGGGCACTACACCAAGGATGAACGCCAGCGAGGTCATGACAATCGGCCGCAACCGCAGGCGCGCGGCTTGCAGGGTGGCGTCGATCAGGTCGTGGCCTTCGTCGTACAGGCTCTTGGCGAACTCGATGATCAGGATCGCGTTCTTCGCCGACAGGCCGATGATGGTGATCAGCCCGACCTTGAAGAACACATCGTTGGGCATCCCGCGCAAGGTCACGGCCAGCACCGCGCCGAGTACACCCAGCGGCACCACCAGCAGCACCGAGGTCGGGATCGACCAGCTCTCGTACAACGCCGCCAGGCACAGGAACACGATCAGCAACGACAACCCGAGCAGGATCGGCGCCTGACTGCCGGACAAGCGTTCCTGCAATGACAGGCCAGTCCATTCCTGGCCCAATCCCGCTGGCCCCATCGCCACCAGCCGTTCGATTTCCGCGATGGCTTCGCCGGTGCTGTGGCCGGGTGTCGGTTCGCCGGAAATACTGATCGCCGGATAGCCGTTGTAGCGAGTCAGTTGCGCCGGGCCTTGAATCCATTTGGCCTGGACGAACGCCGACAGCGGCACCATTTTCCCGTTGTTGTTGCGTACGTGCATTTTCAGCAGATCATCAACCTGACTGCGCTGATCGCCTTCAGCCTGCACCACAACGCGCTGCATCCGCCCCTGATTGGGGAAGTCGTTGATGTAGGCCGAACCGACGGCGGTGGACAGCACGCTGCCGATGTCGGCAAAGGACACGCCCAAGGCATTGGCCTGTTTGCGGTCGACGATCAATTGCACCTGCGGTGCTTCGGCCAGGGCGCTTTCGCGCACGTTCATCAGGATCGGACTTTTTTCGGCGGCCGCCAGCAACTCGGTGCGCGCCTGCATCAACGTGGCATGGCCGAGGCCACCGCGGTCCTGCAAGCGGAACTCGAAACCGCTGGACGTGCCGAGACCATCCACTGGTGGCGGCAGCACGGCGAAGGCCATGGCGTCCTTGATCTGACTCAAGGCGATGTTGGCGCGGTCGGCAATCGAACTCGCAGAGTCATCGCTGCCACGCTTCGACCAGTCGGTGAGCGTCGAGAACGCCAGCGCCGCATTCTGCCCGCTGCCGGAGAAGCTGAAGCCGAGAATCACCACGCTGTCACCGACACCCGGTTCGCCGGCGTTGTGCGCCTCGATCAGTTCGGCCACTTGCACCGTACGATTTTTAGTCGCGCCCGGCGGCAACTGAATGTCGGTGATGGTGTAGCCCTGATCTTCCGTCGGCAAAAACGAAGAGGGCAGGCGTGCGAAGCACAGCCCCAAGCCAACCAGCAGCACGCCGTAGATCAGCAGATAACGGCCAGTGCGCTTGAGCGCGTAGGCAACCCAGCCCTGATAGCGCTCGGTCAGTTGCTCGAAGCGACGGTTGAACCAGCCAAAGAAACCGGTTTTTTCATGATGCTCGCCCTTGGCAATCGGCTTGAGCAAGGTCGCGCACAGCGCCGGGGTCAAGGTCAGGGCGAGGAATGCAGAGAACAGGATCGAGGTGGCCATCGACAGCGAAAACTGTCGGTAAATCACTCCGACCGAACCTTGCATGAACGCCATCGGGATGAACACCGCCACCAGCACCAGGGTGATGCCGATGATCGCCCCGGTGATCTGCTTCATCGCCTTGCGCGTGGCTTCCTTGGGCGACAGGCCTTCGGTGGCCATGATCCGTTCGACGTTTTCAACCACCACAATCGCGTCATCCACCAGGATGCCGATGGCCAGCACCATGCCGAACATGGTCAGCACGTTGATCGAAAAACCCAGGGCCAGCATGGTCGCGAAAGTGCCCATCAGCGCCACCGGCACTACCAGCGTCGGGATCAGCGTGTAGCGGATGTTTTGCAGGAACAAAAACATCACCGCAAACACCAGCAACATGGCTTCGCCGAGGGTGTAGACCACTTTGGTGATCGAGACTTTGACGAAGGGCGAGGTGTCGTACGGGATCTTGTACTCGACGTTCGCCGGGAAGTAGCGCGACAGTTCATCCATCTTCGCTCGCACCAATGTTGCGGTGTTCAGCGCATTGGCTCCCGGCGACAGTTGCACGCCGACGGCAGTCGACGGCTTGCCGTTCAGGCGTGTGGAAAACTGATATTCCTGGCTGCCGATTTCGACCCTTGCGACATCGCCGATGCGCACGGTGGAACCGTCAGGGTTGGCCTTGAGCACGATGTCGGCGAACTCTTCAGGGGTCGACAGCTGACCTTTCACCAGAATGGTCGCGGTGATTTCCTGAGTGGTGCGACTTGGCAAGTCGCCGATGCTGCCAGCCGAGACCTGGGCGTTTTGCGCGACGATGGCGGCGTTGACGTCAGCGGGCGTGAGGTTGAAACCGATCAGCTTCTGCGGGTCGATCCAGATGCGCATCGCCCGTTCGGCGCCGTACAGCTGCGCTTTGCCGACACCGTCCAGACGCTTGATCTCGTTCATCACGTTGCGCGCCAGATAGTCGCTGAGCGCCACGTCGTCGAGCTTGCCGTCGCTGGAGGTCAGGGTGATCAGCAGCAGGAAACCGGCGGAGACTTTCTCCACCTGCAAGCCTTGTTGGTTCACTGCTTGCGGCAGGCGCGACTCCACGACTTTCAGGCGGTTTTGAACATCGACCTGAGCCATTTCCGGATCGGTGCCCGGCTGAAAAGTCGCCTTGATCGTGGCGCTGCCGAGGCTGCTTTGCGATTCGAAATACAGCAGGTGATCAGCGCCGTTGAGCTCTTCCTCGATCAGGCTGACCACGCTCTCGTCCACGGTCTGCGCCGAAGCGCCGGGGTACACGGCGTAGATTTCGATTTGCGGCGGCGCGACGTCGGGGTACTGCGCCACCGGCAACTGCGGAATGGCCAGGGCACCGGCCAGCAGGATGAACAGGGCGACTACCCAGGCAAACACCGGGCGGTCGATAAAGAACTGCGGCATAAACAAGCGTCCTGCTTACTGGCCAGAAACCTGGGCAAGTGGGAGAGGGGAGTCATCGATCTGCACTTTCTCGCCGGGGCGAGCGTGCTGCAGGCCTTCGGTGACGATGCGGTCGCCGGGTTTGAGGCCGCTGGTCACGACCCAGCGGTCGTTCTGCACCGGGCCCAGGTCGACCGGTTGCTGACGGATGCGCTGCTCGGCATCCAGCAGTAGCACTTGCGCAATGCCGGCGCTGTCACGCTGGATCGCCCGCTGCGGCACGCTGATGCCTTGCTGATTGACCGCTTGCTCCAGGCGCACACGCACGAAACTGCCGGGCAGCAAGTCGAGGTCCGGGTTGGGAAATTCGCTACGCAGAATGATCTGGCCAGTGCCCGGATCGACAGTGATGTCGGTGAACAGCAGCTTGCCGGGCAGCGGGTAGAGGCTGCCATCGTCCTGAATCAGCGTGGCTTTGGCCTGTCCTTGACCGACTTCTTTCAGCTGACCGGAACGGAACGCCCGGCGCAGGTCGTTGAGTTCGCGGGTCGATTGGGTCAGGTCGGCGTGAATCGGGTTCAGTTGCTGGATCAGCGCCAATGGCGTGGTCTCGTTCTGCCCGACCAATGCGCCCTCGGTGACCAGCGCACGACCGATGCGCCCGGAAATCGGTGCGGTGACGGTGGCGTAGCCGAGGTTGAGTTTCGCTCGTTCCACCGCAGCTTTGTTGGCGGCAACATCGGCGGCAGTCTGGCGCACCATGGCCCGGGCGTTGTCGTAGTCCTGGGCGCTGATGGCTTTGTCATCGATCAACTGGGCGTAGCGCTGCTCTTGCAGTTTTGCCTGGAACGCATTGGCCTCGGCCTTGCGCAACGCTGCTTCGGCGCTGTCGAGGTCAGCCTTGAATGGCGCCGGGTCGATGCGGAATAAAACGTCGCCCTTTTTCACGTCAGTGCCTTCGCGGAAGGTGCGCTGCAAGACCACACCAGCGACACGGGCGCGCACTTCGGCGATGCGTGGCGCGGCGATGCGCCCGCTCAATTCGCTGCTGATCGACAGCGGTCGGGCTTCGATGGTTTCGACGCGAACGCTGGCCAATGGAGGCTGTTCTTCGGCGATCGAGGACTTGTCGCACGCGCTGAGCGTCAACGCCAGTGCCACAAGGCTGAGCCTGGCAAGCAGATTCTTTGACATGAATTACCCCAATAATGACCCCCAGCATCCTACCGGGCGTCGGCGAGGGTAGCGGTGAAGCTTTGTAGGTGCTGTGTGAAATTGTGTAAGGGTTTTGCTCAGGTGTGTGCGTGGGCGTATATCCTTGAATTTTTTAGGCCAATACACCGCCATCGCGGGCAAGCCTTGCTCCTACGGATTTGCGTCGTTCGCGGATGATGCGGTCAACTAAAACCTGTAGGAGCAAGGCTTGCCCGCGATAGCAATCGAATGGTCACCAACGCATTATCTGGAAACACCCCATGCCCAACATCCTCCTGGTCGAAGACGACACCGCCCTCGCCGAACTGATCGCCAGCTATCTTGAGCGCAACGGCTACTCCGTCAGCGTGATCGGTCGTGGCGATCATGTGCGCGAGCGGGCGCGGCTCAATCCTCCGGACCTGGTGATCCTCGACCTGATGCTGCCCGGCCTCGATGGCCTGCAAGTCTGCCGCTTGCTGCGAGCCGATTCGGCGACGCTGCCGATCCTGATGCTCACCGCCCGCGACGACAGCCACGATCAAGTGCTCGGCCTGGAAATGGGCGCCGACGATTACGTCACCAAACCCTGTGAGCCGCGCGTCTTGCTGGCGCGGGTGCGTACTTTGTTGCGGCGCAGCAGCCTCAGCGAACCGCAAACCGCCAATGACCGCATTCTGATGGGCAACCTCTGTATCGATCTGTCGGAGCGCACCGTGACCTGGCGCGGTCAACTGGTTGAACTATCCAGCGGCGAATACAACCTGCTGGTGGTGCTCGCCCGGCATGCCGGCGAAGTATTGAGCCGCGACCAGATCCTGCAACGCCTGCGCGGCATCGAGTTCAACGGCACCGACCGCTCGGTGGACGTGGCGATTTCCAAGCTGCGGCGCAAATTCGACGACCATGCCGGCGAGGCGCGCAAGATCAAGACCGTGTGGGGCAAGGGTTACCTGTTCAGCCGTTCCGAGTGGGAATGCTGAGCCGATGTTCAGAATCCTCTTTCGCCTGTACCTGGTGACCATCGTCTCGTTCAGCGCAGCGATTTATTTAGTGCCGGACCTGGTGATCAAGGTCTTCCACGAGCGCTTTATCACCTACAACCTCGATTATTCCCGGGGCCTGCAAACGCTCATCGTCAAGCAGTTCAAAGCCGTGCCGAGCGAGCAATGGCCGGCGCTGGCGGCGGACATGGACAAGGAGTTTGATCCGCTGCACATCGTGCTCAGCGACAATGACGATCCCGGTCTGTCGCCTGATGAGCAGCAGCGATTGCAGCGCGGTGAGAATGTGGTCCGCGTCGGTGATTGGGGCTGGCGCACGTTGGCGGTGGCGCCGCTGAACGAGCAGACCGTGGTGCAAATGGTGGTGCCGCCGGACCCGATGGATGTCAGCCTGTTGTACTGGAGCATCAACGTGCTGATCGGCGCGACGATGCTCGCATGCCTGTTGCTGTGGCTGCGTCCGCACTGGCGTGATCTGGAACGCCTGAAAAGCGCGGCCGAGCGCTTCGGCAAGGGCCACTTGGGCGAACGCACACAGATCGCGCCGAGTTCAAACATCGGCAGCCTGGCCAACGTTTTCGACACGATGGCCGGCGATATCGAAAACCTGCTGAACCAGCAGCGGGATCTGCTGAACGCGGTTTCCCATGAGCTGCGCACGCCGCTGACCCGCTTGGACTTCGGCCTGGCGCTGGCCCTGTCCGACGACTTGCCGGCCACCAGCCGCGAGCGTCTGCAAGGCTTGGTCGATCACATTCGCGAACTCGATGAGCTGGTGCTGGAGCTGTTGTCCTACAGTCGCCTGCAAAACCCGGCGCGGGTGCCGGAACAGGTCGAAGTGTCGCTGGACGAATTCATCGACAGCATTCTGGGCAGCGTCGATGACGAGCAATCGCCGGACATCGTCATCGACGTGCTGCTCCACGGCCAGCTCGAACGCTTCACCCTCGACCCACGGTTGACCGCTCGCGCCCTGCAAAACCTGCTGCGCAACGCCATGCGCTACTGCGAAAAGCGCATCCAGATCGGCGTGCAGGTGTGCCCCAAAGGCTGTGAAATCTGGGTCGACGATGACGGCATCGGCATTCCGGACGACGAGCGTGAGCGGATTTTCGAACCGTTCTATCGGCTGGACCGCAGTCGTGATCGGGCGACGGGCGGGTTTGGTTTGGGGCTGGCGATCAGTCGCCGGGCGCTGGAGGCTCAGGGCGGTACGTTGACGGTGGAAGCGTCGCCGTTGGGTGGCGCACGCTTCAGGTTGTGGTTGCCGACGCCATCCTGACGTGCGCTTACACGTTCAATCGACCACGCAACACCTTGGCCATGCCTTCCAGATCCGGCATTGAGTTATGCCCGATCAACATCCACGCATGCTCCATGTCTGCCCAATAGACAATGTTCATCCCGCGCCGCCGTTCCTGGGCGAAATGCCGGGTGCCGCTGTCGGAGCGGGTGATGCACAGGGCCATGGGGCCATGGACCGGATCGAGGTAGCTGATCTGGGCGATGGGGACGCCGTCGTATTCAAGGATTTGCGCGCGCCTGAGTTCGGCACGTGGCAGAGTCAGTTGTGCGGGGGTGAGGTTCACGCCAAGCAACGTATCGATCGTGCGCAGTTGGCTGCGCTGGGCGGCTTCGTCGCCGGGTAAATGGTCGAGGGTTTGCGGCACGTAAAGCACCATGTAGTCGGCCACCAATTGCCGCCAGTTTTCTTTCTCCTGGCTCGCTTGCCAACCGAGGAACAGACGATCCGACAGCACACCGCCCATGACCAGTCCGGCAGCCGCAGCGAGAAACCAGCGACGACTGAGCGGCGGGCGGGCCGGCGAGGGCAGGGCGTCGAGCATGCCTTGCAGGCGATCCATCGGAGCTTGTCGACTCACTTCGTCGTAGGCGGCCTTGAACGGCAGGCTGCTGCGGTTCAGCCATTGCAGGCGCAGGCCGAGCATCGGGTCTTCGGCAATGGCGGCGTCGATGCGCTGGCGCTGTTCGGTGTCGAGCTGGTCATCGAGGTACGCCACCAGTTGCTCGTCCGAGAGTTTCGCGTTCATCGATGTTCTCCGCTGGAAGGGTTCGGCACGGACTGCAACGGCGGGTGCTCGGCCAGTTTGCTCCGGGCGGCGGCCAGGCGACTCATCACGGTGCCGATGGGCACCTGCAGCACTTCGGCGACTTCGCGATAACTCAAGCCTTCGACATAGGCCAGAAACACCGTTTCCCTCTGGGTTTCAGGCAGCGCATCGACGCGGCGGATGACTTGCGCCGCCATGACATGGGTTTGCGCTACGTACTCACCGTCGAACGACAACACGTCTTCACCCTCTATCGTGCCCTGCCCGTGACGCACCCGACGCGCTCGCACTTCGTTGAGCCAGATCGAATGCAGAATACTCATCAGCCAATGGTCCATTCGCGTACCGGGCGCAAATTGCGCGGCCCGTTCCAGCGCCCGCACGCAGGTGGCCTGCACGAGGTCTTCCGCGACATGCCGTTGCCGGGACAACAGCAGGCCGTAGCGCCACAAACGCGCCAAGTGCTGGCCCAGTTCTGTTCGTATTGCCTGATCGCTGGCGATAACGACCTCCGTCTGTTCGCGGTGTCAGGTTTTCGATGAATCGTTGATGGCTTCGGCCAGGTCCTGGTACTCCTCGCAGGTGGTGTTGCCGCAAATCGATTTGATCTTCTGCAACTGTTCCTGGGCGAGATCCAGCTGACCCTTTATCACATAAGCTTCGCCAAGATACTCGCGAACCTGCGCGTACTGCGGATCCAGTTTGACCGATTGCAGGTAAAAACCGATGCCTTCATCGGTGCGCCCCAGTTTACGCGTAGCGTAGCCGCGATAGTTCAAGGCTTTGGCGGTGTTGGGCTCGTTGAGCGTATCGAGCAGCGCCAGGGCTTCTTCGTAGCGACCGTCCTTGGCCAACTGATAGGCGTAATCGGTGCGATCGGCGTCCGATACGTGCTTGCTGGTCTGCTTGACGCATTTCTGCGCCTTGGTGTCGAACACCTGATCCCTGGGGCACTGCGGCTTGGCGGGCGTGTCTTCCTCACCGTTGGCCCATGCCTGCGAGCCGGACAGTACGACAGCAAGCATCAAGGGTGCCGTGAAAATCGAGAAGCGGTTGTTCATGGGTAAAGCTCCACGGATATCAGGGTTGGGACGTCAAACAGGTCGTAAAATTTGAGTGCTGGTGACTGTCGAAACATGAACACCACAGCGTGAACAATTATTCATTTTTTTGTGACGTTCTCTGCAAGGAAAGCTCAATTTGACGGGTTATGCTCGTTGATACCCTTCATCGACCTGGAGTTCTGCCATGAAAGATCAGGTTCACCATACGGCGGCCGCCGGTTACAAGGTTGGCGCTGATACTTATGTGCGCGGGCGCCCGGATTATCCGCCGCAAATAGCTGACTGGCTAACGGACACTCTCGGGCTGAACGCGGATAAAACGGTGATCGATCTTGGCGCCGGCACCGGCAAGTTCACCGGCCGACTCGTGGCGACCGGGGCGCAGGTAATTGCCGTGGAACCGGTGGTGCAGATGCTGGAAAAACTGTCCGAAGCCTATCCTGAAGTATTGGCTGTGAACGCCATTGCCACAGACTTGCCGTTGCCGGATGCCTCGGTGGATGTGGTGGTCTGCGCCCAGGCGTTCCACTGGTTTGCCAGCAAAGAGGCGCTCGACGAAATCGCCCGTGTACTCAAGCCCGGCGGCCGGTTGGGGCTGGTGTGGAATCTGCGTGACATCCGTGTCAGCTGGATGCCGAAGCTGGAAGCAATCGTCAGTGCGCGGGAGGGCGATACGCCGCGCTACTACACCGGGGCCTGGCGCCGGGTGTTTCCGCATCCGGCATTCGGGATGCTGCAAGCGCGGCATTTCAGCCATGGGCATACCGGATCGCCGGAAGATGTGATTTTCAATCGGGTGCGCTCAACCAGTTTCATTTCTGCGCTGCCGGAAGCTGAGCGGGCGAAAGTCGATGAGCAGATCAGGGCGATGATCGCGGGCGAGCCTGAGTTGCGGGGGCGGGATGTGGTGACGGTGCCTTATGAAACGGCGGTGTTTGTGGCGGTGAAGGGGCGGTAGATTGGTGGTGGGCCTATCGCCAGCAGGCTGGCTCCCACATTGGACTTGCGGTGCATACAAAACTCCTGTGGGAGCAGCTAGCCTGCTAGCGATAAGGCCCGTCCAGACTCCGACAATCAAAAGCAGTCCCGCATTTGGCCGAACCACTGCCTTACTGCCTGCCTCGATGCCTTGTTATAGTTCGGGCCTCTTTTTTGCCCGGTAAAGGATCACTAGCATGTCTCAATACACCGCGTTCAGCGTCGAACTGGTCGATAAAATCGCTCATGTGCAGATCAATCGTCCGGAAAAGATCAACTCGATGAACGCCGCGTTCTGGAGCGAGATCGTCGAGATTTTCCAGTGGATCGACGACACCGACGAAGTGCGCGTGGTGGTGCTGAGCGGTGCCGGCAAGCATTTCTCTTCGGGCATCGACCTGATGATGCTGGCCGGCGTAGCCAATGAAATGGGCAAGGACGTCGGGCGCAACGCGCGCCTGCTGCGACGCAAGATCCTGACCCTGCAAGCGTCGTTCAACGCCGTCGACAACTGCCGCAAACCGGTGCTCGCGGCCATTCAGGGTTATTGCCTGGGCGGTGCCATCGATCTGATCGCCGCGTGCGACATGCGTTACGCCGCCGAAGACGCGCAATTCTCGATCAAGGAAATCGACATCGGCATGGCCGCCGACGTCGGCACGCTGCAACGCTTGCCGCGGATCATCGGTGACGGCATGCTGCGTGAACTGGCTTACACTGGTCGCACCTTCGGCGCCGAAGAAGCGCGTGGCATGGGCCTGGTCAATCGCGTCTACAGCGACACCGCCAGCCTGCTCGACGGCGTCATGGGTATTGCCCGGGAGATCGCGAGCAAGTCGCCGATTGCCGTCACCGGCACCAAGGAGATGATCAGCTACATGCGTGATCACCGCATTGATGACGGCCTCGAATACGTCGCCACCTGGAACGCCGCCATGTTGCAATCCACTGATTTGCGCGTGGCCATGGCCGCCCATATGAGCAAACAGAAACCCGAATTTCTGGATTGATTGAAAAATGACTTCACGCTGGACCACTGCAGTACTGGACACTGACCAACCCGGCGGCTGGGCCGTGGCGCGTAGCCCGGAAGGCTTCTTGTTCGATGACAATGGCGCGCTGTTTCCCCGCGAATGGCTCAAGCGCCAGGACCTGTCGGTTCTCGCCGAACATGGCATCGGCCACCTCGACGGTGAGCCGGTGTACCTGCTGGAGTTGCGCAGTCACAGCGAAGTGCCGGGCTGCAACTGGAAAGGCCTGCGGGCGTTCATGCTCGAAGGCGATCACACGCTGTACAAGGTCCTTGGTTACGCCGCGCAAATCGGCACCTGGGCCCGTGAACACCGTTTTTGCGGTAACTGCGGTCAGGCCATGACTCAGGTGCCGCGCGAACGGGCGATGTATTGCCAGCCGTGCGATATGCGAAGCTATCCGCGGATTTCACCGAGCATGATCGTGCTGGTGACCCGTGGCGATGAAGTGCTGCTGGCGCGCTCGCCGCGCTTCGTCACCGGTGTCTACAGCACGTTGGCGGGGTTCGCCGAACCGGGTGAGTCGGCTGAGGATTGCCTGATTCGCGAGGTGCGCGAAGAAGTGCGAATCGAGGTCAAGAACATCCAGTACCTGGGCAGCCAGTGCTGGCCGTTCCCGCATTCGATGATGCTCGGCTTCCATGCCGAATACGCCGGTGGCGAGATTGTCTGTCAGGAAGACGAGATCGAAGACGCCCAGTGGTTCAACGTGCACGAGCTGCCGCCGTTGCCAGCGTCTCGCTCGATTGCCCGTTACCTGATCGACGTCTACGTGGCCCGGCGTTTAGGCCACGCTGAACCAGTGTTGCCAGGCTAGCCGCACGGTCAGCCCCAGCACGACGGTGATGAACACCGGACGAATGAATTTCGCGCCGCCGCTGATGGCGGTGCGAGCACCGAAGAAAGCCCCGACCATCACCGACAGGCCCATGCACAGGCCGATGATCCAGTCCACTTGCCCGGAAAACACGAACACCGACAGCGCTGCAATGTTGCTGACGAAGTTCATGCTGCGCGCCACACCGCTGGCCTTGACCAGATCGATGGGATAGAGCAACAGGCTGCTGACGGTCCAGAACGCGCCAGTGCCGGGCCCGGCCACACCATCGTAGAAACCCAGGCTGAAACCTTGGGTCGATTGCCACTTTTTCTTGATCGGTGCATCGCTGTCCAGCGGCGCTTTCGGCGTACCGCCAAACAGCAGGTAGAGACCGCAGCCAAACACGATCACTGGCAACATCTTGTTCAGCCATTCCGCCGGCAGGTAGTGCGCGACCACCGCACCGGTCAGTGCGCCGATCAGCGTGCCGACAATGGCGTTCATCCACTGCTTGGGATGGAACAGCTTGCGTCGGTAGAAGGTGAAACTGGCCGTGGCCGAGCCGAAAGTCGAACTGAGCTTGTTGGTGCCCAGCACCAGATGCGGCGGCAGGCCGGCGGTGAGCAGGGCCGGGGTGGTCAACAGACCGCCACCGCCGGCAATGGCATCGATGAAACCGGCAATGAAAGCGACAATGGCCAGGATGGCCAGGGTGGTGAGGTCAACGCTGAGTTCGAAAGGCATGGAATCGGCTTAATCGGCGGGTGCAGCAAAGGGCTGCGGGGAAGGGGCGCTATCTTACCCATATCCGACCTTTGCGGCGACCGATCCGACATGATCCCCAACGGGATCGGGTGAACTCTTAAATTTTGGACTGCGGTCCATTGCCGATCTGCCACACAAACGGAGGTTCCGTGCCGTTGACCACCCAATCCCCGACAATCCGCGCCTTGTAGATCACCGGGTTGTGCGAGGACACGGTGCGCGCATTGCGCCAATGCCGGTCCAGCGCCTTGCCCTGGCGAATGTCCGAAGCACCCAGCGCATTGAACAAGTGCGTGGTCGCGCGCTGGATCAGCTCCGTGACCACCACTTGCGCTTTCGCCGATTCGATTTCCGCTGAAACGTTGGCTGCGCGTTCCCATGCTTCGTCGCCCGAGAAGCGCGCCACATAGGCCTGCTGCGCCGGATGCGCCGCCCTCAAGGCACTGGCCTCGGCGGCATACACCCAGGCGGCAATGTCACCGACCACATGCTGAACTTGAGCGTCGTCGCTGACTCGCTGGGCATTGCCATGGCTGTAGATGCGTTGGCGTTCGCGTACGTGACGGGCGACATCGCGCAACGCTGCGCGGCCAATCCCGGCCAGAGTCGCAAGCAGCACCAATTGATAGAAGGCGGTCTGGTATTTGAAGCGGGTGGCGAAGTCGAGGACGTTCTCGGCTTCAACTTCCGCGTCGACAAAGCGAGACGTGCCGCTGCCTGTGGTGCGTTGGCCGAACCCATCCCAATCATCGCTCTGCACGATCCCGGGCTGATGGGTGCGCACCGCAGCAATCACGTCGCCGCCAGTGTCGCTGCGTTGGGCGTAGACATCGATCCAGTCGGAAAACAGGCTGCCGGTGCTGTAGAACTTCTCGCCGTTGAGCCGCCACCTATCGCCATCA
Organism: Pseudomonas sp. MAG733B; assembly: GCF_036884845.1. Lineage (NCBI taxonomy): Bacteria > Pseudomonadati > Pseudomonadota > Gammaproteobacteria > Pseudomonadales > Pseudomonadaceae > Pseudomonas > Pseudomonas sp. MAG733B. Next base: position 3,512,399 of record NZ_CP145732.1, read on the forward strand.
GGTGAGACTTTGGTGACCACGTCGCCGATGGCCACGTTACCGATTTCGGTCCAGGCGCAGCCGACGATGTCACCGTCGACGAAGCGTTTGAACCAGACATCCCGTGCCGTACCCGCTGGCGAATTCAGGCGATCCTCGGCAAAGGCAAAGTGGCCGCGCAGCGCTTGGGGAACATTCGAGTCGGCCTCGGCCAGTTCGATCAGCAGTTCAAACAGCTGCGGCACCGAAGCGCCGCCACCGCCATATTCAACCGGCACCCGCACGGCGCCAAACCCGGCTTCTTTCAGCCATTGGATTGGCTCATGCGGCAGCGTGCGCGACTGTTCACGCTCCACGGCCCCGGCGGCGATGCGCTGGAAAATCGGCCGGAATCGCGTTGCCAGTGTTTCGTAGTCAGTACCCACGGACAGCGGATTGATTATCTGGTGTTCGGTCATGGAACAGTTCCTTGAGTTGGCAGTGGATGCCAGGGGTATTGCACGGTCCATGCCGAATGAATGCAGCCAGGCTTTGCGGGGGGATTCGGGTTTCGAGGCGGTCCGAACTGTTGCTGCATCAACAGCGCAACAGCAATTTGCCCCTGACACACCCGAATCATTGTGGGAGCGGGCTTGCTCGCGAAGGCGGTTGGACATTCAACATCCATGTTGCCTGACAGGTCGCATTCGCGAGCAAGCCCGCTCCCACAGGGTTTGTCGCATGGCTTAGGTTAGCGAGGTCGCAAGCCCTGTTTCCGCACTGGCACGCTTGCTGCTCTGGTCCAGAAACTCCCTAACGTCCCGAGGACATGCCAATGAGTCAGCAAGCCGTCAAATTTGCCTACTGGGTGCCGAACGTCAGCGGTGGGCTGGTGGTCAGCAAGATCGAGCAACGGACCGATTGGGGCATCGACTACAACCGCAAGCTGGCGCAACTGGCTGAAGCGGCCGGGTTTGAATATGCCCTGACGCAGATTCGTTTTACTGCGGGTTACGGCGCGGAGTTTCAGCACGAGTCGGTGGCTTTCAGTCATGCGCTGCTGGCGGCGACGACGAACCTGAAAGTCATTGCCGCGATCCTGCCGGGCCCGTGGCAACCAGCGCTGGCAGCCAAGCAACTGGCGACCATCGATCAACTCACCAACGGCCGCATCGCCGTGAACATCGTTAGTGGCTGGTTCAAGGGCGAGTTTCAGGCGATCGGCGAACATTGGCTGGAACACGACGAGCGCTATCGCCGTTCCGAGGAGTTCATCCGTTCGCTCAAAGGTATCTGGACCCAGGACAACTTCACCTTCCGCGGCGACTTCTACCGTTTCGACAATTACAGCCTCAAACCCAAACCGTTCGGTCAGCCGGAAATCTTCCAGGGTGGCAGTTCCCGTGCGGCGCGGGACATGGCGGCGCGGGTGTCGGATTGGTATTTCACCAACGGCAATACCCCGGAAGGCATCAAGGCTCAGGTCGATGACATTCGCACCAAGGCTGCAGCGAACGGTCATTCGGTGAAGGTCGGCGTGAATGCGTTTGTGATCGCCCGTGATACCGAAGAGGAAGCCCGTGCGGTGCTGGCGCAAATCATCGATCAGGCCGACCCGGAAGCGGTGAATGCCTTCGGCGATGCGGCAAAACAGGCGGGCAGGGCGTCACCGGAAGGTGAGGGTAACTGGGCGAAATCGACCTTCGAGGATCTGGTGCAATACAACGACGGCTTCAAGACCAACCTGATCGGCACGCCGCAGCAAATCGCCGAGCGCATCGTGGCACTCAAAGCGGTGGGTGTGGATTTGGTGCTGGCGGGGTTCCTGCACTTTCAGGAGGAAGTAGAGTATTTCGGCAAGCGGGTGTTGCCGTTGGTGCGCGAGTTAGAAGCTGAAGCGCAGCTCAAAGTCGCCTGACCAAACCGGTACCCTGTAGGAGCAGCCTGCGGCAGCTCCTACAGGGGGATTAGTGGTTACAGGCCAAGATCCGACAAACCCGGATGATCATCCGGACGACGACCCAGCGGCCAGTGAAACTTGCGCTCGCTTTCCTTGATCGGCATGTCGTTGATGCAGGCAAACCGATTGGCCATCAAACCGTTCTCGTCGAACTCCCAGTTCTCGTTGCCGTAGGAGCGGAACCAGTTGCCCGAATCGTCGTGCCATTCATAGGCGTATCGCACGGCTATGCGGTTGCCGGTAAATGCCCAGATCTCCTTGATCAGGCGATAGTCCAGTTCCTTGGCCCACTTGCGCGTCAGGAAGCCCTTGGCTTCTTCGCGGTTGTAGGCGAACTCGGCGCGGTTACGCCACTTGGTGTCCAGGGTGTAGGCCAGCGACACACGTTCCGGGTCGCGGGAGTTCCAGCCATCTTCGGCCAGGCGAATTTTTTCGATGGCCGATTCACGGGTGAACGGCGGCAATGGCGGACGAACTTCGGCATTGGACATTTCAGATCTCCGAATCAATTTAAAGTTGTAGACACGTTGTCGAGCTTGATTAAGTTGCTACAGGTCCAATAACTTCCGCGCCATGCATTGCGCATTATCGGCGGCACTGTGATCACCCATTACAAGCGCCACGGTAATGGCACCATCGATCAGGATCAGCAGCTGTTTGGCCAGCAACTGCGGATCCTCGGCACCATGTTCGGTACACAGCTCGCACACGTAGTCGAGCAGCTTCTGTTTGTGGTCCTTGGCGACCAGGCGAACGGGGTCTTGCGGGTCACCGGTTTCGCCGCTGGTGTTGATGAACGCGCAGCCGCGAAAGCCTTCGGAGGCGAACCAGGACTTGAGCACGGTAAACAGGTTGAGCAGGCGATCGGCCGGGGTTTCGGCCTGTCCGACTTCGCTTCTGTACCAGAGCATCCAGCGTTGGTCGCGGCGTTGCAGGGCGGCGACGGTCAGCTCCTCCTTGTTGGCGAAGTAGCGGTAGATGCTTTTTCGGGAGACGCCGGCGGTCTTCACCAGAAGATCCATGCCCGTGGCGGCGATGCCACTTTTGTAGATCAACTTTTCGGTGACATCCAGAATTATGTCGCGTGTGTCGTAGCTAGTGATTTCGTTCATGCTGCAAACAGTAGAACGATCGTTCTTCTTGGTCAAGCGGTAATTTATATCGCCTGTGCTGCCCCATCGCCGGCAGCTGGCTCCCATATGTGAAATGCATTCCAATGTGGGAGCTGGCTGCTCCCACAGAGGTTCGTATGTCAGTGAGAGTGGCGCGGCACTTCAGCGCCGCGGCAGCCGACCAGGAAGTCGAAGTCGCAGCCTTGGTCCGCTTGCAGCACATGGTCGATGTACAGCTGACGATAACCGCCCACCAGCAATTGCTGCGGTGGTTGCAGGTCAGCCATGCGTGCCGCCAGTTCAGCGTCCGGAATGTCCAGGTGCAAACGGCCAGTGGCGCAATCGAGTTCGATCCAGTCGCCTTCCTTCACTGTCGCCAATGGCCCGCCAGCCGCCGCTTCCGGAGCCACGTGCAGCACAACGGTGCCGTACGCGGTGCCGCTCATGCGCGCATCGGAAATGCGCACCATGTCGGTCACGCCCTGGGCCAGCAGTTTGGCCGGCAGGCCCATGTTGCCGACTTCGGCCATGCCCGGATAACCCTTTGGCCCGCAGTTTTTCATCACCAGGATCGAGTTTGCATCCACATCCAGTTCCGGATCGTTGATCCGCGCCTTGTACATGTCGAAGTTCTCGAACACCACCGCACGGCCGCGATGCTGCATCAGTTCAGGCGTGGCGGCGGACGGCTTGAGCACGGCACCGAGTGGCGCCAGGTTACCGCGCAACACGCAGATCCCGCCGTCAGCACGAATCGGATTGTCGAGGGTGCGGATCACTTCGTCTTCGCCATAGATCGGCGCGTCTTTGGTGTTCTCGCCGATGGACTTGCCATTGACGGTCAAGGCGTTCGGGTTCGGAATCAGATTGGCTTCGCCGAGGCGACGCAACACCGCTGGCAAACCACCGGCGTAGTAAAACTCTTCCATCAGGAAACGCCCGGAAGGTTGAAGGTCGACGATGGTCGGCATGCCACGACCGATGCGGGTCCAGTCGTCCAGATCCAGCTCCACGCCGATGCGCCCGGCGATGGCTTTCAAGTGGATCACGGCGTTGGTCGAACCGCCGATGGCAGCGTTGACGCGAATGGCGTTTTCGAAGGCTTCCTTGGTCAGGATCTTCGACAGCTTCAGGTCTTCGCGGACCATCTCCACGGCACGCATGCCAGACATGTGCGCCAACACATAACGCCGTGCATCGACCGCTGGAATCGCCGCGTTGTGGGGCAGGGAAGTGCCGAGTGCTTCAGCCATGCAGGCCATGGTCGACGCCGTGCCCATGGTGTTGCAGGTGCCCGCCGAACGCGACATGCCGCCTTCGGCTGCGAGGAAATCATCGATGGTGATGGTGCCGGCCTTGACCTGCTCGCTGAGCTGCCAGACCACGGTGCCGGAGCCGATGTCCTTGCCTTTGTGCTTGCCGTTGAGCATCGGCCCGCCGGTGACGACGATGGCCGGCACGTCGCAACTGGCCGCACCCATCAACAAGGCCGGGGTGGTTTTGTCGCAGCCGGTCAGCAGCACAACACCGTCAATCGGGTTGCCGCGAATGGCTTCTTCCACGTCCATGCTTGCCAGGTTACGGGTGAGCATGGCGGTCGGGCGCAGGTTCGATTCGCCGTTGGAGAACACCGGGAATTCCACCGGAAAACCACCGGCCTCGATCACGCCGCGTTTGACGTGTTCCGCGATCTGGCGGAAATGCGCGTTGCACGGGGTCAGTTCCGACCAAGTGTTGCAAATGCCGATGATCGGCTTGCCGTGGAACTGGTGGTCGGCGATGCCCTGATTCTTCATCCAGCTGCGATACATGAAGCCGTTCTTGTCGGCGGTGCCAAACCATTGGGCGGAGCGCAGGGTGGGTTTTTTATCAGACATGATCGATTCTCTTATTGTATGACTATATTGTTCGAGCTGAGGCGTAACATAAGCTCAAATTCGGCGGTTTGGAAGTGTTGTTGGATAATTAGTATTACTATATAGTCGTTTTCAGCGGAGAGATGGCCCTAACGGTTTACCGTGAGAGGCGTCTCCCGAGGTTCTATAAAAACAACAATCGGAGACCGATCTCATGAGCCAGGAACTGCGGCTTATTCGTCGCATCACGTTGAAACTGATTCCCTTCCTGATCCTGCTGTACCTGATCGCCTACGTGGATCGCTCCGCAGTGGGCTTCGCCAAATTGCACATGGGCGCCGACATCGGCCTCGGCGATGCGGCGTACGGTCTCGGCGCCGGGTTGTTCTTCATTGGCTACTTCCTGCTGGAAATCCCCAGCAACCTGATGCTCGACCGCTTCGGTGCGCGACGCTGGTTCGCGCGGATCATGGTCACCTGGGGCGCCATCACCATCGGCATGGCCTTCGTCCAGGGTCCGAACAGCTTCTATCTGATGCGCTTTCTGCTCGGCGCGGCGGAAGCCGGGTTCTTCCCGGGCGTTCTGTACTACATCACCCAATGGTTCCCGGTTCGCCATCGCGGCAAGATCCTCGGCCTATTCATCCTGTCTCAACCGATCGCCATGATGATCACCGGCCCGGTGTCCGGTGGCTTGTTGGGCATGGACGGCGTGCTCGGGCTGCACGGTTGGCAGTGGCTGTTCATCGTCATCGGCACCCCGGCGATCCTGCTGACCTGGCCGACGTTGCGTTACCTGCCGGACGGACCGCAACAAGTGAAATGGATGGATCAGACGGAGAAGGACTGGCTTGCCGGCGAGCTGAAAAAAGACCTGGAACAGTACGGCCAGACCCGTCACGGCAACCCGCTGCACGCCCTCAAGGACAAGCGCGTTTTGCTGCTGGCGTTGTTCTACCTGCCGGTGACCCTGAGCATCTATGGCCTGGGCCTGTGGTTGCCGACGCTGATCAAGCAGTTCGGCGGCAGCGACCTGGTAACCGGGTTCGTGTCATCGGTGCCGTACATCTTCGGGATCATCGGCCTGCTGATCATCCCGCGTAGTTCCGACCGTTTGAATGATCGCTACGGCCATCTGGCGGTGCTTTATGTACTGGGCGCCATCGGCCTGTTCCTCAGCGCCTGGCTGACCGTGCCGGTGTTGCAACTGGCGGCGTTGTGCCTGGTGGCGTTCTCGCTGTTCTCCTGCACGGCGGTGTTCTGGACCTTGCCCGGTCGCTTCTTTGCCGGTGCCAGTGCGGCGGCGGGGATTGCCCTGATCAACTCGGTCGGCAACCTCGGCGGCTACATCGGCCCGTTCGTGATCGGCGCGCTCAAGGAATACACCGGCAATCTGGCTTCGGGGCTGTATTTCCTGTCTTGCGTGATGTTGTTCGGGCTGATTTTGACTGGCGTGGTTTACCGGCTGCTGGAGCGCAAGCATGTGTTGCCGGCGGATGAATTTGCGGCGAGTGCGCGTGGGGCGACTCGTACTCAGGCTGAGGGTTAACCCCAATCAACTGTGGGAGCGAGCCTGCTCGCGATTGCAATCGGACATTCAACATTGATGTTGGCTGACACGCCGCTATCGCGAGCAGGCTCGCTCCCACAGGGGACCTGCGGTGATTTCAAATTTTGCTTAAAGGAGAAAATCCATGCGTTTGGTTCAATTCGAATTGAGTAACGGCGAACGCCGCGTTGGCGTCGTCGAAGAGGGTCTGGTGCGTGAAGTGCAGGACGCACGCACCGTGCGCGATCTGGCCCTGGCGGCAATCGAAGCGGGCGTCGGTCTTGACCAGCAAGTCAAAGCCCTGGGCCTGGGCATCAGCCACGACTACGCTGATCTGCTGGCGCAATTGCGCATCCTGCCACCGCTGGATCATCCGGACCCGGCGCACATGCTGGTCAGCGGCACCGGTTTGACCCACTTGGGCAGCGCCTCGGCCCGGGACAAAATGCATCAGCAGGCCGGCGACGAAGCGGCCATGACCGACACCATGCGCATCTTCAAATGGGGCGTGGAGGGCGGCAAACCGGCAGCGGGTCAGGCGGGTGTGCAACCGGAGTGGTTCTACAAGGGCGACGGCAGCATCGTCGTGCGTCCCGGCCAGCCGTTCCCGTTGCCGCCGTTTGCTGAGGACGCAGGGGAGGAGCCAGAGCTCAGCGGACTGTACGTGATTGGCCATGACGGCAAACCGTATCGCCTCGGTTTTGCCGTGGGCAACGAGTTTTCCGACCACGTCATGGAGCGCAAGAACTACCTGTATCTGGCCCACTCGAAACTGCGCAGTTGCAGCTACGGTCCGGAACTGCGCGTTGGTGAATTGCCGCAGCACCTGGCCGGCACCAGCCGCATTCTTCGCGACGGTGAAGTGCTGTGGCAGAACGAATTCCTCAGCGGCGAGGCCAACATGTGCCACAGCCTGGCGAATCTGGAATTCCACCACTTCAAATACAGCCAGTTCCTGCGTCCGGGGGATGTGCACATTCACTTCTTCGGCACCGCGACCCTGTCGTTTGCCGATGGTATCCGCACGCAACCAGGCGATGTATTCGAGATCAGTCAGGCCGAATTCGGCGCGCCGTTGATCAATGGCATCAAGCCTGTGGAAGCCGCGTTCGAGCCTGGCACCGTCGGTACACTTTGAGGAGAAATGCATGACCCTGATTCTTGGCCACAACTACATCGGCGGCCAGCGCAGTGCGTTGGGCAGCGTCAAGCTCCAAAGCGTTGATGCTGAAACCGGCGAGGCATTGCCCCATGATTTCATCCAGGCCACCCCGGAGGAGGTGGACGCCGCCGCCAAGGCTGCCGCTGCAGCATTTCCGGCTTATCGCAGCCTGAGCGCTGAACGTCGGGCGCAGTTTCTCGACGCGATTGCCGCTGAGCTGGATGCGTTGGGTGATGATTTCGTTTCGTTGGTCTGCCGCGAAACCGCGCTGCCAGCGGCGCGGATCATTGGTGAGCGCGGGCGCACCAGTGGCCAGATGCGTTTGTTCGCCAACGTACTGCGTCGCGGCGATTTCTACGGTGCGCGCATCGATCAGGCATTGCCCGACCGCCAGCCGTTGCCGCGTCCTGATCTGCGCCAATACCGCATCGGTCTCGGGCCGGTAGCCGTGTTCGGTGCCAGCAATTTTCCCCTGGCATTTTCTACCGCGGGTGGCGACACCGCTGCGGCCCTGGCCGCCGGTTGCCCGGTGGTGTTCAAGGCCCACAGCGGCCACATGGCGACCGCCGAACAAGTGGCCGATGCGATCATCCGCGCTGCGGAAAAAACCGCGATGCCGGCCGGTGTGTTCAACATGATCTACGGCGGCGGTGTCGGCGAAGCGCTGGTCAAGCACCCGGCGATTCAAGCGGTCGGGTTCACCGGTTCGCTCAAAGGTGGCAGGGCGCTGTGCGACATGGCTGCCGCACGTCCGCAACCGATTCCGGTGTTCGCCGAGATGTCGAGCATCAACCCGGTGATCGTGCTGCCGCAGGCGCTGCAAGACCGCACGGAAACCATTGCCCGTGGCCTGTCGGCTTCGGTGGTTCAAGGCTGCGGTCAGTTCTGCACCAACCCCGGTTTGGTGATTGGCATCCGTTCGCCGCAGTTCAGCGCGTTCCTCACGCTGCTGGCCGACATGATGGCTGATCAACCGGCGCAAACCATGCTCAATACCGGGACTTTGAGCAGCTACGGCAAAGGTCTGCAAAAGCTCATCGATCATCCGGGCATCGAGCATCTGGCGGGCAATGCGCAGCAAGGTCGTCAGGCGCAGCCGCAATTGTTCAAGGCTGATGTCAGCCTGTTGATCAATGGCGATGAAGTGCTGCAAGAGGAAGTGTTCGGGCCGACCACCGTCGTCGTTGAAGTGGCGGATCAGGCGCAACTGAGCGCTGCGTTGAACGGTCTGCACGGTCAATTGACGGCGACGATCATCGGCGAGCAGGCGGACTTCCAACAGTTCAGCGAACTGACGGCGTTGCTGGAACAGAAGGTCGGGCGAATCCTGCTCAATGGTTATCCGACCGGTGTCGAAGTGTGTGATTCGATGGTGCATGGCGGGCCGTATCCGGCGACGTCGGATGCGCGCGGCACGTCGGTGGGCACCTTGGCCATCGACCGCTTCCTGCGCCCGGTGTGCTTCCAGAACTACCCGGACAGCCTGCTGCCGGAAGCGTTGAAGAACGGTAATCCGTTGCGCATTCAGCGGCTGGTGGATGGCAAGCCGACGCGCGAGGCCCTCTAGCAGTTGCACACAACCCCCTGTGGGAGCGGGCTTGCTCGCGAATGCGGTTTTTCAGTCAGCACATGCGTCGACTGATCCACCGCCTTCGCGAGCAAGCCCGCTCCCACATTTTGTTCCGCATCCTTCTTGAGTGTTGTGAGCGGCAATGATGCGCTGTCACATTGAGCTATCATTGCGTCTTTCCCATTCAAAGATTGACTGCCATGACTGCCCCAACCGACACCTTGCTCAACGCCCTCGAACACTGCGGAATGGTGGAAATCGACGGGCTGCATGCCTTCGAATTCGCCCTCGATGAGTTCGATAACCTGCACATTGAATGCATGGATGGCCGTGCGGCAAAACACTGGGAATTCACCCCGGCGCAGATCCAGGCCGCTACCTTCGACACAACTCTACAAAGCTGGTTGATCACCGGTGATTCAGGCGAACACCGACTGGTGTGCCTGGCCGACGTGATCAGCGGCGACAACGAAGATGATGACCAGGACGATGCGTAATCTCTGGCCGCTGCTAATGGCCAGCAGCATCGGTGCAATGGGCGTCCAAAGCGCTTATGCCGAAGACTTTCAATTGCTCGTTGGCTCTTACACCGCCGGGCAAAGCCAAGGCATCTATCGGCTGAACTTCGACAGCGCCGCCGGGCAGATCAACGCCAAGCCCCTGCAAGTGATCAAAAGCGAAAACCCGTCCTGGCTGACCCTTTCCAAAGATCAGCGACAGCTGTTCGTGGTCAACGAAAACGGCCCGGGCCAGACCGATCCGGTAGGGCGCGTCAGCAGCTACGCCATCGACCCCAAGACCCATGAACTGACCCTGATCAATCAAGTGCAGAGCCTGGGCAACGAGCCGACGCATTCAAGCCTCAGCCTCGACGCCAGCTATTTGTTCGTCAGCAATTACTCGGTGGCCGAAGATCCGGGAGGCACCCTGGCGGTGCTGCCGATCGGCGCCGATGGCGCGCTCAAACCGGTGGTGCAGATGAGCAGCCATCCGGCCAGCCGGGTCAATCCCGAGCGGCAGATGTCGGCGCATGTGCATTCGACGGTCCCTTCGCCGGATGGCAAGTTCGTATTCTCCAACGACCTGGGGGCGGACAAGGTGTTTGTCTACCGTTTCGACCCCAAGGCCAACCCCGATCTGCCGCTGACTCCCGCCACATCGGCATTTGTCCAGTTGCCACCCGGCAGCGGTCCGCGCCATCTGCTGTTCAGCGCCGATGGCAAGCACGCCTGGCTGACCATGGAAATGAGCGCCCAGGTGGCCGTTTTCGATTACCGCGACGGCAAGCTTGAGCAAACGCAAATGGTCGAATTGGCTGCCGGCCAGCCCGTGTCCGACAAAGCGGCTGCCGCGTTGCACACGTCAGCTGACGGCAAATTCCTGTACGTGAGCAACCGTGGCACCGCCAATCAGCTGCTGGTATTCGCCATCGATCCGGCGACGGGTCATCTCAAGGAGCTGCAACGCAGAGCGGTGGAGGGCGATCATCCGCGTGAGTTCAGCCTCGATCCGAGTGGCAAGTTCGTGTTGATCGCCAACCAGAAAAGCAACCAGATTGTCGTCGTCGAGCGCGATGCCAAGGCGGGTCTGCTGGGCAAAACCGTGCAAAAACTGACGATGGATGCGCCGAGCGACTTGAAGTTTCTGCTGCGACAATAGACCGCAGGCCCCGGTTTGCGGGGCCTGCGCCTTTCTATCAATGAGGCTGATATTTGGTAATGCTACAAAGCATTTCAAGGCTTCGTTCCTCGAAGGTTAAGTTTGCTTCACGGCCCCACCGGGCAAGCAAGCCAACTGACTTCGAGGAATACCCGCATGAACTTCAATCTCTTCTCCGTAATCGCCGCTTCCGCCATCTCGGCCACTGTTGCATTGCCAGCCAGTGCCAACGTTGAAATCAGCGACAAAAAATCCCACACCCAGAGCTACACCCAGAAATACTTGCAACAAAGCGCCAACTTCTACGCTGCGCTGGATCACAAAGCCCAACACTGAAAGTTACTCCCTGCACCCTTTATGCAGGAGCGAAGTCACTTGCCGATCGAGTCTTGATGTCTCGCAAAGCGTTGAAGTGATGTCGCTCCTGCATAACGTGTTTGCGACACCATCAAATTGCCATCAAGGTATTGCTTGATATCACATGGCCACCGGTTTAAATTTGACGCGGATTTATTGACTCCTTCTCAAGAAAAGGATCGACAATATGGCGATGCGTCTGGCCGTGGTGCTGCTGTTCCTCTATTCCACTCCAATCCTGTCGGCTGCAGAGCCAATTTCCGGCGAACCTGACGCTGCCCGCGAGCGCATGATTAGTTTTATTGAAGACTGAAATAGTCTCGCTCAATGATCAACGAAGTTGATATTCGCTATAGATGAGACTCGTTGGTTCTCGGGGCTGTTTTGAATGATTCTGTGGACTCTGAAACATGTCCACGGAGTTCATCATGGCCCATGCAATCATCACTTCTGCCAAACGCGGCGCCTATGTGGCTATCGGTCTTTACCTGGTCATGGTGCTGGTCATCAGTCTTTCGCCGCAGTCGCAACAAACCTTCGAAGCGCCGATTCAAGTCGCCCATCCTGGCATTCAGTTTGAACACCGCGCCCAACAGGCGATGGTCGATCAGGCTGATCTCGCAGGAGTTGGCGGAGCATGAACAGATGCAAACTTTTGGTGATCGCCTTCCTGGCATTCATCACCAATGGATTTTCCTTGCTGGGGATCGGTCAGGGTTCGATAGGTGGGGTGGCACGAGCCATCGAGGCCAACCACAACATTGCGCGCAGCATCGAGACCGGCAAGGCCATGGGGATGCTGGCCGGTAACCCGCCGGTCGAACCTGAAAGCGGGTTTTTCGGGCCGTTCGAAGTGGACTGCTCGGTGATTGGAATGTGTGAAGTGTTGGCGTGAGAATCAGCGAAGTAAATTGTGGCGAGGGAGCTTGCTCCCGTCCGGCTGCGAAGCAGTCGTAAATGGGGCTGCTCCGCAGCCCAGCGGGAGCAAGCTCCCTCGCCACAATGCCAGTGCTGTCATTTTTTCATGATGGCGGTAAATAACTCTGAATCCAGAAACCGCTGCAACCATGCCTGTAAACGCCGATGGGGCGTCTGCGCGAACCACTCGCGATCGACATGGGCGAACTGGCGTATGAACGGCATCAGCGCCACATCGGCCAGGCTTGGATGGTCGGCCAGCAAGTAGTCACGTCCTTGCAGTAACTCATCGAGCTTGCGCAAGAACACTTCGCCCTCGGCGCGATAAGCCTCCATGGGTTGCTCCGGATAGCGTTCGGCGTACTTGTAGCGGTTCAAATGCACCTTGAAGGCCTGATCGTTCTCTCCGATCAGCGCGGTGATTTGTGCTTGTCCTTGCGGATCATCCTTGAGCAACCAGTCCTGCGGATCGTTCTGCGCCACGGCCCAGCGCATGATTTCCAGGCTTTCATCGATGACCTGATCACCAGTATTCAGCACCGGCACCGTGCCCTTGCTCGACAACGCGAGCATCTCGGCGGGCTTGGCCTTCAGACTGACTTCAACAATGTCCACGCCAACCTCCGCGTAACGCAGGGCCATGCGCGCCCGCATGGCGTACGGGCAGCGGCGAAACGAGTACAGCGTGATCATTTCACCTCCAGCGTGCTCAGGCCGTTGCCCTGGCGACGAACCTGAATCTGCACCGGAATCCGCTCGTGCATTTCCTGTACGTGGGAAATCACCGCGACCTTGCGCCCCTGCGCCTGCAAGCCGTCGAGGGCGTCCATCGCCAGTTGCAGCGATTCCGGGTCGAGGCTGCCGAAGCCTTCGTCGATGAACAGCGATTCGATTTTCAGCGTGCTCGACGCCATCGACGCCAGGCCCAGCGCCAGCGCCAGCGACACCAGGAAGGTTTCGCCACCGGACAGCGAATGCACTGAACGCAGTTCGTCACCCATCTCGGTGTCCATTACCAGCAATCCGAGCATGCTGCCGCCACGCTTGAGGCGATAGCGCCGCACCAGTTGCCGCAACTGGACGTTGGCGTGGTGCACCAACAGGTCGAGGTTGTAGGCCTGGGCGATCTTGCGGAAGGTGTCGCCGGTGGCGGAACCGATCAACGCATTCAGGCGCGCCCAGCGCTGGAACTCGGCGTAGGCGTCGGCAATTTGTTGCGCCAGGGCCTGATTGGCATTCTGTCGACGCTGGTCTTCGGCCTGTTCAGCGCGCAGTTCGGCACAAAGATGTTCACTGACGGCGTACTGGTTTTGCAATTCGGCGAGAGCGCTGTCGAGTTGTTCGGCGTCGAGATTGCCGTTGTGCTGCGCTTGATGATCGAGCAAAACCTTGTCGCGCTCCTGCACCAGGACGCTGGTCTGTTCGACGGCTTTTTCGGCGTGCTGCAAGCGTTGGCGCAGCTCGCTGACGTGAGCATCGTCGACCCGCAGCAGGTCTTCGAGGCCACCGTCATCCAGTTCCGGATGGCGGGCGCGCCAGTCAGCGATTTTGCCGACAAGATCACGTTCCTCGTTTTGCAGTGCTTGCAACCGTTCTTGCTGCGCCTTGAGTTCGGCGGCGATTTGCACCTGTTGCGTGAGGACGCTTTGCAGCGTCTGGGCGGTCGTGGCTTCTGTGCCGCGTGAGGTTTCCACGGCTTGTTCCAGTTGCTGCTGCCAATGCTCGGCGCTGCTGTGTGAACCGAGTAACTGCGCAAGTGTTTGCTGGCTCGCCTGCTGTTGTTCAGCGAGTGCGTTGAACTGTTGCTCGGCGACTTGCAGTTGCTGCACGCGGGTTTGTTGCCGGTCCTGTTCCTTCTCGAGGATTTGCTGGCGCTGTTGCTGTTCGGCCAGCTCTTCCTTCTGCTGATCGAGTTGTGCCAGACGCTCGGCGATCTGGCGGTCGAGCTGCATGAAGGTCGCAGCCGGCTCGATGCGCAATGCCTCCAGCGTCTCGGCGGGCAGCAGGCTGGCGAATGCGTTGAGTTCGTCGTCCAGACGCGCACGGTCGCTAGCGAGTTCGCGCTGCTGATTGTCCAGGTGCCGGGCCGCTTGCTGGTGCGCGGTTTCGGCGTGGCGCAGTTGCTGAGTCAGGCGCGCCGCATCCTGTTGCAGGGTGAGCAGGGCGGTTTGTCGTTGCTCATCCTGGCTGATGCTTTGGTTCAGCTGGCTGTTTTGCTGGGCGAGCCAGGCGTCACGTTTGGAGGCGTCCTGATTCAGCAGTGCGGCGGACAACGGGTGCGCTTCAAGGCTTGGCGCCAGGGCTTGTTGCTGGGTCGCCAGTTGCTCCTGCTGTTGCAGCAACTCCTTTTGCTGGGCGATCAAACCACCGACTTCAGCACGCAGGTCCGTGAGCTTTTCCTTGAGCAGGTCGACGGCTTTCTGCGCGTTGGCCTGTTCGCTTTCATCATGGCGGCCAAGGCTTTGCAACAGCGCCTCGGGCTGATGATACGGATGCTCGTTGCTGCCGCAGACCGGGCACGGCTGATCATCCTGCAACTGCGCGCGCAACTCCTCGACACTGGCACTGCGCGCCAGCCGTTGGCGTTCCAGCAGTTCGCGGGTGACGCTGAGGGTTTGCTCGGCGACGCTCAGTTCAGACTTGGTTTTTACCCCGTCCTGAGTCAGCCGCTCGCGTTCCTGTTGCGCGTTGAGTTGACGCTGTTGCAACTCGGCGCCGCGCTTGTCCAGTTCCTGCTGGCTGGCCCACAACCGCGTCAGGTCTTCGATGGCGCGCAGTTGCTTGCGGTTGTCCTGCAACAGGCTGCCGAGAATGCCGATCTGCTCGGCGACGGCATCCGGTTCGGCGCCGGCTTCCTTGAACAACACTTCCAGCTGCTGTTTCTGCGCAGAGAGTTCCTGTGCCGTGCGCGTGGCGTTTTGTTCGAGGCTGGCCAGTTCGGCCTGGCCTTTATTCAGTCGGTTGCCGATCAACATCAGCTGTTGCAGGCGATCGCGGTAGGCGTTCCAGGCATCGCTCAACGGTGCCAGATGGACACTTTGCTCCAGTTCGGTGGCGATGCGCTGCAAGTGCCCGGCGACCTGGGTTTGCTGATTGAGCAGGTTTTGAATCGTGCTCTGGCCTTGGGCGCAGGCCTGCTCAGCACTTTGCTTTGCCTCGGCGCTGAGGGCGGTGTCTTTGGCCAGACGGGCGAGGGTGCTTTGTGCTTCGAAGGCCTGACGCAACAGCGGTGCACTGTCGGTCTGCTGCTGTTGCGCTTCATTCAAGGCGATGCGCGCAGCGCCGATCTGTTGCTCCAGTTCGGTCTGACGCTGGCCAAGTTCGCCCTGTTGCCGGGATTGCTCGGAAATCAGTATCGCCAACGGTGCGAGCAGCGCATCGACCTCGGCCTTGCGGGCGAACTGATGCCGTTGCGGCGCCAGTTGCTCCAGACGGGTCAGCTTCAAGCGCTCGCCGTCGAGGCTTTGCCAATGGGTCTGTGCCGATTGCAATTGCTCGGTGGCGCTGTGTTGCGCGTCCTGTAGCTGGCGCAATTCCTTGAGCCAGGTGTGCTGCAATTCCAGCTGCTTGAGTTGCGCCTGCTGGAGTTTCAGCTGTTGTTGCGCCGCATTGAAGCGCTCATCCAGTTCCGCCCGGGCTTCGGGCGCCAACGGCGTGACACCGCTGGCCTGATCCTGCAACAGCTTGTGGGCTTCGCGAGCTTCTTTGGTCTTGTCGAAGGCGCGACGGCCGAGACGGGTGTAGAGCGCGGTGTCGGTGAGTTTTTCCAGCAGTTCGCTGCGGTCGTTGTCATCGGCCTTGAGGAACGCGCTGAACTCGCTTTGCGCCAGCAGCACGGCACGGGTGAATTGTTCGAAGTTCAGTCCCAGCGCGGCTTCGAGCTGAGCCTTGTATTCACCTTTCTGGCTGGCCAGCAGTTGATCCTGATCGATATCGCGCAAGCTCTGGCGACTGGCTTGCAGCTTGCCGCCGGCCTTTTCCCGGGCGCGATTGGCTTCCCAGCGCGCGCGATAACGGCGACCGTCGACGCCGACGAAATCGACTTCGGCATAGCCTTCGCCGGTGCCGCGACGCAGCAGGGTGCGCGGGTCGCCGGTGCCGATTTCGCCATCGGCGTCCGGCACCTTGGCGTCGCGCCCGGTGTTGTTCAGTCGCGGTACGGCGCCGAACAACGCCAGGCACAAGGCGTCGAGCAGGGTGCTTTTACCGGCGCCCGTGGGGCCGGTGATGGCGAACAGTCCGGCGCTGGCCAGCGGTTCGGCGGTGAAGTCGATTTCAAAAGGCCCGGCCAGCGAGGCGAGGTTTTTAAGGCGGATCGCGAGAATTTTCATGGCTGTTCGCTCTCCAGCTGTACGTCTTGCAGCAGCTCGGCAAAGTCCTTGAGGGTTTGCTCATCGACCTCGCTGCCGTAATTGTCCTGCCAGGCGCGGCTAAACAGTTCCTGGGGCGTGAGCTGGTCCAGTTCGATCAACGCGACACCGTCCTCGGCACCTTCACGACTGCCGTTGCCGGCGTATTCGGCGGCGATACGCACCAGGCGCACGGCCTTGCCTTGCAGGGCGGTTTCCACTTGATTGCGCAGGTCGGGTTGCGGTTCGTCGAGGCGTACCCGCACTTCCAGCCAGGGCTGGCGCTGGTAGTCGGCCAACAGGTCGATGTTTGGCAAGTCGGCCAGTTGCAGCAGGATCTCAGCCAAAGGTGCCGGGCCGATGCGTTGCAGATTGACTGCGCGCGGGATCAGTTTTGGCTCGACGCTGACCAGGGTTTCGCCATCGAGCTTGATGTCGAGAATCTGGTGTTGATAGCCGATCTCGGAGAACGACAGCGGAATGGGCGAGCCGCTGTAGCGGATGCGCTCTTCGCCGTTGACCTTCTGCGGTTTGTGCAAGTGGCCGAGGGCGACGTAGCTGATGCTCGGCCCGAACAGGCTGGCGGGCAGGGCTTCGGCGTTACCGATGATCAGGCTGCGTTCCGAGTCTTCCGACACCGAACCGCCGGCCATGTGCGCATGGCTGATGGCGATCAGCGCCTGGCCCTTCTTGCGTTTGGCGTTGGCCGCCTCGATCAGCCACTCGTGAACCTGGCCAATGCCGCGCAGGTAGTTGTCGCCCAAGTGCGCACCCGTGACTTCGGCCGGGCGCAGGAATGGCAACGCCAGGCACCAGGCGACGGTTTTACCTTTTGCGTTTGGCAGCGGTAACAGCAAGCGTTCGGCGTCGAGTTGCCCGTCGTCCAGCCACAACACCCGGCCCAACGCATGGGTGCGCAAGCGGCGCATCAACGGCGCGGGCAGTTCAATCCGCGAGCCGGAATCGTGGTTGCCGGCAATCATCACGATGGTGAGCAACGGTTGCTGCTCGTGGGCGCTGACGATGAAGTCGTACAGGCGTTCCTGGGCTTTGACCGGCGGGTTGACCGTGTCGAAGATATCGCCGGCGATCAGCAGCACATCGGGCTGATCCAGCTTGAGCTGACGCAGCAGCCAGTCGAGAAAACAACCGTGCTCGAAATCGCGATCCTGGCCGTGCAGGTTCTGCCCGAGGTGCCAGTCGGAGGTGTGAAACAGACGCAAGGCGAACTCCGTAGGAAAAAGGTAATGGCCGTAAGGAAATGGCGGCGGCGAAAGGTGGGAGAGTTTACTGGCAAATGCTTTGGGTTGCTGAAGGGCTTATTGCAAATCGCGGTGGAGCAAAACCGACGAACGACGCACCGAACTGTTATTTCTGACAGTGTGCATGGCGCCGGGCTGAGCGTTTACTGGTTGTCGAGGGCACGGATCCCTTGCAGCGAGTAAACAACCTTGGAGAAGCACCATGTCACAGCGTAATTCGAACGTAATCAGTCAACGCAACACACCGCGTCACGGTCATGTCTTTTCTCCCGCCTCACGAGCCTATTTTGCCTGGCAGGATGGCGACCTGGATGAAGGGGCGTTGAACCAGCGAGAGGCTGGTAAATTTTTCCCGGCAATCACTGGCGGCTTGAATGATCCTTTTGCTCCGGATGATGAGGTCAGCGCCGAGCCACCACCGGACGGGAAGATTGCCAGCGCGGGTCAACTGGTCGGCGCATTTCTCGATCAGCCCGGAGACCATTGGAGAAAACACGAAGTGCTGAGTGGCGAATCATTGCTCGTCTCATGGAACTTTACTGCAAACCACCCCGCCAGACGCTGGGACTATTTCATAACCGAAGAAAATTGGGACTCCAGCAAGCCCCTGGCGCGCAATCAGTTCGGCGCAACGCCGTTCCATACGGTGCAAAACCATTGGCAACCATACTGACAGTATCGAAATGAATTGGAGCCACCGTCCCCCACCACACATCAAGTGCCGCTACCCAAGCGCGAGGGTTACCACGTGATGTTGGCGGCGTACGTCGTTGCCGATACCGGGATGGCGTTCTATCAAGTCATTGATCTGGATTTCGGTCCGCCCGACGGGGGAGGCGAGCGCCCCGAGACGCCAACAGGGCTGACAGCCAGCGATGTTACAGACAGGCAGGTGGTGCTGACCTGGAACGAGGCGACCGGTGCAAATCCCATAGCCTTTTACCGAATTACGCGTAACGGGATCTCCTCGGTCGATGTTGAGGCACCGCTGCTGACCTGGACCGACCATGGCGTGGCCCCTGGTACCCTTTACAACTATTTTGTTTGCGCAATCGACACGCTCGGGAGCATTTCTCGACCAAGTCCTTCCATTGAAGTGCGCACGTTGTCGGAGGATGGGGCGCCCAGTGCCCCATTGAATCTGCACAGCATGAGCCAGACAGAGGCCAGCATCAGTCTCATGTGGGGAGCATCCTCTGGTCCGAAGCCGATCAAGAACTATCTGGTTTTTCGCAACGATCGAGAGGTGAAACGCGTAGGTGCGGATGAGACTTCGTTTGAAGACGCGGGCCTGAAGCCAGGTACTGAATACAGTTACTTTGTAAAAGCCCTCGATTCGGACTGCAAACTGTCGGCGTCCAGTAATGTCCTGAGTGTCAGGACCCAAGGTGGTGGTGAGTATCCGGCGTGGAAGCTGAATACTCAGTACGCAAAAAATGACGTTGTGAGCCACGCCGGACTGAACTGGTCCTGCACTCAGGCACATACGTCATATGTACCGGATTGGGCGCCTGGGGTAGGCGACAATGTGCTTTGGACAGAACACGCCTGAGCTGCTGACGGGCTCATCTTGAAGGGCTGACAGATGTTAAAGATCGCAGCTTTCGGCAGCTCAGAGGTATGCCGAAGGCTGCGATCTTTTGACTTATTTGGGATAAAGCGGCGGCAAGCCACTGTCGCCGACCGGGTCCTGGACGCGTTCGGCGATCGGGATCGTGCGGATCGCCCGCCACAGCTCTTCACCTTGCCAGTGCTGGCCGGTTTCGCTGTACAGCGCGCCGTTCAAGCCATCGAGGGCGTCGGACAGCGGGACGAAGCGGGCGGCCATGTCGGCCAGGGTTTCCGGTTGTTGCCGGGCCCAGGCGTCGAGGGCCTGGCGCGTGGCGTGGGAGTCGTTGGCCTGGCAGGCGCGTTTGAGTTCGTCGAGCACGGTGCGCGGGCTCGGGCCGGTTTGCGCGGCGCGCAGGATTGCCGGTTGCCAGCGTGCTCGCCACCACAGGCCGAAGCCCAGCAGGGTGGTGCACGCCAGGATCAGCGTGCTGAGCTTCCAGCGCCAAAGCGTTTCGCTGTCGGCGGCGGCGTTGAGTTGTGAGGTCCCGGCCGGTGTATCGACCATCAGGCTCGGATTGGCCGCCACTTGCAGGGTTCTGGCGGGCAGGCTGCTGTGTTCCAGATGGTCTTCGAAAGTGTTCCACCAGACCACTTCGACCGACGGCAATTCGATTGAGCCGCTTCGGGAAGGCACCAACGCTTCGCGATCTTCGCGGCTGCCGACCAGGCCACGTTCGCTGTTCTGATTACCCAGCACCGGTTGATCCGGATAGCGGCGCAAGCCACTGGCTTCGGTGCCGGGCAGCGGCGGCAGTTGCGTACTGGCTAGGCCCTCGGCCTGCACCGTCAGGCTGCGGGTCAGTGAATCACCGACCTGAACGTGCTCCGGTTCCGGATTCCAGGTCTCGCTGAGCGTCAGGCTGCGCGCCGGTAGCCAAGGCAGGTCAGCGGGGTAAGTGATGGGTTTGGGCTTGACCGTCAGCAGCAGTTCGCCGGAGCTGACACGCATCAGCTTGCCGGACTTCGGCGCCTGCGATGCGCTGTCCTGCGCGGGTTGTGCGTCCACCAGCGCGGCATTGAAGATCTGCCCCGGAATGATAAGTTCACCGCTGTGTTGCGGGTAGATGGCGTAGCGCATTTCGATTACGCCATGCCGCACGCCATTGATGTCTTTTTCGTAGGTGCGTGAGTCGCCCAGTTGTTCGATGCGTGCGTCGGGGATTTGCAGCGGTGGCAGGCTGCTGTCGTCGTACAGCGACACCGAATGGTAGATGCGCAGGGTCAGGATGGCCTGGGCCTGTACGTACACGCTGGTTTGATCGAGGCTGGCGTCGATGAACACCGCGGCCTGTTTGTTGGGGTTTTCCTGGGTTTCGCTCTCCACCACTTGCACGGTGATCGGCTGGCTCTGGATATCGCCCAGTTTCAGCGACGGGATCACCACGCTGCCGTTGTGCAGCGGCAGCAGGGTGACGATCCAGCGGGTGGTGGCGCGGTTGTCGCCGTTCAGCGTGTTCAACTGGTTGACCTGGCGGGTGCCACGGACTTCGAACAGTGGCTCCAGCGGCGCCAGGTCAGGCTTGCCGAACTGCGTCACGTCGTTGGATTCCAGGGTCAGTTCGATCGTCTCGCCGGAGTTCAGGCGCGTGCGGTCGACACTGGCGACCAGCTCCGCAGCGTGGACCTGGAAGGTGCACAGCAATGTGGCGAACATGAAGGCGGTGAAGCGGGTCATCGAGTTTTTCCCTGATCCTGATGTTGTTGCTGTTCGTACCAGAATTTGCGTCGGAGCAATTCTCCCGGATCATCCGGAATCTGCCGCAGCCATTGCTCCAGTGCCTGCTGCTGCTCGCCCTCGATGCTGTCGCCGACCGGGCGCATGGGGGGCGTGGTGTGTTGTTCGTCGCCCAGTTCGCTGCCCGGGACTTCATTGGCGCCGGGGCGCGGCGGGGTTGTCGACGGTTCGCCAACTTCGTGGCTGGCCTGTTGGTCGGCGGCTTTCGGTTCACCGGCAGTCGACGGTTGCGCCGCATCGCCCGGCGGTGGTTCCTGTTCTGAGGGCTTGGTGGTTTCGTCGGCGGTCTTGTCCGGTTCGGTGGCGGGTGGCGCAGTTTTCTGCTTGAGCAGATTTTCCACCAGTGCCTTGTTGGTCAACGCCGGGCGCAAGTCCGGTTGACGTTCAAGTGCCTGTTCGTACGCATCCAGCGCGGCCTCCAGCTCACCACTTTTGGCCAGGGCGTTGCCACGATTGTAGTGGGCGTGGGCATCGTTGCCTTCGGCGAACCGCTGGGCGGCAGCGCTGTAATCGCCGGCCTCGTACAGGGCCACGCCTTGCCACTGATGATCCTCGAAGTGCTGCGCGGCTTCGGCCGGGCGGTCCTGTTTGAGCAGGTGCAAGCCTTGTTGGTCGGGGCGCAGCCACAGGTCCTGGAATTCGAAGGCATAGCTCGGTTGCGGCAGCGCCAGCAGCAGCGGCAGGCACAGTAACCAGCCGCGACGACCGGCGCAGGCCGCCAGCAACAACAGCGGCAATAGCAGCCAATAACCCTGGTCGGCCCAGGTGTCGAGGCGCAGGGTCTGACCGTCGTTGCGCAGATGGCGCGGGCCGTCGAGCAGGCCGAGGCCGCGCAGATCGCTGTCGGTCAGGCGCGCGTGGCGATAGCGTCCATCCAGATCATTGGCGAAGGCTTTGAGGCCGGGCTCGTCCAGATGCGGCACCAGAATCGCGCCCTGTTCATCCTTGAGGAAGCTGCCGTCCTCCTGAGTGATCGGCGAGCCTTCGGCGGTGCCGATGCCGAGCATCAGGAACTGGGTGGATGTGCTGCTCAGCGCGCGACGAATGCCCTGGCGTTCCTGGTCCGTCAGCGACGATCCGATCAGCAGGATCCGCCCGTCGCCCAGTGCCGCTTGCTCCAGCAAGGCCAGGGCCTTGATCACCGCCAGATCGGCGCGATGACCGGCTTCGGGCATCAGCGACGGCTTGAGTGCATCGAGCAGATTGCGGCTGGTGGCCAAGTCGTCCGACAGTGGCACCAAGGTGTGGGCGCTGCCGGCATAGACCACGATCGCGGTCTGCGCATCGCTGCGAATTTGCAGCAAGTCGAAGAGTTTGCGTCGGGCCTGTTCCAGTCGATTGGGCTGAACGTCGGTGGCGAGCATTTCCGGGGTCAGCTCCAGAATGACCACCAAAGGGTCGGCTGGCTTCTGGCTGATTTGCTCGACACGCTCCCAACTCGGCCCCAGCAACGCAAATATGGTCAGCAGCCACGCCACACCCAGCGCCACCCAAGGCAGTTTGCTGTCACGACCGCTGCCACCGCGCAGCAGCGTCGCATGAAAGGCCGGCGGCAGAATCATCTGCCAGCGCCCGGCGCGTTTCTGCCGATGCCAGAGTTGCCACAGCAACCAGCCCAGCAACGGCAACAACAGCAGCCAAAAAGGGCGGAACCAGAAGGGCCAGAGCTCGCTCATCGGCGTCTCCGCAGACGCAGGCGCTTGAGGCGCTCGCGCCAGTCAGGCATTTGCGATTGCAAAAACAGATCCTTGGTAAACAGACGCTGCAATGGGTTGTCCGGCCAGAGCACGCGGGCGACCAGCAACATGCTCAGTAATAGCGCCATCGCCAGTGGCCAGTGATACAACGCCTGGGCCGGACGGGCCTGGGTCGGTTGCTGAGTCACGGGTTCCAGCTGGTCAAGGGTGTCCTTGATCGCTTGCAGTTCCTTGCCGTCGCGCGCGCGGAAATACTGGCCGCCAGTGGCGTCAGCGATTGCCTGCAAGGCCGGTTCCTCGAGGTCCAGGCTTGGATTGATGCCAAGAAAACCCAGAGAGCCGGTTTGCTCCGGATCGGCACCAATGCCGATCGGGTAGATTTTCACGCCTTCCTTGGCCGCCAGGCGCGCGGCGGTCAGCGGGTCGATTTCGCCACCGTTGTTGGCCCCGTCGGTCACCAGAATCAGCACGCGACTCTGCGCCGGGCGCTGTCGCAGGCGTTTGAGGCCCAGGCCAATAGCGTCGCCAATCGCGGTGTTCTTGCCGGCGATGCCGATGCGCGCTTCATCGAGCCAGACGCGCACGGTGTGCCGGTCGAAGGTCAGCGGCGCTTGAAGGTAGGCCTGGCTGCCGAACAGGATCAAGCCGACCCGATCACCCTCGCGGCTTTCGAGGAAATCACCGAGCAGATTCTGCACCAGCGCCAGGCGGCTGACGTCTTCGCCTTGCCACTGCATGTCGGGGAAATCCATCGAACCGGACACGTCCACTGCCACCAGCAGATCGCGGCCACTGGCGGCAATCGGCAACGGTTCGCCGAGCCATTGCGGGCGTGCGGCGGCAGTCAGCAGCATCAGCCACAGCAGCAGGTACGGAGCCTGTTGGCGCCAGGCCGGGAGGTTGGCCCGAGCGCGGCGTCGGGCCAGGCCTTCGAGGTCGCTGAGGAAACTGACCTTGAGCGCCGGTTCGCCACTGTCGGCCACCGGCAGCACGAGGCGCATCAGCCACGGCAACGGCAACAAGACGAAGATCCACGGCCAGGCGAACTCAAACATGTTTGCGAATCCAGGTATCGACTGCCTGGGTCAGGCCGGCAATCGCCTTGTCGTCGAGTTTGCATTCGGGTTTGTAGGCGCCTTCCACCAGCACCATCCAGCGCGTCAGGCCGGCTGCCGGGCAGCGGTTGTCGAGGAAGGCCAGCCATTTGCGTCCGTTGAGGGTGTGGCTCTGGCTGTACGGGTAATGGTTGCGGCACAGGCGCTTGAGCAGGCCGTTGAGTTGCTGCAGCCAGGCGCCGGCGGGGGCGCCGTCGTAGGGCTTGGGCATCAGCGCCAGCTCCGCCAGCGCAGCGACGCGCGCCGGGTCCAGCGGTTGTTCGGCGCGCACGATACGGTGTTTCTGCGGGATGAAACGCCGCAATTTCCACAGGCCGAAGCCAATGACAGGCAGTAGCAACAGCAGCAACCACCAGCCCGGCGCCGGTGGCCAGAAGGCGATCGGAGGCGGGGAGATCAGCGGTTGCAATTGCTCGAGGCCGCTCATCGAGCTTTCCCCGGTTTCTGCGGGTTCAGGTAGTCGCGCAATTGCTCGACCATCTCGCTCTGGGTGCTCAAGGGAATCAGCAACACCCGCAGCTTCTGTGCGAGCAATTCCCAACGGGCGACCCGAGCTTCAGCCTGGGCGCGATAAGTCTGGCGCAGGTCGTAATTGAGCGTGTCGAGTTCCAGTTGCGCACCGCGCTCGGCGAAGCGCAGCAAACCGGCAGCGGGCAGGGCGTGATCGAGCGGGTCGGACACCGGCAACAGCAGCAGGTCGCAATGCCGTGACAGCAGGCTCAACTGTTGCTCGGCACTTTCCGTGAGGGCGCGTTCGTCGCAGATCACAAACACCAGGCTGCCCGGTCGCGACACTTCCCGGGCGCGACGCAGGGCGATACCGAAGGCGTCGCGGTCCGGCTCGCTTTCGCTGTGCAGCGACTGATTGACCCGCACCAGACGGTTGAGCAATTGCAACAGGCTCTGTTTGCTGCGCCGGGGTTTGATTTCGTAGTGCTCGTTGTCGCCGAACACCAGCCCGCCGACCCGATCGTTATGCCCGAGCGCAGCCCAACCGATCAGGCTCGCGGCCTGGGCGGCCAGCACCGATTTGAACATCAGCCCCGAACCGAAAAACAGCCGACGGCTTTGCTCGACCATGATGAAAATCGGTCGTTCGCGTTCTTCATGGAACAGCTTGGTGTGCGGCTCCTGGGTCCGCGCGGTGACGCGCCAGTCAATGGTGCGCACGTCGTCGCCAGCCTGATAGACCCGCACCTGATCGAAATCCACACCCCGGCCACGCAGTTTGGAGTGGTGCAGGCCGATCAGCGGGCTGCGCTGGCTCGGTGTGGAAAACAGCTGCACTTCACGCACGCGGTGGCGCATCTCGATCAGCTCGGCGAGCGTGATACGGATACCCGGTTCGGGCGGCAGATTGGCGTTCATCGGACTCAAGCGACGGCTACGACGTCGAGAATCCGCTGGACCACCCGGTCCTGATCGATGCCGGCGGCTTCGGCTTCAAAGGAAAGAATGATGCGATGGCGCAACACGTCGAACAGCACGGCTTGAATGTCTTCCGGGCTGACGAAGTCGCGCCCGGCGAGCCAGGCGTGGGCACGGGCGCAGCGGTCGAGGGCAATGGAGCCGCGAGGGCTGGCGCCGTAGGCGATCCACTCGGCCATTTCCGGGTCGAACTTGGCCGGCGTGCGCGTGGCCATGACCAGTTGCACCAGGTATTCCTCCACGGCATCGGCCATGTACAAACCGAGGATTTCCTTGCGTGCGGCAAAAATCGCCTGTTGGCTGACCCGGCGCTCGGGCTTGGTTTCGCCATTCAGCGCTTCGCCACGGGCCTGTTGCAGGATGCGGCGTTCGACAGCGGCGTCGGGGAAACCAATTTTTACGTGCATCAAAAAGCGGTCGAGCTGCGCTTCTGGCAGCGGATAGGTGCCTTCCTGCTCGATGGGGTTTTGCGTGGCCATCACCAGAAACAGCGGCGACAACTCGTAGGTGCTACGACCGACGCTGACCTGACGCTCGGCCATGGCTTCAAGCAGTGCTGACTGAACCTTGGCCGGGGCGCGGTTGATTTCGTCCGCCAGCACCAGGTTGTGGAAGATCGGACCTTGCTGGAACACGAAACTGCCGGTTTCCGGACGATAGATTTCCGTACCGGTGATGTCGGCAGGCAAAAGGTCGGGGGTGAACTGGATGCGATGGAACTGGGCTTCGATGCCTTCGGCGAGTTCTTTGATGGCCTTGGTCTTGGCCAGACCAGGAGCGCCCTCGACCAGCATGTGGCCGTCGGCAAGCAGGGCGATGAGCAAGCGCTCGATGAGTTTTTCCTGGCCGAGAATCTGCGTTGAAAGAAAGGTTCGCAGCGCTAGCAGCGCTTCACGATGTTCCATCGATGACTGTTCCTGCAAAAGGGTGGCCAAGGGCGTGCGTAATACGCCAGGGCTGGGGGCGTTACTTTAATCCATCGCGGGGGGCGGCGACTAACGGCATTTTGTGCAAAGTGCGGGAAAGGGTCGGGAGATTGGTCGGATTTTTTGTTGAGCAACAGTCTTGAAGTGACCGCCAGGGCCCCATCGCTGGCAGGCCAGCTCCCACAGGTATTGGCGGTGTACATGATATCTGTGCGACACATCGGTCACTGTGGGAGCTGGCCTGCCAGCGATGAGGCCAATTCAGACACCTTCAAATCTGGCTGATGAAGGTCCCGGTACCTTTAAGAATGTTCTGCAAGGTTTCCTCAACTTCCGCCATATCCACCATGTCCGGGTTGAAGGTGATCTCCAGCACATCATCCCCATTCAGCGCATCGGCATCCGCCGCTGCAATTTCAATCTTCAACAGGGTAGGGCTCAACGTGACCTTCACGCCGTCCAGCGTCGAAGGCTCGCCATCCAGGGTGATCTCCAGCTCGTCTTCGTCCGGATAGCGGCTCATCAGGAACATCTCGCCCTTTTCGCTATGGCAGCAGAGCATGGCCATGTTGTCTTCCTCGTCGTCGCACGGGTTGACGATCAAGAGGGCGGTGGTCATTTGCATGGGAAATTCCTGGCTCGACGAGCATTGTGAAGACGAACAAAGGGCGATTCTGCCAGCCCACGCACATTTATGCTCGTCCGAGTGTCAGAGGATGTGTCGTGAACGGCAGAAGTGTTGCTGGTCATTTCTGGTACGGATGTGCCGGAAATTCGGGCATAAATCGGCCAAAACTGCATACGGCTGCTAGTGTTATCCGATGCGCCGCCGCCACGCTGCGTACCGTTGACCGAATATGTCGCAGCACCGCAAGCACGGGCCTTGCCGCACTCGTTAAGCTGCGCAACGGATGAGCACCCGTAAAGACATTGCGCTGCACGCAGCCCAGTCGTTTTTGCAGATGCCCATTCACGGAAGGTGAATGTGACCCGAGTGTCTCGTCCAGCTTCACCCACCTGTCACCCTGTTTCCTCTGCCCGAGAATCAGGAACCGGGTGACGGGTAGCTTTGAAACATAGCCCCGAAAGGGGTGTTTCGCGCGACGCTTCCATCAATAACAAGCCCAAGCGGAGTACCACAGATGGCGTTCTTCACCGCAGCCAGCAAAGCCGACTTCCAGCACCAACTGCAAGCGGCACTGGCGCAGCACATCAGTGAACAGGCACTGCCACAAGTGGCGCTGTTCGCTGAACAATTCTTCGGCATCATTTCCCTGGATGAACTGACCCAACGTCGGTTGTCCGACCTCGCTGGCTGTACCCTTTCTGCGTGGCGCCTGCTTGAGCGCTTCGATCACGCGCAACCGCAAGTGCGCGTCTACAACCCCGATTACGAACGCCACGGCTGGCAGTCGACCCACACCGCGGTCGAAGTGCTGCACCACGATCTGCCATTCCTGGTGGACTCGGTGCGCACCGAGCTGAACCGTCGCGGCTACAGCATCCACACCCTGCAAACCACTGTGCTGAGCGTTCGTCGCGGCAGCAAGGGCGAGTTGCTGGAAATCCTGCCCAAAGGCACCCAGGCCGACGACGTGCTGCAAGAGTCGTTGATGTACCTGGAAATCGACCGTTGCGCCAACACCGCTGAACTGAACGTACTGACCAAAGAGCTGGAGCAAGTGCTCGCCGAAGTACGCGTCGCGGTTGGCGATTTCGAACCGATGAAAGCCAAGGTCCAGGAAATCCTGACCAACCTGGACAACAGTCGTTTCGCCGTCGATGCCGACGAGAAGAACGAAATCAAGAGCTTCCTGGAATGGCTGGTGGGTAACCACTTCACCTTTCTCGGCTACGAAGAGTTCGTGGTCAGCGATGAAGCCGATGGTGGCCACATCGCCTACGACAAGGATTCCTTCCTTGGCCTGACCAAACTGCTGCGCGCCGGCCTGACCTACGATGACCTGCGCATCGAAGACTACGCCGTGAACTACCTGCGCGAACCGACCCTGCTGTCGTTCGCCAAGGCCGCGCACCCAAGCCGTGTACACCGTCCGGCTTACCCGGATTACGTGTCGATCCGTGAAATCGATGCCGACGGCAAGGTCATCAAGGAATGCCGTTTCATGGGCCTGTACACCTCGTCGGTGTATGGCGAGAGCGTGCGGGTCATCCCGTACATCCGCCGCAAGGTCGCGGAAATCGAGCGGCGCTCCGGCTTCCAGGCCAAGGCTCACCTGGGCAAGGAACTGGCACAGGTACTGGAAGTGCTGCCGCGCGACGATCTGTTCCAGACTCCGGTGGACGAGCTGTTCAGCACCGTGATGTCGATCGTGCAGATCCAGGAACGCAACAAGATCCGCGTGTTCCTGCGCAAAGACCCGTACGGCCGTTTCTGCTACTGCCTGGCCTACGTGCCGCGTGACATCTACTCCACCGAAGTGCGCCAGAAGATCCAGCAAGTGCTGATGGATCGCCTGAAAGCCTCGGACTGCGAGTTCTGGACCTTCTTCTCCGAGTCCGTGCTGGCCCGCGTGCAGTTGATCCTGCGTGTAGACCCGAAAAACCGCCTCGACATCGACCCGCAGCAGCTGGAAAAAGAAGTGGTGCAGGCTTGCCGCAGCTGGCAGGACGACTACTCGGCCCTGACCGTCGAAAGCTTCGGCGAAGCCAACGGCACCAACGTGCTGGCCGACTTCCCGAAAGGCTTCCCGGCCGGTTACCGCGAGCGTTTTGCAGCGCATTCGGCCGTGGTCGACATGCAGCACCTGCTGAGCCTCAACGAAAAAAATCCGCTGGTGATGAGCTTCTATCAGCCGCTGGGCCAGGTGTCCGGTCAGCGCGAGTTGCATTGCAAGCTGTACCACGCCGATACCCCGCTGGCACTGTCCGACGTGCTGCCGATCCTGGAAAACCTCGGCCTGCGCGTGCTGGGTGAGTTCCCGTATCGCCTGCGTCACACCAATGGCCGCGAGTTCTGGATTCACGACTTCGCGTTCACGGCTGCCGAAGGCCTGGACCTGGACATCCAGCAACTCAACGACACTTTGCAGGACGCGTTCGTCCATATCGTTCGTGGCGATGCCGAGAACGATGCGTTCAACCGCCTTGTACTGACTGCCGGCCTGCCGTGGCGTGACGTTGCGCTGCTGCGTGCCTACGCCCGTTACCTGAAGCAGATCCGTCTGGGCTTCGACCTGGGTTACATCGCCAGCACCCTGAACAACCACACCGACATCGCTCGCGAGCTGACCCGGTTGTTCAAGACCCGTTTCTACCTGGCGCGCAAGCTGAGCAGCGACGACCTTGAGCAGCGTCTGGAACACGCGATCCTGACCGCTCTGGACGACGTTCAGGTGCTCAACGAAGACCGCATCCTGCGTCGCTACCTTGATCTGATCAAAGCGACCTTGCGGACCAACTTCTACCAGACCGACGCCAACGGCCAGAACAAGTCGTACTTCAGCTTCAAGTTCAATCCGCACTTGATCCCTGAGCTGCCGAAGCCTGTGCCGAAGTTCGAAATCTTCGTGTACTCGCCACGCGTTGAAGGCGTGCATCTGCGCTTCGGTAACGTTGCTCGTGGCGGCCTGCGCTGGTCCGACCGTGAAGAAGACTTCCGTACCGAAGTCCTGGGCCTGGTAAAAGCCCAGCAAGTGAAGAACTCGGTCATCGTGCCGGTGGGCGCGAAGGGCGGCTTCCTGCCGCGTCGCCTGCCACTGGGTGGTAGCCGTGACGAGATCGCGGCCGAGGGCATCGCCTGCTACCGCATCTTCATTTCGGGCCTGTTGGACATCACCGACAACCTGAAGGACGGCGCCCTGGTGCCACCGACCAACGTCGTGCGTCATGACGACGATGACCCATACCTGGTGGTGGCGGCGGACAAGGGCACTGCAACCTTCTCCGACATCGCCAACGGCATCGCCATCGACTACGGCTTCTGGCTGGGTGACGCGTTTGCATCCGGTGGTTCGGCCGGTTACGACCACAAGAAAATGGGCATCACCGCCAAGGGCGCGTGGGTCGGCGTACAACGCCACTTCCGCGAGCGCGGCATCAATGTCCAGGAAGACAGCATCACCGTAGTGGGCGTCGGCGACATGGCCGGTGACGTGTTTGGTAACGGCTTGCTGATGTCCGACAAACTGCAACTGGTTGCTGCGTTCAACCACCTGCACATCTTCATCGACCCGAATCCGAACCCGGCGACCAGTTTCGTCGAGCGTCAGCGCATGTTCGACCTGCCACGTTCGGCGTGGTCGGATTACGACACCAGCATCATGTCCGAAGGCGGCGGTATCTTCTCGCGCAGCGCGAAGAGCATCGCGATTTCCCCGCAGATGCAGGAACGCTTCGACATCAAGGCCGACAAACTGACCCCGACCGAACTGCTCAACGCCTTGCTCAAGGCGCCGGTGGATCTGTTGTGGAACGGCGGTATCGGTACTTACGTCAAGGCCAGCAGCGAAAGCCACGCCGATGTCGGCGACAAGGCCAACGATGCACTGCGCGTGAACGGCAACGAACTGCGCTGCAAAGTCGTGGGCGAGGGCGGTAACCTCGGCATGACCCAACTGGGTCGTGTGGAATTCGGCCTCAATGGCGGCGGTTCCAACACCGACTTCATCGACAATGCCGGTGGTGTGGACTGCTCCGACCACGAAGTGAACATCAAGATCCTGCTGAACGAAGTGGTTCAGGCCGGTGACATGACCGACAAGCAACGCAACCAGTTGCTGGCGAGCATGACCGACGAAGTCGGCAACCTGGTGCTGGGCAACAACTACAAGCAGACTCAGGCCCTGTCCCTGGCAGCCCGTCGCGCCTTGGCGCGGATTGCCGAATACAAGCGCCTGATGAACGATCTGGAAGGTCGCGGCAAGCTGGATCGCGCCATCGAGTTCCTGCCTGCCGAAGACGCACTCAACGAGCGCATCGCCGACGGCCATGGCCTGACCCGTGCCGAGTTGTCGGTGCTGATCTCCTACAGCAAGATCGACCTTAAGGAGCAGCTGCTGGGCTCCCTGGTGCCGGATGACGACTACCTGACCCGCGACATGGAAACCGCTTTCCCGCCGACCCTGGTGAGCAAGTTCTCCGAAGCCATGCGCCGTCACCGTCTGAAGCGCGAAATCGTCAGCACCCAGATCGCCAACGACCTGGTCAACCACATGGGCATCACCTTCGTTCAACGACTCAAAGAGTCGACCGGCATGAGCCCGGCGAATGTTGCGGGTGCATATGTAATTGTTCGGGATATCTTCCACCTCCCGCACTGGTTCCGTCAGATTGAAGCCCTGGACTATCAGGTTTCCGCCGACGTGCAACTGGAGCTGATGGACGAGCTGATGCGTCTGGGCCGTCGCGCCACGCGCTGGTTCCTGCGTGCCCGTCGCAACGAGCAGAACGCTGCCCGTGACGTCGCGCACTTCGGCCCGCATCTGAAAGAGTTGGGTCTCAAACTCGACGAGTTGCTCAGTGGCGAGATCCGCGAAACCTGGCAGACCCGTTATCAGGCGTATGTCGAAGCCGGTGTGCCGGAGTTGCTGGCGCGCATGGTGGCTGGTACTTCGCACCTGTACACCCTGTTGCCGATCATCGAGGCTTCCGACGTGACTGGCCAGGATCCGGCCGAGGTAGCCAAGGCTTACTTCGCCGTGGGCAGCGCGCTGGACATCACCTGGTACATGCAACAGATCAGCGCTCTGCCGGTTGAAAACAACTGGCAGGCCCTGGCCCGTGAAGCGTTCCGTGATGATGTGGACTGGCAGCAACGTGCGATCACCATCTCGGTCCTGCAACAGGGCGACGGCACTCAGGACGTGGAAACACGCTTGGCGCTGTGGATCGCGCAGCACGGCAGCATGATCGAACGCTGGCGTGCCATGCTGGTGGAAATCCGTGCCGCCAGCGGCACTGACTACGCCATGTATGCAGTGGCCAACCGTGAGCTGCTGGACCTGGCGTTGAGCGGGCAAGCGGTAGTGCCTGCCGCTGTCGCCGTCGAGCTGGAACCGGCGGCCTGATCAGGCGTTGAATGAAAAAGCCCCGCATTGAGAGATGCGGGGCTTTTTTTGTCTGTGGGATTTGTGGTGTTTGTGCTGGCCCGCGATGGGGCCATTGATTTCAATACAACTTCTGACCCGTTGCAGTATCAATCATCGATACATTACTTGTCGGACTAGTCAGTAAATTACTGAGCGACTGGTCAAACTTCTGCAATGCCCTTACTTGCACATTTTGTTGTTCGTTAATGTCGGCAACAATCTCTTCGCTACGTTTGAAGTCTGCCCATACCGGGCTGAGCGCTTTGGCGTCATAACCTTGGGCAGTGGCGATGTAGTTGAAGTTGCTGTCATAAAAATCCGCGCTGACTTTGGATTCAACGTCCGAACTGCGTGAGGTGATCAACTGGCTGCGGCTGTCGATGATGGCGACGACATCCGGTTTCGCGGCTTTCAGGCTTTGCATGTCCGGATACACCGTGACCGAACCGAACTGCCGTTGCAGCGAAGCCTTGACCCAGTCTACTGCAAGGTCGGGTTTGGAGGTGGCGACGTAGGCGTCGTGGATGTCCTGCACCAGCAGGCTCTGACCGAAACCGGTGCCGGCATTGGCCTGGTAATCCTGCAGGTAGGCGCGGTTGGCCTGGGTGTTTTGGCTGTACACCACGCCCAGGGAAACATTGCTGCCGTTGGAAATGCGGGTCGCGTTGCTGCGGCCTACCGGTTCGGTGAAGATTCCGTCCAGCGAGGAAACCGCCGAAGGCGCCGTGGGCACCGAGCAGCCAGCCATGAGAGCAGCCAACGATAACGTACTGACAAGTGCAAGTTTCATTGTGTTTCTCCAGTGAAACAACATCAGTAGGGAAGTTGAAGTTGCCGGAAGCGGCCGGCAGTGACTTCAGACTAAACCGTGAAGAACGAAATGAAATAGCCAATATCGGTAGTTATCAGGTGGCCAATAGTTTTGTTTGGTTTAAAGACGTCCGGGTAATTGCCCGGAGAAATAAAAACGCCCGATTCATCGATTCGGGCGTATTTATTTATGGCTACCGCTTCAGCGATCAGTTTTTCAAGGGGACCAACACTTTCTCGTCCGGAGACAACACCATGAACACCAGCAATTTGGCCGGCTCGGTGGCGCTGGCGTTTTTCGACACCAGATGTTCGGAACCGGCCGCTTCGTACCAGTATTCGCCCGTCTTGTAGGTCACTTCTTTTTCGCCTTTGACCTGGGAAGTAATGGATCCCGAGAGGACGTATGCCATGGCCGTGCCGTCGTGTTTATGGGCAATGGATGATTGGCCAGGCTTGTAGTCGACCTCGATCATCAGCGCCTTTTTCCCCGGTACGTTTTTCAGCATTTGGTCCTGCAAGACCGTGACTTTCTCCGAAGGGCCTCCGGCTTCATGGGCGAATGCCGAGGCGGAGATAGATAAGGACAGGGCAACAAGGGGAGCGGCACAGAAGCGCAAAACGTTCATGGTTCATCACCTGCGGTGGGTTAGTGGTGTAGAACCAATCTAGTGCGCGGCGAGTGGCAATCAAACAGCCAATATTCGGGAAGGTCAGGTGACCAATGCGACAGGGGCGGAAAACGAAAAAGATCGCAGCCTCCGGTCATTTCCGCAGGGGTACCCATACCCTGCGGAAACGGCCAAAAGGCTGCGATCTTTAACTGGTTTTCTAACGGATCGGAAAGCTGTTGAAGTCGACGGCATTCGCCAGTTGGCAGTCGATCAGGTCGATGAAGCCTTGCACCTGGGGACTGTTGAAATGCGACTGCATCGCCGATTCCGATTGCCAGTGGGCGCTGACGGTCCAGCGATTACTGTCCTCAGGGCAGCGGTCGACCATATAGGAGTCACAGCCCGGTAGTTCGCGCAGGGTGTCGACAATCTTTTGCAGTTGCTTACCCAGTTCTTCCGAGCGGCCGGCGACGGCCTGCACCTTTACGGTATTGATCACTTTGTAGGACATTGCTAACACTCCTGAATCAGGCCGGACGAATCCTGCTCATTGAGAGATAACGCCTTTGCAGGATAGGCCTGCACCCCCGGACCACCAATAGCCAATCGCCGGATAAAGACGCAGTCCAATTACGCAAGCTGTTGCAAAATATCTCTCAAACGGTCAAGTGCGGTGTCGATGTCCAGGGTTTCGATGGCGCCAAACCCCAGGAAAAACCCGGCTTGCGGCGGTTGCTGATAGAAAAAGCTGTCGATCGCGTAGAGCCCGACTTCCACCTTTTTCGCCAGTTCGATCACCAGCGCAACATCGATCGGTACCTTGCACAGCACCACCATGTGAAAACCGGCCGTGGTCGGCACCGCCTCAAGCCAAGGTGCGAGATCACCCGACATGCGCGCGAGGATCCGGTCACGCCGGCCCGCATAGATCGTATGGCAGCGGCGAATGTGCTTGAGCAGGCAGCCTTCAGCGATGAATTTGGCCAGCGCCCACTGGGGCAGGGTGGAAGTGTGTAGGTCGGTGAGTTGCTTGGCGCGCACCACCGCTTCAAGGATCGCCGGCGGCAGGATCGCGTAACCCAGGCGCAACTCCGGCAGCAGGGTTTTCGAGAAAGTGCCGACGTAGGCAACGATGCCGCGCTCATCCATGCTTTGCAGCGAGTCCGTGGGGCGGCCTTCGTAGCGGAATTCGCTGTCGTAGTCGTCCTCGATGATGATCGCGCCCAGTTCATGGGCCCTGGCCAATAGCGCCACCCGTCGTGCCTGGCTCATCGGCATGCCAAGCGGGAACTGGTGTGAAGGCGTGACGTAGATCAGCCGTGTGCCGAGGGGAATCTTGTCCACCTGGATACCTTCGGCATCCACCGGTACGCCAATCACCGTGGCGCCGTGGGTGCCAAACAATAGGCGCGCCGGCGGATAACCGGGGTCTTCCATGGCGACGATGCTGCCGGGGCGGATCAGTACGCGGGAGATCAGGTCCAGCGCCTGCTGGGCGCCGTTGCACACCACCACGTCTTCATCCTGGCAATTGACCCCACGGGAAAACGCGATATGCCGCGCGATGGCATTGCGCAGCGCCGGCAGGCCTTCGGGCAGGCTGTAGAAGCCTTTGGATGCAGCGATCTGGCGCAAGGCGTGGGACGTACAGCGCCGCCAGTCGTCCTGGGGAAACTGGCCTTTGCTGGTGGCGCCGCCAATGAAGTCATAACGCAGTGAGCCTTCCAGCGTCGGGTGGCGCAAAAACACCGGCAGGTTGCGCCAGGACTCGATCACCTCGAAACCGGCCAACTCCGAATGGCTTTGTTTGCGCTCGATTTTCGAAGCGCGGGCATTGACGTAAGTGCCCTTGCCGATTACCCCGGTGAGGTAATTTTCGTAGGTCAGTTGCGCGTAGGTATCGGAAATGGTCTTGCGCGAAATGCCCAGTTGCTCGGCGAGCAAGCGGCTCGGTGGAAGCTGCGTCCCTGCTGTCAGACGACCCGATTCGATGGCGCTGCGCAGTTGGTTGTACAACTGGCCCGACAGATCCTTGCGGCCGTTAATGACAACATGTAGTTCCATACCGGCGTAGCTCCGATGCAATTGGGGCGCGTGTGCGTCGCGCCAGATTACCCGCAACCAGTCGTTGTCAGAAGTTGAGTAGCAGAAAAACCGTCAATTGGTCTGCTTTCGGGTGGTACAGGGTTTTTTCGCAGAATTGGATCTGTATCACGGGTGTATCAATGGTTACCTTGAACGACACATCACCGCTGCATGAGGTCACTCCATGAACCCCCGACTGGATTACTACAGCGCTTCGCCCAAAGCGATGAAAGCGATGATCGCCATGGAGGCCCTGACCAGCAGTCTGAGCATCGAGCCGGCGTTGCTGCATCTGATCAAGATCCGCGCATCGCAGCTCAACGGCTGTGCGTTCTGCACCGACATGCACTCGGTGGACGCCCGGCGCCTCGGTGAGACCGACCGACGCCTGTATTCCATCGTGGTCTGGCGCGACAGCAACTTCTTCAACCCCCGCGAGCGCGCGGCCCTGGCCTGGACTGAAGCGGTGACGCTGCTGTCGCAAAATAATGTGCCGGACGATGTCTATGAGCAGGCCCGGGCGCAATTCAACGAAGCCGAACTGGTGGACCTGACCATTGCGGTCACCACCATCAACAGCTGGAATCGCCTTGCCGTGAGTTTTCGGCAAACGCCGAGCACCTGAAGCCCCGTAGGAGCTGCCGGAGGCTGCGATCTTTTGATCTGGCTTTTATCAGATCAAAAGATCGCAGCCTCGTTTCACTCGACAGCTCCTACAGGAACCTTCAGGGCGCCGGAGCGGGGCGCTGCGGTTTCACCGAGTTGCCGAAGGTATTGCCCATGCGCGTGCTGGTGGCTGCCGGAGTCGCCAAACCCACCTGGTTTGGCGGGCGTTTGTTGACCGGCACATTCATCGCTTCCAGATTCTTTTGCGCGGCAGCGGCCCCCTCGGGGTTATTGCCCATCTGCTGGCTCAGGCAGTCGTAGTCCGGCGCCTTGTACCCGGCAACCGACACCTCTACGCAACCCGACGGCTCCACTGCGTGCGCCAGTGACAAAGCACTCATCAGCAATACGCCCGATGCGATCCTCGATAACGTACTCATTCAAGACCTCCTGTCCAGCCCGAACGGGCCATGGATGGGCTTGAGTCTAATCCATAGCGATTTGATATCTCGTGATGGTTTTTTTGCACGGCCCGTCACACCAGAGTCATAAACAGTCATCAGGATGACGGTTTTCAGGGATAGGTCAGCCGTGCAGCGAGGCAGAGTCAAGGATGCGCGCCAGAGATCGTCGACTCCTGTTCGTCAGGGTTGCCTGGCGTTGCTGCTTTGGCTGATCACATCGGTGGCCAACGCCGGGCCGCTCGATACGGCTGCGCCTCAAATACTGGATATTCCCGCACAGGAACTGGCCGGCGCACTTGAGCAGTTCAGTCGTTCGACCGGCATGGCCGTTTTGGTGGATCGCCAACTGACCCGTGGCAGACGCTCACTCGCCGTCAAGGGCAGCATGAGCGCCAGCGATGCCCTGAGTCAGATGCTCAGCGGCAGTGGGCTGATGGCCCGATATGCCAGGGCGGATGCCTTTACCTTGCAGAAAGCAACGGTTGCGCCGGTGCCAGCCGTTTCGGGGCCTGTGGCGCAGGGTTCGCCCCTCGCAGGCAGTAGTTATGCGACATCGATTCAAGCGGCGATCGAACGCAGCCTGTGCCGCTCGCCATTGGTCCGGCCTGGCAGTTTTCGCGCCTTGCTCCAGTTGTGGATCGGCCGCGACGGTGTGGTTCAGCACAGCAGGCTGGTCAGTTCCACGGGAGATGTGCAGCGCGATGCCGCGCTGGTGGAAAGTTTACGCAACCTGAACATCGAACGGCCGGCGCCAAGCTCTTTGAGCCAGCCGGTCACGCTGCTTTTGTTACCGGAGTCGTCAGGAAAACGCATGGAATGCCCACAGTGGAAAGGAGTTTCCGGGGGATGAAAGACACCGGGGAAAAATCGATGGTCAGGCTGTTCCTGACATCCTATGACGACTTCAAGGTGCGCTTGCGTCGTCGTCTGGGATCCGAGGATCTGGCCAATGATGTATTGCATGAAACCTACCTGCGGGTCGACCGCATGGAGGAAGTGCCGGATATCGCCCAGCCCAATGCCTATCTGTATCGCATGGCGCTGAACATCGCCGCCGACCGTCGCCAGTCGGACGCCCGCTTGTTGACGGGCAGTGAAGTGGAAGAGCTGTTGCAGGTATCCGATGAGGCGCTGGATCCGGCCCGTGTAGTAGGCGGGCAGAAAGAAATCCAGTTGTTGCTAAAAGCTCTGTACGAATTGCCCGCGCGTCGCCGCAAAATCTTTATCGCCGCACGCCTGGAAGAGGCGCCGCACCTGGAAATCTCACAACGTTTCGGCATTTCGACACGGATGGTCGAGAAGGAAATCAAAGCCGCTTTGGGCCATTGCGCAGGACGGCTGGAAAGAAAAGTCATTCAGCGGTTCGGTCCCGGCGCGGGAAAACCGTCTTGATAGTAGAGTCCCGAATAATCCGTGAGTACCCCCGCGCTTTGAACATCTTTCGAATTTCGCCACCTGAGGCCGAGCCTCAGGACCGGCTCACTCGCGAAGCCCAGGGTTGGTTGGTCCTGTTGACCTCCGGCCGGGCGACCGTTGCCGATGCCCGTGCCTTGCGCGAGTGGTGTGCGCAAAGCCCTGAACATGCCCTAGCGTTTGAGCAGGCCAAGGTGTTGTGGCAGCAGTTGCGCCCGGCGGTCGAACAAATGCAGGCACCGCGGCATCTGGGGCGGCGGGCGTTTCTTGGTGGAGCCATCGCGGCGTCCGTGGCGTTCTTCCTCATTCGCGGGACAGTGCCGGGCGGATTTTCCGGGCTGGGCGCGGACTACATCACCGAAGTCGGGGAGCAGCGTCGGTTTGATCTGGCCGATGGTGTGAGCCTGGAACTCAATACACAGACGCGTATCAATCGCCAGCAAAGCGCCGATGGCAGTCAGGCCCTCGAATTGCTCAGCGGTGAAGTCGAAGTCCTGGCACACGCCGATACGCCCCTCAAAGTACAGGCTGGAGGCGGTTGGCTGAGCGCCAGTCAAGCCCGGTTCAATCTGCGCAATCTCAATCAGAGTGTATGTGTCACTTGCCTGGAAGGGGCGCTGCAAGTGGACGCGCTGGGCCACAGCATTCGCCTGGAATCCGGCCAGCAACTGACCTATGACGTCCGTCAGGTCGGCACGCCGCAAACAATCGATACGTCGACGGTCATTGCCTGGCGTCAGCAAGTATTGGTGTTCAACGACGCCACGCTGGCGTCGGTGATCGATGAGATCAACCGCTACCGTCCGGGCATGCTGCTGTTACTCAATAGTGAGCTGGGCAAGCGCAAGGTACAGGCGCGATTCAGCCTGGATCAATTGGCGGGGGTGGCGTTGTTGATTCGCGATGCGTATGGGGTCAAGTGCACTGAGTTGCCGGGTGGGGTGGTGGTGCTTAGTTAATGCCTGGCTTCAGTTGTGGGTTGAATGTTCTGACGCTATCGCTAGCAGGCTAGCTTCCACATTTGAAATGCGCCCCCCTGTGGGAGCTAGCCTGCTAGCGATGAACGATGACGCGGTGACTTTGAATGGCAGCCCTTTGAGGCTGCCATTTTTTTGCGGCTACTCCCCAATCATGAAGTTTGTGTGACATCCGTTCGGTCCTGCGCCTCGCCAACCGCCTATGTCGTAACAGCAGGTTCTACTCGGCCTGCGGCCTCTTGCGCCAATTGAAAAGGACTTAGTAGTGATGCTCGTTCGCCAAGCCCGTCGCAATACCCATTCCTTGTCTGCACGCCGTGATGCCGCGCGTTCCGTGGACCCGGCGCTGTGGTTGCTCAAGCCGCTGGCGCAGGCGATTGCGCTGTGCCTGGTGGCCGGCAGTGCCGAGGCGGCGACGGCGTTCAGTTCCAGCTGGTTTGCCGCCAAGGGCGCGGCGCAGCAGGCGGCGGCATCGCGGCCGGGCGGTGGTTTGCCAGGCATGACACCGCCCTTGGCGCAACAGCAGCGGGCCAGGCAACAACTGCAACGTTCGGTGCAAACGCTGAACAACACCGTGGCCGCCATTGCCGCCCAACAGGCGGCGCAGGCCGCCGGGCGGGCAGCGGCGTTCGCCACCGTACAGTTCGTGCCAGACGGCCTGGGCGAGGGTGGCTTGAAAGTCGATACCGGCCTGGCCCAAGGTTGGCAGAACGCCAAGGGGCCGCAGCAGACCCAGGCCAATGGCAAGACCACGGTGAAGATCGAGCAGACCGCCGACAAGGCAATTCTCAACTGGGAAACCTTTAACGTCGGGCGCAATACCACCGTCGAGTTCGCTCAGCAGTCGAACTGGGCGGTGCTCAACCGCGTCAACGACCCGAGTGCGCGGGCCAGCCAGATCCAGGGCCAGATCAAAGGTGACGGCACGGTGATGCTGATCAACCGCAACGGCATCGTGTTCAGCGGCACCAGCCAGGTGAATGTACGCAACCTGGTGGCGGCGGCGACGAACATCAGCGATGCCCAGTTCCGCGATCGCGGCCTGTACTACGACAGCACCGGCAGCCAGCCGACCTTTACCGATGCCGCCGGCAAAGTGCTGGTGGAGCGCGGGGCGCGGATTGAAACCCACAAGCCGACGCGGTCCACCGACTCCGGTGGTTACGTTTTGCTGCTGGGCAACGAAGTCGAGAACGCCGGTTCCATCAGCACCGCCAAGGGCCAGACCGTGCTCGGCGCCGGTGACCGCTTTTACATTCGCAAAGGCTCGGGCACCGAAGGCAATGGCTTTTCCACCACGTTTGGCAGTGAGGTCATTCCGGGATTTAAGGCCGGTGGTTCGGGCAAGGTCAGCAACACCGGGCTGATCCAGGCCTCGACCGGCGACATCACCATGACCGGTCATGAAGTAGCGCAAAACGGCGTGTTGCTGGCGAGTACCTCGGTGAATACCCGTGGCACGATTCATTTGCTCAACCCCGCTACCGACGCCAGCGGCAGCGTGACCCTCGGCCAGGGCAGTGTCAGCGCGATCATGCTCGACAGCAGCGACCTCACTGCCTTGGATAGTCAGCACGATGCGGCATTGATCGGGGTGACGCTCAACAACCGTATTCGCAGTGACCAGTCGCGCATCGACATCGGCAGCGGCGGAACCGTCGAGTTTCAGAACGGTTCGGTGACGCTCGCCACCGGTGGCCAGGTCGCGGTGGCGGCGGGGCAACGCAGCCTGGTGCGCAACGGCGCGCTGATCGATGTGTCCGGGGCGCTGGGCGTCAAAGTGGCGATGGAAAGCAACAACATCAAGATCAACGTGCAAGGCAACGAGCAGCGCGACTCATCGATCAACCGCGAAAGCGGCGCACTCAACAGCAATGATGTATGGGTCGATGTGCGCGAGCTGATCTTCGTGCCGGCCGGCACCAACGGCTATGCCACTGACCGTTGGTACACGGCCGGTGGTCTGCTGGAAGTCGGTGGTTACCTCGGCACGCAGGGGCACAGCATCGGCGAGTGGATGGCCCAGGGTGGCACGGTAAGTTTCACCGGCAATGACGTGGTGACCGAGAAGGGCTCGGTGATCAATCTGTCCGGCGGCACCCTCGATGTACAGAGCGGTTTCATTCGCCAGAGCTGGTTGCGCGGCGCCGATGGCCGTTTGTACGAAGTCTCGCGGGCACCGGGCGACATCCTCTACACCGGCCTCTACAAAGGTTATGAAGACCATAGCGAACGCTGGGGCCAGACCCGTTATTTCTTCAACCCGCTGATCGCGCCGAGACAACGTTTCGAGTCCGGTTACTCGGTTGGACGCGACGCCGGGCAACTGGTGATCGCCACCAACAACGCGGTGCTCGATGGCCAGTTGGTGGGCGAAGTGTTCCAGGGCGAACGTCAGAACCAGGCGCCTCGTGCCGGGCTCGACGGCTATGACCAGGCGCAGACTGCCAGGGCGCGCCGGGCGCAGTTGATCGTCGGTACTTATGATCCAAGTTGGTCGGCCACCACCAACGGCCTGGTGTATCAGCACCTCGCCATGCTCGATCAGGTGCAGATCGGCGGTGAGCGTCCCGCCGATGGCAGCGACCTGGGGTTGACCGGCGCGGTGTCCGATGACCGCAAAGGCAAGCTGTTCCTTGATACCGACATGCTCAATGGTTTCCGTCTGGGCGCGTTGAAAGTCGCGGCCAAGGACAAGGTTGAAGTCAATGAAGCCGTGACCGTGGACAGTGGCGGTGACATCACCTTGTACGGTCAGGATGTGCGGGTGAACGCGGATCTGACCGCCCGCGCCGGTAGTCTGCGTTTGGGGACCGGTCTGGCGCAAACCAGCAAACCCACGACGGTGACGGTGGCCGAAGGCGTGCACCTGGACACCCGTGGTCTGTGGGTCAATTCGCGTATCGATCCGACCGATGCCAACAACCTGGCCTATTTGAATGGTGGCCTGGTGTCGATCCGCAGCACCGGCGATATCACTGTGGCCAGCGGCAGCGTTATCGACGTTTCGTCCGGCGGCGCGGTGTTGAGCAATGGCAAGACCCGGGGCGGCAAGGGCGGCGACGTCTCCCTTGAATCCAGTGCAGACACCCTGCCGGGCCAATCGCAATTGATCATGGACGGCGAAGTGCGCGGTTACGGCGTCACGGGCGGTGGCACACTGAAGATCCAGGCCAACAAAGTGTTGATCGGCGAGTCTGACGACCCACTGGCCGATCACACCTTGCGACTGGCGGCGGATACGTTCAACAAGGGGTTCTCGGCCTACAACATCATCGGCCTGACGACCCTGCAAGTGGCGGACGATGCGGTGGTCGATGTGTCCATGCCGGTCTACCGTTTTTCCGATTCGGC
The DNA here is from genome assembly GCF_036884845.1 of Pseudomonas sp. MAG733B. Lineage (NCBI taxonomy): Bacteria > Pseudomonadati > Pseudomonadota > Gammaproteobacteria > Pseudomonadales > Pseudomonadaceae > Pseudomonas > Pseudomonas sp. MAG733B. Next base: position 3,554,996 of record NZ_CP145732.1, read on the forward strand.
AGCGAACCAAGCCGGTGGTGCCGATCCGCTGACGGCATTGGAGCTGTGGACACCAACCCTGTTCCAGGAGAACCCGGCCAAAGGCGTGCTGACCCAACGCGGTGGCGCGAGTCTGTCACTGCAAGCGGGCGGCAGCCAGATCAATCAGATAGACCCGCTGAACAGTATCTTGACCATCGGCCAAGGCGCGCGCATCAGCGTCGACCCAGGCCAGCGTATCAACTTGCGCAGTGCCGGCCAGCTGACCGTTGACGGTGAACTCAACGCCTGGGGCGGCATCCTCGACATTCGTCAGCAGCAGTTCGGGTCGATCGATGTTGAAACCTCGCAGCAGGAGGCGGATCCGACGGCCCATACTCGTTCGATCTGGATCGGTGACCATGCGGTGCTGGACGTGGCGGGGCGCGCAACTACGGCGGTCGATGCGCTGGGCCGTGTCTACGGTCAGGTGGGCAAGGGCGGCAGCATCATCATTGGCGGCGAGATCGACGCTAAAAAGGCCACCGCGACATCGGCGGATGCCTATGTGATCGTTCGGCCGGGCGCTCGTCTGGAGGCGTCCGGTGCCGAGGCCGTGCTGGATATTGCCGGCACTGGCCCGACCCGGATCGCCACCGACGGCGGGCGAATTGCCTTGAGTTCCTACAACGGGTTGTTCATCGACGGCACCCTGCGTGCCGCCGCTGGCGGGGCTGGTGCAGCCGGGGGACGTCTGGAGATCGCCCTCGATTCGCCGTTGTATCGCGATACCCAGGGAAGCAACGCTGTTCGGGTTCCAAGGGAGCTGATCATTGGCCAAGGGCCGGACGACGTGCGGCTACCCGCCGATTTGCGGCCTGGAGAGGTCGCTGCACCGCTGCGTTATGGCTATACCCGACTGAGCGCCGATCAATTGATGAGCGGCGGCTTCGATAGCCTCAGCCTGTTGAGCAACGGCCTGCTGACGTTCGACGGTGATGTCGATCTGCACATGAACCAGAGTCTGAGTCTGTACGCAGGATCACTCTCCCTGGCCGAAAGCTCCAAGGATACGGCGCGCATTAATCTGGCTGCGCCTTACGTGCGTCTGTCGGGGTTGGGTGAGTATTACACCCCTCCCAGCGCGTTAACCCGCCCCCGGGTACTGAACACTCCCACCAACCGGTTATCGGCCGCGCAGTTGAGCGCCACCGCGAATTTGCTTGATCTGGGCAATGCCTTCTCGTTCGGTAGCGACGGGCTGATCAAATTGCTCAACGGGGCGACCATGGCGGTCAGTCGCCGCAGTTTTGACCTGGTCACCCTCGACAGCAGTGGCGACATACGTTTGCTCGCAAAACCGGATTTCCAGACGGGTTCCAGGGTGTGGACAGCGGGCGATATGCACTTGCGCGCGGCACAGATCTATCCGGGCACCCGGGTCTGGTCCGATATACGCGCCGGGTATCAGAGCGAGAGCAGGATAGATCCCGACCGTACGCTGAGCATCAGCGGCAATGGTGCGGCACCGGCCGTGCCACCTTATTCGGTGTTTGGCAGGCTGAAACTGTACGGGGGGAGTATCGAGCAAGGCGGGGTCATTCGCGCCCCCTTGGGTTTGATCACGTTGGGCAACGATGCGTTTGGCGATACCCGGACCATTCACTTATTGCCGGGCAGCGTGACCTCGGTCAGTGGCGCCGGATTGGTCATGCCGTATGGCGGCACAACCGATGGCACCGACTACCGATACAACGGCCAGTCCGTGGTGCTGCAAGGGATTGCCAACGAGAATACCGGTGTGGTCCTGAGTGGCCAGTACGTCGACGCGCAAACCGGCTCGCTGATCGACCTGTCCGGGGGCGGGGATTTGCGCGGTGCCGGATTTGTCTCCGGGCGTGGCGGTTCTACCGATGCGCGTTTCAGCCCCTTGGTTCGCAACGCGGCTGACGGCACATTCAGCCTGCCGGGCCTGAGCAGTAACCCGGTGTATGCCATCGTGCCGGGCAATCAGAACGCCTATGCACCGATGCTTGGCGAGGCGGGCGCCAGTGATCCACGCATTGGCCAGCAGATCAGCATCGGTGCCGGTGTTCCAGGCCTGGCAGCGGGTACTTACACCCTGTTGCCATCGACCTTTGCCTTGCTGCCCGGCGCCTTCCGGGTCGAAGTCAACGGTCAGGCTACGCCGGGCGCAATCAACGGCGCGCTGAAAATGCGCAATGGTTCCTGGGCCAGTTCCGGACAAATGTCGATTGCCAATACCGGGCTGCGTGACAGTCTTTCCAGCCAGGTCATCCTGACGTCGGCGGAGGTGCTGCGCCGCTATTCCCAATACAACGAAACCAGCTACAACCAATTCGTTAACAGCGACGCTGCACGTCGTGGGGTGCCGCGCGGGCAAACGACCCTGGACGGCAAATCACTGACGTTTTTGTTCAAATCAAGTGATCGTGACACAGCCCTGGATTTCAACGGCAAGGCATTGTTCGCTGCCGCCGAGGGCGGTGTGCTTGGCACCGCAGCGGTAAGGGGATCATGGGCTTTTGAAATTCTTGGCGCTGGTGCCGTCAGCACTCAGGGCTTCGACGGTGTTTCGTTGCATGCCGACGCCCTGAACAATCTTGGGGCCGGGCGTTTGGCCATCGGTGCAACGCCGTTTGTGCAATACGACACTGCGGGCAACTTCATTCAATTCAGAGGTGATACCAGGAGCATTGCCCTGCGCGAGGGCGCGATGCTCTCGGCACCTGAAGTCGTCCTGTGGACGACGGGCCTCACTGGCGGCATTACCCTTGAAGCGGGGGCGGGCATTAATACGCTGGGGCGTGGGAACGTACCCTATGACTCCACGGCGGGCTTCATCTATCAACCAGGGCAAGCCAGCCTGTTGATGGTGTCCAACGGTTGGACCAATGTGCTGGCGCCGGACGCGGGCACTAACGGAGGGGGCGCCGGCAGTATCCGGATCGGTACCTGCCCGGCGCAGGGTTGCCTCAATCCTTCGTTGCTCTATTCCAACGGCAGCATCACCGCCGCCACCGACAATCAATTTGAGTTGGGCGAAGCGGTGCGTTTCGGCACGCGTCACCTGGCGCTGGCCGTCGGCGCGGTGAACGCCGGCAGCGCCGAAGCGCTTGCGGCGGCGAGCGGTCGCTTGCCGGCCGGCCTGACCCTGAACCAGAACGTCCTCGATCGACTGCTGCGCGGCGACACGCAATTCGGTGCGCCAGCTCTGGAAACCCTGAGCCTGACCACCCGCGATTCATTCAACTTCATCGGCAACGTGACCCTCGACACCCTGGACCCACAAACGGGCAAGAGCCGCCTGGAAAACCTGATACTGGTGACACCGGCCATTTACGGCCTGGGCGATGCCAGTGATGTGGCGACCATTCGCACCGCCAATCTGATCTGGAACGGCGCGACCCAGGCCCCCGGCACCGTGGCCAACGGCGGCGCAGGCACTGGCCATGGCACGCTGAATATCGAGGCGCAACGCATCGAGTTCGGCTATGGCCCGAATCCGCAGCCCAATGGCCTGGACCAGAACAATCGCCTGGCGCTGGGTTTTGCCAACGTCAACCTCAATGCCAGCGAACGCATCACCGCCAATCACAAGGGCAGCCTGGCCGTTTACGAACAACAGGGCGCTTACGACCCGGTCAAGGGTTATGCCTACAGCGGCGGCAACCTCAACCTGCGCACGCCGCTGCTCACCGGTGAAGCCGGCTCGGTCAACCTGCTCAAGGCGGGCAACAGCCTGACCCTGACGTCGCCAACCGGCGACCGCACTGCCGTCGCCGATGCCTTGGGCGCGGAGCTGAATCTCGAAGCACGCAACGTGTTGCTGGACGGCCGCATCGTGTTGGCCAGCGGCAAACTGGTGGTCAAGGCTGAAGATGATCTGACCCTGGGCAGTGGCACTTATCTGGACGTGGCCGGACGCACGCTGCCGTTCAACGACGTGAAGAAATACAGCTGGGGCGGCGACGTGGCGCTGTACAGCAGCAACGGCAATATTCGCCAGGCTGCTGGTTCACGCATCGACCTGTCAGCGGTCAACAATCAGGGTGGCAACCTGAGCGCCGTGGCATTGGCGGCGGGCGCCGGGGTGGTGGATCTACAGGGGGAAATCCTCGGCAGCAGCAGCGGCTATTACGACGCGGGCGGCACCTGGGTGCCGTACAAAGCAGGCGGTGTGGATATTCGCGCGCAGCGACTGGGCAGCAGCGCTGACCTCAACGGCGAATTCGCCGCCCTCAACCAGCGTTTGAATGTCGGACAGGTGTTCGGCAGTCGCAGCTTCCAGCTCAAGCAGGGCAATCTGGTGATTGGCGACGGGCTCAAGGCCGGTGAGGTCAATGTCTCGGTGGACAACGGCAGTCTTACCGTCGTGGGTCTGATTGACGCCAGTGGCGAACGCGTCGGCAGCATTCGCCTGTCGGGCAAAAATGGCCTGACCGTGGCTGGCAGCGCAGTGCTTGATGCCCATGGCCAGATGTTGCGGGTCGATAGCTACGGCAAGATCATCGACGCACCGAACCGGGCCATGATCGAGCTGAACTCCGGCGATGGGCTGTTGACGCTGGCCTCCGGTGCGCGGATCGATTTGCGTCACGGCACTGACGTCGCCATCGGCAATTTGCCGGGACAGCTTGACGGTCGCGCGCGGGGCACTCTGGAACTCAACGCACCGCGCTTGGGTACCGGCGATATCTCCATCGATGCCGGCGGTGCGCTGAACATTCAGGGCGCACGCTCCATTGGGCTCAACGCCACACGGCGCTATATCGATGCCGCCGACGGCACCGACCCGGCCGCCAGCGGTCGTCCGTACCAGGTCATCGATCAGGCTTATCTGGACGGCATTCACGTCGACAGCACCGCGTTCATCAACGCAGCCCTGGCCAATACGGATTTGCTGCAACGCAAACTGGCCGGCCTGAATAACGCCGCCTACGCCGATGCATTCCACCTGCGCCCCGGCGTGGAAATCGCCAGCAAGACCACTGACGGCGATCTGGTGGTGCAAGGCGATCTGGACTTGTCCGGCTACCGTTACGCCAGCCTCAACCCGCACACGCAGAAGAAGTCGGTCTACGGTTCCGGCGAGTCCGGCAGCCTGGTGATTCGCGCCGGTGGCAATCTGGACATCTACGGCAGCATCAACGATGGCTTCGCCCCACCTCCGGAAACCGTGGACGACGCCGGCTGGAAACTGCTGTCGGGTGTGCAACCATTCGGCGGTGATCTGATCGTGCCGGGTGCGGGTGTGACTCTTGCTGACGGCACTCAGTATACGGTCGGCGCAACCTTGAACTATGACTTGCCTATTCAGGCAGCGACGATGGTCAGTGGAACGCTGTTGCCAACTCAGGGCGTACTGGCCGAAACGTACACGTTCAGCGCCGGCACGGTGTTGGCGGGTGCGGTGCATGACGCGGCGGGCAATCTGTTGTATGCCGCCGGCACCTTGCTGGGGGCCGACGTCACCCTACCGGCGGGCAGTCGTCTCGGCGCGGGTACACGGCTGAACAAAACCACCGCGATGCAAGCCATGCTCTGGCCAAAGGGCGTGCCGCTGCCGGGTACTATTTTCGACAACGCGACGGTTGGCGTAAAACTCAGTGGTTCGCTGGCGTTGTTGCGCGGTTCGCTGATTCCGTCGATGACGGATGTGAAACTCGCTGATGGCACCGCTTTTATCGAGTTGCGCCCGCTGATTGGTACTCAACAAGGCCGTAATTGGGCGGTGGCGAGCATGCTGCCATCAGGTAGCGCGTCCTGGTCGATACGCACGGTGGCGGGGGCGGATCTGGAGGCGGCCGACAGTCGAACGGTGAACCCCCTGACTGTCGAAGGCAACTTGAGGCTCGCAGATACTCACTATGGTTTGAACGTGACAAGTGGCGCAGCAAGACTGGTGTGGGCTGAAGGTAATGGTTGGGGCATGCCTGCGTTCGAACCTGTTTCTGATGAGTACATGTTGATTTGTGCCGAGTGGGACCCTGGCGCCTGTGCACCGATGGCGCGATGGACCTGGGCTCCTGGCAACTGGGTAGGTATGCCTGATTACGCACCGGTAAAAGACAATGAGCTTTCGCTTTGCCAGAGCTATCCGGAGGTTTGTGTCGAGACCGTCGTGGGGCAAACAGCCAAGGCACATACGCAAATGTTCAGCGTGTTGCGCACAGGCACCGGTGATCTTGACTTGATCGCCAGCGGCAATCTGAGCATGGATTCACCGTTCGGCGTGTACACCGCCGGCACCCAATCCGACAATGTCGACCCACGTTACAACCTGCCTCGCGGTCGGCTGTCTGACGATGGTTCGGTATTGGGCAGCGCTGGCAGTGACTATGAAAAATGGATCAATGGTGGCAGCGATAGCCTGTATCAGGCCTGGTTTCCACAGATGGGCGGGAACCTGACAATCAATGCGGGCGGTTCTGTGTCCGGTGATGTGGTTGGACGCAGGCTGGCGGCTCCTACGCGGGTTCAAAACCCAAGCGTTGCCGTGGGTAACTGGCTGTGGCGCCAAGGCTCCGGCACCAGCGATGTGCCTGCTGCCTGGTGGATCAATTTCGGTAGCTATGCGACCCAGCCGCTTCTTACATCGGATGCAGACCCCGCACCCTATCTCGTGGGCTTTACCGGTTTCGGCACGCTCGGTGGTGGCAACATCAGCCTGCGGGCGGGTACTGACAGTGGGATGCTTAGACCGCTGGGGGCATCTACGGGTACGAATCAGGCCGCACGCAGCCAAGGACTGATTGTGGCTGTAGGCAGCACCGGGCGCGTAGGTAGCGACGGCAGCCTGCAACTGACCGGTGGCGGTGACATGGATATCCGCATCGGCGGCACGCTCAACCCGTCACTGCAAGCCAGGGCGGGAGCGACCGGGGTAGGTACACCCAATCATGATCTGCAGGGTGCGCTGATCAACCTGCGGGGAGCTGCACAACTGAGCGCTTCGGCGGTGGGTGGAATCCAATTGCAGTACGGTTCATTTTCCGGCAACCAGGACCAGCGCGAGGCTCGCGGCTACGATCCGTTTACGGCCACCACCAGCAGCGCAACCGGCGGCCTGGTGTTGATTCCGGGGGACTCGGGCATGCAGCTCAATACCCGAGGTGATTTGGTGTTGGGAGGCGCGGCGGACCCTGGTCGGGTAGTCCTGCAGAACTCCACACAGTTCACTACGCCTGATGGGGTGGTGCATGCGGGCGGTGGTTTGACAGGCTTCTCGTTATGGACCGATCACACAGCCATCGATCTTTTCTCGGCGGGAGGCAATCTCACGCCAAGTACATTGATGGCAGAAGCGATCAACAATTCAACGATCCCTGGCGGTAGCAATACTTCACCCACCGATAATCGATTCGTTATGCCCTCGATCCTGCGTGCAGTCGCCGGGCAAGGTTCAATCTATGCCGGGCCGTCCGCTGGTTTCTATGGTGGGGGGAGTAACTATCCGGGCATTTCGTACTCCTTGTTGTTGGCACCCTCACAATCCGGGCAGCTTGAATTGTTGGCAGGGGATTCCATCTATGCCGGTGGCTACGCAATCAATCAATCGGGTGCCAGCCCGCTGTCCATCGCGACGCCATTTACGCCTGCGTTCAATGGTTATGCCAAGGATCGTCAGCGAGTGATAACGCTGATGTCCAATAGCGGCGCTGATGGCGTCTCGCCCGGACTCAACAGCCGTTATCCATTGTTCGCCTTCGGTGCCGAGAGCTATTCAGGCTTGAGTGGGGTTCAGGCCCCTGCGCGGTTCTACGCGCTAACCGGCGATCTGGTTGGCGTTCGCAGTGGCGAAACCTTGAGTTTCAGCAACTCCAAACGCACCTGGTACGAAGCGGCCGGGCCGGTCTGGATGTTGGCCGGACGCGATATCGTCGCGTCGGGTACAACCGTCGGACAGCCACAGGCCGTGAACCGCGATGGTATGGGCAACAGCAGTGACACCATCACCGCCACGGGCAACCTGTTCATCCACAACAACGCAAACGACGTCTCCCGCGTCTCCGCCGGGCGCGACATTCTTTACAGCAGTTTCGACATTGCCGGCCCCGGCACGCTGGAAATCAATGCCGGGCGCAATATCCTGATGGAAGATCGCGCGAGCATCACCAGTATCGGGCCAGTAATGGCGGGTGATAAACGTCCGGGCGCCAGCCTGGTGTTGCAGGCGGGTGCAGGGGCCGATGGCCCGGATTACGGTCGCTTCATCGCCCGTTACCTGGACCCGAAAAACGAGGCCGTTAGCGGCACGCCGCTCAACGGTCAGCCTGGCAAAGTGGTCAAGACTTACGATGAAGAACTGCTGTCCTGGCTGACCCTGGGCTACGGATTCAACGGCAACGCAGATCAGGCACGGGCGTTCTACGCCGCACTGCCGAGCACCGAGCAAGCCGTGTTCGCACGTCAGGTGTACTTCGCCGAGTTGCGTGCTGGTGGCCTGGAATACGCCGATGAAAACGGTCCGCGCCAGGGCAGTTACCTGCGCGGTCGCAACGCGATTGCGGCGTTGTTCCCGACTACCGATGTGGCGGGCAATACCATTCGCTACGACGGCGACATCACGTTGTACGGCGGCGCGGGCGTGAAGACGCTGTTCGGCGGTGACATTCAGATGCTCACCCCCGGCGGTGGCCAGGTGTTCGGTGTCGAAGGTGCGGCGCCGCCGTCCACGGCGGGGATCGTCACCCAGGGCGAGGGCAACATTCAGCTGTATTCCCAAGGCAGCATCCTGCTTGGGCAGAGCCGGGTCATGACCACGTTCGGCGGCGGCATTCTCGGCTGGTCGGCCGAAGGCGACATCAACGCCGGCCGGGGTTCGAAAACCACCGTGGTGTTCACGCCGCCCAAACGTATCTACGACACCTGGGGCAACGTGACACTGTCGCCGACCGTGCCGAGCACCGGTGCCGGTATCGCCACGCTCAACCCGATTGCCGAAGTGCCGCCGGGCGACATCGACCTGATCGCACCGCTGGGCACCATCGATGCGGGCGAGGCGGGGATTCGGGTGTCGGGCAACATCAACATCATCGCTTTGCGGGTAGTCAACGCGGCGAACATCCAGGTGCAGGGCAAGTCGTCGGGCATCCCGGTGACGGCCTCGGTGAACACCGGCGCAATCACGTCGGCCAGCTCCGCGGCAACATCCGCCACGCAAGCGGCCGAGGACATGTCGCGTCAACAGCAGGCGGCGGCACGCAAAAACCTGCCGTCGATTGTGACCGTACAGGTGCTGAGCCTGGGTACCGAGCCGCTGACACCGAGCAGTGACGGCGCCAGCAGTGTGCCGACGCCGTCGTACAACCCCAACAGCCCGGTGCAAGTGCTGGGCGCCGGTGTGCTGGACGAGCGCGCGCGGGGGCAGTTGACGGAGGAGGAGCGGGGCAATCTGACGTTGTAGCGCGCCATCCAGCAGGATCAGAGGCGACCTTCGGGTCGCCTTTTTTATGCCTCCAATTTCACACGTCTTTCCTGTGGGAGCGGGCTTGCTCGCGAAGAGGCCATCAGCTTCAACATCAATGTCTACTCACACACCGCTTTCGCGAGCGAGCCCGCTCCCACAGGTTTTTTTGTAGTGATCCCAAATCTTTGAAATGAAGCTTTCATGACAAAAGTTCGGTAGCACATCGCCCGTCCGGTCATGCCTATGTGACGTGCTTGAGGCGGCCGAGAGGCCACTTTTCCAGCCGATGGCGGGACGCCGGGAGCAGGGCAATCAAGCCAGCCTGCCGCAGTGCAGACGGTTACCGGTATTTCGAATTCAGGGGGTGATGTGGATCATTTTTTCAAGTCACGGCTGGCGCTGTGGGGCTGGCTGCTGGTGACGGCGGGCGTGCAGCCGGCGTGGGCGGAGCAGAGCGCTGAACTGCTGGAACCCAAACCGGTGGACGTCAACGAATACTTCGTGCGTGGCAACACCGTGCTCGATGCCCGGACGATCGAGGAAGCGGTGTATCCGTTCCTTGGTCCGCAGAAATATCTGGCCGACATCGAAGGCGCCCGCGATGCGTTGCAGAAGGCTTACCAAGCCAAAGGATATCAATCGGTATTCGTCGAGTTGCCGGAGCAGAAAGTCGAGGACGGCATCGTCTATCTGCAAGTCAGCGAAACCAGGATCGGTCGGGTGCGTGTGGTCGGCGCCAAGCACTATTCGCCAGTGGAAATTCGCGACGACGTACCGGCGCTGAAAGAAGGCCAGGTGCCGGACTTCGCCCAGGTGCAGACAGAACTTGCGCAGCTCAACAAGAACCCTGGGCGCCAGGTGATGCCGCTGGTACGCGAAGGCCAGCGCCCCGGAACCATGGATGTCGACCTGGAAGTTGAGGACCAGGACCCATGGCAGGCCAGTCTCGGTTTGAACAACGACTACAGCGCCGACACCGAAAAACTGCGCAGCGTTGCGAGCCTTGGCTACAACAACCTGTGGCAGTTGGGGCACAGTGTATCGCTGACGTTCTTTACCGCCCCTGAAGATACCTCCAACGCCAAGGTCTGGTCGGGCTCCTACTCCGCGCCGCTCAGCGAGCGCTGGAGCGTGCAGTTTGCCGGTTACCAGTCCGACAGCAACGTCGCGACCATCGGCGGCAGCAACGTGTTGGGCAAGGGCCATTCCTACGGCGTGTCGGCGATCTACACGCTGCCGTCCAGTGGCAACTGGTCCAATTCGCTGTCGGCCGGCATCGATTTCAAAGACTTCGACGAGCAACTGGACTTCGCCGGCGACAGCGACAAGGTGCCGCTCAAGTACGCGCCGTTCACTTTCGCCTACAACGGCTTTCGCTACACCGAAAGTTCGCAGCTGGGCCTTGGCCTGAGTCTGGTGGCCGGTACTCGCAGCTTCCTGGGTTACGGCAGTTCCGACGAAGACTTCGACTACAAACGCTATCGCGCCAGCCCGAGTTTCGCCGTGCTCAAGGGCGATACCAATTACACCTACACCTTCGGCAACGACTGGCAGACCGCGAGCAAGGCTGCGTTCCAACTCGCCTCTGGGCCGCTGGTATCCAACGAGCAATTTTCCGCCGGTGGCGCCACGTCGGTACGCGGTTATCTCGCGGCCGAGCGCACTGGTGACGACGGCTACCTGCTGAGCCAGGAACTGCGCACGCCATCGCTCGCCAAGTACCTCGGCACCTATGTCCAGGAGTGGCGCTTCTACGCCTTCGCCGAAGGCGCCCAGTTGTACCTGCGCGACGAACTTCCCGATCAAGACGCCGATTACGCCTTGGCCAGTGTTGGCCTGGGCACCCGCGCGAGCTTGAGCAAATGGCTGTCCGGCAGCCTCGATTGGGGCTACCCGCTGCTCGAAGGGCCGAATACCTCGAAACAGGAATCGCGCCTGCATTTCAACCTGCAAGCGACATTCTGAACCTACGGAGACATTTTCATGCAGCGCATATTTCTGGCTTTCCTGATGTGCCTGAGCTTCGTGCTCCCGGCCACCGCCCAAGCGTGGTGGCAGGACGATTGGCATTACCGCAAACAGGTTTCGGTGGACACCACGCCCCAAGGCGCGGCGATCAACGAAGCGCTGGGCCGCACTGCGTTGCTGGTGCGCCTGCACACTGGCAACTTCACCTTCGACGGCGTCAAGGAGGACGGCTCCGACCTGCGCTTCGTCGCCGCCGATGACAAGACCGTGCTCAACCATCAGATCGAAAGCTTCGATGCGCTGATGGGTATGGCGCTGGTGTGGGTCGATGTACCGAAAGTGGAGGGCGGTCAGCGTCAAGACATCTGGATGTACTACGGCAACCCGAAAGCTCCAGCCACCGGCAACGGCCAACTGACGTTCGATCCGAACTACACCGCGCTCTACCATTTCGACGGCGCCACCGGCACCCCGGCCAAAGACACCACCGCCTATGGCAACACCGCGCAAAGCGCCACGGGCGCGAGCATCGACGGCGTGATCGGTCGTGCCTTGCAGTTCAGCGGCCAGCCGCTGTTGTTGCCGGCCAGTCCATCATTGCAGCACAACGCAGGCAGCGCGTTCACCTTCAGCGCCTGGTTGAAACTGGAACAGGCCAATGGCGAGCAACTGATTCTGGCCCGTCGTGAGGGCGAACAAAGCCTGCTGGTTGGTTTGAACCAGGGCATGCCGTTCGTGGAAATCGACGGTCAGCGTGCGATGTCGACCCTGCCATTGAACCCCGGTCAATGGCAGCACCTGGCGCTGACTGCTGAAGGCAGCAAAGTCTCGCTGTACATCAACGGCCGCGAAACCGCGAGCCTGGCGCTGGCAATGCCGGCGTTCAATTCGGTCATGGCGATTGGCGCTGATTTGTCCGCCAGCGCTTACCTGCCGTTTGCGGGTGCGATTGACGAGCTGCGTCTGTCGAAGGTCGCCCGTCCCGCCGCGCAGTTGCTGGCCGATGCCAATTCCCAGGGCGCTGAATCGAAACTGGTGGCTTACGGTGTCGATGAAGAGCAATCGGGTTACGGTTTCGGCAGTCTCGGTTTCCTGCTCAACGCCGTGCCGATGGACGCCTGGGTGATCATCGCGGTACTGGTGCTGATGATGTTCCAGTCGTGGATCATCATGGTTCGCAAGAACCGCATGGTCAGCCGTGTCACGGCGGCCAACGAAGCGTTCCGCGAGCAATTCGCCAAGGTCGGCACACGCCTGGAAATGTTCGCCGACGACCAGGACCTCGCCCAGCGTTTGCGGGACTCTTCGCTGTGGCGCCTGTATCAGGTGGCGGTCAAGGAAATCCGTACCCGCCGTGAGCAGGGCGCTGATACGTCTTCCGTCTCGGCGGCCACCATCGAAGCGATCCGCTGCTCCATGGACGGCGTGCGCACTCGGGAAAACCAGGCGCTCAGCTCGAAACTCTCGACCCTGTCCAACGCCATCGCCGGCGGCCCTTACATCGGCCTGCTCGGCACGGTGCTGGGGATCATGGTGGTGTTCCTCGGCACGGCCATGGCCGGCGACGTCAACATCAACGCCATCGCACCGGGTATGGCCGCCGCGTTGCTGGCCACCGCCATGGGCCTGTTCGTCGCGATCCCGGCACTGTTTGGCTACAACCGCCTGATCACCCGCAACAAGGAAGTCAGTGCCGACATGCGCGTATTCGTCGACGAGTTCATCACTCGCCTGGCGGAGATGCACGGCGAGAGCCAGTTCAGTGAATCGGCCCATCGCCGTGGCAATCACACCATCGCCCAACACACCAATGCCCAAGCACCGGCCTGAGGAGCACAGACATGGCTTCCGTAAATGCCTCTCACGACGATGACGATGACGCAGCGGTGGACAGCATCAACATCACGCCACTGGTGGACGTGCTGATGGTGGTGCTGGTGATGTTCATCCTCACCGCCACCGCGCAGGTCTCGGGTATCCAGATCAACCTGCCCAAGGCCAGTGCCTCGGCGTCGTTGTCCGAAGCCAAGACCAAGGCGATTTCGGTCAACGACGGCGGCCAGGTGTTCCTCGATGCCTATCCGGTGACGTTGGCCGAACTCGAAGACCGACTGCGTATCGAGAAAGCCCAGAACCCGGACTTCCCGGTGATCGTGCGCGGCGACGCCACGGTGCAGTACCAGAAAGTCATCGAGGTGCTGGACCTGCTGCGCCGTCTGGAATTGTCACAAGTCGGTCTGGTGACCGGCAAACCGACACAGGGCTGACCATGACTGCTCAACTTCCCATCAGCCCGTCGCCCGTCAAGAAGTCACCCGTGCGCTTCGTGAAGTGGGGCGCCGGGTTGCTGATCGCCAGCGTGGCCGCGTGGTTCCTGTGGCAATGGGCCAACGACATGAGCGGTATTCGCCGTGAAGCGCCGAAGGTGCCGACCATCATTCCGTTGCCACCACCACCGCCTCCACCACCGGAAAAACCGCCGGAGCCGGAGCCTCCTGTGGAAGAGAAAGTCGTCGAGCCGGAACCGACCCCCGAACCAGAAGAGATTCAGCCGGAGGAAGAGGCGCCGCCATCGCCGGCCGACGACTTGGCGAAACCGATGGACATGGACGCCAACGCGCAGACCGCCGTAGGCGGCATTCCGGTTGGCAAGGGCGGCGGCATGGCCGGTTCCGGCGGCGGACGCCTGGGCAACGGTACCTTTAGCCAGTTCATGGCCGTCAGCTTCCAGCGCTTGTTGCGCGACAACCCGGACCTGCGCAACCAGGCCTACAAGGCGCAGGTCGACGTGTGGTTGAGCAGTTCGGGCGAGATTTCGCGGGTCGAGTTGGCCCAGTCCAGCGGCAACGCCGAGGTCGACGCGCAAATACTCGCGGCCCTTCGTAGCGCGCCGCGCATGAACCAGCGGCCACCGGCTTCTTTCACTGTGCCCATGCGCGTGGCCCTGCAAGGGCGGCGTCCGGGTTAACCCAATTATCAAAGTTTTGCCATAAGGAGTTGTGTGCAGATGATTTCCAATGTGAATCGATTGTCCCTGGCGGTCGGCATGGTCATTGCGACCCTGGTCGGTCAGGCCGTGGCAGCGCCTGCGCCCTCGGAGAACGCCACGATCAATCTGATCCGCTTGCTGGTGGAGCAAGGCGTGTTGAAACAGGACAAGGCCGACAAGCTGATTGCCCAGGCCCAGAGTGAAGCGGATCAGGCCCGCAAAGCCGCTTCCGCACCGACCGCCGTTGCCGCCACCGGCCCGACCGCCGCACCGGGCGATGTGCGTGTGCAGTACGTGCCGGCCGCCGTGCGCGACCAGATCCGCGATCAGGTCAAGGCCGAAGTCATGGCCACCGCCAAGCAGGAAAACTGGGCACAGCCCAACACGTTTCCGGACTGGGTGTCGCGGGTCAGTTTCGATGGCGATATTCGCCTTCGGGACGAATCGCGCTACTACTCGGGGACAAACAGCAACGAAATCGTCGACTTCGCCAAGCTCAACAACAACGGCCCGTATGACGTGAACCCCAACAGCAGCACCAGCCTGCCGCCGTTGCTCAACACCCGCGAAGACCGCGAAAACCTGCTGCGCTTGCGTGCGCGTCTGGGCATGAAAGCAGTGATCGCGCCGGACTGGACCGCGGGTATTCGCATCGGCACCGGTTCCGACAACAGCCCTGTATCGACCACCCAAACCCTCGGTGGTGGCTTTGGCAAGAAAGACATCTGGCTCGATCAGGGCTACCTTACCTGGAAAGCCACCAACGAGCTGACCCTCACCGGTGGCCGCTTCACCAACCCGTTCTTCTCCACCGACATGCTCTATTCCAACGAGTTGAACTTCGACGGTATTGCGGCGATGTTCGATCACAAGCTCAACCGCGATTGGGGCATGTTCGGCACCGTCGGTGCGTTCCCGATCGAGTACACCAACGACACCAGTTCCAGCAACGGCTTCGACAAGGAAGAAAGCGACAACAAATGGCTGTTCGGCGCACAAATCGGCGCCAACTGGGCGATCAACTCCAGCAACCGGCTCAAAGGTGCGTTGGCCTACTACCGCTTCGATGACATCGAAGGCCAGCGTTCCAGCCCTTGCGAACCCTGGGCCGGAGCGCCGGGCTGCGACAGCGATGGCACCCGTTCGGCCTTCATGCAGAAGGGCAACACTGTGTTCCTGCTGCGTGACATCACGCCGAACCCGCTCAACCCGGCAACCACGCCGCAACCGCAATTCGTCGGCCTGGCCTCGGAGTTCAACCTGCTGGACCTGAACTTTGTCTGGGACAGCGACCTGCCGGAAGACTTCAAGCTGCGCAGCCAGGCCAACTACGTACACAACCTGGGCTACGACGAAGGCGACATGCGCAAGCGTGCGGCGGGGCAGATCGTCAACAACCTCGACAGCGATGGCGACATCGAAAGCGGCGCCAACGCGTGGATGGTGCAGTTCACCCTCGGCAATGCATTGGATATGCGCAAGCAGGGCGACTGGAACCTGTTCGCCGGCTACAAGTACATCCAGCCGGATGCCTTGCCGGACGGTTTCAACGATTCCTCGTTCCACCTGGGCGGTACCAACGCCAAGGGTTATTTCCTGGGCGGCAATTACGGTCTGGCCAAGAACGTCTATGCCACCGGTCGCTGGTTGAGCTCAGAAGCGGTGTACGGCGCGCCGTTTGATATCGACGTCTTGCAGCTTGAGATCAACACGCGCTTCTAAGGCGCAGGGAGAACGTGATGAACAGAAAAATCCTGTTGTTTGCCCTGGGAGCGCTGGTGGCTCAAGGGGCGAGCGCCGAGGGCATGGAGGAACGCCTGCGTACGCAACTGCGCAGCACCACCCAACAGTTGCAAGCCTTGCAAAGCCAGCAGGCCCAGGCCAGTGCCGCACAGGTTGCCGCGCAAACCGAAGCCAAAGCCGCCCAGGCGCAGATCAAGCAATTGACCGCCGAGTTGGCCAGGTACAAGGGCGCGGCCGAGCAACTGGCGAGCCAGCAAGACAGTTTGCAAAGCCAGGCCCAGGCACAGGTGGCGGCCAGTAATGAGCAGATTGGCAAGTTCAAGAAGGCTTACGACGAACTGCTGGTCATGGCTCGCGGTAAAGAAGCCGAACGGGCGCGACTGGAAGCGCAACTGGCCGAACGTGACACACAAATGCAGCAATGTTCGGTCAAGAATCAACAGATGTATGGCGTGGCCAAGGAGATCCTCGCGGCCTACGAAAAAATCGACGTCGCTGAGGTGATGAAGATTCGCCAACCATTCGCCGGCACAGCGCGGGTCAAGTTCGAAGAACTGGCCCAGGGCTTTGGCGACGAACTCTACAAGACTCAATTCGACGCGCCTCAGGCTGCTGTCACTCACTGAAAACAGGGAAGAACTTCACATGACTCAATTGATCGCTCACGTATCGCCTCTATCGCTGACCGAAGTGCTGCAAGCCGCCGGTTATCGCGTCAACCAGACTGACCAGAACGGCATCGTGCAATTGCTCAGCGCCAGTCAGGGCATCGGCTACGCCGTACGCTTCGGCAACCTGGCGGCGGAGCAGGGCACATACGTGGACTTCACTTTCAGTTGCGCCTTGCGCGTGCAGGGCGAATTGCCGGCCGGGCTGGCGGAACTGTGGAATGCCTCGCGACGTTTTGCCCGGTTGTCGGTGCAGGGTGAATTCCTGGTGATGGAAATGGACGTGGTGGTGGCTGCCGGTGTCAGCGCCGATTACCTGCGCGGCAATCTGGAACTGTGGGATCGCCTGCTGCAAGAGTTCATCGTTTACCTGCGCGACTACAGCCAGAACGCGGCGCAGTTGCAGACCCAGGCTGAAACTACAGAGCAAGAGGTCGCAGCCCTGTGAAAAAACGTACGGTAGTGGCAAGCGCCGGAGCGCTGGCCGTATTGGTGGTTGCGGTGGTTTCGGGTTTGCGACCGGGGAACGACCCGGTTGCGGCGCCGCAGCCAGCGAAGTCGTTGGCAGTAGCGTCGACAGAGCCAGCCGTGGCGCGATTGGGCAATCAGCAGGTCGCCAGCGAAGAGCTCACGGCATTGCTGGCGTCCTTGCCAGCGGAGACTCGGGATCAACTACGCGGTAATCGCGCGACGCTGGAAAGCTGGATTCGCTCACGCCTGGCCGAGAAAGCGGTTCTCGAGCAGGCCGACGCCCAAGGCTGGCGTCAGCGCCCTGATGTCGAGCAGCAAACCCGCGCCGCCACCGAGCAGATCGTCTTTCGAAACTACTTGCAGTCCGTCAGCCAAGTGCCGACGGATTACCCGAGCGCCGCTGAATTGCAGCAAGCCTATGATTCAGGCAAATCAGAGTGGGTGACCCCGGCACTGTACCGTGTCAGTCAGATCTTCCTCGGGGCGAGCGATCCGCAGACCCTTGAAAGCGTGCGCAAACAAGCGCAGGAACTGAGTCGAAAAGCTCAGGCCACCCCGGCAGAATTCGCTGCGTTGGCCGGCCAGTATTCCCAGGATCGCGCCAGCGCCGAGCGCGGTGGTGACACCGGGTTGCAACCGTTGGCGCAACTGGTGCCGGAAGTACGCGGTGCGGTTTCGCGGCTGAAGGTCGGAGCGGTATCTGAGCCTGTGCAGAGTTCGGCGGGTTTCCATGTGATCAAGCTGACCGAACTGCAACCGGCGCGGGTGGCCACTCTTGACGAACTGCGTGAGCGCTTGACCCAGGCCTTGCGCGCCCACCGTCAGGAACAGATCGCCAAAGCCTACCTGGAAGGCATGCTCAACACGGCTACGCTGAGCATCGACGGTGCCGAACTCAACAAAATACTGGAGGCAAAACCCCAGTAACTGTAGGAGCGAGCCTGCTCGCACACAGGGATGGAGCAGTTAAATCAACAAAGATCGACAGGGAGTCATCGATGTCATTGACCGAATCAACAGGGCCTCAGAGCTTCGCCGATTACCGATCCCGGGATGCCAAATCCGAGTCCTGGCTGGCGCCGGCAGCCGGGATCGATGTCGAGGTGGTGCAGTATTTTCTGGTCAGCGCCCGCTGTGGCTGTTTCATGCAGGCTGCCCGCAGCCTCAATGTCCGGCCGACCATCCTGCGCAAGTTCCTCGCTCAACTGGAGGAACAACTGCAACGCACGTTGTTCAAGTTCAAGGACAGTTCACTGACGCTCACTCGTGATGGGCAGCAGTTGCACGCCCGGTTGATTGCCCTGGCTCACGAACGCACGCTGCCGGCGGTCGAGCAACCCCTGATTCGACTGGCCGTGGCGGAAACCATCCTGCACGACATCCTGGGCCGTGATCTGGTTTCGCTGTTGCGCCGCAACGCCAGCGTGCGCCTGGACATCATCTCGATCGACAGCGATTTGTCCCTGCAATCCATCAGCGCCGATGTGGTGGTGTGGCTGGCCGGGACCGATTCGCCAGTGCCTGGCCCGAGCTTTTCCATCAGCAAGCCCCAACCGTTGGCGCGGCTGGACTACAAGCCGCATATCGCCAAACGCTACTCACGGGTGACATCCCGCCCCGAAACCCTCGATGACCTCGCCGATTTCCTGCTGGTTCAATGGCAGCATGATCGGCAGGTCGAGAGTTTTCGGCCGTGGAATGCACTGGTGGATCAGCGCCTTGCCGGGGTTGTGCAGTTGCACTCTTATGAGTTGATGCTGGAGATGATCCGTTGCAGTGCCTGCATCGGTCTGCTGCCACAGTACATGGGTCGCTTCGATCGCGGCTTGATTGAACTGCCGGGGTTGTTCAGCCAGCCGATGCAGCGTCAGGTGTGGTTGGCGGTGAATGCCGAGTCTAGGGACGAGGCGCAGGTGCAGATGATTGTGGAGTTGATCCAGAACACCTTCAACGAACGCCGCGAGTGGTTTGAAGGCTGACCGGTTCCAAAATGTGGGAGCGGGCTTGCTCGCGAAGGCGGCGTGTCAACCTGCTCAAATGTAGCCTGACTCTCCCTCTTCGCGAGCAAGCCCGCTCCCACATTGGTTCTCGTCAAGGCATCAGAAAGCGATATACAGTGATTGGCCATGTCTGCATCAAGGATGAATCACCCATGACGACCACTGATTGCGTCATCACCCTCGAACGCTTCAACGAATCCCACATCGAAGGCATCACCGCGCTCTATAACGACCCGCTGATCGGCCGGCAAACCCTGCAAATGCCGTTTCAGTCCACCGAACTGTGGCGCAAGCGACTGGCGGTAGACGGCGAACGTCTGGTGAAAGTGGTAGCCCTGCATCAAGGCACGGTCATTGGCAATATCGGCCTGGAGCAGTACTCGCGTATCCGCCGCAGTCACGCCGGTAGTTTCGGCATGGGCGTCGCGGTCGAGTGGCAGGGCAAGGGAGTGGGTTCGAAACTGTTGTCGGCAGCGCTGGATATCGCCGACAACTGGATGAACCTGCGCCGGGTCGAGCTTTCGGTGTTTGCCGACAACGAAGCCGCCATCGCGCTGTACCGCAAATTCGGCTTCGAGACCGAGGGCCTGTTTCGCGACTACGCGGTGCGCGACGGCGTGCTGGTGGACACCTTGAGCATGGCGCGCCTGCGTCACAGGGCCTGACCCGGTTGAATACGGGCGACCTCCCGGCGTTTAGTCGTACGCGACCTGCGGACATCTGCCATGCTCGATGTCCGCAGCACTGGTTTCAGGCAAAGGAACACCGCAATGGACGACGTACAGCAACTGGGCGAGATGCTTCGTCACTACGCAGAAAGCGAAGCGCACAAAAAACAGCTGTTCGAGTCGCAATCGGCCGAATGGGCGACGCGCATTGGCGACCTGTTCAATCAGATCCAGCAGTGGCTGGAGCCGGTACTGGCACCGCATCTGCTGGAGGTCAGCCGCGAGGCGTATGTCGCGTCGGGGCCAAGTGTTCCGGTCGAGACCTCGACGTTCAAGACCGAAAAGCTGAGCATCCTGATCGCCGGCAAACCGGTGGATTTCGTGCCGGATGTGATGGGCGTCGGCGGGCAGATTTCCGTGGCGGTGACAGGGTTCACCGGCGCGCGTGTTGGCAGTGTGTCGCTGGTGTGCCTGCCGCCGGCCACTAGCTGGCAGTGGCGCAAAACCAATGGCTTGAAAGACCCGGATACCTTTGCGTTTGACGCGAATTTCCTGGCGCAGCAACTGCAGAGCCTGATTCCCCGCGAGCGCAGCTAAGACTCGGCCCCTGTGGGAGCGGGCTTGCTCGCGAAGGAGCCATGACAGCCAATATTCTTTTGGCTGACACACCGCTTTCGCGAGCAAGCCCGCTCCCACATTGGATCGGTGGCGCCTCAGATTTCGAGGTTACCCCAACCCGGTTTCGGCACTTCAGGCGCAACCGCCTTCACCGTCT
Organism: Pseudomonas sp. MAG733B; assembly: GCF_036884845.1. Taxonomy (NCBI): domain Bacteria; kingdom Pseudomonadati; phylum Pseudomonadota; class Gammaproteobacteria; order Pseudomonadales; family Pseudomonadaceae; genus Pseudomonas; species Pseudomonas sp. MAG733B. The sequence goes on from NZ_CP145732.1 coordinate 3,575,669, forward strand.
TGCCCGTCGCCAACTCCACGCGCTTAGCGACTTCCGGGTCATCGGCAAACGGGATCAGACTCGCGTCGTCCAGGCTTTCGACGGTCTGGTGGCGCAAGCAGTACTCGATGGCGACCCACAAAAATGCCACCCCCAGAATGTTCAATATGACTTCAGTCATCAGGCTATCTGCGCCTCACGTTCGGCCATCGACACATCCGCAACCCGCACCGTTCGCCACACGTTATACGCCATCAGCAACATGCCGCTGAGGAAGAAAACGCCACCGGTAAAACGCACCACGAACCCAGGATGGCTGGCCTGCAAGGCTTCGACGAACGAATAAGTCAGCGTGCCGTCGTCGTTGATCGCGCGCCACATCAGGCCCTGGGTGATGCCGTTGACCCACATCGAGGCGATGTACAGCACCGTGCCGATGGTCGCCAGCCAGAAGTGCGCGTTGATCAGCGGCGTGCTGTACATCTGCTCGCGGCCAAAGACTTTCGGCACCATGTGGTACGTCGCGCCGAAGGTGATCATTGCCACCCAACCCAAAGCACCGGCGTGCACGTGGCCGATGGTCCAGTCGGTGTAGTGGGAGAGGGCGTTGACGGTCTTGATCGCCATCATCGGCCCTTCGAAGGTCGACATGCCGTAGAACGCCAGCGACAGCACCAGAAAGCGCAGGATCGGATCGGTGCGCAACTTATGCCAGGCACCCGAGAGGGTCATCATGCCGTTGATCATCCCGCCCCAGCTCGGCGCCAGCAGGATCAGCGACATGGCCATGCCCAGCGACTGCGCCCAGTCCGGAAGCGCGGTGTAATGCAGATGGTGCGGACCGGCCCAGATGTACAGGGTGATCAACGCCCAGAAGTGCACGATCGACAGACGATAGGAATACACCGGCCGACCCACCTGTTTCGGCACGAAGTAATACATCATCCCGAGGAACCCGGTGGTGAGGAAAAAGCCCACGGCGTTGTGCCCGTACCACCACTGCACCATGGCGTCGGTGGCCCCGGAATACACCGGGTAGGACTTGAACCAGTCCACCGGGATCGACAGGTGATTGACCACGTGCAGCATGGCGATCACCACGATGAACGCGCCGAAGAACCAGTTGCCGACGTAGATGTGCTTGGTCTTGCGCTGTACCACGGTGGTGAAGAACACGATGGCGTAGGCGACCCAGACCACGGTCATCCACACCGCGCCGGTGAACTCGATCTCGGCGTATTCCTTGGTGGTGGTGTAACCCAGCGGCAGGCTGATCAGCATGATCACGATGACTGACTGCCAGCCCCAGAAGGTGAACGCGGCCAGCGTGTCCGAGAACAGCCGCACCTGGCAGGTACGTTGCACCGCGTAGTAACTGGCGGCGAACTGCGCGCTGCCGGCAAAACCGAAAATCACCAGGCTGGTGTGCAGCGGCCGCAAGCGGCCGAAGGTGGTCCACGGCAGGTCCAGGTTCATCTCGGGCCACACCAGTTGCGAGGCGATCCACACGCCCATCGCCATCCCTACGACGCCCCAGAACACGGTCGCCACGATGAATTGGCGGACGACCTTGTAGTTGTAGGCCTGTCCGATAGTTGTTGTGCTCATGGTCAATGCTTCCACGGTTGCATAGTCGTGCTGCACTGTAAAAACCTGACCGGAAACAAAACAGACTCAGGAATATTTCATTTATGCGGATCAGATTCTGCGCATCGCTGCGGCAATCTGACGCGATCTGATACGGTTTTTATCGATTCAGGTGAATCTGTAACGCGCTGCACCGCTGGCGCATAGTCGCTGAAAAATCCTTGTGGGAGCGAGCTTGCTCGCGATGACGGACTTGCAGTCAATGCAGATGTTGACGGGACTGACGCCATCGCGAGCAAGCTCGCTCCCACAGGTATTGCGATCAACCCTGATGAGGTAGCGACATGTATCAATACGATGATTACGACCGGGCGCTGGTGTTCGAGCGTGTTGCGCAGTTTCGCGATCAGGTCGAGCGCTTCATGGCCGGTGAGCTGAGCGAAGAAGAGTTCCTGCCGCTGCGCCTGCAAAATGGCCTGTACATGCAAAAGCACGCCTACATGCTGCGGGTGGCAATTCCCTACGGCACCTTGAGTGCCCGGCAGATGCGCACGCTGGCGAGCATCGCCCGGGACTACGATCGCGGTTACGGCCACTTCACCACCCGGCAGAACATGCAGTTCAACTGGATCGAACTGGCCCAGGTGCCGGACATCCTCGAACGCCTTGCCCAAGTGGAAATGCACGCGATTCAGACCTCTGGCAACTGCGTGCGCAACATCACCACCGAAGCCTTTGCCGGGGTGGCGGCGGATGAAATGATCGACCCGCGACCGCTGGCGGAAATCCTGCGGCAGTGGTCGACCATCAACCCGGAATTCCTGTACCTGCCGCGCAAGTTCAAGATCGCCATCTGCTCGGCCGAGCAGGATCGCGCGGCGATCATGATGCATGACATCGGCCTCTATCTTTACCCAGGCGACGACGGGCAAATGCTGCTGCGGGTGATCGTCGGTGGTGGTCTCGGGCGCACGCCGATCCTGGGCCTGCAAATCCGCGAAGGTTTGCCGTGGCAGCATCTGCTGTCCTACGTCGAGGCGGTGCTGCGGGTGTACAACCGTCATGGCCGGCGGGACAACAAATACAAGGCGCGGATCAAGATTCTGGTCAAGGCGCTCGGTATCGAGGCCTTCGCCCGTGAAGTGGAGGAGGAGTGGCAGTACCTCAGGGACGGTCCGGCGCAACTGACTGAAGACGAATATGAGCGCGTGGCCAGTGCCTTCGTCGCACCGCCATACCGCGAGCTGTCAGACACCAACCTTGATTTCGGCACGCACCTGGCCGAGAGCCCGGCGTTCGCCCGCTGGGTGCGGCGCAACGTGCAGCAGCACAAAGTGTCGGGTTATGTCAGCGTGGTGTTGTCGACCAAACCGGGCGAATCTGCGCCGCCAGGCGATGTCACCGACGCGCAAATGGACGCGGTGGCGCAGTGGTCCGAGCGCTTTGGCTTCGGTGAAATCCGCATTGCCCATGAACAGAATATCGTCCTGCCGGACGTGCCCAAGGCCGACCTGTTCGCGCTATGGCGCCTGGCCTGCGAACACAACCTGGGCAGCGCCAACGTCGGCTTGCTCACCGACATCATCGCCTGCCCCGGTGGTGATTTCTGTGCGCTGGCCAACGCCAAGTCGATCCCAATCGCGCAGGCCATTGCCGCACGCTTCGAAGATCTCGACTACCTGCATGACCTGGGTGACATCAGCCTGAACATATCCGGCTGCATGAATGCCTGCGGACACCATCACATCGGCAACATCGGCATTCTGGGGGTCGATAAGAACGGCAGCGAGTGGTACCAGATCACCCTCGGTGGCGCCCAGGGCAAGAACAGCGCGTTGGGCAAGGTTATCGGCCCGTCCTTCAGCGCCGCCGAAGTACCGGATGTGATCGAGCAGATCGTCGATACGTTTGTGCGCTATCGCGAGAGCGAAGAGCTATTCGTCGATGCCTTCCAGCGAATCGGGCTGGAGCCGTTCAAGGAAGCGGTCTACCCGAAAGTGCTTGAGGTGTCGGCATGAACAATCTGTTGCGGCTGGAAGAGGGCGTGGCGGGGATTGTCGCGGATGATCCGTGGACGCTCGTGCGTGACCCGCAAGCACCGTTGCCCGAAGGTGCAGTAATACTGCCGCTGAGCCGTTGGCTGGAAAATCCGCAGCAACAGGCTGTGTGGCTGGGGCCGGATGATGAAGTGGAAAGCCTCAAACCGTGGTTTGCCCAACTGTCCTTGATCGCCCTGGACTTTCCGAGTTTTCGCGATGGTCGCGGCTATAGCCAGGCGTATCTGCTGCGCACGCGATTGGGCTGGACCGGCGAATTGCGCGCCATCGGCGATGTACTGCGCGATCAGCTCAGCCACATGCGCCAATGCGGCTTCGACAGTTTCGCGGTGCGTGAGGACAAATCCGCGGAAGATGCGTTGAAGGGACTGGCGGGGATGAGCGTGTTGTACGGGCGCTCGGTGATTGAGCCGCGGCCGTTGTTTCGACGGCGGTGACAGTCACCTCGGAACTTGAGGCGGGCGAATTCTTCAGTGGCGAGGGAGCTTGCTCCCGTTCGGCTGCGTAGCGGCCGTAAACCCCGCCAGCCTGATCTGCCTGAAAGAACGCGGCAGCATGGATTGGGGTCGCTGTGCGACCCAGCGGGAGCAAGCTCCCTCGCCACAGGTTCCATCCTGCCTGCCCGATTATTTCAACGCCGGATCCCCCATGTTCATTTTCTTCCAGCCCTGCAACAGCACCTGAGCCTTGGGCTCCTGTCCGTTATCCAGGTAGTACTGGATCAGCGACAACCGCGCGTTGCGGTTGGCAGGCTGTACTTTCAACAGCCTTTCCAGCTCTTCACAGGCCTGATCAATCTTGCCGCTGTCATGCAGCGCCACCGCCAGAACGTAACCATACTGCGGGCTCTGCGGTTCCAGTTGTGCGGCTTTGCGCAGGTATGGCATGGCCTGATCCGCTTTGCCGGCACGTACCAGCGACAAGCCCTGAGTGTGTTGCAGCAGGGATGCGTCCGGATGTTCCTTCAGGCTTTGTGCGAGTAGCGCCTGAGCCTCCGCGCTACGGCCATTGGCTTCCAGCCACTGCACCAGCGTCACCAGCGCCGGGTAGAAATCCGGGTCCCGCTGGAGCGAGGTGTGGAGCAGACCTTCGACCTCGCCGCTGCGACCGCTGGCCTGATACAACATTGCGAGGTTGAGATTGGCTTCGGCACGTTCAGCCAGACTCTTTTGCACCGCTTCGTACTCTCCGATGGCGGCATTCCAGCTGTCTTGCGCAGTGCCCAAGCCGTTGCGCGCCACGCTGAGCAAGTCCCGGGCCGCCGCAATGCGCACGGCTTTCACCGGGTCGCTTAACAACGGCGTCAACAGTGGAGCGCGCTCCGGTGGCGGCAGGAACGCGCTGATTGCGCGAATGGCGCTTTCGCGCACTTGCGGCGCGGAGTTGCTCAAGTCCTTGGTGGCCAGTTTCAGCGCTTGTTCACTTGGGTACATCGGCAACTCGGTCAGCAGGGTCGCCCGTTGAATCGCCGGCAGGTTGCTGCGTTGCAGTTGTTCATACAAGGCTTGCGCCGCGCCGGGCTGGCCGTTGCGAATCAGCCACAGGCTTTCGTCGTAACGCGGGGCTTGCGCCGTACCTGCGCTGTTCCACAACTTGAACTGCTCGGTGACCTTGTCGCCGGCCTTGCCTTGGTGGCAAGTCAGGCAGGCGTCCGGCGTACCGAGTTTCTTCGCCCGTTCGGGGTTGGGAATGCTGAAGCTGTGGTCGTGGCGGAAATCATTGCCCATGTAAAACTTGCCGGGCATGTGGCAATCGATGCACTGCGAACCCGGTTGGCCCATGGTGTGGCGGGTGTGTTCAACGGAGTCGTAGTTTTTCGCTAGCAGGCCTTTGCCGTCTACGCCTTCCACCGAAGTCTTGCCCGCCGTGTTGTGGCATTGCAGGCAAACGCCGTTGCCCGGCGCCTTGAGTTGAGTGCTGTGGGGGTTGTGGCAATTGCTGCAGCGCACACCCTTGTCGAACATTTTGCTTTGGGCGAAGGAGCCGTGTTCGAACACTTCATCCTTGATTTTGCCGTCCAGCGCATACAGTTCGCGGGTCAGGGTGCTTGGCAGGTAATCATCCATCAGCCGGTTGCCGACGGTGAAACCATCGCCCAGCGGCGCGCGACGGGAATGGCAGCGCGCACAGGTTTCGATCTCGACGGTGGCGTTCTTGTCCTTGAGGTCGACGGCGAAACCGGCGTGGATCAGGTCGGTTTTCTTCGCCGTCCATTCCAGGTGGTTGGAAGCAGGACCATGGCAGGCCTGACAGCCGACGCCGAGGCTGTTCCACTGGCTGTCGAAGGTATTTTTGACCGCATCGAAATTGCGCTTGTAACCGGTGGTGTGGCACTCGACGCACATGAAGTTGGCGTTCTGGCTCGGTTTGCTCCAGTGCAGCGGGTCCTTGAAGGTCACGCCCTGGCCCGGATAGAGATGAAACCAGCGATTCTTTTCTGTATCCCAGGCCACACCGAGGGCTTGCAAGCGGCCCTCGCCAACCTCGATCAGATATTGCTGCAACGGTGCGATGCCAAAGGTATAGGCGACCTTGAAGTCGGCGTTCTTGCCATCGATGCCGGGCGTATTGACCCAGAAACCGTCGTCCTTGCGCGAGAAACGGGTGGTTTCGTTTTCCGCCTTGAAGGTGACGTTGTTGAAATCGCCGAGCATGGTTTCGGCGTTGGCTTCCTGCATTGCCAACTGGTGATGAGAACCTTGCCAGTCCTTGACCTGGGCGCTGTGACAGCCCTGGCATTGTTGCTCGTCGACCATTTTTGCCGGCGCCAGGGCAACCGGTTGGGGTTGCGGTTTGGCCGGTTGAACGGCGGGCGCAATGGTCGGCGCATAGGTCACGGGAGCCGGTGTGCTGCTGAGCAGGAACCAGCCGATACCGGCGACAGCCAGGAGCAGGGCGCCAATGGTGACAGGGAACAGGTAGCGACTAATCAGGTTGGGACGCGAATCAGGGTTTGGGTTTGCTGCTTTATTTTTATGTTTCGGCATTGCGACTTCCGTAGTCCAGGTGCGTTTGCCGTCAGGCGCGCGTTCATGCTCGTTGCAGCTTTGCCGGATGGGCGACGTGTGTCAAATGATGGCGATCTCTCATTCGCCGACAAACCACCGGTAATACGGATTCCCGCCATCGCCGCGCATCACTTCGCGAATATCCCGCGCCCAGGCATCACGATCGCCGTCATAGGCATGCAGGCTTGCCCGATAAAACTGCATCAGGCGTTGCCGATGCACGTTAATGCGCTCGTTGAAGCCAGCATCGGCATTCACCAGTGGTGGTTCGATGTGCAAGTCCAGCAGCGCCGGCAGCACACGAGTGATTTCCTTGGCCCGGACCCATGGCGCGTACTCGATACGCGGTTGATCGTCGGTTACCGGTTGCGCGTCAGCGGCGAAGCGTTCCAGGCCAGCGCGGTCAGTCACCCAGGTCGCGAGCAATGCGGCGGCCGAACCGATGCCGACATCCTGCAAGGTGCTGCGTACGCTGTCTTGCTGGAAGCGTTGATTGATTTTCGCGGCATCCAGTTCAATCGGCTCCATCGAACCCACCAGCAGCATCTCGTGGAACTCGCTGGTCCACAGATTGGCGTACGGGAATACGTCGAGGAAACTGCGCACCAACGCGCGCGAGTCGTCGATGTTCTGTGTCGGCAGCGGTAGCCACTGAGCCACCAGACCCTCTTTTTGTAGACGGCTGGCGGCCAGTTGATAGAAATCGCGGCTGTACAGATTCACCACGCCGGCAGCAGAGGGCGGCGGCGGTTCGAGAGTGATCAGGTCATAGCGTTGTGGATTGCGCAGCAGTTCCTGGCGACCGTCACGCAAGCGCACATCGACACCGGGATTGGCGGCGGCGTTGAAGTTGCCCTTGAACAGCGGCGCGGCCTTGACCACCGAGGGCAGCAGTTCGGCGACGACACGATGTTCAAGGCCTGGGTACTGCGTCAGCGCGCCGGCGGTGATGCCTGTACCAAAGCCGATCACCAGCGCCGAGCGCGGTTCAGCGTTGTGGATCAGCAGCGGCAACAGCGCCTGAATGCGCATGTAGCGCAGGGATGGCATGGCGTCACCGGTGTTGGATACGCCCTGGATATACAGGCGCTCGAATGTTTTTTGCCCCTTGCCCTGGGTGACCACGGCGACGGTTCCGCCGCGTCCTTCTTCATAGAACGTCAACGTGCCGTTGCGTGCGCCGGGCAGCAGGCTGGCCAGTTTGTTGACCGGGGTAAAGACGGCCAATGCGACGGCCAACAAACCGATTGCGATCACTGCCTGCCGCCGACCTTTCTTGACCCCATGCCCCTTGCGCACTGCAAAGTAACCGATTCCGGCGGCAATGATCGCCAACAGGCCCAAGGTACGAACCAGTCCCAGCAAAGGGATCAGCACGAACCCGCAGAGCATCACCCCGACAATTCCGCCGAGGGTATTGAAAGCCACGACCTCACCGACATTGCGGCCCACATGGTCACGGCCGACGCTCAAGCGCAGGGCCACGGGAAAGGCCGCGCCGAGCAGCAAGGTCGGTACAAAAACGATGCTCAACGCCGCCACCGCAAAGCGCGCGCTCATGCCCAGCAATTCACTGGCGCCGAACGACAGCACCCACGCTTCGACGACGCTTTGGGCAACTATCAGCCATCGTCCGAGCAGAGCGATTTCCAGCAACGCGATCAGCCCGGCACCGGCAATCAGCAAACCGAATACGCCCCAGGGATCGCGCAGGCGATCGACCCGGCGGGCAAGCAGGGCGCTGCCGAGGAACAGTCCGGCGAGATAAGTCGCCAAGACCACGGCAAACGCATAAGTGCGCGTGCTCATGAACTGCACGATTGATTGCGACCAGACCACTTCGTAGCCCAGCGCCACGCCCCCGGCAATCGAATACAGCCACAGGGCCAGGCGATCCGGTGCCTTGTCGGCGTGGTGCTTCACCGTTGTTTCGTCAGGTATGGAGCGGTGACGTTGAAACCACAACGCGCCAGCGGCGGCCAGCAGGTTGAGCATCGCGGCGGCCAGGGCACTGCCGCGCACACCGAGGGTGGCAATCAGCACAAACGCGGCGAGCAAGGTGCCGGCAATGGCGCCGGCGGTATTCGCGGCATACAGGTGCCCACCGGCCTTGCCCAGTTGTTGCGGGTCAGTCGCAAGAGAACGAACCAGTACGGGCAGGGTGCCGCCCATCAGCAGTGCCGGGACGCCCACCAGCAAAAACGGCAACACCCACGCCATGAGGCCGATATGTTGTTCCAGCCAGGCAAACGGGCTGGCCGCCAGACTCAGGGCGAACGTCGCGCCAACACCGAGTATCGCCACCAACACTTCCAGCCCGGCGTACAACAGAACCGGTTGCTGCAACTTGTCCGCCCAGCGTCCGAACAGCAAGCCACCCAACGCCAGGCCGGCAAAAAACGCGCTGATCCCGGTGGTGATGGCGTACACCTCCACACCGACCACCAATGACAGCTGCTTGATCCACAGCACCTGATACACCAGCGCCGCGGCACCGGAGACGAACAGCAACAGGGCGGGGATCAACAGCGCCGGGGAGGCGACGTGGGGGGCAGGTATGGCCGACGACTTGCTGGCGACACGTGAGGACATGGATTTGTTGCCTTGTGCAATGAGCAAAGTAAACATCAATCAATGCAGGAGCTGCCGGGGAATGTGTTTGCACTCCCTGGAATTGGGCTGCTCGCCGGTTAAGGCGAGCAGCGGTCAAGCGGTCTTACTGTGCAGGTTGATTCTTCATTTTTTCAGCGATTTTGGCATCTACCGCGGCACGCACCTGGTCAATACTGAAGCTGGCCGGTTTTTGGCTCGGTGGGTACTCGACGAATGTTTCGAGGAACGCGGCGGATTTCATTACCGCGATCTCGGTCAGGTAAACGTTCTTGGTGGTCCAGTCGTAGTACTGATCGGAAACCACGTCGGCACGCTCATACGGGTCCATGCGCAGGTTGAAGATTTTCGGCACCCGCAGACACACGAAAGGCTCGCTCCAGACCTTGAAGCCACCCGGAGCCCGCTGTTCGCAGAACACCGCTTTCCAGTTGCCGTAACGCATCGATACCAGCATGCCGTCGTCGTTGAAGTAGTAGAACTCCTTGCGTTCGCCTTTCGGCGCCTGGCCGGTCAGGTAAGGCAGTTGGTTGTAACCATCCAGATGCACCTTGAAGTTGTTGCCTCCCGATACCGGGGCCCAACCCTTGAGCAGTTTGTCCTTCACGCCAGTGTCGCCCGCAGCGGCGAGCAAGGTCGGGAACCAGTCAAGCCCCGAGAACATTTCGTTGGAGACCTCCCCCGGTTTGATCTTGCCCGGCCAACGGATCATCGCCGGTACGCGATAAGCACCTTCCCAGTTGGAGTTTTTCTCGTTTCGGAACGGCGTGGTCGCAGCGTCCGGCCAGGAGAACTGGTTCGGGCCATTGTCGGTGGTGTAGACGACGATGGTGTTGTCGGTGACCTTGAGGTCATCGAGGGTTTTCAGCAGTTTACCGACGTCGCCGTCATGCTCAAGCATGCCATCGGCGTAATCGTTGCCGGGCATGCCGCTCTGGCCCTTCATCGATTCACGCACATGGGTGAACAAGTGCATGCGCGTAGTGTTCATCCAGACGAAGAACGGTTTGTCCGCCTTGACCTGCTTCTCGATGAACGCCTGCGCTGCCGCCGTGGTTTCGTCGTCGATGGTTTCCATGCGCTTGGTGTTCAAGGCACCGGTGTCCTCAATCTTGCCGTCGGCAAAACTGTGGATCACACCGCGTGGTGAGGCCGCCTTGACGAATTCCGGGTCATCCTTGGGCCAGTACGGACGCTCGGGTTCTTCCTCGGCGTTGAGGTGGTAAAGGTTGCCGAAGAACTCGTCGAAGCCGTGATTGGTCGGCAGGTATTCATCCCGGTCGCCCAGATGGTTCTTGCCGAACTGGCCGGTCGCATAACCCTGGGACTTGAGCGCCTGGGCAATGGTGATGTCGCGTTTCTGCAAGCCCACTGGCGCGCCCGGAATACCGACTTTCGACAAGCCGGTACGCAATGGTGTCTGCCCGGTGATGAACGACGACCGCCCAGCGGTGCAACTGTTCTCCGCGTAATAGTCGGTGAACATCATGCCTTCCTTGGCGATGCGGTCGATGTTCGGCGTCTTGTAGCCGACCACACCCATGGAATAGGCGCTGATATTGGTCTGGCCGATGTCATCGCCGAAGATCACCAGAATGTTGGGTTTTTCGGCGGCCCCGGCAGTCGCCGAAATCGCCATGACCGAGGTCGCCACCAAGGCGAGCTTCGGTAGCCACTTGCGTATGCGAGTCATCTGACTTGCTCCTTTTGCTCACTTGCGTCGCCTGATGCGACAAACGTTTATTGCAGTCCTGCGTTACGGTTTTTTATTGCACTTGCTCGGTAGCGGGGGCGTCGAACGGGTAGATCCGCCGCCATTCGGCAGCCATGTCGACGACGGTCCAGCCGCGGGATTTCGCTTCGTCCAGGGCTTTGTCCAGACGACCGATTTTCGATTCACGGTCATAGGCCCATTCGCGCTTGGCGTCGGTGTGATGCACCAGGCCCATGAAGCGCTTGCCCGTTCCGGCGGCGGTCCACTGCAGCATTTGCAGGTCGCCGTCGGAGTTGCCGAAGGCGAGAATTGGTCGACGCCCGATCACCGCATCGATGCTGACCGGTTTGCCCGGGCCGTCGTCGTTGTGCGCCAGTTTCGGCGTGCGCATGATCGACGCCTTGCCATCCTTGTAATCAAACGTCGTGACGAAAGTCGTGCCGATGACTTGCTCGGGCGGAATGCCGTAGACCTTTTCGGCGAAGGCGCGCATGAACCCAGTGTCGCCGCCGGAAACGATGTAGGTCTTGAAGTCCTGGCTGCGCAGGTAGTCGAGCATTTCCAGCATCGGCTGGAAGATCATTTCGGTGTAAGGCTTGCCGGTTTTCGGGTGGCGGGCCTGGGAAAGCCAGGTCTTGGCGTAGTCGTCGAAGGCTTCGGTGGTCATGCCGGTGTGAGTCGCGCCGAAGATCTTCATCAAGCCTTCCATGCCGGTGGCTGCGAGGGCCTGGTGATCGTTTTCCAGCACTGCCTTGAACGGTTGGGTGGTTTTCCATTCCGGGTGTTGCGGCGCGGTGCGCTTGACCTCTTCGAGGGCGAACAGAAACTCGAAGTACATCGGTTGCTCGCTCCACAAGGTGCCGTCGTTGTCGAACACAGCGATGCGGTCCTCGGGTTTGACGAAGTCCTTGCTGCTTTGATCGGTCACGGCCTGGACGAACTCGATGATGTTCTTTTTTGACGGGCCGTCGTTCCAGGACGGCAATGGCTCGGCGGCCTGAACCAGCAAGGGCAGGCTCAGGGCGAGTGTCAGTAGAAACTTAAACCCGTGAAGTTGGCGTAGCGATATCGGGTTCATCATCGAAATTCCTTCTCGTGAACGGGGTTGAGTGGTCGCAGTGCGGGAGCGACTGATTCTTTGTTGTGTTCGGCCTGACTATGCAGCGTAGTCAAGGATTCCTTGAGTTGATGCATTGCCTGATCTTTGGTCGGCTCGCGGCCGTAACAGGCCCGTAACAGTGCTTGCAGACGCGGGCCGAGGCCGGTGAGCTTCAGGCCTTTGCGTCTGCGGCGGGTCCACAGGTACAAGGCGCTCAACTGCGGCGGATTGCCGTCGAGTTGTGCCGGGATCTGGCGCCAGGCGTATTCGCTGGACTCCAGCCAGGCCGCGTGCCGTGCACGACGTCGGGCCTGCCAGCGAGAGCGGGCGCGCTGCCACAGCGGGCGGGCAAACCAGTAGAGCCCGGCGATGGCCAACAGCAGCACGAACAGCCCCAAGCCATAACCGGAAAGATGCAGGCTGTTTTGCCGGCCGAGTTTTTTCAGGTCTTCGGTGATCGAGAACACCGGTTTGTAGGCACTGTTGGCCGCTGCGTCGAAATCGATCTCAGGCACTCGCGCGGTACGGGTTTGCCCGGTGCTGGCATCCCACCATTTCACCTCGATCGGCGGGAGTGTGTAATGACCTTCGGTGTCGACCCGGTAAGTCGCGGTGTCGATGCGCTGCCCGCCGTTGAAGTGGCCGCGGCCGTCATCCAGATTGCTGATCTGCGGGGATTTCGCGTAACGACTCAGGCCACGGACATCACCCAGCGGTGGCGTCGGCAATGACATGGCCAGGGCGCCATCTGCCTGGAGTGTCAGTTCACGAGTGATGCTGTCGCCGACCTTCAACGGCGTGGCCGAATGGATGGTTTTCTGCGTGAATCGCAGCCCTTGAGCCACCAGCACCGGCTCACCGACCCGGAACCCTGGCGGTTGTGTCGCGGTGAAATGCAAGGGTTGGCTCTGGGCGCTCAGCTCGGTAGTGGCCTGACCGGGAGTGGCGCGCACCGTCAGCGCCGGAATGTCGAAACCCTGTGCCAGATTCGGGGTGATCAGGTAGCTGTAGCGCATGCCGCTGAAGGATTTGCCGTCGAGATTCTGATTGACGTGTTCGGCGTGGCCGTCGGGCGGCATGACCAGTGCGCCAATCAACTTAAGGTCGGGCAGGGTGGGGGCGCTGGTGAACCAGGTGTCGGTGAGGACTTCGAGTTGCAATTCGATGAGGCTGCCGACCATGGCCGGTTTGTTGGGTTGCAGGGTGGCCTGGACGCGCAGTTCGGGTTCGGCGGCGAAGGTGTTGAGGCTGGCCAGGGTGATGAGCAAGGCGCCAAATATTCTGGTGACCATGCGGACGCTTTCGCGAGCAAGCCCGCTCCCACACTGGAACTCAGCGCACCACAAATCCCCTGTGGGAGCGGGCTTGCTCGCGAACGGAGCGACGCGGTCTCTACGCTCAGTCATGGCTTCGCCCCCGCCTGATCCTGCAAGCTGAACTTCTGTTTCAGGAACTTCGCCGGCGATGTGCTGAGGTTCTGCAACCACTGTTCATCCGATGCTGCCTGTTCGGTCTCTACGGCTTTGCTCTGGCCTTTGCCCGGTGCCTTGTCCATTTTGATTTCGTCGGGTTTGACCTCCGGCGCATTCTGCTCGGCGCTTTCGGTGTCTTTCTGCAAGGCGATGGCCAAGGCCAGGTTGGCGGTGGCCTCGGGGAATTGCGGCTGCAATTTCAGCGCCTGGGTGTAGGCCGCAATGGCCTGATCGAATTTGAAGCGGCGCACGTAAATGTTGCCCAGATAGAAATACGCCTGCGGCGTTTGCAGGCGCGCGAAACTGGCCAGCGCCAGATCGAAATCGGCGGCGTTGTAGGCGGCGATACCTTTCCAATAGGGGTCGACAAAAAGTGCGGCGGCCTGCGGGAGGTGCTCGTGCTCAAAGGCCCAGCGACCTTGCTGGTTCCGAGTGAAAAAAGCATCGGTGAGTGCATTGGCCTGCGCTGGAGCCGGTTGCCATCCGAGCCCGACAACCAGCACAAAGCCCGCCATCCAGTTCAGGCTCCAGCCCTTGCGCACACTGAAGAACGCAATCAGCAACAGCGGCCAGGACAACCAGTAGCCGGCATCTTTCCAGTGCAGTTCGCGCTGTTCATCACTGGCAGCCTGAAAGTGTTGCTGGGCGTGCAGTTCGACCCAGTCGAGGTCGTCGTTGTTGAGGGTCAGGCTGCCCAGCGGCGCACCTACCGCAGAGGCTAATTGCTTGAGTGCACCCTGATCGAAACTGCCCAGTTCAGGCCGTCCATTGCTGTCGGTGCGTGGCTGGCCACTGGCATCGCGGATGATGCCGCCGTCCTCGCTACCGACGGCCAGGATCAGCACTTGCAGGGCGCTGCCATCGAGTTTCTTGTCCAGGTCGGACAGCGCTGAAGTGTCTGCGCCGTCGGTGATCAGCAGAAGGGTGCCGGGTGATTTTTCAGCGGCCAGCAGACGTTTGGTCTGGTCGATAGCGGCGCCGACATCTTTGCCCGGTTTGCCGATCAGATCGGTGCTCAGCGCCTGGATGAACGTGTCGAGCAAGGCCGGGTCATCGGTCGGTGGCAGCACCAGATGGGCACTGCCCGCGTACGCGATCAGCGCGTTGCGGGCGCCGGCGCGACGCTGGATCAAGTCGTGCAGCTTGTGTTTTACCGCTTCCAGTCGCGACGGTTGTACATCGCTGGCGTCCATGGAAGGCGACAGGTCAATGGCGAAGATCAGCGGCGCGCGGTTTTCCAGAAAGTCCGGTCGATCCTGTTCCCAAGTGGGGCCGGCAGCCGCAATCGCACCCAACACCAGCAGTGCGCAGACCAGATGCACCGGACGCAGCCAGTGCTGATCCTTCGGCGTGATCAGCAGGTGCGGCAGCAGGTGTTCGGCGATGTTGCTGCGCAAGCGCCGCTGCAGATCCTGGCTACGTCGCCAGAGCAGCGGCAGCACGGCGGCGAAGGGCAGCAGCAACAGCCAGAGTGGACGCAGGAAGTGGAAATCGCTGAGGTTGATCTCCATCTCAGGCCTCCTGCCGTTGACGGGCGAGGGTCAGGCGCGGACGCAGCAGCGCGCACAGGTGATAGAACGCGAGCAGTGCGATTGCAACGCCAAGCGGCCACCAGAACAGATCCCGTTTGGGCTGATGGCTGAGGGTTTTCACTTGATGCGGGGTGAGTTGGTCGAGGGTGCTGTAGACCTGATTCAGCGCATTACGGTCTTCGGCGCGGAAGAAGCGCCCACCGGTGGTCTTGGCAATGTCCTGCAAGCCTTGCAGATTCACTTTGGCTTCCCCTTCGGCATTCGGGTCGCCAATGCCGATGGTGTGAATCACCACGCCCTTGGCCGCCGCCATGGCCGCTGCATGATCCGGCGTGATGGCGCTGCTGGTGTCGTTGCCATCGGTGAGCAGAATCAGGACCTTTTCCTGTTCATGGGCCTGGTCCAGCAGCTTCAGGCTCAACCCGATCGCATCGCCGATGGCCGTGTTGGGGCCGGCCATGCCGATCCCCGTGTCGTCCAGCAGCAACGACAGGCTGGCGTGGTCAAGGGTCAGCGGCGCCTGCGGATACGCGCCGCTGCCGAACACGATCAGCCCGAGGCGATCCTCTTTGCGCTTGTCGATAAAGCCGTGGACCACTTCCTTTACGGCGGCCAGACGATTGATCTTCTGGCCATTGGCGTCGGTGAAGTCGGTGGTCTCCATGGACTGGGAAAGGTCGATGGCGAGCATCAGGTCGCGCACCGGTTGCTGGCGTTCGATGGGCTTTTCCACGAGCACTGGCCGGGCCGCGGCCAGCAGCAAGAGCCCACACACCAACAGGTTCAACAGCAACTGCCAGCGATTGCTGCGGGTGCCGGCCTGGCTCGGTGCCTCACCCACCGCCCGGCTCATGGCATTGAAAAACGGCACGCGCACGGCACTGCGCGCTTCACGGTAATCGGGCAGGTAGCGATAACCCAGCCACGGCAATGGCAGTAGCAGTAACAGCCAGGGGTAATCAAGCTGCCACATGATGACGCTCCACCCAGGTTTTGCAGGTGTCGAACAATTGTTGACGTTGTTCAGTGGGCAGGGCGCGCAGGGTTGCTTCCGGCGCGTATGCCAGCAGGGACAGTTGCTGGCCGAAATCCGCGGGGAGCGGCTGCTTGATGTGCTGCTGGAGAAAGGCTTGCCAATCCTCTTTTCCAAGCACAGCAGGACCCTGTGGGAGCGAGCTTGCTCGCGATGAGGACGGCACATTCAGAGCAGATTTCGACTGACCGGACGCCATCGCGAGCAAGCTCGCTCCCACAGGTTTTGTGGTGTGTCTGGAGGGCATGGAAAGGGCGACGCGCTTGAGCAATTCCGGCAACTCGCGCAAGGCATTCAGATCACCACTGCGCTGCTGCAACTGCGCCAGCCGCAGCAACGCCTCGCGCCGATAACGGTCTCGCCGCCATTGCCTATGACGCCGTGCACCCAGCAGCAGCGCCGTTACCACGAGTAATGCCAGCAATACCCACCAACCCCAGGTCTGCGGCGCATAGCTGACCGGTGCCGGCAGGGCGATTTCATTCAGTTGCTCGATGCTCGGGATATTGGGGTTCATCGTCGCCCCCCGACAAGTTTGCCCAGTTCGGCGCGCAGTTGTTCCTGTGCTTCGCTGGCGGTGCTGAACATCATCAATGGCACTTGGCTGCGGCGCAGCAGCGTGGCCACATCCTTGAGCCGTCCGCTGAGGAAATCGCCCAAAGGCTGGTGCACCTGGCGCCGTTCCACCGCCAGTTCCACCTGCAACTGGCCTTGAGTGATCAGCAGCCGGCCGTTCTTTGGCAGGTTCAGCGCCAACGGGTCGTAGACCTGCATGGCGATCACATCGTTGTGCGCCGCCAATTGGCGCATCAGCTGCAACGTACGCTCGCCTGCGCCGGCAAAGTCGCTGACGATGCAGATCAGGTGATCGTGCCCGGCCACGGCCAGGCATTGCTGCAACACCTTGTCGAGCTGGTCTTCGCCTTCGGCGTCCGGATTGGCCGCGTTCAGTTCCTGGTTCTGCTGGACGATGCGGCTGCACAGCGCTTCGATCCGCTTGCGGCTGCGCAGCGGCGCGACGCTGTCGATGCGTCGGTCGTTGAACACCATTCCGCCGACGCGGTCACCGGCGCTGAACACCATCCACGCCGCCAGGGCGCCGAGCTCGGCGGCGAGGGCGGATTTGAAGCTGCGTTGCGAGCCGAAAAACATGCTCATGCGCTGATCGACGAGTACCAACGCCGGGCGATCGCGTTCTTCGGTGAAGGTGCGCACCACCGGTTTACCGGTGCGCAGCGACGCGCGCCAGTCGAGATGACGCAAATCATCGCCGGGTTGATAGCGGCGCAACTCGTCGAAGTTCAAACCACGGCCGCGCAAGCGCGAAGCGTGGTTGCCGGCAAGAATGCTGCCTTGCGGCTGACGGGCAACAAAACTCAGGTCACGGGCCTTGAACTCCAGGGCCATCAACTGCGCCAGAGAGACATAGACCAACCCGTCGGCGTTCATGCAGGAATCGCCACTTTGTCGAGCAAGCGGTCGAGCACCTGATCGGCACTCACACCATCGGCCACGGCGTCATAGCTCAGTTGCAGGCGATGGCGCAGCACCGGGTGCACCACGGTGCGCACATTGTCCGGCGAAACGAAATCCTGACCCTGCAACCACGCATCGGCGCGGGCGCAACGGTCCAGGCCGATGCCGCCGCGCGGGCTGGCGCCGATGTTGATCCAGCGGCCGAGGTCGGCGTCGTAATCGGCGGGATGGCGGGTGGCGTTGATCAGGTCGATCAGATAGCGGTCGATGGCAGGGGAAACATGCACCGCGCTGACTTCCCGGCGAGCGGCGAAGATCACGTCCTGAGCCAGCGCAAAACCTTGCACCGCCGCGGTCTTCGCACCGAGGGCCTGTTCTTCTTCGCGCAACAGGCGCAGCACCTGGCTTTCGTTTTCCGCACTCGGGTAATCCAGCAGCACTTTCATCAGGAAGCGGTCCATCTGCGCTTCCGGCAGTGGGTAGGTGCCTTCCTGCTCAATCGGGTTTTGCGTGGCGACAACGATGAATAGCTCCGGCAACGCATGGCTGTTGCCGGCCACGGTGATCTGCCGTTCTTCCATGGCTTCAAGCAGTGCAGCCTGGACCTTGGCCGGGGCGCGGTTGATTTCGTCGGCCAGGATCAGGTTGCCGAACAATGGCCCTGGCTGAAAACGGATCTCGTTTTTGCCTTCAACCTGATGCAGCACCTCGGCGCCGGTAATGTCCGAGGGCAGCAAATCCGGGGTGAACTGGATGCGGCTCATCTTTGCGTCCAAGTGTTTGGCCAGCGCCTTGACCGTGCGGGTCTTGGCCAGGCCGGGCAGGCTTTCCAGCAGCAGATGGCCGTTGGCCAACAAGCCCACAAGAATTTGGCGGATCACCTGATCCTGGCCGAGTACTGCTTCGGTAATACTCGCTTGCAAGGCGTTGAGGTCGTTGAGTGCGCTCATGTCAGCTCCTAGAAAAACGCCAGGGTCATGTTGACCGCGATGCCGTTGCCTTCCGGACGGTTTTTGGTGTCGAACTCCGGCACCCAGCGCAGACTCAGGTTGGCCTGGGCGTCGGCGAACTTGCCGGTCCAGCCCACCACCGGGCCGGCGCCCACCGAGCGCCCGCGAAAACCGCTGGTGGAGCCTGACCCGGAGTCATCGTTGATCTGCTGGATGTAGCCCGCCGCAAGACCCGCGGCCCAGCCATTGCCGAAGCCGTGGGTCCAGAGTGCGTCGAGGGTGAAGAGGTCGCCGTTCTGATAATCCGTGGCGTCGTTTTCGGTGTAGAACTCCAGCCCGCTGGACAGCGTGAGTTCGCCGCCTTTGCCGTCAAGGTGAGTGAAGGCCACGGTGGGCATGAAGGTGTAGGTGTTCTGTCCGGGGTTGGCCAGGCGATTATCGTTATAGGCACCTGTCGGCACGTAGATCGGCAGGGAAAACGAGATGTGATTGACTTCGTCGAAGTGATATCCCGCAGCGATCGGCGTCACCAGCATGTCGGCGAATTGAGTGCCGGTATCTTCCGTGCCCAGGGTCCTGCCTCGGGGGCCAGTGATGTTGGCGGTAACGTCGGTGTACTGCACCGGCACGCCGACCGCCGACGCGTAGTTCCAGCGACCTTTGCCGGTGTCCCAGACGTGGGTGAAGTTGGCCATGGTGTAGGAAACCTTCATGTCCAGCCCGGTACTCAAGGCACCCACGATCGGTACTTGTGAATTGCCTTTCAGATCGCCGTCATACCAGATACTGGTCAGGGACATCACCCAACCGGGTTCCGGCGGCACGATCCCGGCATTGGAGAACACTTGCTGGCCGGTGATCGGCCGGCCGACCCCGCCTTCAACCGCCAGCGCCAGCGGGCTGCCGCCGACCATGCACAGCGCCAGCAACGGGCGCACTACGTAGGGCTTGATCATGACTGACTCCGCTTACTGATTTGTTGGGTGACCGGCGTCAGCAACGGCATTTTCCATTGGCCATTGGTGACTTCCGGTTTGGGCAGGTACAGGCGCAAGATGCCGTAGAACGGGCCGCTCGGCGCAGGCAGCCAGTTGCTTTGCAAGTCCTTGGCCGGCGCTTTCTTTTGTAAGTAGAGGGTCAGCCCACCGTCAGCGTCGAGCTTGAGGTCGGGCAACATGCGCGAGTTGATCAGGTAGCGATTGAGCGGGTTGGCCACCAACAGCTTGTTCTTGCCGTCGTACATGGTCAGCGACCAGAAGGCGTCGGCCGGGGGCAGGGCGCCCTTGTCGAAATGCAGGGTGTAGTCGTGTTTCGAGGCATCGACCGGTTGGCCGTCCTTGTCGACGAAGTAGCCAATGTAATTGGCCTCTTCGGCGGAGTTGCCGAAGATCCCCATGTTGGCACCGGCGTAGCGGTACAGGTAATTGCCCTTGAGGTGATCGCGGGTGCCAAAAAAATCGCCGCTGGTGACTTCGTGGGTATCCACCCTGGTTTTCTTGAACCCGGCGAATTCTGCCTTGGCGTCGCTGATACCGTCCTCCAGCGCCTTGCGTTGATCGGCGCTCAGTTTGGTCAGGTTGAATGGCTTGCCGGCTTCGATACCGATGGTCTTGAAGCGCGCGAGCAGGTCTTTTTCCACGTCCTGGGCCGGGGCGAAAGTCAGCATGAAATTCAGGTAGCGGAACAAGTCCGGGGTGTCGCTCATGGTTGGCGAGGGCTTCGGCCAGTCAATTTTCGGTGCGGCGGGCGGCGCCTTGTGTTTGTCGTACTGGCTGAGGGTTTCCACCTGGTAACCCTTCTGGATCTGCTTGACCTTGGCCAGGTCCTGTTCATCGAACAGCTGCGTGCGGTACAGCGCATAGGCAATGTTGCTTTCACTGCGCAGCAGCCGGTCGATGTTCTGCGGTTGCCGACCCTTCCAGTTGGGGCCGGCAATCATGAAATGGCCTCCATTGTTGCCGGTGCTGCGGGTGCCCAGGTAAGCGAAGTTCTGTGTGTAGGCGTCGATCAACTGCACTGAGTAGTAACGGTGTTCTTCGATGGGCGGCAGGGTCAGCACCAGCGGTTCGGCGCGCAGGTCCATCCAGACGAAAGAGTAGGGCGTGTCGGCATTCGGCGTGACGAACGCGGTGTCCTTGGCGGTGAAGGCTGTGGCGGTATTGCCGATCTGGTTGAACGGCGCCTTGAAGTTCGAGCTCTTCTTGTCCACGGCCTGGGTGTAGAGGGTCTTGTACATTTCGACCACCGGGAAGCCATACAAATAGGCTTCCTTGGCAATGCCCCGGGCTTGCTCCGGGGTAGCGGTGAAATCGGCCCACGCACTGGTGCTCAGGGAAAGCGCGAGTGTAGTGAGCAGCAGGCGGTTACGCATAAAACTTCCTTATTCAACCTTTGGCGTCATTGCCCGGCCGTAATGCTGACAAGCGTCGAGTGCTGTTCGGTGTGTTGCGGGTGGGTATCCAGGTCATGGGCGCCAACACCGCAACTGACGAACGTGGTCATCAGGCTGAAGATGGCTGCGCGAATGGCAATCTGCATGGCAATGTCCTCACTTTCCAAACGTGACGTTGAGTCCGGCGTACAGCGTGAACTTCGGCAAGTCATCGCCTTTGTGGTCCACGGTCCACTGTGGTTCGATAAAGACGTTGAGGACATTGGGCCCGGATTTCCACACCTTGCCGCCACCCAGACCGAGGGGGATGTAATGGGTGTCGTTCTTCAGGTCGAAGGTCCAGATCCCGGTGGAGCGCAGGTACCAGCCTTTTTCCAGGTTATGGATGATGAAAGGCTGCATGGTTGCGCTTTCGACGTGGGGCCGGTCATGGTCGCCGGCAAAGGAACTCTGGTACTGCACCAGCGCGCCCAACAGGCCGCGAGGCGAGGAATCGATCGCTACGGCAGCCAGTCCCGCCTGCCATTTGCCGGTGCCGAGTTCGTCCTGATCGGCGGTGGGCGCAGTAATCATCGGGCCAACGCCCAACTGCACGCCTTCGGTCTTGAGCAGGAAAATATCGAACAAGTTCAGATCACCTTCGCCGGTGCTGTAGCCGCTGTTCGGGTCCGGGCGCGTGCTGATCGGCGCCGTGACACGTATCAATTGCGGGACGCCAATGAAATCGTTGGGCGCAATCGGCAGCGTGCCGCGCACCAACAGGTCATTGGTATGAATATTGGAATCGTAGAACTTCGGGGTGTAGTAATCCTGCAGGCTCATCCCCGGCGCGATGTTCAACGGGTTGTTGCTTTTGTTGGCTGTCTCGGCGTCGTCCGCCTGAGCAAAAATGAAAGGCGCAAGCGAACTCACCAGAATAACGGCGCCCATCCCCATTTTTTTCAACATGATTCCCCCGGTTCCCTGGTGGCTCATCAGATGACTCGGCACTTGCTGGCCGTTACGACGTAATCTCTTTTGGTATCAAGCCTGTAGGACACGTCTGGTTGACGCTAGCAGCTAACCGCGGTTTAGCCAGTCGAAAGGATTAATTCTTTGGTTTTGTGCGCAAAGTCTCACGAGTTTTGTGTACTAAAAGGTTAACAAAAACCAGATGTCAGGCATGTCAGTGTCTGCAATCCGAAAAAGCGATAAATATCTCAGGCATATAAATATGTACCGCACCTGACCTACATCCCATCGACATGCTGTGCCCTACAGACAAGGAGAGACTGTATGGCACAAAACACATTGAACGATGGATCAACAGGTGACGTAGTGATCAGGCCTGGACCGCCGGCCTCCGGCGGTGGTTCGGGTGGTGGACATGGTGGTGGTGGGGGGAATCGGGTCGGTGCTTCGGGCAATTTCGGTGGCCCGAGTGCAAAGACCATAGCCCTCAGGAAACAGGCCAATCTGGAGCGAAAGGAAAAGGAGGCAAGGGAGAAGGCACAAGCCGCAGCAAAAGCTCAACAAGATTTGGAGACGGCCCGTATCCAGACGCGGCAGCAACTGCTCGCAGGGTTGGCGCAGCGTCAAGTCGCTTTTAAAGCTGAGACCGATCGAAACTTCGCTGTCAGGTTTGAACAACTCACGCAATCACTTGAGCATGAAATTTCGGCGGCGCGTAAACCACCCGATGTTGGTGCTTCGGGGGAGCCTTGGCAGCTTTATTCCATCAACAAAATAAAGAGCCAAATCGACGGGCTCAGCGTCCGCAAAACCGCAGATCTCAATGAAAAAAACAGGATTGCGCGCTCATACGATGGACATGATCCATTCTTGCGAACTGCGACCGACTATCTGGCTCGACTGGAGCAGTTCGGCGATGCACTTGCAAGCGGTCATCAGATTTGGGAAAGCGCTTATAACGCGGCACACGAAGCCAGATTGTTGTCGGCACAGATCAATGTTCTCGGCGATAAAAACAACGCGCTGACCAGGGAGCATACCGAGTGGGTCGAAAGGCTTGCGCAATGGGAAAGGCAACGCCAGTACGCCGAGCAACGCGATGCGCGTGTTCGTTTCAAGCGGCAGGCCGATGCAGATACGCGCATCGAGCGAGTGAAGCATGCCAATACCTGTCGTTTTCCGGTCAAGCAGTCGATGGCTGGTATGTCAGCCCTTGCTGTCGCCGGCAGTACGTGGGTTGCAGGCGCGGCGGATGCATTGGCAATCGCCGTAACCCGATCGGTGGTTTTATTGACCGAAGCAGCGGTTACGCTCACTGCCGGTCAAGTTGCGATATTTGTCGGAGGAATGGCTTATCCATCCGAGCTGGGTAACGGCGAGCTAACACCTGAGCAACGAGCTCGCTTGTTTCATGCTGTTGCCGTACCGGCGCACACGCTGGAGCTTCACGACAGTAGAGAGTTGCAAACAATCGCTGACGCGGGCGGCTCGGCGGAAGTGGAGTACCGGCTGAAGCCGTTAGCGACAGACGAGGGCGCTGCAATCATCGCCACCAAAACCGGAGGCGAGATTGATTCGCGGGTTCCAGTGGTGAATGCATCGCTGGATCCGCTAACCGGTGCATACACCGCTGAAATCCCCGGTTCCCCAACCCGTTATGTGGAGTTCACGCCGGACACTGCACCTCAAGCGCAGCTGCCCAACCAGACGCCCTTGGCCGTCACGCAACCACAGGTTCAAGGCATACCGGCCGGTGTCGATTGGCGCATTCAGGATTGCATCGTTTGCGTTCCTGGTCTTGAGCCGATTTACCTGTCTTTCGGCGTTCCACCTATGGGGACGGGAGTCGTCACGGGCACAGGTCAGCAAGGGACCAAAGACTGGTGGAGTTTGGCTACTCAGCCTGTGGGTGCCGCCATTCCGGCGCTAATCGGTGAACAGTTCCGGGGTCGGGAATTCAATTCGTTCGAGGCCTTCGACGAAGCGCTCTGGCGAACGCTGGGAGAGCATCGCGAACTTGTATTGCCGTTCGATGAGTTGAATAAAAAACGCATTGAACAAGGTTTTGCCCCTTATGCGCCGAAAAGCACATGGGTCGGTGAAAACCGCGAGTTCGAACTGCGGTATCAAGAACGTCCGGAGTTCTGGACCGATCCTTTCAATCTCGACCAAATCAGCATCAAGGTGCCGAACAGTGCCGAGGGT
Source organism: Pseudomonas sp. MAG733B (assembly GCF_036884845.1). Lineage (NCBI taxonomy): Bacteria > Pseudomonadati > Pseudomonadota > Gammaproteobacteria > Pseudomonadales > Pseudomonadaceae > Pseudomonas > Pseudomonas sp. MAG733B. The sequence goes on from NZ_CP145732.1 coordinate 3,599,734, forward strand.
TGGATTGGAGTTGTACCTGCGGTTGTTCCTTGGCCGATCCCGCCGGCCAGTAGCTGGAAGCCTTTGGTGCCGCCGGGCAGTGAGCAGCTTGGTTCGACGACATCACCGATCACGCCGACCGATCCGTTGGTTTATCCCGGCAGCCCGGCCATCCCCGTCCTACCGCCAAACGAGACGTTTCCGGCTGTTGACGAAGGGGAGATAGGTGCGAGTATTCCTGGGTATCCGGGGGATATGGAACTGCCTTCGCCGGATGCTCTGTTTCGTGATCGGCGGGATGATCCGGGTGTGGCAATCGGAGTAGGTCCGGCCGTTTCGGGGGTATGGTTGGGTCAAGCGGCCCGTGAGCAGGGAGCGCCGATTCCTTTGCAGATTGCAGATCAGTTGCGATGGCAAGAGTTTCGAAATTTTCATGGGTTTAGACGGGCGCTTTGGAAGGCAATCGCCGCGGATCCAGAACTCAGGACTCAGTTCACGCCCATCGATTTACACTTGATGAAAAAGGGAAATGCACCCTATGCACCAGCAGATGATAGAAACGGAGGCCGAATTAAGTATGAAATCCATCATCTCGAGGAAGTTGCTCAAGGGGGGGCGGTTTACGATATGGGCAATCTGGTAATCATGACGCCAAGACGCCATATCAATTTTCACGGAAAAGGAAATTGAAGATGATTTTCAAAGAAAAATTTGAAGACTATACAGAAGCCGAATTTTTAGAGTTTCTACGTGAGCTTTATGAGGAGAGGGAGGACTTATCCGCGGATGAGTTTGATGAACTCATTATTCAGGGTGTGCACCACTTTGAGTTGATTACTGAGCATCCAGATCGCTCTGACGTTATTTTCTATCCTAAGGACGGTTGCGTAAGTACACCGGAAGATGTGCTTAGGGTCATTAAAGGTTGGCGAGCCGCCAATAACAAACCCGGTTTTAAATCCGAATAAATTTGAGCCTTCAACTTAACGGCACCTGCTTGCAGCGAGCAGGTGCCGTTGACTTCGGCTGTCCGCCAAACAAACGCAAGGAACTACCAAGGATGGAACTTAAAGCATCACTCAAGGAATACACCGCATCGGAATTTCAGACACTGGTCAACAAAATCTGGGCAGTCGATTTGCCCAAACAGGACCATGATGAGTTGATCAACCATTTCGACCGGATCGTCGGTCACCCCCAAGGGGCGGATTTGTTGTTTTATCCGGACGACAGGTTCAGTTCCAACAGCGCAGCGGGAGTTGTACAACTTGTCAGGGGCTGGCATCAAAAACAAGGTATCGCTGCGTTCAAGGAAGAGGCCTTGCCCGTACTGTCTCCATCGCTACCGATGAGCCCTATCACCCGAGGCTACGCCGAAGTGCAAAGGATTGCTGCAGATGTGGCTGTCTCGGATCAGGCGGTTGAAACTGCTTTTGCAGCGTTTGAGCAGAGTACTTCGCACTTGCGAAGTGAGGCAGGTGCCCAATTGGATATCTCTTCTCAAGAATCGAGCATCCGCACGCTCGAACGAACTCAGCGTGAAGCGCTTAATACCATCAGAAAATTCGCGTTCTGGAAGTGGCGCATTGAGAGCGTTAACCGTAGCGTACAGAGCAGTTTGAGGTTTGCTCGGACTGATCAGGGACAGTGGCAGAGCATCGCGTATCAGATCAACGCAACTTACAATCAGTACCTTGCGCGGTTGACGGTTATTAATCCGCGTCATCAAAGGGTTAATGAAGAGGCTGAATCATTGTTGAACATTGCGCAGGAACAATTGATCAGTTCACGTCAGCTTGCAAAACTCGGTCCGGCTCATGTGGCTTTCGTGATCAACGGGATATTGGACTTTGTCGACAATCGTCCTGCCGTGTTGCTACAGGGTGAACCCTCGGCGCTGGAGTTTTTGCAACAGGTTGAACTGCAAAAATCCCTCCGCTCGGCAGTGGCTGAATTTACATGGCAGGACGCTTCCGGTACTTCACGGAAAACAATCGAGCGCGCGCCTGTTCTGAACTTCGGATTTTCCAGTCGTGCAGATACCCAGGTCTTTGGCCTTAGCGTTCCATTGTCCGAGTTGATGCCTATCGAGGGTGAGGCTTGGCAAAACCTCGCGCAAAGCGGGGCTGAAGTGGATGTTCCGTTCAGGATGGGCTCCACAGTTGTTACGGTCGCACCAGGCTCTCAGCTCTTGGGGATAGAGGGCGTCAAGTCAATGTCGCAGGTCTATGTCGCAGCGTCTCAGGCAAGTAATTCAACACTCAAGGTGCCGGTGAAGTTGGCACGTCAAGAACAAGGCGCACAATCGTTCAGTTTTACCGCTGATGGCACTGCGCCGGTTACGATCTGTTGGTCCAATGCGCCTTCTCTTGGAAACAGTCAACTCCGAGACCCGGCACAATCGAATCCGTTGAGCTTTATTCAATCACCACCCGTGCCAATACTTGAACCCTTGAGTGATAACAAAGGTGCTCATTTTGACGACTACATCGTGGTCTTTCCTGCTGAGGCGCGACTGAACCCCGTTTACGTCATGCTTCGAAATCGACAGGAATACCCGGCTTAACGGGTGAACGTCGAGCGTACGACCACGTCCATGGACGAATAGAAAGTCCAGGACGTGATCGCGTGATCAACGTATAGCTTCCTTGAAGGAAGTATTCAGCCCTTGTTCTTCAGCCCAAACACCCGTTCCTCCTGCTCACGCAATTCCGGCGTTAGCTCCGCGCCAAAATCATCCAGCTCGAACACCTGACGAATCTCGATTTCGGCTTCAGTGCCCGGCATCGGGTTGGGGCAGCGTTTGACCCATTCGATCGCTTCTTCTTTCGACTTCACCTGCCATAGCCAGTATCCGGCGATCAGTTCCTTGGTTTCGGCGAACGGGCCGTCTATTACCGTGCGTTTATCTCCGGAGAAGCGCACGCGGGCGCCTTTGCTGCTCGGTTGCAGGCCTTCGCCGGCGAGGAGGATGCCGGCCTTGGCCAGTTCTTCGTTGTAGTTGCCCATGGCCGTGAGCAGCTCTTCGCTGGGCATGATGCCGGCTTCGGAATCCTGGCTGGCCTTTACAATGATCATGAAGCGCATGGCGATGTCTCCGCTGGATTTGAATGATTCAGTGATAGTCGTTTGATGGGATGCGAATTCGACACGGGTTCAAAAAAAGTCTCTGACGGGGCTGGGGCACCACATTCGTTGTGGGAGATCTATGTTGTATGTGCCGCCGTCATCGCGGGCAGCCCGCTCCCACAGGGTATCGGGTTGTCGGTGAGAGCAACTCTCCACAATTTGTATCCGGGGTAGGTCACCGGACAATTTCGTGGTTAACTTCGGCCTCTTCAAAATTCTCTACAACAACGTTCAGAAGGACTCAGTTCATGGCTCAAGTCACTCTTAAAGGCAACCCGGTTCAAGTCAACGGCCAACTGCCTCAAGCCGGTTCCAAGGCGCCAGCCTTTTCCCTGGTTGCCGGCAATCTGTCCGACGTCACCCTGAAAGACTTCGCCGGCAAGCGCAAAGTGCTGAACATCTTCCCAAGCGTCGACACCCCGACCTGCGCCACTTCCGTGCGCCAGTTCAATGCCAAGGCCAGCAGCGTCGACAACACCGTTGTGCTTTGCATTTCTGCTGACCTGCCGTTCGCCCAGGCGCGTTTCTGCGGCGCCGAAGGTCTGGAAAACGTACAGAACCTGTCGACCCTGCGCGGTGCCGAGTTCATCGAGAACTACGGCGTGGCCATCGCTGACGGCCCTCTGAAAGGCCTGACCGCCCGTGCCGTTGTGGTACTGGACGAAAACGACAATGTTCTGCACAGCGAACTGGTCAAGGAAATCGCTGAAGAACCGAACTACGAAGCGGCACTTGCTGTTCTGAAATAAGCATCACTTTACAAAGTTTAACGGCCTGGCCCTGTCCAGGCCGTTTTCATTTGTGTTTCAGTGTCTTGGATAAATCTCCTGTTACGTAAGCCGAAGGTAAATTGCCGGTAAAGGCGCTTTGCTTAAGACCCGCCAGTGCTTATCGTTCAGCCTCATGTAAAGAAAGCTCACGCGCCCAATGGTTGATCACTCAATGCAATCCTCCGCTTCCCGTAGTCCCCGTCGCTGGCTGTTCGGCCTGCTTGTCCTGCTGGTCATCGCCGCTCTGTGCTGGAAATTCTGGCCAGGCAGTGCTGCGCCAAAAGAGGGTGCGGGGCAAAAAGCCGTGGCCGGGCATACCGGCAAGGCGGGCGGAATGCGTCCAGGGTTCGGCGGTGCGACCGGGCCGGTTCCGGTGCGCGTAGCCCCGGCGGTCAAGGGTGATTTCCCGCTGTACTACAAGGCGTTGGGCACGGTCACTGCGCTAAACACCATCAACGTGCGCAGTCGCGTCGGCGGTGAGCTGATGAAGATCAATTTCGAGGAAGGGCAGATGGTCAAGGCCGGCGACCTGCTTGCCGAGATTGACCCGCGTCCGTACCAGAACGCCTTGCTCCAGGCCGAAGGCACCTTGTTGCAAAATCAGGCGCAACTGAAAAACGCCCAGGTGGATGTCGAGCGTTATACCGGTTTGTATCGGGAGGACAGCATCGCCAAGCAAACCCTGGACACCGCCGTCGCGCTGGTCGGTCAGTTCCAGGGCACGGTCAAGACCAATCAGGCGGCGGTCAACGACGCCAAGCTCAATCTCGAATTCACCAAGATCCGCGCGCCGATCGCCGGCCGCGTCGGCCTGCGCCAGCTCGATGTCGGCAACTTGGTAGCAGCCAACGACACCACGGCGCTGGCGATCATCACCCAGACCCAACCGATCAGCGTGGCTTTCACCCTGCCGGAAAACAGCCTCGACACCGTCCTCGCGCGTTATCGCAGCGGCGCTAAATTGCCGGCCGAGGCCTGGGATCGTGGCGATACCAAGTTGCAGGCCACTGGCGTATTGCAGAGCCTGGACAACCAGATTGACGTCACCACCGGCACCCTGAAATTCAAGGCCCGTTACGACAACCGCGACCAGTCGCTGTTTCCCAACCAGTTCGTCAACGTGCGTCTGCTCGCCGACACCCTCAAAGACGTGGTGCTTGCGCCATCCGCCGCGATCCAGTTCGGCACCAATGGCACGTTCGTCTATGCCCTGGACGGCGACAAGAAGGTCAAGATCCGCCAGTTGAAAATCGGCGCCAGCGACGGTGAAAACACGGTGGTCACCGAAGGCCTTTCCGCAGGCGACCGCGTGGTGCTGGAGGGCACCGACCGCCTGAAGGACGGTAGCGACGTGGAAGTGGTCAACGACCCACAACAAGTGCCGACCAATCCGGCCGGCCACCTGCAGGGCAAATCGGCGGCCAACACGCCTGAGCCGGCGACCACTGACAAGGCGAAAAAGGGCGGCGCATGAATCTCTCGCGGCTGTTCATCCTTCGCCCGGTAGCCACCACGCTGAGCATGCTGGCCATTATCCTGGCCGGCGTGATCGCTTATCGGCTGCTGCCGGTATCGGCATTGCCTCAGGTCGATTACCCGACCATTCGCGTCATGACGCTCTATCCCGGCGCCAGCCCGGATGTAATGACCAGCGCCGTGACCGCGCCGCTTGAGCGGCAGTTCGGGCAAATGCCGGGCCTGACGCAAATGGCATCCACCAGTTCCGGTGGCGCCTCGGTGCTGACCCTGCGTTTCAGCCTCGACATCAATATGGATGTCGCCGAGCAGCAGGTGCAGGCCGCGATCAACGCCGCGACCAACCTGTTACCCAAGGACTTGCCGGCGCCGCCGGTGTACAACAAGGTCAACCCGGCCGATACGCCGGTGCTGACCCTGGCCATCACCTCCAAGACCATGTTGTTGCCCAAGCTCAACGATCTGGTCGACACGCGCATGGCGCAGAAAATCGCCCAGATCAGCGGCGTCGGCATGGTCAGCATTGCCGGCGGCCAGCGTCAGGCCGTGCGGATCAAGGTCAATCCCGAAGCCCTGGCGGCCAATGGCCTGAACCTGTCGGATGTGCGCACGCTGATCGGCGCGTCCAACGTCAACCAGCCCAAGGGCAACTTCGACGGCCCGACCCGGGTTTCGATGCTCGATGCAAACGATCAACTGACGTCGCCCAAGGACTACGCCAACCTGATCCTGGCCTACGCCAACGGCGCGCCGTTACGGCTCAAGGACGTGGCGGAAATCGTCGACGGTGCCGAGAACGAACGTCTGGCCGCATGGGCCAACGAAAACCAGGCCGTGTTGCTGAACATCCAGCGGCAGCCCGGTGCCAACGTCATCGAAGTGGTCGACCGCATCAAGGCGTTGCTGCCGAGCATCACCGACAACCTGCCGGCCGGCCTCGACGTCGTCGTGCTGACCGACCGCACCCAGACCATCCGCGCCTCGGTCAAGGACGTGCAACACGAACTGCTGATCGCCATCGCGTTGGTGGTCATGGTCACTTTCCTGTTCCTGCGACGGGCCAGCGCCACCATCATCCCATCGGTGGCCGTGCCGCTATCGTTGATCGGTACCTTCGGCGTGATGTACCTCGCGGGGTTCTCGGTCAACAACCTGACCCTGATGGCCCTGACCATCGCCACCGGTTTCGTGGTGGACGATGCGATCGTGATGCTGGAGAACATTTCCCGGTACATCGAAGAAGGTGACAGCCCGCTGAACGCGGCGTTGAAGGGTGCGAAGCAGATCGGCTTCACCCTGATTTCCCTGACCTTGTCGCTGATCGCCGTGTTGATCCCGCTGCTGTTCATGGCTGACGTGGTCGGGCGGCTGTTCCGCGAGTTTGCCATCACCCTGGCGGTGGCGATCCTGATCTCGCTGGTCGTGTCCCTGACCCTGACGCCGATGATGTGCGCGCGGTTGCTCAAGCGTGAACCGAAGGAAGAAGAGCAGGGCCGTTTCTACCGCGCCAGCGGTGCCTTCATCGACTGGATGATCGCCGCCTACGGACGCAAATTGCAGTGGGTGCTCAAGCATCAGCCGCTGACCCTGATGGTCGCAATCGGCACCCTGGCGCTGACAGTGTTCCTGTACATGGTCGTGCCCAAGGGCTTCTTCCCGGTGCAGGACACCGGGGTGATCCAGGGGATTTCCGAAGCGCCGCAGTCGATTTCCTTTGCGGCGATGAGCGATCGCCAACAGGAACTGGCCAAGGTGATCCTGGCAGATCCGGCGGTCGAGAGCCTGTCGTCCTACATCGGTGTCGACGGTGACAACTCGACGCTCAACAGCGGGCGACTACTGATCAACCTCAAGTCCCACAGCGACCGCGACCTTAGTGCGACGGAAGTCATCGCACGCCTGCAACCGGAACTGGACAAACTGGTGGGCATTCGCCTGTTCATGCAGCCGGTGCAGGATCTGACTATCGAAGACCGTGTCAGTCGCACGCAGTACCAGTTCAGCATGTCGTCGCCGGATTCGGAACTGTTGAGCCTGTGGAGCGGGCGTCTGGTGGAAGCCCTGGCCGAACGCCCGGAGTTGACCGACGTTGCCAGCGATCTACAAGACAAGGGCTTGCAGGTCTATCTGGTGATCGACCGCGATGCCGCCTCGCGGGTCGGGGTGTCGGTGTCGAACATCACCGATGCGCTGTATGACGCCTTCGGCCAGCGGCAGATTTCCACGATCTACACCCAGGCCAGCCAGTACCGTGTGGTGCTGCAATCGCAGTCCGGCGAGAAGATCGGCCCGCAGGCGCTGGACCAGATCCACGTCAAGACCACCGATGGCGGCCAGGTGCGGCTGTCCAGCCTGGCGCATGTCGAAGAGCGTCAGGCGCAACTGGCGATCACCCACATCGGCCAGTTCCCGGCGGTGATGATGTCGTTCAACCTCGCGCCCGGCGTGGCGTTGGGGCATGCAGTCGAGATCATCGAACAGGTGCAAAAAGACATCGGAATGCCGATCGGCGTGCAGACCCAGTTCCAGGGCGCGGCCGAGGCGTTCCAGGCGTCGCTGTCGAGTACCTTGCTGCTGATTCTGGCGGCGGTGGTGACCATGTACATCGTGCTGGGCGTGCTCTACGAGAGCTACATTCACCCGATCACCATTCTCTCGACCTTGCCTTCGGCGGCGGTCGGCGCCTTGCTGGCGTTGATTCTCAGCGGCAACGACCTGGGGATGATCGCGATCATCGGCATCATTTTGCTGATCGGTATCGTCAAGAAGAACGCGATCATGATGATCGACTTTGCGCTGGATGCTGAGCGCAATCAGGGCATGGACCCCGAGACGGCGATCTATCAAGCGGCGTTGCTGCGTTTCCGGCCGATCCTGATGACCACTTTGGCCGCGCTGTTCGGTGCGGTGCCGTTGATGCTGGCCACCGGTTCCGGTGCGGAATTGCGCCAGCCGTTGGGTCTGGTGATGGTCGGCGGCTTGTTGCTGAGCCAGATTCTGACGCTGTTCACCACGCCGGTGATCTACCTGTACTTCGACCGCCTCGGTCGGCGTTGGGGTCGTAAGCCTGAATCCGTGGAAGCGGTAGAGCAGCCATGAACCTGTCAGGACCTTTCATCAAGCGCCCGGTCGCGACCATGCTGCTGAGCCTGGCGATCATGCTGCTGGGCGGTGTGAGTTTCGGCCTGTTGCCGGTGTCGCCGCTGCCGCAAATGGACTTTCCGGTGATTGTGGTGCAGGCCAGCCTGCCCGGTGCCAGCCCGGAAGTGATGGCATCCACCGTGGCCACGCCGTTGGAGCGCTCCTTCGGCGCGATCGCCGGGGTCAACACCATGAGCAGCCGTTCCAGCCAGGGATCGACCCGGGTGATCCTGCAATTCGACCTCGACCGCGACATCAACGGCGCGGCGCGGGAAGTGCAGGCGGCGATCAACGCCTCGCGCAACCTGCTGCCGAGTGGGATGCGCAGCATGCCGACCTACAAGAAGGTCAACCCGTCCCAAGCGCCGATCATGGTGCTGTCGCTGACCTCGGACGTGCTGGAAAAAGGCCAGTTGTACGACTTGGCCTCGACCATCCTGTCCCAAAGCCTATCGCAAGTTCAGGGCGTGGGTGAGGTGCAGATCGGCGGCAGCTCCCTGCCGGCGGTGCGCATCGAACTCGAACCGCAGGCGCTGAACCAGTACGGCGTGGCGCTGGACGATGTGCGCAACACCATCGCCAATGCCAACGTGCGTCGGCCGAAGGGCTCGGTGGAGGACGATCAGCGTTTGTGGCAGGTTCAGGCCAACGACCAGTTGGAAAAGGCCAAGGATTACGAATCGCTGATCATCCACTACAACGGCGGCGCGGCCCTGCGCCTGAAGGATGTGGCCAAGGTCAGCGACGGCGTCGAAGACCGCTATAACAGCGGTTTCTTCAACGACGACGCGGCGGTATTGCTGGTGATCAACCGGCAGGCCGGCGCCAACATCATCGAGACGGTCAACGAGATCAAGGCTCAACTGCCGGCGTTGCAGGCGGTGTTGCCGGCCAGCGTCAAGTTGAACGTGGCAATGGACCGCTCGCCAGTGATCAAGGCCACATTGCATGAAGCGGAAATGACCCTGCTGATCGCCGTGGTGCTGGTGATTCTGGTGGTGTTCCTGTTTCTGGGTAACTTCCGTGCGTCGCTGATCCCGACGCTGGCGGTGCCGGTGTCGCTGGTCGGCACGTTTGCGGTGATGTACCTCTACGGCTTCTCGCTGAACAACTTGTCGCTGATGGCGCTGATCCTGGCCACCGGGCTGGTGGTGGACGATGCCATCGTGGTGCTGGAGAACATTTCCCGGCACATCGATGCGGGCATTCGCCCGATGAAAGCGGCGTATCTCGGTGCCCAGGAAGTCGGCTTCACCTTGCTGTCGATGAACGTGTCGCTGGTGGCGGTGTTCCTGTCGATCCTGTTCATGGGCGGGATCATCGAGAGCCTGTTCCGCGAGTTCTCCATTACCCTGGCGGCGGCCATCGTGGTGTCGCTGGTGGTGTCGCTGACCCTGACCCCGATGCTCTGCGCCCGTTGGCTCAAGCCGCACACGCCGGGCCAGGAAAACCGTTTGCAACGCTGGAGTCAGCGGGCCAACGAATGGATGGTCGGCAAATACGCCACCAGTCTCGACTGGGTACTGCGCCATCGGCGCCTGACGTTGCTCAGTTTGTTCGTGACGATTGGCGTTAACGTTGCGTTGTATGTGGTTGTTCCTAAAACATTTCTTCCTCAGCAAGATACCGGCCAACTGATCGGTTTTGTGCGCGGCGACGACGGTCTGTCGTTCAGCGTGATGCAGCCGAAAATGGAAATCTTCCGCCGCGCCGTGCTCAAGGACGAAGCGGTGGAAAGCGTCGCGGGCTTCATCGGTGGCACCAACGGCACCAACAACGCGTTCATGCTGGTACGCCTCAAGCCGATCAAGGAACGCAGCATTTCCGCGCAAAAGGTCATCGAGCGGCTACGCAAGGAAATGCCCAAGGTTGCCGGTGCGCAACTGATGCTGATGGCCGATCAGGACCTGCAATTCGGCGGTGGCCGCGAGCAAACCACGTCGCAGTATTCCTACATCCTGCAAAGCGGTGACCTGGGAGCGTTGCGCGAGTGGTATCCGAAAGTCGTCACCGCGCTCAAGGCCTTGCCCGAGCTGACCGCGATTGATGCCCGCGAAGGCCGAGGCGCGCAGCAAGTGACCTTGATTGTCGACCGCGACCAGGCCAAACGCCTCGGTGTCGACATGGACATGGTCACGGCGGTGCTGAATAACGCCTATAGCCAGCGGCAGATTTCGACCATCTACGACAGCCTCAACCAGTATCAGGTGGTGATGGAGGTCAATCCGAAATACGCCCAGGACCCGATCACCCTCAAGCAGGTGCAGGTGATCACCGCCGATGGCGCGCGGATTCCGTTGTCGACGATTGCCCATTACGAAAACAGCCTGGAAGACGACCGCGTCAGCCACGAAGGCCAGTTCGCCTCGGAAAGCATTTCCTTCGACATGGCCGAGGGCGTGACCGTGGAGCAGGGCAGCGCCGCCATCGAACGGGCAATTGCCTCGGTGGGCCTGCCGGAAGATGTCATTGCGAAAATGGCCGGCACCGCCGATGCCTTCGCCGCGACCCAGAAGAGCCAGCCGTGGATGATCCTAGGTGCGCTGGTGGCGGTGTATCTGGTGCTGGGCGTGCTGTACGAAAGCTACATTCATCCGCTGACCATTCTCTCGACCTTGCCGTCGGCGGGTGTCGGCGCCTTGCTGTCGATCTATGCGCTGGGCGGCGAATTCAGTCTGATTTCGTTGCTGGGCCTGTTCCTGCTGATCGGCGTGGTGAAAAAGAACGCCATCCTGATGATCGACCTGGCGCTGCAACTGGAGCGGCATCAGGGCATGGCGCCACTGGAGTCGATTCGCAACGCCTGTTTGCAACGTTTGCGGCCGATCCTGATGACCACCCTCGCGGCAATCCTCGGCGCCTTGCCGTTGCTGCTGAGCCGTGCCGAAGGGGCGGAAATGCGCCAGCCGCTGGGGCTGACCATCATCGGCGGGCTGATTTTCAGCCAGGTGCTGACTCTTTACACCACTCCGGTGGTTTACCTCTATCTCGACAAACTGCGCCATCGCTTCAACCACTGGCGTGGGGTGCGTACCGATGCTGCTCTGGAAACTCCGCTATGACTGACCGTTCGCTGTTCAAACTGGCTACACCGCTGATCACCGCCCGAGGCTCGCGTTTGCTGAGCCTGTCGCTGTGCGTGGCGATGCTCAGTGCCTGCGCCATCGGCCCGGATTACCAGCGTCCGCAAACCGCCGAGCCTGCGCAGTACAAGGAAGCGGCCGGCTGGCGTCAGGCCAGCCCGAGCGATTCCCTGGCCCGTGGTGCGTGGTGGGAGCTGTATGGCGACCGGCAACTCAATGGCCTGATCGAAAAACTCAACGCGTCCAACCAGACCGTTGCACAATCCGAAGCCCAATACCGGCAGGCCCAGGCGTTGGTGCGCAGCGCCCGGGGCGCGTTTTTTCCGACGGTGGACCTGACCTTGGGGAAAAACCGTTCCAGCCAGGGCACCGGCAGTAGCAGTTCCAGCCTGACCAGTTCGTCCAGCGGTATTCGTGACACCTACACCGCCCAGGCTGGCGTCAGTTGGGAAGCGGATATCTGGGGCAAGCTGCGCCGAGGCCTTGAAGCCGACACCGCCAATGCCCAGGCGAGTTTTGCCGATCTGGCGGCGATGCGCCTGAGCCAGCAGTCGGAACTGGTGCAGAACTACCTGCAACTGCGGGTGATCGATGAGCAGAAGCGTCTGCTGGAAGCGACCGTCGAGGCCTACCAGCGTTCGCTGAAAATGACCGAAAACCAGTATCGCGCCGGTGTGTCCGGCAAGGACGCTGTGGCTCAGGCACAGACCCAGCTCAAGGGCACCGAAGCCGATATGGTCGACCTGATCTGGCAACGCGCCCAGTTCGAAAACGCCATTGCCGTGCTGATCGGCTTGCCACCGGCCGAGTTCAGCCTGGCGGAGACAGAGAACATTCCGGCATTGCCCGAAGTGCCATTGAGCCTGCCGTCGCAACTGCTGGAACGCCGCCCGGACATTGCTTCCGCCGAGCGTTCGGTGATCGCTGCCAACGCCAACATCGGCGTGGCCAAGGCCGCTTATTACCCGGACCTGACCCTGAGTCTGAACGGGGGTTACAGCAGCAGCACGTCGAAAGATCTGTTCAGCGTACCGAACCGCTTCTGGTCGGTCGGCCCGCAACTGGCCATGACCTTGTTCGACGGCGGGCAGCGCTCGGCGGAGGTGGATCGCAGCGAAGCGGCCTACGACGAAACCGTGGCCAAATACCGCCAGACCGTGCTCGACGGTTTCCGTGAAGTGGAAAACTATCTGGTCCAGCTCAAGGTGCTGCAAGACGAAGCCGTGGTGCGGCAACAGGCGCTGGATGCAGCCCGCGAATCGCTGCGCCTGACCCAGAACCAGTACAAGGCCGGGGTCATTGCGTACCTGGACGTGGTCGTGGTTCAGGCGGCGGCGCTGAGCAATGAACGCAGCAACCTGGACTTGATGCAGAGCCGCCTGATCGCCAGCGTGCAGTTGATTGCCGCGCTGGGCGGTGGTTGGGATGGGCAACTGTAGACGGCTCCTACATGGGCGGGGTGGGTTGCTCTAGAGGGTTTAGGGTCGATCAAACAAGCGTTTCATCGGCTTGATGGCCCTTTGCTAATTTTGTGAGTGCGTTCTCATTTGGAATCAGTACAATCGCGCAAAATTTGCGCCCTCGAGAACGGAAGCAGTACGGGGGTGATTGCGAGACATCCCCATGCTCATCGGTAGTTATTCCCCCACGCTCGTCATCATCTCGCTGTGTGTGGCGATTCTCGCCTCATACACCGCCCTCGACCTGACAGGCCGCATCGCCACTGCCAAGGGCCGCGCCGTGCATTTGTGGACGGCGGGCGGCGCCTTCGCCATGGGGGTGGGCATCTGGTCGATGCACTTCATCGGCATGCTCGCCTTCAAGTTGCCCATCGATCTGGGCTACGACATCGGCATCACCTTGCTTTCGCTGCTGACCGGCATTCTCTCCAGCGGCTTTGCCCTGTGGCTGGTCAGCCAGCCGCGCCTGCCGCTGTGGCAACTGGCGTTCGGTGCGCTGATCATGGGCGCCGGCATCAGTGCCATGCATTACACCGGCATGGCTGCCATGCGCATGCAGCCGGGCATCGACTACGACCCGACACTGTTCGGCGCGTCACTGCTCATTGCGGTCGTCGCTTCCGGCGCGGCGCTGTGGATCGCGTTCCACCTACGCCAGCACACACCTTACGTGCGGCTGATTCGCGGCGGTGCGGCAATGATCATGGGCGTAGCCATCGTTGGCATGCATTACACCGGCATGGCTGCGGCGCGCTTCGCCGATGGCAGTTTTTGCGGAGCCGCGGTAGACGGTTTGAATGGCAAGGGCCTGGATAATCTGGTGCTGATCACCACCCTGGCGGTGCTGAGCATTGCCTTGCTGACTTCGATCCTCGACGCCCGGCTCGAAGCCCGCACCGCAGGCCTGGCCCAGTCGCTGACCGAAGCCAACCGCGAACTGACACAACTGGCGCTGCACGATACCCTGACCGGTCTGCCGAACCGGATACTGCTCGCCGATCGTATAGACCAGGCGATGTCGCGGGTGAACGGCGAGGGCGGTTGTTTTGCGCTGATGTTCATCGATCTGGACGGCTTCAAACCGGTTAACGACGCCTTTGGTCACCATATGGGCGACCAGTTGCTGCGGGAAGTCAGCCTGCGCCTGCGCGAGGACTTGCGCAGTCAGGACACGTTGGCGCGCATCGGCGGCGACGAATTCGTGTTGCTGGTGCAGCTCAGCGAACAAAACGACGCGATGGGCCTCGCGGCACGGCAGGTCGGATTGATTGCCCGTTCGTTCCGGGTCGCCGAGCATGATTTGCAGATCTCGGCCAGTGTCGGCATCGCGCTGTACCCGGGCAACGGCCAGACCGCCCACGAATTGCTGATGAACGCCGATGCGGCGATGTATCACGCCAAAGGGGCGGGCAAAAACGGCTACAGCTTCTTCGACGCCTCGATGAACAGCAACGCGCGCAAGCAACTGCAATTGCTGCAAGACCTGCGTCATGCCCTGGAGCATCAAGAATTCAGCCTGTATTACCAACCCAAGTTCGATGCCAACAACGGCCGGCCGGTCGGTGCCGAGGCGCTGTTGCGTTGGGAGCACCCGACGCAGGGCATGCTGCTGCCGGACAAATTCATCGAACTGGCTGAAAAAACCGGCCTGATCATTCCGATTGGCGAATGGGTGCTCAATGAAGCCTGCCGCCAGATGCGTGAATGGTACGTGCTTGGCTACACCGACTGGCGCATTGCCGTGAACCTGTCCGCCTTGCAGTTCTGCCACGCCGGGCTGGTGCAGAGTGTGGCCAAGGCGCTGGCCACGCACCATCTGCCGGCCAACAGCCTGACCCTGGAAATCACCGAAACCACAGCCATGAGCGATGCCGATGCGAGCATGACGGTGTTGCAGGAACTGTCGGAAATGGGCGTCGATCTGTCCATCGATGACTTCGGCACCGGCTATTCGAGCCTGATGTACCTCAAGCGCCTGCCGGCCAACGAGCTGAAGATCGACCGTGGTTTCGTGCGTGATCTGGAACGTGACAGCGATGACGCGGCCATCGTTTCCGCCATCGTCGCCCTCGGTCAGGCACTGGGGCTGCGGATCGTTGCCGAAGGCGTGGAAACCGGCGTGCAGCAGGACTTCCTGACTCAACTGGGTTGCGATTCGCTGCAAGGCTACCTGCTTGGGCATCCGTTGCCGGCCGAACGCTTCATGGTGGAGATTCATCGCGCGGAGCAATTGGAGCTCGCCTGACTTGTGGCGAGGGAGCTTGCTCCCGCTGGGTCGCGAAGCGGCCCCCGACAACTCTCAGTTCCGCGACTGCTACGCAGTCGAGCGGGAGCAAGCTCCCTCGCCACATCGGTTGGCAACAGGCCCATGCAAAAACCGCAAAGGACGGTTATTCTTGGCCCCGACCGCTTACGCTTGAAACGGGGAAAGCTTGCATGGAAAAAGTCATCGTCATCACCGGCGGCAGCCGCGGCATTGGAGCCGCCACAGCCCTGTTGGCCGCCAGACAAGGCTATCGGATCTGCATCAACTATCAGGCTGATGAGCAGGCAGCGCTCAGTGTGCTGGAGCAAGTCCGCGCATTGGGTGCGCAAGCCATTGCGGTGCGCGCCGATGTCAGCATCGAAGACGAAGTGATCGCGCTGTTCAATCGGGTCGACAGCGAGCTGGGCCGGGTCACGGCACTGGTGAACAACGCCGGCACCGTGGGGCACAAGTCCCGGGTCGACGAAATGTCCGAATTCCGCATCCTGAAAATCCTCAAGACCAACGTGCTGGCGCCGGTGCTGTGCGCCAAACACGCGATCCTGCGCATGTCGCCAAAGCACGGCGGGCAGGGCGGCAGCATCGTCAACGTGTCGTCGGTTGCCTCACGCCTGGGCGCGCCCAACGAATACGTCGACTACGCCGCTTCCAAGGGCGCGCTCGACACTTTCACCATCGGCCTGTCCAAGGAAGTGGCGGGTGAAGGCATTCGCGTCAATGCGGTGCGGCCCGGTTACATCTACACCGACTTCCATGCCTTGAGCGGTGACCCGGACCGGGTCAGCAAACTGGAGTCTGCAATCCCCATGGCCCGTGGCGGGCGACCGGATGAAGTGGCCGAGGCGATTGTCTGGTTGCTGTCGGACAAGGCTTCGTATGCGACGGGGACTTTTGTTGATTTGGGCGGTGGTCGTTGAAGTCGGATTGAACATAGCGACTTTGAAACTCTAGTAGTTTTTCTTTCAAGAATACTAACGCAACAAGCAACGCTTCCTGTAATCAGGGTGCGTTGTTTGTTGCGTTAAATCTTGCTGCGTGGTGTTTGATATATCGTGCATTACATGTGATTTATGTATGGCTTGAAAGTATGGCGTGTCGATCTTACTCTTGAGTCGACTTCGCAGTTGGCGAAGTTTTAATTTAAATAATGGAGATGTGCGTAAATGGATCTTTACAAAGATGAAGTCGCTTTTTGGGATGAATTTGTTTTGCGTTATTTGCACCGGGAATACTCGGGCCTGGCATCGATTGATTATCTGACTGGAGCTGCTTACTTGGCAGACCAGATGATTATTGAACGTCGCAAGCGCAATGTGGTGGAAGACTGATATGAGTCAGGACGATTTGAACAAATCAATTATCGCTCATCTTTTCCTGGCGGGAAAGCCACTGGTGTTGAATTATCAACTGATGGAGAAGCGGCTCGCGCGACCGCGCTTAACATCGGCGCAACGCACGGAATATAACCGTCAACTCAAAAGCGAAGGGGGCTTTTTAACCGTTGCGGATCGCGACGATGATGAGCCATTGTTGATCCATTTTCGCTCGGAAAAAGATCGATACACCTTGCGCGTGGCCACACCCGGGAAGTTTTTTGGTTATTTCCTGAGTATGGAGAAAATACGGGAAACCAACGGGCAGACGACGGACGTCGGAAATATTGTGGTGACGCCGGAGAATCCAACACGCTTTTATATGAATGTGTTTGGTCAGGGTAATCTACGGTTGTTCAATGTCGCTCGAAAGCGTGTTGTGGATCCAGATTTGTCAGTTGCTCCGATTGTGGGTGAAACCGTATCGTTCATACAGGATCAGGTTCAGGGCCCTACTTATATTTACAATAGTAAAACGTCACTCGAAAACGATGGGCAGCAATACTTCTCCGACACATTCCTGAGGGCCGAGCATGTTATCTGGGACCCGGCACCCGCTGAGTTTGAAGTGCAAGTCAGAGGCGCCGGTGTCTTGGAGTTAGACGATATAGGCTGAGGCTTATAAAACAAACTGTGAACCGAGGCTGATCGCCCGGTTCACGTCGGCGCGCGGCCCGGATGCGATGCCGGCCGAGGCCTTCAGAAGGACCTGACAATCCGCCCCAACGTCTCCATCGCCTTTTCTGAGTCCTCGGTCCACGGGCTGCCGTAATTCAACCGAATGCAATTCCTGAAGCGCTGCGCCGGCGAAAAAATCGGCCCCGGCGCGATGCTGATCCCCTGGGCCAACGCCATCTGAAACAACTTCAACGAATCCATCTGCGCCGGCAGCTCCAGCCACAAAAAGTAGCCGCCCGCCGGTTGGCTGACCCGCGTTTGCGCCGGGAAATAGCGGGCGATGGCGGCGAGCATCGCGGCTTGCTGATCTTCCAGCGCATGACGCAATTTACGCAGGTGCCGGTCATAGCCGCCGTGTTGCAAGTAATCGGCAATGGCGGCCTGGGCCGGCATCGAGGCGCAGAGCGACGTCATGAGCTTCAGCCGTTCGATCTTCTGCGCATAGCGGCCGGCAGCGACCCAACCGATGCGATAGCCCGGCGCGAGGCTTTTGGCGAACGAACCGCAATGCATCACCAGGCCTTCGGTATCGAACGCCTTGGCCGGTTTCGGCGCCTGCTGTCCGTAATACAACTCGGCGTAGACATCGTCTTCGATCAGCGGCACTTGATGCTGGCGCAGCAACTCCACCAGTTCCTGTTTCTTGGTCTCGGGCATGGTCGCGCCCATGGGGTTCTGGAAACTGGTCATGCACCAGCAGGCCTTGATCGGGTGGCGTTCCAGGGTTTGCGCAAGCACGCCGAGGTCGATGCCGTCGCGCGGATGCACCGGGATTTCCACGGCTTTGAGTTTCAGCCGTTCCAGTATTTGCAGGCAGGCGTAAAACGCCGGGGCTTCGATGGCCACCAGGTCGCCGGGTTGGGTGACCGCTTGCAGGCACAGGTTCAGCGCTTCGAGGGCACCATTGGTGATCAGCAGTTCTTCCATGGGCAACATCAGCCCGCCGACCATGTAGCGCAGGGCAATTTGCCGGCGCAGTTGCGGGTTGCCCGGTGACATGTCAGTGACCACCATGCGCGGGTCCATCTCGCGACTGGCGCTGGCCAGTGAGCGCGACAGCCGTTGCAGCGGAAACAGCGTGGGGCTGGGGAATGCCGAACCGAAGGGCACGGTGTTCGGGTCCTTGATCGAGTCCAGGACCGAGAACACCAGTTCGCTGACGTCGACTTCCGTGGATTCGTTGACCTGGCTGCTGATCACCGGCTCGGAGAACGGCCGCGGTGCATTGGCATTGACGAAATAGCCGGAGCGCGGCCGGGCGCGGATCAGACCACGGCGTTCCAGCAGGTAATAAGCCTGGAACACCGTGGACGGGCTGACCCCGTAAGTCTGGCTGGCGTAGCGCACCGACGGCACGCGCTGGCCGGGGCCAAGGACGCCGGTGCGGATCAGTTCAGCGATGTCGTCGGCGAATTTTTCGTAGCGTTTCATCGGTATCCCACAATGGAATTGTCTCGAATTGCTGTTGTGGCGAGGGAGCTTGCTCCCGCTGGGGTGCGAAGCGCCCCCAAAAACTTACGACTGCTTCGCAGCCGAACGGGAGCAAGCTCCCTCGCCACAGAGCACCGCAGTCTAAAGCCTTAACGATTCATCGGCGCAACAAACCGGCTCTTGGCCACGCTGTAGATGCCGGGCTCATCACTGTCGACGACCTTGAAGCTGATGCCCTGCGAGCTGCTGCTCGGTCGGTCTGTAGTCATCGCCACCGATACCGGCACGTCGACAATCTCGCCTGGCGCCAGGCTTAAATCGGTCTTGCCTTGCAACTGGAAGCCGTCACCGTCGACGAGCGCCAGTCGATAGTCCTGGCGCTGCTGGGTCTTGTTGATGACCTTCAGGCTGTAGATGTTTTCGATCTGCCCCTGACTGTTCTCGCGGAACAGGCCACGGTCCTTGCTCACGTCCAGCGACACCATCGGCCGCTCGACCAGTGCGACGACCAGCGCGGCGATCATCACCAGCAACACGGCGGTGTAGCCGATCAGCCGTGGCCGCAGCAGGTGAGTCTTGCCACCCTGCAACTGACGCTCCGAGGTGTAGCTGATCAAGCCGCGCTCGTAGCCCATCTTGTCCATGATCGAATCACAGGCGTCGATGCATGCCGCGCAACCAATGCATTCCATCTGCAAGCCATCGCGGATGTCGATGCCGGTCGGGCAGACCTGTACGCAGAGCTGGCAATCGATGCAATCGCCCAGGCCAACCTCGGCCGGTTTGACCTCGCGTTTACGCGGGCCACGGTTCTCGCCACGCGCCACGTCGTAGGAAATGGTCAGGGTGTCTTTGTCGAACATCACGCTCTGGAATCGCGCATACGGGCACATGTGCATGCACACCGCTTCGCGTAGCCATCCAGCATTGATGTAAGTCGCGCCAGTGAAGAACAGCACCCAGAACAGGCTTACGCCGCCCATCTGCAAGGTCAGCAGTTCTTCGGCCAGCGGGCGGATCGGGGTGAAGTAGCCGACGAAGGTCAAACCGGTCAGCAGGCTGATGGCCAGCCACAAGGTGTGCTTGGCCGAGCGGCGCATCAGTTTGTTCAGGCCCCAGGGTGCGGCTTGCAGCTTGATCCGCTGGTTGCGCTCGCCCTCGGTGATTTTCTCGCACCACATGAAAATCCAGGTCCAGGAGCTCTGTGGGCAGGTGTAGCCGCACCACACGCGGCCGGCGAACACGGTAATCGCAAACAGGCCGAACGCGGCAATGATCAGCAGTGCCGAGAGCAGGATGAAATCCTGCGGCCAGAACGTTGCGCCAAAGATGTGGAATTTGCTTTCGGAAAGGTCCCAGAGCACCGCCTGACGGCCGCCCCAGTTCAGCCACACCGTGCCGAAGAACAGCAGAAACAGAAATCCCGCGCCGCTGATGCGCAGGGAACGGAACAGGCCGGTGAAGCTGCGGGTGTGGATCAGGTTGTCGCTGGTTTTGACCTTCATCTTCGGGCGTGAAGGTTCGAATGTTTCAACGGTTCGGACGGGGATTCTCTCGCTCATGGTCTTTCGCTCATCAGCCTCCATCAGGCATGAGCACTATGAGCAGCGATCTGTTTGCATAACAGACTCAGGTATTGCTTTAAAAACCGGATCAGATGCGCATTGCGAAACAGCCTGCGACAAGTTGAAGCACCTGTCTCGGCGGGCCGCCAGCGCCTATATCAGGCGGTGGCGGGGGTTGTTGATCCGGGTCAGTCAAATCACCGAATCACTGTCGGTGGCCTTCAAGTGCCGGCGTCCGTCCACCGCACCTGCTACGGTCAATGCATCGGCTTCTGCTTCGGTGATGTAGATGCGCTGGCCGTTGAGGTCCACCGCCGACATGGCTTTGGCGCCGTCAGTGACGATGGTCACGTCGGGGCACAAGCGAATTTCTTCGCCGTTTTCGGTGGTAAAGAAGCAGGTCTCGTTCTCGATGCGTACGGTCATGACGTGATCCTTTTTCAACGGGTATTAAAACGTTAGGGCGTCTGTACCGGCCATCGTTCTGTGCAACCGATTAATGGTCGACGCGGTCCATCCTCCATGACCCTTCGCGAGTACTTCAAAAGGACAGCACCATGAGCGCCTGGTGGCATGAAGTCTGGGTGACCCTGCAAGCGGAATTCGCCGATATCGGCGATGCCTCGCAACTGACCCGCATCACCGTGCGCCTGTTGATGGCGGCCGTCCTGGGCGGGATTCTCGGTTTCGAGCGCGAGCACAAAGGCAAGGCTGCGGGGGTGCGTACCCACATGCTGGTGGCGATCGGCGCGGCGCTGTTTGTGCTGGTGCCGCAGATGTCGGGTTCGCAGGCCGACGCGATGAGTCGGGTCATACAGGGTGTGATCGCCGGGATCGGCTTTCTGTGCGCCGGCACCATCCTGAAAAACCAGGAGGGCGATGAAGGCCACGTCAAAGGCCTGACCACGGCGGCCGGCATGTGGATGACCGCCGCGATCGGCGTCTCTGCCGGGCTGGGAAAAGAGGCGACGGCGGTGCTCAGTACGTTGCTGGCGCTGCTGATACTTGGGGTGATGCCGCGGATCGTGAGCCTGTTCGAAAAAAACGGGCAGGACGACGGCAAGGATTAGCAGATCAGATCGTTCCCTACAAAACGCGTGGGAACGATCAACTGTCTTCATTCCGGCGCAACAATCACCGGTGGCATGGTCGTCGGCGGTTCTTCCCGTGGCGGTGGCTGGATGCCCGGCGGGTCTTGTTCGGGCACGGGCTGCGGATCGGTCGGTGGAATCACCGGGTTGTCGATGTTTGGATCGGGTGTTTCAGCCGGGAATGGATTGTTCATCTTCCTGCCTCCAGTGGCACATGGCGTGAGTCGTGCTTAAGTTGATTGACCGCTGTGCAAGGGATTTGATTCCAGCCAAATGCCGATGAACTTTTCCCGGTGCCCGTCGCTCGGAACCTAAGTGAGTTCATTCCGGGGCGGATTGCCTGACGGGGTGACAACCAGACACAAGAGCGTCCTTGGGGCGTACAGGAGTGATGCTCGATGACGGCTGAAAAACCGAATGAATTGAGTTACAACCCGCACATTCCACTGTCGCAGGCTTTATTGCTGCCGCGCATCGTGATCGAAAACACCATGCCGATCCTCGATGGCGGGCAGTTCGCCGTCAAGGCCGTGGTGGGCGAGGACGTGGTGGTCACCAGCAAGGTGTTTGCCGATGGGCACGACAAACTGGCCGTGCGCATTCGCTGGCGGTCCGAGGGTGATGAGGTCTGGCAAAGCGAAGCCATGAACGACCTGGGCAACAACGGTTGGCAGGGCCGGTTTCGCGTGGTGAACCAGGGCCGTCATGTGTTTTGCATCGAAGCCTGGATCGACCAGTTCGCCAGTTTTCGTTATGAACTGGAAAAGAAGCACGCCGCCGCGGTGCCGGTCAGCCTGGAATTGCAGGAAGGCCGCCTTCACGTGCAACAAGCCGCCGAACGCAGCGAAGGGCAACTGAGTGAACAGTTGGCAGCACTGCATCATGAATTGTCGGGCCTGCTCGAAACCGAGCAGATTGCGCTGTTTCTGCACCAGCGTAGCGCCGAACTGATGGCCCTGGCCGATCACCGCGCCTACCTCAGTCTCAGTCCCGAGTACCCGGTGGACGTCGAGCGAGAGCTCGCGCAGTTCGCCAGTTGGTACGAATTGTTCCCGCGTTCGATCACTGACGATCCGGCCCGCCATGGCACCTTCAACGACGTGCATTCACGGCTGCCGATGATTCAGGACATGGGTTTCGACGTGTTGTACTTTCCCCCGATCCATCCGATCGGCCGCAGCTTTCGCAAAGGCCCGAACAATTCCCTGACAGCCGGGCCGGATGATCCGGGCAGCCCGTATGCCATCGGCAGCGAAGAGGGCGGGCACGAGGCGATTCATTCACAGCTCGGCACCCGCGAAGACTTTCGTCGGCTGGTGGCGGCGGCCAAGGACTATGGCCTGGAGATCGCCCTCGATTTCGCCATCCAGTGTTCCCAGGACCACCCTTGGCTCAAGCAACATCCGGGCTGGTTCAATTGGCGTCCCGACGGCACGATCAAATACGCGGAAAACCCGCCGAAGAAATACCAGGACATCGTCAACGTCGATTTCTATGCCGCCGATGCGATTCCGAGCCTGTGGGTCGAATTGCGCGACATCGTCGTTGGTTGGGTCGAGGAGGGCGTGAAGCTGTTTCGCGTCGACAATCCGCACACCAAACCGTTGCCGTTCTGGCAATGGCTGATCGCCGATGTGCGGGCGCTTTACCCTGACGTGATTTTCCTCGCCGAAGCGTTCACCACGCCGGCGATGATGGCGCGGCTGGGTAAGGTCGGTTATTCCCAGAGCTACACCTATTTCACCTGGCGCAACACCAAACACGAACTGGCCACGTATTTCAGCGAACTCAACGAGTCACCGTGGCGTGAATGCTACCGGCCGAACTTCTTCGTCAACACGCCCGACATCAACCCGGCATTCCTCCACGATTCGGGACGCCCCGGCTTTCTGATTCGCGCGGTGCTGGCGACCATGGGTTCGGGCCTGTGGGGCATGTATTCCGGTTTCGAACTTTGCGAGTCGGCACCAGTGCCGGGTAAAGAGGAATACCTCGACTCCGAGAAGTACGAGATCCGCCCCCGGGATTTCACTGCACCCGGCAACATCATTGCAGAGATCGCCCAGCTCAACCGTATCCGCCGGCAGAACCCGGCCCTGCACACGCATCTGGGGCTGAAAATCTACAACGCCTGGAACGACAACATTTTGTACTTCGGCAAGCGTAGCGCCGACGGCAGCAATTTTATCCTGGTGGCGGTCAGCCTCGATCCGCATAACGTGCAGGAGGCGAACTTCGAATTGCCGCTGTGGGAAATGGGTTTGCCGGACGACGCCAGCACCCAGGGCGAAGACTTGATGAACGGCCATCGCTGGACGTGGCACGGCAAGTACCAGTTCATGCGGATCGACCCGGCGTATCAGCCGTTCGGGATCTGGAGGATTACCGCCTAAAGAAAGGTGCCTCAAGTGTGGGAGCGGGCTTGCTCGCGAAGGCGGCAGGACAGGCAGCATCCTCGTCGACTGACACTCCCTCTTCGCGAGCAAGCCCGCTCCCACATGGATCTCATCGCACTTGAGAGCGGTGATCGGCTCAGCGGCATATTCGAATTCAACAGGAGTTTCCAATGGCGAAGAAACCCAAGGCAGCCACCTTCATCAAGGACCCGCTCTGGTACAAGGACGCGGTGATCTATCAAGTTCATGTCAAATCCTATTTCGACTCCAACAACGACGGGATCGGCGACTTTCCCGGCCTGATCGCCAAACTCGATTACATCGCCGACCTCGGCGTCAACACCATCTGGCTCTTGCCGTTCTATCCCTCGCCACGCCGCGACGATGGCTATGACATCGCCGAATACCGCGGCGTGCACAGCGACTACGGGACCATGGCCGATGCCAAGCGCTTCATCGCCGAGGCGCACAAGCGCGGCTTGCGAGTGATCACCGAACTGGTTATCAACCACACCTCGGATCAGCACGCGTGGTTTCAGCGCGCACGCAAGGCCAAGAAAGGTTCGGCGGCGCGGGACTTCTACGTGTGGTCCGATGACGACCAGAAGTACGACGGCACCCGGATCATTTTTCTCGACACCGAAAAATCCAACTGGACCTGGGACCCGGTGGCCGGTCAGTACTTCTGGCACCGTTTCTACTCCCACCAGCCCGACCTGAATTTCGATAATCCGCAGGTCATGAAAGCGGTGCTGTCGGTGATGCGCTATTGGCTCGACATGGGCATCGACGGTTTGCGCCTGGACGCGATCCCGTACCTGATCGAGCGTGACGGCACCAACAACGAAAACCTGCCGGAAACCCACGACGTCCTCAAACAGATCCGCGCCGAAATCGACGCCAACTATCCCGACCGCATGCTGCTGGCCGAGGCCAATCAATGGCCGGAAGACACCCAGCTGTATTTCGGCGACACCGACAAAAAGGGCCTGAACGGCGACGAATGCCACATGGCTTTCCACTTCCCGCTGATGCCGCGCATGTACATGGCGCTGGCCCAGGAGGACCGCTTCCCGATCACCGACATCCTGCGCCAGACCCCGGAAATCCCGGCCAACTGCCAATGGGCGATTTTCCTGCGCAACCATGATGAACTGACGCTGGAAATGGTCACCGACAAAGAGCGCGATTACCTGTGGAATTACTACGCGGCCGACCGTCGGGCGCGGATCAACCTGGGGATTCGCCGGCGCTTGGCGCCGCTGATGGAGCGTGACCGTCGCCGGGTGGAGTTGCTCAACAGTTTGCTGCTGTCGATGCCCGGCACGCCGACAATGTATTACGGCGATGAAATCGGCATGGGCGACAACATCTACCTCGGCGACCGCGACGGCGTGCGCACGCCGATGCAATGGTCGATTGACCGCAACGGCGGTTTCTCCCGCGCCGATCCGGCCAGCCTGGTCCTGCCGCCGATCATGGACCCGCAATACGGTTACCTGTCGGTCAACGTCGAAACCCAGTCCGGCGATCCGCATTCGCTTTTGAACTGGACCCGACGTCTGCTCACCGTGCGCAAGCAGTCCAAGGCGTTCGGTCGCGGCACGCTGAAAATGCTGTCGCCGACCAATCGCCGGGTTCTCGCCTACACCCGCGAATACACCGGGCCTGACGGCAAACACGAAATCATCCTGTGTGTGGCCAACGTGTCGCGTAGCGCCCAGGCAGTGGAACTCGACCTGTCCGCTTATGTCGGCATGGTGCCGGTGGAAATGCTCGGCGGTAACGCATTCCCGCCCATCGGCCAGTTGAATTTCCTCCTGACCCTGGCGCCTTACGGGTTCTACTGGTTCGGCCTCGCCGCCGAGAACCAGATGCCGAGCTGGCACGTGGAACCGGCGCAAAGCCTGCCGGACTTCACCACGCTGGTGTTGAAAAAACGCATGGAAGAACTGCTGGAATCGCCGTCCAGAAATACGTTGGAGCAGGGCATCCTGCCGAACTGGTTGCAGAACCGCCGCTGGTTTGCCGGCAAGGACGCGGCTATCGAGCAAGTCAACCTGGCCTACGGTGTGCGTTTCGGTGATGCGCAGCATCCGGTGCTGTTGAGTGAAATCGAAGTCACCAGCGGCGGCCAGACCAGCCGCTATCAACTGCCGTTCGGCTTTATTGCCGAAGATCAGGTTGGCGCGGCATTGCCCCAACAACTGGCGCTGTCACGGGTGCGCCGTGGGCCGCAGGTCGGTTTGATCACCGATGCCTTCAGCCTGGAGAACTTTATCCGCACGGTGTTGCAAGGAATGCACGAAAACCGGGTATTGCCTTCCGATGGCGGCGAGATCCGTTTCGAGCCGACGGCTGAACTGGCGAAACTGGGCCTGACGGCAGAGTCGGAAGTGCGCTACCTGTCCGCCGAGCAATCCAACAGCTCGGTGGTGATCGGCAACAGCCTGGTGCTCAAGCTGATCCGCAAAGTCGCCTCGGGTGTGCACCCGGAACTGGAAATGAGCGCGTATCTGACCAGCGCCGGGTTCGGCAATATCTCGCCGCTGCTGGGTGCGGTGGTGCGTCGGGATGCGGCGGGCGAAGACAACCTGCTGATGATCGCCCAAGGTTACCTGAGCAATCAGGGCGATGCCTGGGAGTGGACCCAGAACAACCTGGAACGGGCGTTGCGCGACGAGCTGGCGGACGCGATGTCCGATCAGGACCAGCACTACAACGCGCTTGGCGAGCTGAAGGATTTCGCGGCCATGCTTGGCCAGCGCCTGGGCGAAATGCATCAAGTGCTTGCAGCGCCGAGCAACAACCCTGATTTCGAACCGCAAAACACCACGCAAAAAGATGCGCTGGCGACGGCCAAGGATGTGGCGGCGCAGATCGAGCATGCGCTGAAGTTGCTCAAACAGCATCAAAACGAACTGAACCCGGCGGACAAAACCCTGGTCAGCCGTTTACTGGACAACAAAAAAGCCATTCTTAGTCACGTGCAGGAGTTGGGCAAAAAGACTGCGGGTGGCCTGCGGATTCGCGTGCATGGCGACTTGCACCTTGGCCAGGTACTGGTGATCAAGGGCGATGCCTACCTCATCGATTTCGAAGGCGAACCGGCGCGACCGCTGCACGAACGCCGGGGCAAGCACAGCCCGTACAAGGATGTCAGCGGTGTATTGCGTTCCTTCGACTATGCGGCGGCGATGACCATCAACGTGCACAACGTCGACAACACGGCGCAGGCACAGGCGGCTCGCAAGCGAGTGGCGGATCGTTATTTGAGTGAAGCAAAACAGGCATTTGTCGACGCTTATCGGCTGGCGGCAGCTACGCTTGGCCATGCGTGGCAAGATCCCGAAGGCGAGGACGCCGCACTGGCGTTGTTCGGCCTGGAGAAGGCGGCTTATGAAGTGGCCTATGAGGCGGAAAATCGTCCCACCTGGCTGCCCGTGCCGTTGCACGGTTTATATGGATTATTGAGTGGGCTTAAACCCTTTTCCGATCTTGGTGGAGAGTAGTCATGAGTTTCTCGAACAAGGAACAGGGTCATCATCACAAAGAAGCGCTGCTACCCAGGGCGCGCGATATCGACGCACTGGTGCGTGCCGAGCATCACGACCCTTTTGCAATTCTCGGCCCCCACGGCGACGGTGCCGGTGGGCAATTCATTCGTGCCTATCTGCCGGACGCCCTGAGCGTGCAGGTGGTGGCCAAGGAATCCGGGGAAGAGCTAGGCAACCTTGAGGCGACCCAGACACCGGGGCTGTTCGTCGGGCACTTCGACCGGGCGCAACCGTATCTGCTGCGGACCCGCTGGGCCGGTGGCGAACAAACCGCCGAAGATCCCTACAGCTTCGGCCCATTGCTCGGCGACATGGATTTGTACCTGTTCGCCGAGGGCAATCACCGGGATCTGAGCAGCGCCCTCGGTGCACAGTTGATGACCGTGGACTGCGTCGACGGTGTGCGCTTCGCCGTATGGGCGCCAAATGCCAAAAGAGTATCGGTAGTCGGTGACTTCAACGTCTGGGACGGTCGCCGTCATCCGATGCGCCTGCGCCACCCGACCGGCGTCTGGGAGTTGTTCATTCCACGCCTGCAAGCGGGCGAAGCCTACAAATACGAAATTCTCGGCAAGGACGGGATTCTGCCGCTGAAGGCCGACCCTATGGCGCTGGCCACGAGCCTGCCACCGGACACCGCGTCGAAAGTCGCTTCGCCATTGAAGATCGACTGGCAGGACCAGGACTGGATGCTGTCCCGAGGCGAACGTCACCGCCCGACCGCGCCGTTGTCGATCTACGAATTACACGCCGGTTCCTGGCAATGCGAACTGGACGACCTTGGCGAAGTGGCTCGCCAGTACACCTGGCCCGAATTGGCCGAGCGGCTGATTCCTTACGTCAAAG
This sequence comes from Pseudomonas sp. MAG733B, assembly GCF_036884845.1. Classification (NCBI taxonomy): domain Bacteria; kingdom Pseudomonadati; phylum Pseudomonadota; class Gammaproteobacteria; order Pseudomonadales; family Pseudomonadaceae; genus Pseudomonas; species Pseudomonas sp. MAG733B. The sequence continues at coordinate 3,627,975 of NZ_CP145732.1, forward strand.
AGCTGGGCTTCACCCACATCGAACTGATGCCGGTCATGGAACACCCGTTCGGTGGTTCGTGGGGTTATCAGTTGCTCTCGCAATTCGCCACCAGCGCCCGTTACGGCACGGGGGATGAATTCGCGGCATTCGTTAACGCGTGTCACCAGGCCGAAATCGGCGTGATCCTCGATTGGGTGCCGGCGCATTTTCCTACCGACACCCATGGCCTGGCGCAGTTCGACGGCACGGCACTGTACGAATACGGCAACCCGCAGGAAGGCTTTCACCAGGATTGGGACACGCTGATCTACAACCTCGGCCGCACCGAGGTGCACGGCTACATGCTGGCCTCGGCTCTGCACTGGCTCAAGCATTTCCACGTCGATGGCCTGCGGGTCGATGCCGTGGCGTCGATGCTGTACCGCGATTACTCGCGCAAGGCCGGCGAGTGGGTGCCGAACCGCCATGGCGGTCGGGAAAATCTTGAGTCGATCGACTTCCTGCGTCATCTCAACGATGTGGTCGCCCTCGAAGCGCCGGGCGCATTGGTGATTGCCGAAGAGTCCACCGCGTGGCCGGGCGTCAGTCAGAGCACGCAACAGGGCGGCCTCGGTTTTGCCTACAAATGGAACATGGGCTGGATGCATGATTCACTGCACTACATCCAGCAAGACCCGGTGTACCGCGCGCATCACCACAACGAGCTGAGTTTCGGTCTGGTGTACGCCTGGTCCGAGCGTTTCATCCTGCCGATTTCCCACGACGAAGTGGTGCACGGCAAGCATTCGCTGATCGACAAAATGCCCGGCGACCGCTGGCAGAAATTCGCCAACCTGCGGGCCTACCTGAGTTTCATGTGGGCGCATCCGGGCAAGAAGCTGTTGTTCATGGGCTGCGAGTTCGGTCAGTGGCGCGAGTGGAACCACGACCAGCAACTGGACTGGTACTTGCTGCAATACTCCGAACACAAAGGCGTGCAGAAACTGGTGGGCGACCTCAATCGCCTGTACCGCGAAGAGCCTGCAATGCACGAGCAGGACGATGTGCCGCAAGGCTTCCAGTGGTTGATCGGCGACGATGCGATCAACAGCGTCTATGCGTGGCTGCGCTGGAGCAAGGAGGGGCGGCCGGTGTTGGTAGTGGCCAACTTCACCCCGGTGCCCCGTGAGGCATATCGGGTCGGCGTGCCGTTTGCCGGGCGCTGGACCGAGTTGCTAAACAGCGATTCGGCGACCTATGCCGGTTCCAATTACGGCAACAGTGGCGGGGCGTTTACCGAAGAAGCGCCGAGCCACGGGCAGGCGTTGTCGCTGGTGCTGAATTTGCCGCCGTTGGCGGTGTTGATGCTCAGTCCGGAGGGATGATCCCAGACCGCTGATCGCGAACAAGCTATGCTCCTACAAAGGCAAAAACGCCGAATACCTGTAGGAGCAAGGCTTGCCCGCGATGGCGTCAGCCCAGTCAATACAACTCTTGAGGTCTGTTCCTCACCACCGCATCCGCACACCCAGGCTGCCAATGATCCCGTTCAGATCATTGTCATCCACATCACTGCTGTAATCGGCGCTGACGTACAGGCTCACGGTCGGCGTGACCTTTGCCACCAGCCCCAATCCCAACTCGACCGTTGAAGAGTTGCGACTGCTGCTGATCTTGTCGACCTGATCGAGCGTCACGGTATTACCGGTGTACACCGTGTGCCACAAGTTGGTCCGCACATAGGGTTCGACGGGCAGGCCGTTGATGTCGTAGCTCCCTTTCAATTTGGCACCGACCCGACCGCTCCACGACGTCAAGTCGCTGGAGGACGCATTGGCTGAGCCCGCGTAAGGGGTGTCCAGGGTGATCCGCTGGTTGATCAATTGTGCTTGCGGTTCAACTACCCAGTTCTCGCTGATGCCAATCGGGAAGCCGCCTTCGACCGACAGCGTCACCGCGCTGCCTTCGGTAATTTGCCGCGCGCCTTGATCGTTGCGGCTGACACCGTTGACCCGGCCACCGCTGGCCGACAGATCGACGTGCCAGCCTTGTGGGCCGGTCAGACTGTAGTAGGCGCCGAGGCTTTGGCCTTGCAGGTTGAGGGTGTCGGTGTTCGGGTCGGACATGCCGCGATTGGTCACCAGGCCATTGCTGTTGCCCTGAATCTGGTTGGTGCCGCCAATCAGGCCGACTCGCTGGGTATGGCCGCTGGTGCTTTGCAGGGTCAGGATCGCCGGGCCTTTGAGTTCGCCTGAACCGAAGTTGGTAAAGCCTTGGGCGAGGGCGTCGGTTTGCGCCTGGCGTGACGCCTGTCCGTAAATCTGATCCCAGGCATAGGGCGTTGCGTCTTCGGTGGTGAAGTGGCTACTTCGTATGTCGGGGTTGGGGCTGAAACGGCCGGGGTAGGTGGTGTCGAGAGCAGGCAGGGTAAGCACGGGAATGTCCTGGCGATACCAGGGCGTTACTTCTTCCTCGGCCGGTTGGGCCTGTACTTCCATGGAGGAGCACAGCAAGAGTGAACTCGAGACAGTGCAAAAAGTGACTTTGATCTCTTGTTGGGTGAGTGAAGTTCTCATGGCGGGGCTACCTTGCAATCGCGTGCCGTACTTGCCTTGGCGTCTCTCCTACCCCGAACGAGGGGCGACCGAATGTATGGAGGCAAGCCGGGGGCCGCCCGTGTTCGCGGGTGTCTTGGGGGCTTGCCCCTGATTGTGTTTCCGGGGGTAGTACCGTGAAGTCAAGAAGACCCCTGCCACTGCGTCAAGAAAATGGCCGATAAATGGTAGGGCTATTTTTGCTTCTATAAGTGCCTGATTTACGACGCATCCCTAAGTTCTTGTTTATTGGAAAATTCGTCAAAAAACTCGCGGGCTAGAGCTATTGCTCGGAGTTACCAGCTCAGCCTGATACCCAGGTTGCCGGCCATTCCTCGCTGCTGATTGCTGTCGATATTGCTGCTGTAGTCGGCGTTGGCGTACACGCTGACGCTGGGGGCGAGGGTCAGGATCGCGCCGATACCTAGATCGGCCCATGAAGTCCTTTGCTCGGTGTCGATGTCGGTGGTTCCGGCAAAAGTGACCGTGTCAGTCCCGGTAAAGGTGTGCCACAGGTTGGCGCGCAAGTAGGGTTCCAGTGGCAGGCCGCTGACGTCGTAGCGACCTTTGAGGCGAGCGCCGAAGCGCCCGGTCAAGGCCGGATCGGAATCGAAGGACACCCGGGAAACACCGTCGTCCTGACTGTCGAGATCAATCTGTTGGTGGATGATTTGCGCCTGGGGTTCGATGACCCAGTTGTTCGCCATCGCGAAGGGATAGCCAGCCTCCACTGAAAGGGTCAGGGCATGCCCGTCATTGTCGATCTTCAGACCTCGATCGGAATGGCTGCCACCGTAAAGCCAGGTGTGCATTGCCAACGCATCGATGTACGCATTGCCGGGATCGGTGATTGTCCAATAGACGCCGAGGCTGTCGCCCTCAAGCTCGACCTTGCCGGCGCGTTTGTCTTCGAAGCCCTGATTGAAACCGTCGACATCACCTTTCAAGCGGCTGTGGCCGACGAAGAAACCGCTGCGCTGGGTTTGCCCGCCTGCCAATTGCGAAGCAAAAAGATCGTTGCCGACCTGGAAGCCATTGAGCGAACCGTCGACCCTGGGTGTCACGGTGCCGGCCCAGGTTTGCTCGTAGTTCTTGCCATAGACCCGGCCCCAGCCTGCACCGAAGGATCCGGTCTCGGTCAGCAGACGTTGATCGCCCTGGCGATCGTGGAAGGTGCCGAGGGCGGTCATGGTCAATTGCGCCGCTGCTGGCGGCAACACTGACCAGGTCGGGACTTCCGGACGATACAAGGGGATCGGTGCTGAGCCCGGTGCAGGAACCGGCACCGACGGACTGCCGGCCGCCGCCACTGGCGTGGCTACCAGCGGCACCAGAATCGGCGGCAGCGTCGGGTCGGGGTTGGGCACCGCAACCAGCGGCACTGCCACGGCAGCCGAGCGCAAATACCAACTGTTTTCGCTGCCGACCGTGACACCGCCCTTGTACAGGACGTAATCATAGGCTCCGGCCGATACCGGAGCCTTGAGGCTGAAGGCGTCGCTGTTGCTGACGGCCGTGCCTTGGGCCTGAACCACTTGGATGCCGTTCTGCAAGGTTTCCGCGCCGGCGCCACCCAGGTTGCTCACGGTAATGGCCGTGGTGCCTGTGAGCGTTCCGCCGTTGACCACCAGTTTGTCGCTCGGTGAACTGTCATCGCCCAGCGCACTTTGCACCCACAACTGTCCGCCATTACCTGCGTAATTACCCTGCACCGTCAGCATGTCGCTGGTATTGCCACCGCTCAGATCGATGATCCCGGCGTTGTTCAGGGTAGCGCGTTGGCCGGCGGTGAAAGGCGTGATTCTGCCCTGGGTGGACGTCAGAACGCTGCTGCCGTCGATGTTGAATACGCCGGTGCCGCTGGTGCCGTCACCGAGAACGAAGTTACCGGCGAGATCGAACTGAGAGCCGTTGTTCAGGTTGACCGTTTCCCAATTGACGTAGCGCCCGGCCCCCGCGGTTGTGGTGCGGTCGAAGGTCAGCACATCGATGCCGGTGCTGCCGTTGAGGCTGGGTGTCTGGGCGAGTGTGCTCTCGCCGAGATTGCGCAGGGTTGCACTGTCATTGCCGTCTTCCAGCAAGATTTGCGAACGGATAATGCCGCCGCCATCCCACACGAAGGTGTCGTTGCCGGTGCTGGCACGGACCTCGCCAACGATCTCGCCGCCGGTCACCGTGATGCTGTCGTTGCCGCCGCTGACGCTGATGTTGCCGCCGATCCTGCCCCCGGAAACGATGATGGTGTCGGTGCCGAAACCGGTGACCAGGTTGCCGAGGATCTGCCCGCCGGACAGGTCGAACAGGTTGTTGTCGAGTTTCATGTCGACCCGGCCGATGGTGCCTCCGGTCATCGTGGCGGTGTCACCGTCCTCGAAGGCACCGACAATCGTGCCACCGGTCATGCGGAAGAAGTCACGATTGTCGCCCTGGGCCAGGGACCCGATGCTGCCACCACTCATGGTGAAGTTGTCGATGCCATTGCCCTGGTTGACGGGACCGGTGACCTGGCCGTTGCTGATGTTGAAGACATCGGCGCCATCCCCCTGATCCACGATGCCCACGATACGACCGGAATCCATGTTGATCGTGTCAGTGCCTGCACCGAACGTCACGTCGCCATTGATCGTTCCGGTGCCGTTGGCGGGCAGATTCAGGGTGTTGTTGCCCGCCAGATCGGTCAACGGCCCGCTGCTGGCGCTATCGCATGTGAAGGTGTCGTTGCCGGCGGTCGGGGTAAGGGTGCAGGCGGCTTGGGAGGAGGATGACCATCCGACACAAAGCCAGAGGGAAAAAGCACAGGCGCTGTAGCGGTACTTGGGCAGATCTGTCGAAAAAGTCATGCTCGTCTCCGCGTTGGGGGCGGTGACTGGGCTGAGGCATCAGTCACCCTCGGCAGTGCGGGTTGCTAGACAGAGTCATGAAGGTAAACACCCGTAAATCGAGAACCTTCGGCAACGACGGCCACTGTGAGTCGCATGCCCGTACGATCAATGGTGCACGGACGTCAGCAGCCTAACAGCGGTATTTGGGTGTCGCTACTGTCATAAATAACAGGTAAGTCGGTCCCGATTTAAAAAAAATCCAACCTCACAGCCGCACTTCAACCGCCAATGGCAGATGGTCCGACAGATGCGTCCAGGGTTTGCTGCCGAGTATTTTCGGCTCATGGCTGCTGGCATTTCGCAGATAAATGCGATCCAGGCGCAGCAGTGGAAAACGCGCAGGGTAGGTTTTTGCGGGGCGGCCGTGATGGCGTTCAAAAGCTTCGTGCAGGTAGTCGCGACGGGCGAGGGCGGCATTGCCTTGCAGCTGCCAGTCGTTGAAATCGCCGGCGATGATCACCGGTGCATCGTCGGGCAGGGATTCGAGCAACTGGCAGAGCAATTGAAGCTGCAACTGCCGATGACTTTCCAGCAGGCTCAAATGCACGCAGATCGCATGGACCTCGGCGTGCCCCGGAACGTCCAGCACGCAATGCAGCAGCCCGCGGCGCTCGGGGCCGGTGATGGAAACATCGAGGTTGCGGTATTCGCGAATCGGATATTTCGAAAGCAGCGCATTACCGTGGTGGCCGTCGGGATAGACCGCATTGCGGCCATAGGCGAAATCGCTCCACATGCTGTCGGCCAGGAACTCGTATTGCGAGGTTTGTGGCCAGTCGTTGTAGCGCGAGGAATGCCGATCGTGTTCGCCGACGACTTCCTGCAAAAACACCAGGTCCGCCGAGGTGCTGCGTACCGCTTCGCGCAGCTCCGGCAGGATGAATCGGCGGTTGAGCGCGGTGAATCCCTTGTGAGTATTGACGGTCAGCACACGCAGTCGATGGATGGCCGGTGGTTTGTCCAACGGTACTGATTCGACCGCCTGCGGCTTGGAAGTACTGGTCACTTTCACTCCTCTGAATCAAGGCAAGCTTATCTATGCGACTGATCCTGGGGCGGGCAGTTCAGTTTGAGTGACTTCAGGATAGGCACCGATCAAGTGTGGGAGCGGGCTTGCTCGCGAAAGCGGTGTTTCAGACGACATCAGTGTTGACTGTGCTGACGTCTTCGCGAGCAAGCCCGCTCCCACATACTGGATTGTGATCAATTCAGATGAAGACAATTTCATACGGCAAGCGCATTCGTTCCAGCAGGATCCGTGGCAGTAGCGGGGCGATGCCGATCGCCGGTTCACCGTCGAGCTGGCTGGCGTAGGCATGGGTCGCGTGGCTTTTGCGCGCGACGGTCCAGGTGTCCAGGCGAACCTTGCGGGCACGGTGCCAGGGGATCGAATCCCGGTCGCGCGTCGGCCAGTGCCAGGCCCAGACCGGCACTTCATTGAAGTCGGCACCGGCGATGTTTGCGGCGGCGGCACTGGCACGGCCGACGGCGTCGTGATCGCGGGTACCGTCTTCGGACCAGGTGCTGAACACCACGTCGCCGGGCCGCAGGTAGCGGGCGATGAAGCGGGTCAATGCCTGTTCATGCTCGGCCAGGGCGTTGTCGGTGAAGCCGCCGCGAATCCATTTCAGGCTGTGCATCGGTAACCCGAGCCGGCGCAGGGCTTCAACGCTTTCCTGAGAGCGAAACACGCTGAGGCGTTTCTCCGACCATTGCTGTGATCCCGGATGACTGGCACTGCCGTCGGTTACCGAAATCAATTGCAGCGGATGGCCCATGGCGCTGAGTAATTGCAGGAGTCCGCCGCAGGTCACCACTTCATCGCCCGGATGCGGGGCGATCACCACGGCACGAGCACCGGGCGGGACCAGCGACTGTGTGTTGATAACCGGAATATTGTCCAGTTGCGGGGCGCTGTTCCAGATCTGTGCTGGCAGGCTGTGTTCACTGATGGAAACAGGTTTCATGGGTGACGTCCTTGTTTCGTTTCGCCTTCAGTCGTGCGCAATGCTTGCTGCAGGCAAGCCCGGCAGACCCGTGAGGACGGGTTGTTAGCCCTTCGCGGCACTCCGAACCCTGGAATGCCGCGCATCGAGTATTGCTCATGAAGCGCTATCCGTCGCCTCTGAGCTTGATCCGAAGTGTTTTTTTATCTGACAAGCCTGCGGTTCAGCTCATTCGTCTTCCTCTCGCTGCAATTCGAACAACAGCAGCGAACGGCCGGTGACCGAGTACTCGTGGCCCAACTCGAAGCGTTCCTGGCCGCGAATCGACGGTTGGTTGGTGTCGATCATGCAGGTCCAGAACCCGCCGTCAGGCACTTCCGGCAGCTGGAAGTTGACGATGTCGTGATGGGCGTTGACCACCAGCAACAGGGTGGCGTCGGCTCCTTTGCGGCGGATGCCGGTTTCCTGGGCACGACCGTCGAGCAGCATGCCGAGGCAGCGATTGTGTGCGTCATGCCAATGCTCGGTGGTCATCTCGGTGCCGTCCGCCGCGAGCCAGGTGACGTCCTTGACACCGATGTCCTCGTTGTAATTGCCCACCAGGAAACGCCCACGGCGCAGGATCGGGTAGGCCAGGCGCAGCTTGATCAGACGCTTGACGAACTTGAGCAGGGCCTTGCCGTCCTCGCTCAGGTCCCAGTTGACCCAGCCGATCTCGCTGTCCTGGCAATAGGCATTGTTGTTGCCGTCCTGGGTGCGGGCGAATTCATCGCCGGCCACCAGCATCGGCGTGCCTTGGGCCAGCAGCAGGGTGGCGAAGAAATTGCGCATTTGTCGATGGCGCAGGGCGGTGATCTCAGGGTCGTCGGTAGGGCCTTCGACCCCGTGGTTCCACGACAGGTTGTTGTTGCTGCCGTCCTGATTGTTTTCGTCGTTGGCTTCGTTGTGTTTGTCGTTGTATGACACCAGATCGTTGAGCGTGAAACCGTCGTGAGCGGTTACGAAGTTCACCGATGAGTAAGGGCGCCGGCCGCGCTGGTTGAACATCTCGCCGGACGCCGTCATGCGGCTGGCGAAGTCCGCCAATTGGCCGTCGTCGCCTTTCCAGAAGGCGCGCACGGTGTCGCGAAACTTGTCGTTCCATTCCACCCAACCGGGCGGAAAGTTGCCGACCTGATAGCCGCCGGGGCCGCAGTCCCAAGCCTCGGCAATCAGCTTGACCTGCCGCAGCACCGGGTCCTGACGACAGGCCACGAGGAAACTGTGACGCTCGTCGAAGCCGTCGTGATAGCGCCCGAGAATGGTCGCCAGGTCGAAGCGGAAACCGTCGACGTGCATTTCCGAAGCCCAGTAGCGCAGGGAGTCGGTGACCATTTGCAGCACGCACGGGTGGCTCAGGTCGAGGGTATTGCCGGTGCCGGAATCGTTGATGTAGAAGCGCTTGTCGTCAGGCATCAAGCGGTAGTAGGAGGCATTGTCGATGCCGCGCATGGACAGGGTCGGGCCTTGTTCATTGCCCTCGGCGGTGTGGTTGTAGACCACGTCGAGGATCACTTCCAGGTTGGCTTCGTGCAGGTGCGCGACCATTTCCTTGAATTCGGCGATCTTGCCGCTGGCCAGGTAACGCGGGTCGGGGGCGAAGAAGGCGATGCTGTTGTAGCCCCAGTAATTGGTCATGCCCTTGTGCAGCAAATGCTGATCATTGACGAAGGCATGGATCGGCAACAGCTCGACGGTGGATACGCCAAGTTTACGGATATGTTCGAGTACATCATCGACCATCAACCCGGCGAAGGTGCCGCGCAGATTCTCGGGGACGGAAGGGTGGCGCATGCTGATGCCGCGCACGTGGGTCTCGTAAATGATCGTCTTGTCCCACGGCACACTGACGCGATGGTCGTGGCCCCAGGTGTGCGCCGGGTCGATGACTTTGCATTTGGGCACGAACGGCGCGCTGTCGCGTTCATCGAAACTGAGGTCGGCGTCGGGGTGGCCGATGGTGTAGCCGAACAGCGCCTCGGACCACTTCAATTTGCCGACCAGTTGTTTGGCGTAAGGATCGATCAGCAGCTTGTTGTGGTTGAAACGATGGCCGTTGGCCGGGTCGTACGGACCGTAGACGCGGTAGCCGTAGATCAGCCCCGGATGGGCGTCGGGCAAGTAGCCGTGGTAGATCTCGTCGGTGTATTCCGGCAGTTCGATGCGTTCGATCTCCACTTCGCCGGCGTCGTCGAAAATGCACAGTTCGACCTTGGTGGCGTTGGCGGAAAACAAGGCGAAATTGACCCCCAGCCCATCCCAGGTCGCACCCAGCGGAAAGGGCAGTCCTTCACGGATGCGTGAGGGCTCGGTTTGGGATGCTGGTGTGTCTTTCTTTGGACGGGTCATAAGTGCTCCTGCAGTTTTACCGGGCGAACGCGCCCTCGGTGGCGAGAGAACTCGCCACGCAGTCAATCGGTACAACGCTTGAAAAAGTCAGACCGCCGGCGGTTTCCGCGCTGCGCGAGGCTTTTTCACGGCCTTTTCCCCGGGAGGGATAACGGCAGAGGCCGCCGCCGGTTTGGTTTTGGCCTTTGACGCGGCGACTTTGCTATCGCCGGCCTTGCCATTGAGGGTTTTGCTGGCGGCGGGTTTGCCGGCAGCCGCTTTAGCCGGTTTTTTCGGCGCCAGGGCTTCGGCTTCGGCCAGCTTGCGCGCCATCTCCCAATGCCGGGCTTCCTCGCCTTCTGGCTTACCTTCCGATTCCCAGATCTGATAGGCAAACTCGCGGATGCGTTTATCGTCGGTACTCATCGCAATGCTCCTGAACTGAACTCAAGTGTGGGTAGTTTGGATAATGAGATTGACCGGGAAGTCCCCCAGCGCGGCGCTGATCATCAGCTCCTTGTGTTGTGTGACTGCGACGCTGGAAAAAAGTCCCTTCAGATTTTCTTCGGGTTCGGTGAACGGCAATTTGACCCGGGTGTCGCCCCACAGCGGCGCGTTGACGTGGGGGGCGGCACTGTTTTTCAGCAGTTCGGCACAGCGTATCGGCACGATGACGATGACCCGTTTGCCTTCCCGTTCGCGGACAAAACCCAACACTCGACCGGCCTCGCTGCCCAGTACTTCCAGCGGCTGGTAAGTGCCGCGCCGAAACAGCTCGGCATGCTCTGCACGCAGGTTCAAGGCTTGCGCAATCAAGGTTTGCTTGATGCGCCCGTCGCGCCAGTTGGCCAAAAGGTCGGGAAGGTCGACCGCGTGCTGCAACGCTTGCTCGCGGCCGGCGTAATCCACCGGCCGGCGGTTGTCCGGATCGACCAGGGAAAAGTCCCAGAAGTCGTTGCCCTGATAGAGGTCCGGCACCCCCGGCACGGTCATGCGCAGCAAGGTTTGCGCCAATCCGTTGAGTGCGCCTGGAACGGCAAGGGCTTGCGCCGCTTTGCCCAGGGCCGAGCGCAACAGTTCGCCTTCCGGTGTCAGCAGCAGGCCATGGACGAAGGCCTGGACGGCTTGTTCGTAGGTATCGTTGGGCGCGCTCCAGCTGCTCTGCAATTTGGCCTCGCGCAGGGCTTTTTGTTGCCACTGCCACAGGCGTTCGGCGTAGACCTTCAAGGCCGGGAGATCATCGCTGCGCAGGTCGAGTGGCCAACTGCCGAGAATGGCTTGATACAGGATCAATTCATCCGCCGCCGACGGCAGTTGTTCATCGTTGCGCAGGGGGCGGGCGAGGGCGCGCCACAGGCCGATCTGGTCGGCATACCAGGCGCTGCGTTCACTCAACACTGCCAGACGCGCGCGGCTGTCTTCGCCGCGTTTGTGATCGTGGGTGGCGGTGGCCAGCAAATTGTCGGGAAACGTTTCCAAGCGCTGGATGCACGCCTGATGAAAGTCAGCGACTGGCGCGCTGAATTGTTCAGTGCTGAACCCTACATCGTTGCGCGACAGCAACACGGCCGAGCGATAGAACGCCGTGTCTTCCACCGCTTTCGCCGCCGCCGGTGAAGTGAGCTGTTGAAAGCGCACGCAGGCATGCTTGAGTCGTTTGCGTGCGCGACCCGCCGGGCGTTTGCGCCAAGGTTCGCCGCCCAGCCAACCGGCCAGGTTATCGAGCACCGGCCAGTCGGCTTCGCCAAGGGTTTGTCGGGCACCGTCCATGGCTTGCTGGAAAAAAACGTTGTCCTCAGCGGAGCGTCCCAATGGGCTGATGTAGGTGCGGTACACCGGGAAATGCACGATCAACTCCTGCAACGCACGGCGGATCGCGCCGAGGGTCAGGTCGCGGGTCATCAGGTCGTCCCGGGCCACTTGCAACAAGGCTTGGGCGACACTTTCAAAATCCCCGGCCAGCGAACCGTTGAGGATTTGCTGGCGCGCCAGTTGTGCTTCCTGGCGGAAATCGGCCGGCCGTGCGCTGTGCCGATGCCAGAGTTCACCCAAGGTCTGTTCACCCTGGGGATCGTGTTGCAGCAGGGACAACTGGTTCATGAATTCATAGCCGGTGGTGCCATCCACCGACCAGTCACGGTGCAAAGCTTCACCTTCGCCCAGGATCTTCTCGACATAGATCGGCAGGTGTCGGCCCGGCGCCAGGCTGTCGACCCGTCGCCGCAGTTTGCGGCAGTAACCCCGAGGGTCGGCGAGGCCATCGATGTGGTCGATGCGCAGGCCGTCGATCAAGCCGTCCGCCACCAATTGGAAGATTTTCTCGTGGGTCGCTTCGAATACGGCCGGGCGTTCGACGCGCAAACCGCCCAGTTCGTTGATATCAAAAAAACGCCGCCAATTGATGTCGTCCGCTGCCGTGCGCCAACTGGCGAGACGGTAGCTCTGGCGTTCCAGCAGATTATGCAGGCGCTGGAAACCGTCGGCGGTGAGTGAGTCGTAGGCGCTTAGATTGTGTTCGATGGCCTGAAGCATGAGCGGATCACTGGCCAGCTCGCGCAACTCGTCTTTCAAGGGCTTGGCCAGGCTGTGAGCGTCCATCTGATAGCTCAAGGTGCTGAAGCGGTCGGCCAGTGATTTGAGTTGTTCGTTGTCGGACTTGAGCAGTTCGCCGTAGTCCGCAGGACGGATCGGGAAGTGATGCTCGTAGTGCTCGACATGGAACGCGCCCTTTTGCGCATCGAAGCGCAGGGGCAGGGTGCCGTCCTGCAAGGCAATGCCATAGTCGCTGCCCAGGAATGGCAGCAGCAACTGGCCTTCCATCAACGGATCGGATGAATGCCACTGAATGTCGAAGAACTCGCCGTAGGGGCTCAGGCGCCCCCATTCCAGCAAGTCCAGCCACCAGGGATTGTCGCTACCGCCGACCGCCATGTGGTTGGAGACGATGTCGAGGATCAGCCCCATGTTCTGCGCACGCAATGCCGCGACCAGTCGACGCAACGCCGCTTCGCCGCCCAATTCCGGGTTGACCGAGGTCGGGTCCACCACGTCGTAGCCATGCATGGACCCGGCGCGCGCGCTCAGCAGCGGCGAGGCATACACATGGCTGATGCCGAGGCGGGCGAAGTACGGCACCAGCGGCACGGCATCGTCGAGGGTGAAGCCTTTATGAAATTGCAGCCGCAGGGTCGCCCGCAGCGGCTGCACGGATGCTTGAGTCATAGGTCACGCTCGGCCGCCTGAAGTCGCGCGCAGGCGAGCAGTTCCAGGCGCCGGGCGGCGTCCGGATCGTCGAGCAGGGCTTCGCTGTACCCCGGCAAGCGTCGCGACCAGTTGGGATGGGTGTCGATGGTGCCCGGCAGATTCGCCTGTTGTTCGATGCCCAGCGCATCTTCCAACGGCAGCAACACCAATGGTGCACGGGTGTGGCCGAGGAAACGCACGCTGGCGTCGAGCACCTGATCGGTTTCGTGAGACTCTTCGCGAAAGTTCTGCGGGTCCTCGCTCAACGCCCGGCGCAGGCCTTCGCGCTCGCGTTCACGATGCTGGCGCCACTCGATTTCCCCATTGGCGTCGACCAGCCCGAGGCGCGCGTTCCAGTCAATGTCGCGGCCATGCCACCAGCCGTTGAGCGTCGGCAAGTCATGGGTGCTGGTGGTCGCCAAGGCGTTGTCCGGCCAGTCGAGAATCGGTTTGAAGTGAGTGTTGTCCTGCTCGAACAGCAGCACCCGCATGCCCAGCATCGAGCGGGCAATGAGTTTTTCCCGCAGGCCATCGGGCACCGTGCCGAGGTCCTCGCCGAGGACGATGGCCTGGTGGCGATGGGATTCCAGTGTCAGCAGGCGCAGCAGGTCATCCACCGGGTAGTAAAGATAGGCGCCGTCGGCAGGCGGCGCGCCGTTGGGAATCACCCACAGGCGTTGCAGGCCCATGACATGGTCGATGCGCAGGCCTCCAGAATGGGCGAAATTGGCGCGGAGCATTTCGATGAACGCGCGGAAACCGTTGCGCACCAGACCTTCGGGGGAAAACGCGGAAATCCCCCAGCCCTGACCGGTGCGGTTGAGAATGTCCGGCGGTGCGCCGACGGTGAGTGACGCGAGCAATTCATCCTGGCGACTCCAGGCCTGGCTGCCACCGCCATCGGCACCGACGGCCAGATCGGCAATCAGGCCAATGCTCATGCCGCTGCTGCGCGCGGCGGCTTGTGCACGCTCCAGGCAGCGTGTGATCAGCCATTGGCAGAACACGAAGAAACCGATGCGTCCGGCATTTTCCTCGGCGAATTCGGCCAGGGCAGCACTGCGCGGGTTGCGCCATTGCTCGGGCCATTGTCGCCAGTCGAGGCTTTCACCGTTCGCAGCGCGAGCCTCTTGAATCGCTTCAAAGCGGCAGTGATTTTCCAGGGCTTCACCGCCGGCGTGACGGAAGCTGCTGAAGTCGGGATGCAACGGATGTTCGCCCTGCACAAAACCTTCGTACAGCGCTTGCAACAACCGATGCTTGGCTTCGGCGGCGGCGGGCCAGTCGATCAAAGGCAGCTCTTCAAGATGCTTGAGTTCGATCGCCAGTCCGGTGGCGTCGATGGCAGTACGCAGCGCGCGCGCGCCGAGAATCGCTCCTGGCGCGCAATACAGGCTGTTGAGGAACAGACGGCTGGAAGGCGAATAAGGGCTGTAGCGCCGGGTGTCGCTGGCGAACATCGCGTGCAGTGGACTGATCGCCAGCGCTTCGGCACCGCGCTCACCCGCCACCCGCGCCAGATCCTCCAGAGCCTGGGTGTCGCCGAACCCGCCATCACCGGCGCGGCGCAAGGCGTACAACTGCACGCTCAGGCCCCAGGTGCGCGGAATCGGGCTGTCCACGGCATCGCCGACGCTGTAGCAGCGCTCCGGGGCCACGGCCAGGGTGAAGGTTTGTCCGTCGATGCTGACGTGCTGATAACCGACCGGAATCAAACCCGGCAACACCGCTTCGCTGTCGAGTTTGAGGTTGATCCGCGAACCGTCCTCCAGATGAATCTCGCAGGGCGTGTGCGGTTCAAAGTGATGCCCCAGATTGAGGCCGACGCCGAAGTCGGCGGTGATCAACGGCGGCAGGCGCCGGGTTTGCTGCACTTGCTGCAATTCGAGCAGGCTGGCATCGATTTCCTGTGCACTCCCGGCCGGATGACCGAGGCCGGTAAGAACGTTGCGCAGCACTGAGGGCGCGACTTTTTGCGGGCGACCGTTGGCGTCGATCCAGTCGACCGCCAGGCCCGCACGGCTGGCGAGGATTTCCAGTTGCGCATCGCTCATTGGCGCTCTCCATCAAGGGGTAGCAAGGGGCTTGCGGCGGTGAGGCTGACAAGCGCGCAATACGGGGGCAGCGTGCCTTGATCCAGGCGCGCGGCAGAATGCGGCGGGTGTTCGAACAGCAGCGAAGCACCGGCCGGCAGAGAATGGGGCACCGCTGTGGCGCTGAGGTTCAAGTCAATGCGCAAGTGACTGCCGTCACCCAGCCGCCAGGATGCGCTCACCGCACCTGTGCCGAGCACGTCGACATCCAGCGCCTGGGTGCCGGGCAGGCGCGGGATGATCTGCCGATGGCGGATCTGTAACAGTTGCCGATACAGATCCTGCATGGTGCAAGGTCCGTTGACCGTCAACATGGGCCGCGATGCTTCGAACGTCTGTGGCGCATTCGGGTCGGGAATCTGCTCGCGCTTATGCGGATCAGTAAACGCGCTGAACGCTGCAAACTCGTTACGCCGTCCTTCACGCACCAGTTTCGCCAGTTCACCGTGGTGGCTGGTGAAAAACAGGAACGGTTGCTCGGTGGCAAACTCGTCGCCCATGAACATCAACGGGATCATCGGCGACAGTAGCAACAGCGCGGTGGCGGCTTTCAATGCATCGGGATGGGCCAATCGATGCAAGCGCTCGCCGAAGGCGCGGTTGCCGATCTGATCATGATTCTGCAAAAACAGAATGAAAGCGCTCGGTGGCAAATGCCCGCTGGGCTCGCCGCGCGGCTTGCCGTGACGATCGATGTGGCCCTGAAACACGAAACCCTGGCTCAGGCAGCGCGCCAGTTGTTCGGTGGGGTTTTGCGCGTAATCGGCGTAGTAGGCGTCGGTTTCGCCGGTCAGCAGCACGTGCAGGGCGTTGTGCCCGTCATCGTTCCACTGGGCATCGAAACCCTGTTGCAGCAGGCTGGCCTGATTGTGTTCGTTTTCCACCATCAGCCAGACATGGCGCAGCGGATCGGTCTGGCTGCGAACCCTTTGTGCAAGCTCTTGAAGGAAGTCCGGGTCTTCGATGGCGTGGACCGCGTCCAGCCGCAAACCGTCGAAACGATATTCCAGTAACCACATCAAGGCGTTTTCTATGAAGAAGTCGCGCACCTCTCGGCGCCGGAAGTCGATAGCGGCACCCCAAGGCGTGTGCTTGTCTTCGCGGAAGAAACCCTTGGCGTAGCGATGCAGATAGTTGCCGTCCGGCCCGAAGTGGTTGTAGACCACGTCGAGGATCACTGCGAGACCACAACCATGGGCCGTGTCGATCAGATGCTTGAGCTGTTCGGGCGAACCATAGGACGCCTGGGGTGCGTAGGGCAGGACCCCGTCGTAGCCCCAATTGCGCTCACCGGGGAACTGCGCCACGGGCATCAGCTCGATCGCGGTAATACCCAGTTCAACGAGGTGCGCCAGATGCTGCTCGACAGCCTGAAAACCGCCGAGCGCACCGACATGCAACTCGTAGATCACCGCTTCGTTCCACGGTCGTCCCAGCCAGGTGCTGTGCTGCCACAGATAGGCGTGCGGATCGACCACGAGGCTGGGCTGGTCGATGCCCCCGGCCTGCGCACGCGAGGCCGGGTCCGGCACATCCAGTTCGCCGTCGATGTTGTAGCGATATCGCGTACCCGCCGGGCAGCGGGTATTGATCACGAACCAGCCGTCAGCCTGAGGCAACAACGGCAAGGATTGTCCATTTTCCAGTTCGACACTGACGTAAAACGCATCTGGCGCCCACAACGCAAATTGCGTTTGTTCCGCGTCCAGTTTGATTGCGCCGTGGGGCCAGGTCTCAAGGGTCCGTAACGGCATCTTGTAAACCTCTTACTGTTTGTGCGATTTCCCCAAGGCTTTTGCCACCAGTTGTTCGTAGAGTTCGGCGTAGGGTTCGACCGCCTTGCACCAGTTGAACGGCGCGGCCATCGCCCGGCAGCGCATGGCATTGAGCAGTTCGGGAAAGGCGAAAACCTTGAACGCTCGGCTCAGGGCTTCCTGGTAGCTCTCTACCGTGGATTCATCGAACAGGAAACCGGTCACGCCGTTTTCAATGGTGTCGGCCAGACCGCCGGTGTTGCGTGCCACCGGCAACGAGCCGAAGCGCTGGGCGTACATCTGGCTCAGGCCGCAAGGTTCATAGCGCGAAGGCATCAGCAGGAAATCGCTGCCGGCAAACATCCGCCGGGCATCGGTTTCGTTAAAGCCGATGCGCACGCCGATCTGCCCCGGAAAACGCAGGGCCAGTTCGCGCATGGCTTGCTCTTCTTCCGGTTCGCCACGACCGATGATCGCAATCTGGCCGCCGGATTTGACGATGTATTCGGACACCGCTTCGGTCAGGTCCAGGCCTTTTTGGTAGACCAGTCGCGAAACCACGGCGAACAGCGGACCTTCGGAATCATCCAGGCCAAACAACTGCCGAACATGAGCGGCGTTGACCGCTTTGCCTTCCCACTCGCCGATGCTGAACGGGCAGAACAGATGCGAATCGGTGGCGGCGTCCCAGCTCTCGTCGATGCCGTTGGGGATGCCGCTGAGCAGGCCTTGCTGGGTCTTGGCGGCGAGAAAACCGTCAAGTCCGCAGCCGAAAGCCGGGGTGGTGATTTCCTGGGCGTAGGTCGCGCTGACAGTGGTGATGTGGCTCGAATAGGCCATCCCGGCCTTGAGGAACGACATCTTGCCGTAGAACTCCATGCCTTCCTGTTGCAGCGCGTGATGGGGAATGCCCAGTTCAGGGCACGATCCCAGGCTGGTCACGCCCTGGTAGGCGAGGTTATGGATAGTGAACAGCGTCGGGGTGCGCTGCCCACGCCAGTGCATGTAGGCGGGCGCCAGACCGGCCGGCCAATCGTGGGCGTGCACCAGGTCCGGGCACCAGTGAATTTGTGCGAGGTTGGCGGCGATATCGGCAGCCGCCAGGCCCAGGCGGGCAAAGCGAATATGGTTGTCCGGCCAGTCGCGACCATTGTTGGCGCCGTAGGGTGAACCTTCACGCTCGTAGAGTTCCGGGCAGATCAACACGTAAATGACCAGGCCATCAGGCATGTCCATGCGCCCGATCTGGCACGGTGGCAGTGCGGCATGCCCACCGAGTTCGCCGATGATGTGGATCGGGTTTTCGCTGTGCAGCACCTGCGGGTAACCGGGGATCAACACCCGCACATCGTGCAGATGGGCCATCGCCCGTGGCAGTGCAGCAGAAACGTCGCCCAGGCCACCGGTCTTTACCAGATCGGCAATTTCCGAAGTGACGAACAACACTTTTTTCTTGTTGGGATTCTGGCTGGCCACGGGGGCGAGCGTCTTGGTGCCGGGAACGCTGATCGATTGGGCAGTGGGAGCACTAACGGTGCTGGATTCGCCGACATGCTGATGAGCACGTTCTCCCTGAACATCTAAAGCCGTACTTATCATATGAATCTCCCGTGTTGTTGATCTAATTCTTAGCACTGGCAAACGGTTTTTCATGGCCACTTCCTGTGGCCGGGCGCAAAAGCGCTGCACATCGGTGAGCAAGCGCTGCCCAAATGCGCTGAAGCAGAATGGGTGAATTGACCATTGCAAGGAATGCACCAGTCGCAACGCACCTACCTTTCAGTCGACCGACCACTGGTGGCAAAAGTTTCGCCTTTTTTTCCACTTTGTGACCGGCCGGTTTCGACCCGCGAAAGTGAGCCTAGACCAGAACTTAGAGCGGTAAAGCGCGAATGGCAAAATTGTTCGACAATCGGTTCAAAGAGGTACGGACGTGCCGGATTGCGGGGCGATCGCACCGACGAAGGGCAGGTTTTTTTGAGAAACTGGAAAGAAATGAAGCAGAACTGTCACATCGATGTGCGTGGGTGAACAGTTGGATTGCACCATTGCGGTGCGCGATTCTGCAGGTGTGTTGTCTGTAATGGCCTCATCGCTAGCAGGCTAGCTCCCACATTTGATCTTCAACAGACACAGAACTCGTGCCGAATGGAGATCTCTGTGGGAGCTAGCCTGCTAGCGATGAACGATGACGCGGTATCAGCTCAATACACGAATGGGCTCACCCGCGGACCAAGCCTTGATGTCCTCAATCATCTGCGAAAAGAACAAATGGTAATTCTGCTGGCTGACATACCCGACATGCGGCGTGGCCAGCACATTGTCCAGGGTCCGGAACGGATGATGCGGTGGCAATGGCTCGACTTCGAAAACATCCAGTGCCGCGCCGGCCAGACGTTGTTTCTGCAAAGCCTTGATCAACGCTGCTTCTTCGACGATCGGCCCGCGTGCGGTGTTGACCAGCAGCGCGGTGGGCTTCATCCAGCTCAAGGCCTCGGCGTCCACCAGGCCTCGGGAGCGGTCGCTGAGGACCAGATGAACGGACAACACGTCGGCCTGTTCGAACAGCTCCTGCTTGCTGACGTAGGTCACGCCAACTTGCTCGGCCCGCTCGGCGGTCAGGTTTTCACTCCAGGCGATCACGCGCATGCCGAACACCTGGCCGAATTGCGCAACCCGTTGGCCGATGCTGCCCAGGCCGAGAATGGCCAGGGTCTTGCCATGCAGATCGCCACCCAGGCCTTGTTGCCATTGGCCTGCGCGCAGAGCATTGGCTTCGACGACGAGGTTGCGGGTCGCGGCCATGATCAGCGCCCAGGTCAGCTCCGGGGCCGCGTGTTTGTAGCTGTCGGTGCCGCACACCTGAATGCCCAGCGCCTTGGCCGCGTTCAAGTCCAGGGCGAAATTGCGCATGCCTCCGGTCACCAATAACTTGAGTTTCGGCAAGCGCCCCAGCAGCTCTGCGTCGAATCGGGTGCGCTCGCGCATCACGCAAATCACTTCAAAGTCGCCCAAGCGCTGGGCCAGTGCTTCATTGTCGGCCGGGTAGTCGTGGATGAAACTCACCTGGCCAATGTCTTCCAGCAGCGACCAGTCGACCACGTTTCGGGCGACATCCTGCCAATCGTCAATCACTGCAATCTGCACCGCCATCAGCCTTACCTCATTAACGCACGGGGTTGGTTTTGTTCAGCCAGCCAAGCAACGCCTGGTGAAACTGCGCCGGCTCTTCCATCTGCGGGGCGTGGCCCATGCCGGGGAATTCGATCAGTGTCGACTGAGGAATCAGTTTCGCCACTTGTTTGCCAAGAACGTCGTAGTGACCGATTTTCGCCTTGACCTCGGGCGAGGCGATATCACTGCCGATGGCCGTGGTATCGGACGTCCCGATCAGCAGCAGGGTCGGCATCTTCAGGTTCTGGAATTCGTAGTACACCGGCTGGGTGAAGATCATGTCGTAGATCAACGCCGAGTTCCATGCGACCTGTGTATGCCCCGTACCTTTGTTGAGGCCGGCGAGCATGTCCACCCAGCGATCGAATTCAGGCTTCCAGCGACCGCCGTAATAGGTGTTGCGCTCGTAATTGCGGATGCCTTCGGCGTTGAGTTTCAGCTCGCGCTCGTACCATTGATCCACCGAGCGATACGGCACGCCGAGCGCTTTCCAGTCTTCCAGGCCGATAGGGTTGACCAATGCCAATTGTTCGACCTGTTCGGGATATTGCAGGGCATAGCGGGTGGCGAGCATGCCGCCGGTAGAGTGGCCGAGCAGGGTGGCTTTCTGGATGCCCAGCGCCTTGAGCAATTGTTGAGTGTTACTCGCCAGTTGCTGGAAGGTGTACTGATAGTGATCAGGCTTGCTGGAGGTGCAGAACCCAATCTGGTCCGGAGCAATGACCCGGTAACCGGCGCCGCTCAGCGCTTTGATCGAGGTTTCCCAGGTTGCGCCGCAGAAATTCTTGCCGTGCATCAGCACCACGCTGCGGCCGTTGGCCTTGCCGTGGGCGGCGACGTCCATGTAACCCATTTGCAGGGATTTGCCTTGGGACTGGAAGGCGAAATGCTTGACCGTGTAGGGGTACTCGAAACCTTGCAGCTCGGGACCATATGCCGGGCCTTCGGCATGCGCGATGACAGGCAGGGCGGCAGTCAGCAACAGGCCGGGCAGCCAACGGGGAAGAGTGAAGGGCATAGAGAACTCCATTGGAAATCCGCCGATGCTGGATCGGCATGATTAGGGCGACATTAAACAGGCAATCACCGCATCGGTTGGTTCAACCCATCCAGCCCAAAGTGGCCAAAGCCAGTACGCCATATCGGGCGCCCTTGGCCAGGGTCACGATCAGCAGGAAACGCCCCAGCGGTTCACGCATTACGCCGGCGACCAGGGTCAGCGGGTCGCCGATTACCGGCAGCCAGCTGAGCAGCAGCGACCAATGTCCGTAGCGCTGATAGTGAATTCGGGCTTTTTCCAGATGGGCCGGGCTGACCGGAAACCAGCGTCGATCACGGAAGCGCTCGACGGCTCGCCCCAGCCACCAGTTCACCAGCGAGCCGAGGACATTGCCCAGCGTCGCCACGGCCAGCAGCGCCCACAGCCAGTATTTGTCGCTGAGCAGTAGCCCGACGAGCACTGCTTCGGATTGCAGGGGCAGCAGCGTCGCGGCACCGAAAGCCGCGAGAAACAAGCCGATGTAAGCGCCGAAGATCAATGGGCGGGGTAGTCCGCCACGACCACGTCAGTGCCGTCCTTCTTCAGGCCGATCACTTGATACGCATCGCTCATGCCGTCCATTTCCATGCCGGGCGAGCCCATTGGCATGCCCGGAGCGGCGACACCCAGCAGGTCATCGCGCTTGCTCAGGGCCAGCACTTGATCGGCAGGCACATGGCCTTCGACGAATTTGCCGTTGATCAAACCGGTATGGCACGACGCCAGGCGCGGTGGCACGCCGTGTTGTTGCTTGAATTCGCTCATGTTGGCTTCGACATGGTCCTCGACCTTGAAGCCGTTGGCCTCCAGGTGAGTGATCCACTTTTTGCAGCAACCGCAATTGGCGTCGCGGTGAACTTCGATCGGGATCAGGTCGGCGGCCTGGGCCAGGGAGGAAATGAACAGGGCGCTCAAGGCAGCCAGACGCAGAGGGGTTCGCATGTCGGGATGGGTCTCGGATTGCGGGCGAAAAAACGCATTCTGACCGGTTTTTCCGGGCAGGCATTCACGGTGTGTTTCAAAGTGCTACAGCGCTGCGCAGCTCTATCATCGTAGATCAAGGCTGTCAGGCAGATGAGGGCGACATGACAAAATTGTCAGCTTGGCCGCTGAGCGCCGGGGCGGCGCTCAGGGAGTTAATTTAACGGGGGTCAGCGATGCGGATAATAACCGGGCCCGCCACGATCATCGTAGTGACGGTCATGGTGCCAGCCGCCGTGGGGGAAAACGATGCAGCCACTCAAGGACAGCAGGGCCAGCAGGGGAATCAGCAGTGTGATTCGACGCAACATTTGTAACTCCTCATGGTTATCGCCGCAGTGAAGCCAAAACTCTTCATCGGCTGTAACATGAGACCCCGTTTGCAGCGGCCCATCCCCGAAATACGGTAGGGGCTTGGCATGCATTCGGATACAAAGCGGATACATTTATTCAGATTCAGGAACTGCCAATGACCCAGTCGCAACGTTTGAAATATTCGATTCTGATCGCCCTGGCGGTGCTCGGGATCATGTTTGGCCTGTCGTATTTGCAGAACACCGGCGTCATCAGCGAAAAACAGTTTCAGTACATCGCCATCGGCGTAGCGGTGGTCGTGGTCGTGATCAACGGCGTGATACGTCGCAAGGTCAAGCCCTGAGCCTTGACGCTCAGGAACTTGCCCCGAATTTGATCAGTGGTGGTGCAGAACGGCCGCGGCCCGAGGGTCCAGGCTGTAGCTTTTGTCGGCGTTGAGCACGATCACGCCTTCGCTGCACAGACGCTTCAACACTTCGCGCACACTCAGGAAGGACAGGGGAATATCCAGCTCCAGCAAATGAGTGTGCACACCACGCACACCCAGGCTACGGTCGTTTTCAGCGGCCGTCAGCAGGGCGTCGATGACTTTCAGACGAATCAGACTGGTTCGCAGGCCAAAGCTTTTAAGCAGGAAGCGAATCCGCTCGTTGCCGTGAAGTTCGGTGGGCTGCTCGAATACACCGACTCCAAGGGCGGTGCCCTTTGGCGCTTTGCTACCGTCCGTTGGCAGTTGCGAGTTGTACATGGGAAAACTCCTTTTCAGAGCCTGATCGGAAAAAATGGGCGCTCTTACCTAACAAGACGTATGAGCGATGAAAATCATGAAGACTTAAATGTAGAAATTTTGTCGTCATTACGTCATCGGTCTGTCAGACGCCTCTGTTTCGCGGTGCGCGGTCGCTATTCAATCTCCTAAATTTTTTTCGTTTGCTTCGTCCCTAACAGGATGCGCAGTGCGTGTTTGTACGCAGAACTGTGACCATCGTTTTTCGATCAGGAGCGAGTGTGATTATTTCCAGCCAGTTAACCAGGTTGAGCCTGGCGGGTGTGTTTCTGGGGCTGAGTCTTGCGGCGAACGCGCGCAGCCAGCCTGAGCAGGCCAGTGCCGATATCCGCCGGACCAGTTTCGGCGTGCCGCACATTCGTGCCGAGAACGAGCGCGGGCTCGGTTACGGAATCGGCTATGCCTACGCTCAGGATAACCTGTGTTTGTTGGCTAATGAGATTGCCACGGTGAACGGTCAACGCTCGCGATTTTTCGGCCCGGATCAGCTCACGGTCGAAGAGCGTGAGAACCAGGTCAGCGACCTGTTTTTCACCTGGTTGAACACCCCGCAAGCGGTTGCCGGGTTCTGGCAGGCGCAAACCCCTGAAGTGCGTGAACTGGTGGAAGGCTATGTGGCCGGCTACAACCGCTCGCTGGCGGAGCGTCGTGAACAGGGTTTGCCGCAACAGTGCCAGGGCGACTGGGTACGGGAAATCACCGCAATGGATCTGGTCAAGTTGACCCGCCGACTGTTGGTGGAAGGTGGCGTCGGCCAGTTTGCCGAAGCTTTGGCGGGTGCCACGCCGCCAGCTGCTGTCGCCACAAATACCCGCAAGCAGACAGCGTTCCAGGTGGCGGACATGCGCATGCAGCGTTTTGCCCTGGACCGCGGCAGCAATGCCGTGGCGGTGGGCAGTGATCGTTCCTTCAATGGGCGCGGCATGCTGCTGGCCAATCCGCATTTCCCGTGGGTCGGCGGCATGCGTTTTTATCAGATGCACCTGACCATTCCCGGCAAACTGGATGTGATGGGCGCCGCTTTGCCGGGCCTGCCGATGATCAACATCGGTTTCAACCAGCATCTGGCCTGGACCCACACCGTGGACTCGTCCAAGCATTTCACCCTGTACCGCCTGCAACTGGACCCCAAGGATCCGACCCGTTACCTGCTTGATGGCAAGTCGTTGCCGATGGACAAGCAAACGCTGACGGTCGAGGTGAAGCTGCCGGATGGTTCAGTGAAAGCGGTTTCCCGTGATGTGTACAGTTCGCAATTCGGCCCGATCGTGCAGTGGCCCGGAAAACTGGACTGGGACAATCAGTTTGCCTACAGCCTGCGCGACGCCAACCTTGATAACGACCGCGTTCTGCAACAGTGGTACGCGATGAACCGTGCCGAAAACCTCAAGGATTTCCAGGACAGCGTCCACAAGATCCAGGGCATCCCGTGGGTCAACACGCTGGCATCAGACGACAAGGGGCAAACGCTGTACATGAACCTGTCGGTGGTGCCGAACGTGAGTGCCGAGAAGCTGGCCCAGTGCAGCGATCCACGGATCGGCTTGCAGATGATCGTCCTCGACGGCTCCAACAGCGCTTGCGCGTGGGACATCGACCCGCAAGCCGCACAGAAAGGCATTTATGCGGCGGATAAACTGCCGCAATTGTTGCGCAAGGATTTCGTGCAGCATTCCAACGATTCGGCGTGGATGGCCAACCCGGCGCAACCGCTGACCGGTTTCTCGCCATTGATCAGCCAGGAAAGCCAGCCGTTGGGCCTGCGCTCGCGTTTCGCGCTGGACCGCCTGAACACGTTGGCCAAAGCCGGCCCGCTGGGGGCGGAGGATCTGCAACACATGGTGATGGACGATCAGGTGTATCAGGCCGCGCAAGTCATGCCGGATCTGCTGCAATTCTGCGCGGACGGTTTGGGTGCCGATGCGAAAACGCTGGCACCGCTGTGCGCCAGTCTCAAGGCTTGGGATCGCAAGGCAAATCTCGACAGTGGGCTGGGCTTCGTGCATTTCCAGAATGTCATGGAACCGCTGGAGCAGGCGCCTGAGGTCTGGCGTGTAGCATTCGATCCGCAAGACCCACAACACACCCCGCGCGGCCTGGCGGTTGACCGGCCGGAAGTGGCACAAGCGCTGCGTCAGGCAATGCTCGCGTCGGTGGAGCAGGTCAATGCTTCAGGGCTGAAAAAGGACAGCCGTTGGGGTGACATCCAGGTGGTCAGCAGCGGTGGCCAGCAAACGCCGATTCACGGTGGACCGGGGACTTTGGGCGTCTACAATGCGATTCAGAGCGTGCCGAGAACCGACGGCAAGCGTGAAGTGGTCAGCGGCACCAGTTACTTGCAAGTCGTGACCTTCGATGAGAAGGGACCACAGGCCAAAGGATTGCTGGCGTTTTCGCTGTCCAGTGACCCGGCCTCGAAATATTCCCGGGATCAGACACTGGCGTTTTCGAAGAAACAACTGAATGTGTTGCCGTTTACCGAGCAGCAGATCAAGTCCGATCCGCAGTATCAGTCCCTGACGATCCGCGAACAGGACGAGAAGGCTGCGAAGGTGGCTGCGCAATAATGTGATGAGTGTTTGAGAGACAGACGAAGGCCGCACCCCGCGAGGGTTGCGGCCTTTTAGCTTTTCGGAGGTTTTTGCGGGATGGAATTCAGGACTGGATTGCCCTCTTCATTACGGGTCAGGTAGACCGGCAGCAACTTGGGCAGGGTCGTCACCAGGGTGTTGAGTTCCTTGATGTTGTAGATGCCACCAATGCGTATCGCGCCGGTGCTGTTGTCGGCAACCATCAACGGTGTTTCCAGATAGCGGTTGATCAACGGCAGCGCTTCACTCAGCGCCAGATTGTCGAGTACCAGTTTGCCGTTGAGCCAGGCCAGCGAATTGTCGTTGTCGTAGGTCTGGCGGATCCGCGGAATGTAGTCGCCATGGCCGTAGCTCGCCTGCATCGATGGACCGAGCCTCAAGCCGTCCCCCGGCAAGTCGTCATTGCTGCTGACCAGCACCGAACCTTCGATCAGGTTCACTTTCACCTGGTCTTCATACATCCAGACGTTGAATTTGGTTCCGGTAACGCGAATCTTGCCTTCGGCCGCCTTGACGACAAACGGGTGGCTGCTGTCGTGAGTCACGCTGAAGAAGGCTTCGCCTTTTTTCAGGGTGACCTGGCGACGATCCTTGTAATTGCTGTAGGTCAGCTCGCTGCCCAGGTTGAGTTCCACCTGGCTGCCGTCCTTCAAGGTGACCTGACGCACATTGTTGGTCGCTTCAAAGTGCTGGTACGAATTGGGCAGCCAACCGAGGTTCCAGCCGCTATAGGCCGCCAGCGGCAACGCCAGTGCACATACGGCCGCGGCCATGCCGAATGTGCGCCACGGTGTCTGGTGTTTTACCGGCACCATTGGCACGACGACAGGTTCGGGACGAGGCAGATCCCCCGCGACATCCCAGATTTCCAGCATCGCCTCGTATTCGAATGCGTGAAGCGGGTCAGCATCCAGCCACTGCTCGAACGCCAGACGTTCCTGCGCGGTGCAGTCATCGGCATGCAAGCGCATGCACCAGTGCGCTGCGGCATCGGTGATGGCGTCGTATTCGGCTTGGGAGAGAGAGTGGTCGGTCATTGACTCATCCTGATTTCCGCCATTCTAACCTTGAGGGGCCGCCGCCGAGAACATCTGTCATGGCAATTACCCATCAAAGTGTGTTTATTTTTGCCCGCTGGCGATAAACACGCCAGCGGGCAGCAGTATTCATACCCGGCGTGAAAATTTGATCAAAAAGTTCTCTATTTGCCTGATAGCTGCGCAGAACAGCGGTTTTGCGCAGCTATCAGGGTCAGATCAGGTCTCTGCAGGCACCGGGTCCAGTTGCCGGCCCATCTGACCGATCAAAAAGGCAATCGAGTCGGCGTTGCGCAAGATGACGTCAATCCGCGTATCCGTTTTCAGTGGATCGAGAAAAGCCGTGCGCGCATCGGCCATCGTGGCGCAGCCGGTGATTTTGAGGATCGCCTTGCCCACGTGCTCGGTGCTGACAATGTTGTCCAGACCGACCCAGGCTTGTGCAGCGCCACTCCAGCGGGCGAACAGTTCCTCTGATGGTGTTGCCAGTGACAGTGCCTCGCGCTGAAACACCTGTTGAGTATTTTTCGTGGCCGCGCCATAGGCGGTATTGGGGGCAACGAGATCGCTGAAAGGGCGGCGAGCTTCAAGTGACGCAATGTCCACGGTATCTGAATAAAGGTGCGAAAACTCGTGAATCAGGGTGGAGGCCTGGCTGTGGGCGTCGACATCGAAAGGCTCTGTAAGGCACGACTTGTACCAATCAAGTTGCTGATCGAAAAACTTCTCGGTGAAATGCACGACCTTGCGCGCATCCTTGTCCACCACGAAGGCAATCATGTTGGCGTTCGGGAATCGGTTGGAGCCGATGACAAAACGTTCGGTGTTCATGTAGTCCTCATTCGGGTCCACCAGGGCGTTGCAGACGGGGACAATGGCTTTTTTTATTTTTTCGATCAGTTGCGTGCTAACGCTGGGCACATCAAAGAAGCCTTTGAGGAAGGTATTCAGGCGGGTGCCAGACACAAGGGGCCGGGGCTTCGCCAAATTGTGCAGGCTGTTGAACGCATAAAAGCGCGCCATATCGATGGCCTGCACGATCTGGCGCGCCCGGTCCGGTTGCAACAAGCGAATGGCGGTCATGCCCCGCGCTTCAATGTTCAGCGCTCGGTTGACTTCATGGCTGGTCGCATACTCGTTGTGCATCTTCGACAGGGCCTTGCCGAAATGCACGGTGTGCGCATCAAGGTCCATCACCTGTTGCCCGCCTGGCGTCGTCAGCAGTGAAGGTCCTGCCTGGCTGGCATTGCGCAGTTGCAAGACCGCGCCCGGTTTGTCGACGCGGTAGACTTTTCCGGCGACAGCGGCGAACTGATGTTTGCTGACCGGGTCGAGGAACGTGCCTTCACCTGGCTGACTGGTCAGATCTTTCAAGGCAACGTTTGGAGCTTCGAAGGGCTGCTGCAGCGTGCGCATCGGCGCTGTCGGCTGGATTTTCGACCACTGCGGAGCTTCTACGGTCCTCGCCACAGGTGCGGTTTCGGCAGGCACCGAGGAAGATTCAATGGAGCCTTCCAGCGACAGCCGCCCTAACGAGATCAATTGAACGGCACCGGCGATAAATTCCTCCAGTGCCCGTTTCCAGTGGTGATCCTGCAGATCCTCAGCGGAGGCCTTGGCATCTTTGAAGCTTTGCCACAGGAACTGCGCGTAGGCCAGTTTACCCGGCAACAGGCCGGCAATTCGTTTGATTCCGGAACTGAACAAGTTGACTACCGTGCCCCAGTCCGACTGGGCCGATGTCGACGACAGACTGTCCAGCAGGTGCTTTAGCAGTTTGGTGTTGTCGCTGAACAGTCGAGTCAACAAATTGCCGTCGAGGTGGGTGGAAGCAAGAGTGATCTCGATCGATTGACCGGCGGTGAGCTGGAGCAAGTTGCGGAACACGGACTGCTGGTTTTCCGGCAGTCGGCGAATCAGCAGATCCTGTAACGGACCCTTGGCATGAATCGCATCGAGCAGGGTGGTCTCGCTGTCGAACTCGGTAAAAAGCGAACCTGTGTGGTAAGGCGCATAGAGGATTTGCGGGCCTTTATGTCCGGCACCCGGGCCGATCAGGTACAAGCCCAGAGCGCTGACTGCGGCAGCGCCAGCTGTCTTGATCAACGCCAATGGACGCATGATGGCGTGGGCGCCATGCACCGCCGCCCGGGCAATGTCATCGGGCATGTCCAGAAGCTGCTGGATCAAGTCGAACGCCGCCGCGGACAGTCGCTGTTGAAGGTGCAGGGCATGGGCATGCTGCATGAGTTGCCAGGGCAATTGCTGAATGAAGCGCAGGCATCGCCCCTTGGCCTCATCGCTGTCGTCAGAAAGACGATCAACTATTTTTTTTGCGAATCCTTCCTTGATATCCAGTGATAACAAGAGTTGCCGGACCGCTTTCTGATCGAGGCCGGCGGGAAGCACCGCACCGGTTTTCGATCGAACGCTGAACCCCGAACCCTCGGCAATGCTGGCCGGATTCAACGCGAACCCGGTCAGGCTGAGCGATGGCCCGGTCAAGGCCAGGTCGGGGACTATTTCAATGTCATCCGGCTTGATAACAGCCCCGGGAAAGCGGCTACCAAGCAAGGTCAGCAGCGTATCGTGAACGTACGTTTGCAGGGTAGGCAGGCCGCTGAGATAGTCTTTGTCATCGCTGACATTATTGAGGTACTGCTGCAGCAGTTCGAGGTGCAACTGCTGTGCCTCTACCGGCGCCAAACCGAGCCAGGCCGGCAAGGAGTGTTGGTGGGCAATGGCTTGCGAAAGCTGCGTGGCTCTGCGCAAATTGCTGTCGATAGGGGTTTGCGCCAGTTTGTTAAGCGCGCTGTGTTTTTGAGCCGCGGTGAGCTCCAGTGAACGCACGTGTTCGCAAGCACCCAGAAAATGCTCGATGGCTGATTGCGTCAGTTTCTGCAGAACATTGCCGTCGATCAACCGCAACGAGTTCAGTTTGTAGCGTTGGTGGAACTGGCGCTGTGCAGGGGTGAGGTTTTCCAGCAGCGTCAGGCGCTTTCGAGGGTCCAGCAAGCGTCGGTCCAGTTCCTGTTTTGCACGGTCAACGTCATTGAAAACCTCCAGCCCCGTCGCCGGCGTCCAGAGCAGGGCTCGCCCCGAGTGCTGAATGTCGAGTCCGCCGCGCTCGGTCAGCAGAAAGCAATTGGCCAGCGGCAAGACATAAGCCTGACCGCCACACTCAAGGACCAATGAGTAGGCGTCCGGCCGAAACCCGTTGAGAATGTTGCGATTGGCGCGATCCGGCTGGTCAGGGTTGAACACGGTGTCGACAATGGCCCGATCTGTATTGCGCAACGTTGAACCGAGTTGCCGCAGTCGCGCTTCCCCGCGCATGCCGACGGAACGGGCGTGAGCCAGGCGTGACTTCATGTTTTCCAGATAGACCTTTTGCAGCGCCAGCGTGGTCAAGGGCTGTGCGCCGAATTCAGCGCTGACCAGCGATTCGACGTCGCTGAAAGTCTTGACGAGCGCCGCAGCGGTATCAGCAAGAACCAGGGATGGCGTTTGCCTGCCGGACAGCACGGGCCGGGTGCTCCAGCGCCCGTCAGCCTGTAGCGCCAGCATCCGCTCGCTGATCATGGAGCGTATATCCAGCGCCTTATCGAACAAGGCATGGATATCTACGGCATCGTCGCTGTAACGCAACAGTTGAAGGGCGTGTTCCAGGTTCTGTTGTTGTTTGACGATGATCGCTTCAAGCAGTGTTTTGAAAATCGACCCTGAAATCACTTCACCGGTGACATGGGGTTGCTGGAAACCGATAAACCGGTTGCGCTCGTCCAGGCTCAGCAGGCCGTAAAGTTCGTCTTCGTGACCGGCCGCGCTGAATTTGCTGCGCAAAGTGTCTTTCAAGTCCTGGTAGTCCTTGAGCACCTGTAGCCCGTGGGTGGGAGTGTAGAGACAGGCTTTGGCGTGGCTGATCATCAGCGAACCCGCCAGTTCTACATAATTGGCCTGGTGTTCCCACAGGCGCACGGTTTCCAGGGTAAGGCCGCGAGCTGTTTCGGAAACCGGTTCGATGAGGGTATGCAGCACCGTGCTCTGTTCGGGACTGATGATCTTGGCCTCACGCTTGAGCAGGATGTCTGCTCGTGCCTGTTCACGAATGGCCTTGGCAAAAAACTCCCGTCGTGACACACCATCGGCGCTGGCCGCGCTCCAGAACTGCTCCAGTTGCGTCGACAGCAGGCTGAACAACTTTGCGCAAACGGTTTTGACTGCGAAGTCCCAGTGCTGCTGATCAGTACTTGCTGAGGTTTTTTGCGGGTGGGAAAACTCAACATGCTGACCGGTTGGCCATTGCTGCTCACGGTAATACGACAGAATCGCGGCGCTCAACGACAGTGAGTTGATCCACAGGCGAGCGGGCCCGGCGCTCGGGTCTGTAGGGGAAGCTGCATAGAAATTTACTTGGGTCCGACGCTGGTCGAGTCCGGGAAACGTGGGTGCCAGCAACTCGGCAAGTATTGTACCGAGCAACGAAGTGAGCGTTGGCAGCGCCATCAGTTCATCGAGCATGGCCTGGTCATTCAGGCTCCGGTTATCGTCAATGGCGGCACGCTGGTCTTCGAATACGTCGCCATGGATCGTCTGGTAGGTCACCTTTACATGGGTGGCCGCCGCGAGCTTCTTGCGCCGGTCCAGGGACATGCAGGCGAGCAGCTTGTCGTCTTCAGTTGCTTCGTTCAGTTGCTGTACCAGTTGTTCGGTCAACGCCGCGCGGCTGTAGTACTTCTGAATACCGGTGTAGGGGCTGTAGGCAATCACTCCGTTTTTTTCCGGCGTGGGACTCAACACGAAACTGCCGGCCAGGGGCATCGGTTCCTGGTCGGCAATGCCGAGCAGGATTCTTTCGGCGAGCATCGTTGGTGACTGTTGACTACGTAGGGTCTGAGTAGCCAATTCGATATGTTTGAACCATTCAAAATCCTTTTGCGAAAGTCCGTGGGTTTTGCCCAATTCAGTCCAAAGGCCGGGGGACTGCAGGGCTTCGGGGAAAAACAGCGGAGTAGGGGATGTAGGCATTATCGAGTCTCGAGCAAGGCGCGGCGCAGAGCGCCACTGGATGGAGCGTCGAGACTAAAAGCCGGGGCCACGGCACGGGTGGTAGATAGTTAACGCACGGCAGGCCCATGTTCGTGCAAACAGGCGCAATCGAAGGGTTGACAGCGCACTCGCCGCGCGTTGTTAATCGGCGGTCTACGTACGCTGTTGCCCCCTCCAATAATTAGTCTGGAGCTTCAGATGTCTGCGCCACACGATCATGTGTCTACTGTTGTCTCGCAAAACCTGTCGCTGGCTGAACTGACGGCATTGCTTGAGAAGATCTTCCTGCGTCACGGCACGTCGGCCGATGTCGCTCGGGTGCTGGCACAAAACTGCGCCGGCGCCGAACGCGACGGTGCGCACAGTCACGGGGTGTTCCGCATTCCCGGTTATGTCTCGACCCTCAAGAGCGGCTGGGTGAACGGCAAGGCCGTTCCGGTGGTTGAGGATGTGGCTTCGGGATTCGTGCGGGTCGATGCTGGCAACGGTTTCGCGCAACCGGCGCTAGCCGCCGCGCGGGAATTGCTGGTGGAAAAAGCTCGCAGCGCCGGCATCGCAGTCTTGGCGATCCGCAATTCGCACCATTTCGCCGCGTTGTGGCCGGACGTCGAGCCCTTTGCCTATGAAGGGCTGGTGGCGCTCAGCGTGGTCAACAGCATGACCTGCGTCGTACCCCACGGTGCCGATCGGCCGCTGTTCGGCACCAACCCCATTGCCTTTGCCGCGCCGCGTGCCGACGGTGAGCCGATTGTGTTCGATCTGGCCACCAGCGCCATTGCCCATGGCGATGTGCAGATTGCCGCGCGCAAGGGCGAGCGTTTGCCACCTGGCATGGGCGTGGACGGCCTCGGTCAGCCGACCCAGGACCCGAAAGCGATTCTGGAAGGCGGCGCGTTGTTGCCGTTCGGCGGGCACAAGGGCTCGGCGCTGTCGATGATGGTGGAGCTATTGGCCGCGGCGTTGACCGGGGGCAATTTTTCCTTTGAGTTCGACTGGAAGAATCATCCGGGCGCAAAGACCCCGTGGACCGGTCAGTTGCTGATTGTCATCGATCCGAGCAAAGCCGCCGGGCAGAGCTTTGCCGAGCGTAGCCAGGAATTGGTGCGGCAGATGCATGGTGTGGGGCTGAAGCGGTTGCCGGGTGATCGACGTCATTCTCAACGTGGCAAATCGCAAGCCAATGGCATTGCGCTGGATGAGCCGACGCTGGCGAATTTGCGGGAATTGGCGGGCGATTGAACGAATGTGGGAGCGGGCTTGCTCGCGAATGCGATTTATCATTCAACAAATGCATTGACTGATACACCGCATTCGCGAGCAAGCCCGCTCCCACAGGGTTTGGGGTGTTCAGACGTTTAGCGTCGGGCCAGCAACAACCCCACCACCAGACCAAAACCAGCCGAAACCGCCACGGTTTGCCATGGGTGACCGCCGATGTAGGTTTCGGTGGCTTCGACCGCAGGCAAGGTCCGGTCGCGCACGCTGGTCACGGAGTCACGGGCCTGTTGAAGTTTCTGGGCGATTTGCCCACGCAGTGTCTCGGCTTCCTCACCGACCAGTGAAGCGCTGCTTTTCAGCAGTTTTTCCGACTCTTCGATCAAAGACTGAAGTTCGCTGAAGGCCTGATCCTTGATTTGATCTTCGGCGGCTTGGGCGGCGGTTTTCCGGGCCATTGAAGTACTCCTTGCAGGTAAGTGGACAGTGAACAATGGAGTGCGCCGCGATTGAAAAAGTTGCAGCGACTTAACGTTCTGGCGCAATCCCGAAGAAATCCAGCGCAGGACGTTTCGTCCTACAGTGTAAGATGTCGCCTATTTTACGCAGCAGGAAATTCCCATGAGCTTCAATCTGGCCGACAAACCCCTTGCCGAGCGCGCTGCGCTTGAAGATGAAAAATCCCGTCTGTTCGAACTCTGGCAAAACAACCTGGGCAAAGCCAAGGGCGAAGCTGCACGGTTGTTCGGCGAACGCGCCAAACGCAAAGGCAAATGGGCCGAGTGGGTCCGGGCCGAGCTGGACGGCATGTCGCCACCCGAGTTCTCGAACATGGTGCGCAGTGAAGTCAATCGCCTGATGGCCGCCAGCAAGTAACGATTACGCAAAACTCGCGACAATGGCCTCGCGTACTTTCAACACCACCGGATCGAGCTGGGTGCTGGTGCGCCAGCCCAGTTCGATCGGGTAGCGCGGCAACGCCAAAGGGCAGGGTAGCAACATCAGGCCACTGAGCGCTGCGATGCTGCTGGCGGCATGGGTCGGAATGGTCGCCACCGCCTGACTGCCCTTGAGCAAATGCGGCAATGCCGCGAAATGCGTGGTCGAGGCGCAGACCCGTCGACTCAACCCCAACGCCGCCAGTCCCTCGTCGGTAATGCCGATAAAGCCACCCGACGACACTAGAATATGTTCGCGGGCGACGAATTCCTCAAGGCTGATGCCTTGTTGGTCTGCGGCCAGGCTGAGTGGGTCGACCAGGCACGCGTAACTCCCTTCACCCAACACCTGACGACTGAGCAGCCGTTCGGCAAACCCTCCGGCGGTAATCGCCAGGTCGATGCTGCGCTCCATCAGCGCCTGGGCAACGATCTGGCTGTGGGTCTGGCGAAAGATCAGGCGCAGCTTCGGCGCGCTGCGGGCGACTTCTTCGATCAAACGCCGGCCGTAGGCAATCTCGAAATCATCTGACATGCCCACCGTCACGGAGCGCCCGTCGTAATGGCTGGCGCCCGGATCGACCATCGCCAGGCTCTGCCGGCATTTGTTCAGCGCGTCGCTGATCACCGGTTTGAGTTGATTGGCCTTGAGCGTCGGCGCGAGGCCGCGACCGGTGCGTACGAACAATTGATCGCCATACACCTCGCGCAACCGACGCAGCGCCGCGCTGACCGCCGATTGCGTCACGCCCAGGCGCAGTGCCGCGCGGCTGGCACTGGATTCCTCGTGCAACGCTTCGAAGACTTTCAGCAGGTTGAGATCGATGTTGGCGATATTCATCTGATTCATATCATTCAGCAGTCAATGGGGCTTTATTCATGATCCCGTGACGCCGGAGAATCAGCAACACCTGATGCAAACGGAGTTACCGCGATGCCCAAGTCAATCGTTGCTGCACTGCAAATCGGCGCCTTGCCCGGCGGCAAGGCTGAGACGCTGGAACAGATTCTGTCGTATGAAAGCGCGATCATCGAATCCGCTGCCGCACTGGTAGTGATGCCCGAGGCGCTGCTCGGTGGTTATCCGAAAGGCGAGGGTTTTGGTACGCAACTCGGCTATCGCCTGCCGGAAGGTCGTGAAGCCTTCGCCCGTTATTTCGCCAATGCCATCGATGTGCCGGGCGCAGAAACCGAAGCGTTGGCGGGTCTCTCGGCAAGGACCGGCGCCAATCTGGTAGTCGGTGTCATTGAGCGGTCCGGCAGCACGTTGTACTGCACCGCACTGTATTTCGATCCGCAGGCCGGTTTGGTGGGCAAGCACCGCAAACTGATGCCAACCGGCACTGAACGACTGATCTGGGGCAAGGGCGATGGTTCGACCTTGCCGGTGATCGACAGCCAGGTCGGGCGGATCGGTGCGGTGGTGTGCTGGGAAAACATGATGCCGCTGCTGCGCACCGCGATGTACGCCAAAGGCGTGGAGGTGTGGTGCGCGCCGACCGTGGACGAACGTGAGATGTGGCAGGTCAGCATGCGCCATATCGCCCACGAGGGCCGCTGCTTCGTGGTCAGCGCCTGTCAGGTTCAGGACTCGCCGCAGGCCTTGGGCATCGAGGTTGCCAACTGGCCAGCGGATCGGCCGTTGATTGCCGGGGGCAGTTTGATTGTCGGGCCGATGGGCGATGTGCTGGCCGGTCCGCTGCGGGGTGATCGCGGCTTGCTGACCGCCGAAATTGACACCGATGACCTGATCCGCGCGCGTTACGACTACGACGTGGTCGGGCACTACGCGCGCCCGGATGTGTTCGAGTTGACGGTGGATGAGCGGGCAAAACCCGGTGTGCGCTTCAACACATGACCCTGTGGGAGCTTGCCTGCTAGCGATGGTGTGTCAGCCAGCGTCCATGGCATCTGACACACCGTCATCGCTAGCAGGCTAGCTCCCACATTGGATTTTCAGTGTTGCCGATACAGTCTTACCGGCTGCCGGTGGTTGGTCCCGGCAGGCTGAGCTTGCCACTATCGACGAAACGCATCGTGCCGAACAAGCCTCCGGCGAGTTTGCCGCGCAGGACGTAGGGCATGTTGTTCAGGGTTTGCACCTGGCTCAGGCCGAAGGTCTGGCGCAGCACCGAAAACGCCGAGACGCTGACCGGCACCGTCAACACCGTTTCGGAGAAACGCCCAATGGAGCCTGATTCATCGCTGACCCCGGAGGCGAAGGGTTGGCCGTTGATGTCCAGGTCCAGGGACACGCCGTTGAAACTGATCGAGCTTTCGTTGGGGTTCTGCACGCGAATCTTCACGGCAAAGCGGATTTCCATGTCCTGGCTTTGCAGGGGTTCAATGCCCACCACGTTGATGTTCAGCGGATCGCGATTCGGCAACAGGGCGCACGCGCTCAGGGAGAGCAACAAGAGGGAAAGGATAACGGCGTGTACGCTGCGCATGAACGTGCTCTCACAAGTAAAAAAGGGCTGAACCGCCAGCGGCTCGGCCCTTGAGCATTTGTCTAGCGGTTCAACTGTGCGACAACCGCAGGCCTGGCGGGTTCAGCCTTGGCCGGGACATCCGGGTTTTCCATGACTTGCAGGATCGAGGCTTCAGGATCGAAATCGTCTTCTTCCAGTTCGATGAATTCTTCCGGGAGGAAGATGTTCAACACGATCGCACACAACGCGCCGACGGTGATCGGCGATTCGAAGATGTTGTGCAACGCCTTCGGCAGCTCTCGCAAAACTTCGGGTACAGCCGCAACACCCAAACCCATTCCGAGGGAAATTGCCACGATCAGCATGTTGCGACGATGCAGGCCGGCTTCGGCGAGGATCTTGATTCCGGCCACGGCCACGGTGCCGAACATTACCAACTCGGCGCCACCGAGCACCGGTTTCGGCATCAGTTGCAGCACCGCGCCAATCATTGGGAACAGCCCCAGCACCACTAACAAACCGGCGATGAAAAACGCCACGTAGCGGCTGGCCACACCGGTCAGTTGAATCACGCCGTTGTTCTGCGCGAAGGTCACCATCGGCATGCTGTTGAACACCGCCGCCATCGCCGAGTTGAGGCCGTCGGCGAGCAACCCGGATTTGATCCGGCGAATGTAGACCGGGCCTTTGACCGGTTGCCGGGAAATCATCGAGTTGGCGGTCAGGTCGCCGGCGGCTTCCAGCGGCGACACCAGGAAAATCACCGCCACCGGCACGAACGCCACCCAGTCGAACGAGAAGCCGTACTTGAACGGCACTGGCACGCTCATCAGCGGCACGGCGGGCAGGCTGGCGAAGTCGACCTGGCCCAACAGCCAGGCGACGACGTAGCCGAGGGTCAGACCGATGACGATTGCGCCCAGACGCAGGAACGGCACGTCCACCCGATTCAATACCACAATGGTCCCGAGCACCAATGCCGCCAGGCCAAGATGGCTCGCAGCGCCGAGGTCGGGAGCGCCGAAGCCACCGGCGATGTCGGTCATCGCGACCTTGATCAGTGACAGCCCCATCAGCGTGATGATGGTGCCGGTCACCACCGGGGTGATCAGCATCCGCAACTTGCCGATGAACTGGCTCAACACCACTTCGATGAACGCAGCGAAAAAGCACACGCCGAAGATCGTCGAGAGAATCTCATCGGTGCCGCCACCCTGGGCCTTGACCATGAAACCGGCACTGAGGATCACACTGATGAACGAGAAACTGGTGCCTTGCAGGCACAGCAGTCCCGAGCCAATCGGACCGAAGCGCCGCGCCTGAACGAAGGTGCCCAGGCCCGAGACGAACAGCGCCATGCTGATCAGATAGGGGATTTCGCTTTGCAGGCCCAGGGCGCTGCCCATGATCAACGTCGGCGTGATGATGCCGACGAAACTGGCGAGTACGTGTTGCAGGGCGGCGAACACGGTAGCCGTCAGGTGAGGGCGGTCGTTGAGGCCGTAGATCAGGTCATTGTGGCGCGAGGTTTTTTCAGGGGAGGTCATGGTGGTATGCGTGCCGGAAGGCTGGGCCGGGTCAGAAAAAGGAGGCGCAGGATGCCAGAAAGACCCTTTTGTGGCGAGCGATGAGCCGCTCCTCCAACGCAATCCCCTGTAGGAGCCGAGCTTGCTCGCGATGGCGGTATGTCAGTCCACATCGATGGTGGATGCCAGTCCGCTATCGCGAGCAAGCTCAGCTCCTACAGGGGCGTGGTGAATGCGGCGAGCAGATCCTCTTCAAACGCCCGCTGCGCATCCCCCGGCACCAACGCCCGATGCCTGGCCAAATGGAACGCCACCTCGAAACTCATGCCCTCACGGCGCACCACCCGCAGCAATCCCTTGTCTTCCCAACTGCGGGCAAAGTGGCTGGGCAGGTAGCCGATGTGCTTGCCGGACAAAATGAAGGCGAGGGTGCCTTCGACCTGTTCCGCCCGCGCCGAACACAGCTTGCCCTGGAAAGGCTCATCGCTGCGCAGGAAGCGGTAAGGGTGATCGACCCGGTCGCAGGCTTGCAACGCTAGGTCATCCGGCGCGTCATCGGTGAACAACGGATGGCCGGCGGCGCAATACAGGTGCTGGGTTTCAGTGAACAGTTCGCGGTAGTCAAAGGCGTTCTGGATCTGCGAGAAATAACCGATTGCCAGATCAAGCCGCTGTTGCAGCAGCAAGCGCTCCATTTCGCCGGGCATGGCGCTCATCAATTCGATGCGCACCGATTCATCGCGCTGGCGAAAGCGCCGGATCGCCTCGGCCACCCGTTGCAACACCGATTGATCCAGCGCTTCGGACAAGCCCAGGCGCACTTCGCCGATCAAGCGCCCGGCCACGCCGTTGGATTGATGACGGAACGCTTCGATGGACTCGAACAGGCTGCGAGTGGCGTTGAGCAACTGCTCGCCCTTGGGTGTGACGTTGAAACCTCCCTTGCCACGGCTGCACAGCCGATAGCCGAGGCGGGTTTCCAGTTTGGCCATTTGCTGGCTGATGCTCGACTGGCTCAGGCCCAGTTCACCTTGCGCGGCACTGAAGCCACCGCACTCCACCACACTGACAAACAGGCGCAAGAGTTGCAGGTCCACATCGTGGAGTTGACCGAGCATCAAACATTACTCCTGAGTAATGTCAGGTTAATAAACGTGATATTTCACCAATGTATCCGACGATGCATCCTGCAACCACTTCCTCCGGTCAGGTGATTGTCATGGCTCCCGTGTTCAAGTTGTGTCTACCCGCGTTGTTCCTTGCCATGGCTGCTGCGGCACAGGCTGAGGAGAAAGTCGTCAACCTCTACAGTTGGGCCGATTACGTCGCCCCGGAAACCCTGCAACGGTTCGAGCAGGAAACCGGCATTCACGTGCGCTACGACACCTTCGATGCGCCGGAAGTGCTGGAAACCAAACTGCTGACCGGTGGCAGCGGCTATGACGTGGTGGTGCCATCGTCCAGCGTTCTGGCCCGTGGCCTGGCGGCGGGCGCGTTGAAAGCCATTGCGCACGAAGGTCTCAAGGGCTACGCCAACCTTGATCCGGACCTGCTAGAAAAACTCGCTGCCGTCGACCCCGGCAATCAATATGGCGTGCCCTACACCTGGGGCACCCTGGGGTTGGGGATGAATGTCGAGGCAGTGCAAAAACGCCTGCCGAACGTGCCGCTCAACAGTCTGGACCTGCTGTTCAAGCCGGAATACGCCAGCAAGCTCAAGGACTGCGGCATTGCGATCATCGACTCACCGCAAGAGGTGATCGGCCTGGCCTTGCACTATCTGGGCAAGGATCCCTACAGCACCAATAAGGATGATCTCGAAGCCGCGCAAGCGTTATTGCATCAATTGCAGCCTTCGGTGCTGTACGTCGCCAGCGGTCGGCAGATCAACGACCTGGCCAACGGCAGCGTCTGCCTGGCCCTGGCTTACAACGGTGACGCGAGCATGGCCGCCGATCAGGCGCGCAAGGCCAACAAACCCTACGAAATTGCCTACCGGATTCCCAAGGAAGGCACGCTCGTATGGCAGGACAACCTGGCGATCCCCAAGGACGCGCCGCACCCCGAAGCCGCGCGCCAGTTCATCGAATTCATGTTG
The DNA here is from genome assembly GCF_036884845.1 of Pseudomonas sp. MAG733B. NCBI lineage: Bacteria > Pseudomonadati > Pseudomonadota > Gammaproteobacteria > Pseudomonadales > Pseudomonadaceae > Pseudomonas > Pseudomonas sp. MAG733B. The sequence continues at coordinate 3,667,997 of NZ_CP145732.1, forward strand.
CGCCCCGAATCCGTCGCCGCGCTGACCAATACGTTGTTCTTCGCCACCGCCAACCAGGCCGCGACGCCGCTGGTGGATGAAGCGGTGCGCACCGACCCGGACATCTACCCGCCCGCCGACGTACGTGGCCGGCTCTACGCCGACCGCAGCATGAGCCTCAAGGACATGCGCCAGCGCACCCGCGTGTGGACCACTTTCCGTAGCCGCCAATAATAAGGAGCCTTCAATGGACGTCCCAGCGCAGAACGACCAAGCCATCACCCGTGACAGCCTTTACGGAACCGCTGCCGAAAGTACCTACGCCGGTATCACCAGTTTCATGCGTCGTCGCTACAGCCGCGATTTGCGTGGCGTCGACGTAGCGGTCAGCGGCGTGCCGTTCGACACCGCCACCAGCAACCGCCCCGGCGCACGTTTCGGGCCACGCGGGATTCGCGCGGCGTCCACCGGGATTGCCTGGGAAAGGCACTGGCCGTGGACCTTCGATCCGTTCGATCATCTGGCGGTGGTCGATTTCGGCGATTGCGACTTTGATTACGGTTCACCGCAGTCGACCCCGGAATCCATAGAGGCTCACGCCGAGCACATCCTCGGTGCCGGCAGCGCGATGTTGACCTTCGGCGGCGATCACTTCATTACCTATCCGTTGCTCAAGGCTCACGCCCGTAAACACGGTCCGCTGTCGCTGATCCACTTCGACGCCCACAGCGACACCTGGCCGGACGAAGAGGGCAAGCGCATCGACCACGGCACCATGTTCTGGCACGCGGCCAAGGAAGGGCTGGTCGATCCGTCGCGTTCGGTGCAGATCGGTTTGCGCACCACCAACGATGATCATCAAGGCTTTGCGGTGCTGGATGCGCGGCAGGTGCATCGGCGCGGGGTGGATGCGATTGTCGAGGCGATTCGGGCGCGGGTAGGGGACCACCCGGTGTACCTGACGTTCGATATCGACTGCCTCGACCCGGCCTTCGCACCGGGCACCGGAACCCCAGTGTGTGGCGGCTTGAGCACGGTGCAGGCGCTGGAGATCCTCGGCGGTTTGCGCGGGATCAATCTGGTGGGGATGGATGTGGTGGAAGTGGCGCCGGCGTATGACAGTGCGGATATCACTTCACTGGCGGCGGCGACGCTGGCGATGGAGATGCTGTGCCTGTATGCGTCCAAGCATAAGGTCGATCGGTAAATGCGGCGAGCCTGTTGACGCCATCGCGGGCAAGCCTTGCTCCTACAGGAATTTCGCTGAACACAAAATATGTGAACACCACAAAATCTGTAGGAGCAAGGCTTGCCCGCGATGCTTTTTCAGGCCACCGGGACTATCGGCAAGTCCAGGGTTTCACCACCGCTGAACCGCGCAAACGAACCGCTGATGCTTTCATGCGGAACACCTTTGGCCACATCACTGACGCCATCCAGACGCACGAGCTGCTCGGCACTCAACTGCACATTCAACGCGCCCAAGGTCGCATCCAGTTGCTCACGGGTGCGTGAGCCGAGAATCGGAATCAGCGCAGTGGTCGAACGCTTGGCCTTTTCCCGCAGCCAGGCGATGGCCACGTGGGTCGGACTGGTCGCCTGTTCTGCCGCAACAGCCAGCAGGGTGTCGAGCAGGGCGGTCTCACGGGCGCTTTTCTCGGCGTGCACCAGCATGCCCAGTTTGCTCGCGCGGTTGTCGCCCTCGCTGTTGCGGTACTTGCCGGTGAGGAAGCCACCACCCAGCGGCGACCACAGCGTCGCGGCCAGGCCCAGTGCTTCGGCCATCGGCAGTTGTTCACGTTCGGCGGTGCGTTCGGCGAGGCTGTACTCGACCTGAATCGCCGCGATCGGCGCAAAACCGCGCACTTCGGCCAGCAGGTCGGCGCGGGCGATGCGCCACGCCGGGAAGTTCGACAGTCCGGCGTAATGGATCTTGCCGGCGCGTACCAGATCGTCGAAACCGCGAAGGATTTCTTCCATCGGCGTCACGCCGTCGCTCATGTGCGCCCAGAACAGATCGATGTGATCGGTTTTCAGTCGCTTCAGGCTCTCTTCGACGGCGCGAACCATGTTCTTGCGGTTGTTGCCGGTGTGGGAAATGCCGGCGGCCGGGGTCGTGCCCAATGTGTATTTTGTGGCGATGACCAGACGATCGCGCTCGGCAGCGATGAACTCGCTGAGCATGGCTTCGGATTGACCACCCTGATAGCCGTTGGCGGTGTCGATGAAGTTACCGCCAGCCTCCAGGTAGCCGTCGAAAATGGCTTTGGCTTCGTCACGTTCCGCACCATGACCCCAACCGGTGCCGAAGTTGCCGGCGCCCAATGCCAGTTCGGATACACGCAAGCCGGTTTTACGGCCAAACACCTTGTAATGCATGGGGAAGACTCCAGAAGGAAGCGTCGCGGTTAATTTAGATGATCAAAAACATTTATAAAATATGATGCTAGTCATTTAAATCGTCAAGGCGCGTTTTTCTGGAACGCCAAAACCTCGACAAACGGGCGCATCGACTACTGCCAGTTTCTGACAGGGAGCTCTGCTAAGCTCCGACGAATTTTCCGCACAGAGCTGCCGATCGTGTCGCGAACCACCCGTTTACTGACGTTGTTGCAAGTGCTTCGCGGGAAAAGCCGCCCGGTGACGGCGGCGACGCTGGCGGGCGAACTGGAGATCTCCGAACGCACGCTGTACCGCGACATCGCCGAACTCACCGCACTGGGCGCGCCGATCTATGGCGAGGCGGGGATTGGCTACGTGCTGCGCAGTGGTCTGTTCCTGCCTCCGCTGATGCTCAATGCCGATGAAACCGAAGCCATTGTGTTGGGCTTGCGTTACGTGGATCAGCGCGGGGATGAGGTGCTGAGCAAAGCCGCCGCCGATGCCTTGGCCAAGATTGCCGCAGTGCTGGCGCCGGAAGCGCTGGACGCGCTGCACAACCCGACCGTCATGCCGGGGCCGTCCGGTTATGGCTTCGCGCCAAATGCGGTGCCGTTGAATGTGTTTCGTCAGGCTATTCGCAATCAGGCCAAATTGCACATCGATTACGCCGATGCCCAGCAAGTGCCCAGTCAACGGCTGATCTGGCCATTGGCGTTGGGGTTTCTCAATGAAGTGCGAATCATCGTCGCCTGGTGCGAATTGCGCAGCGCGTATCGCACCTTCCGCACTGACCGGATTTCCCAAGCGAGCGAGCAGGGTGAGCGTTATCCGGGGCGACGCAGTGACCTGCTGCGCACCTGGCGCAAGCAGATGCAACTGGATGATGCCGGGCGTTTCACTCCTGACAAGAACTGACACAGCGCTGTTTTAGCATGGTTCCAGAATCAACAAACAAGGAGCTGTAACATGTCCAATCCCGCCTCTGCACTGGCGCCTGCCATCGCCGCCTACATTGCCGCTGCCAACGCTCGCGACACCTCGCGAATCGGCAGTTTCTTCGCCGAAGATGCCAATGTGTTCGATGAGGGCCAGCACCGGATCGGCACCCAGTCCATCGCCCAATGGATGCAGGACACCGCTGAACGTTACCAGCCTCGGGTTGAAGTACTCGGCGTGCAACAGCGCACCGGCAAAGTGCTGGTCAATGGCCTCATCTCTGGCACGTTCCCCGGCAGCCCACTGGAACTGCGTTACATGTTTCGCCTGAACGACCAAGGCAAGATCGCCCGACTGGACATTTCACTGTAGCGGTCGCTGTCTGGTGGCATACTGCCGCGCATGAATGTCGACTCTCCCCTTAGCGCCTGGCAGCACGCCATCGAACAGAAGGGCTTCGTCCAGGACGAAGCCCAGGAATATGCCGTCTGGGCCTTGCAAAAATGCCATGAGGCACTGCACGAAGGGCGCACGCCGATCAGTGGCGTGTACCTCTGGGGCCCGGTCGGGCGCGGTAAAACCTGGTTGATGGACCAGTTTTACCAAAACCTGCGGGTGCCGGCGCGGCGCCAGCACTTTCACCATTTCATGGGTTGGGTGCATCAGCGCTCGTTTCAGCTGACCGGCACTGCCGACCCGTTGAAGGCGCTGGCCCGCGAACTCAGTGAAGAGGTGCGGGTACTGTGTTTCGACGAGCTGTTCGTCAATGACATCGGTGACGCGATCATTCTCGGGCGTTTGTTCCAGGTGATGTTCGAGCAAGGCGTGGTTGTCGTCTGCACTTCCAATCTGCCCCCTGATCAGCTGTACGCCGATGGCTTCAACCGCGACCGTTTCATGCCTGCCATCGCTGCGATCAAACAGCATATGCAGGTGATCGCGGTGGACGGCGGCGAAGATCATCGCCTGCATCCGGGGCAGGGGTTGCAACGATATTGGGTGGCCGCGCCGGGGCAGCCCAGTGCGTTGGCAGAGGTGTTCAAGCTTTTGACCGTTGGCCAAGCGCTTTCCGGCGAGCCCATCAAGGTCGGTTACCGTTCACTGCCGGTAGTTCAAGCCAGTCAAACCGTGCTTTGGTGTCGTTACGCCGATCTCTGCGAACAGCCGTTTGCCGCCATGGATTTCATGGCCCTGTGCGACACCTTCAGCGCTATCCTGTTGAGTGACGTGCCCAACCTCAGCGCGCAAAAGCGTGCCGGACGCATCGCCCGGGGCACTGAAGACGCCGCTGTACGGGTCGAGGCCGGTGACCGTGAATTGCCGCAGTTATCGGTGCATGACGACGGTGTGCGGCGTTTCATCGCTCTGGTGGACGAGTGCTACGACCGCAAAGTGCCGCTGTATCTTGAGGCGCAGGTGCCGATGGATGCGCTGTACACCGAGGGCTATCTGGAATTCCCGTTCCGCCGCACCCTCAGTCGTTTGCAGGAAATGCAGCTGCAACGTTTCGCCGAGGTTTGATATCCAGGAGGACTGACCATGAATCAACCTCTTTCGCACCACTTGCTGACCATGGCTTACCAGAATGCTTGGGCCAATCACCGACTGGCCAAGGCCTGGAGTCAGCTGAGCCCGGATGATCTGGCGGCCCCCCGCGTCAGTTTCTTTCCCAGTATCCGCGCGACCCTCAACCACATCCTGACCTGTGACTGGTTTTACGTGGACGCCCTTGAGCGCGAATTGCGCGGTGATGAGCCGCATCCCGATTGCTTCGTGTTCTTCAAGGACGACGAGCCGTTCACATCAGCCCCGGACCTCAAGCGTGAGCAGGCGCAGGTCGACCGTCGTCTGATCGCCTACTGCGAGCAACTGCGCGATGCCGACTTGGGCAAAGTCGTGACCATCGCCCGGGACACGCCGCAGCACGACAGTCGCTTGCGCATGCTTTCGCATCTGTTGGAACACCAGATTCATCATCGAGGTCAGGTTCACGCAATGCTCAGCGGCACCTCAGTCAAGCCGCCGCAACTGGACGAGTTTTTCTGTGCCGATGAGTCGCATCTGCGGGCCGAGGATTTTGCCGAACTGGGGTGGACCGAGGCGTTGATCTGGGGACATTAGGATTAATCCGATTGTCGCCACAAAGCGCTCGCGCTATCGTCGTGCGGCCTTCCAGAGCGAACTGCGCGCTGGGTCATTTAATGTTTTCGAGGATGGAAATGGATTCCGCAGAAATACTTGTACTGCAAGCCAGCTTCACCAATCCGGTGCATGCCGAGGCGATCGGGTTGGTGCTGAACAGTTACGCCCAAGACCCGATGGGCGGCGGCCACGCCTTGCCCGCCGACGTTCTGGAGCAGTTGCCGGGCGAGTTGGCCAAGCGTCCACATGCGTTCAGCGTCCTGGCCTTCGTCAACGGCGAACCGGCGGGGCTGATCAATTGTTTTGAAGGATTCTCGACCTTTGCCTGTCGGCCTCTGGTCAACGTGCATGATGTGGCCGTGGTGCCAAAGTTTCGTGGATTGGGCCTGAGCCAGCGAATGTTACAAAAAGTCGAGGAAATCGCCCGCCAACGTGGTTGCTGCAAAATCACCCTCGAAGTCCTGGAAGGTAATGCGGTGGCGCAGGCGTCATACGGCAAGTTTGGTTTTGCGCCTGGCGAGTTCGACCCGGCACACGGGCGCATGATGTTCTGGATCAAGCCACTTTAATCCGGGCGAAAAAAGGGCGTCCATCAGGACGCCCAACAGGTTTCTCTGACTGAAGAGCAAGCAGTCAGAGGTGTAACAATCATTTCGGTCTGTAAGACTCGGTCACCTGCGCGGTTTGATCGTCCGGGACGCGCAGTTCTTTCGCCTGTTCTGGCGTGATATTGCCCAGCGCCACTTGCTGGTTGTACTGCAGCGTTTCGTAGTAGTACCGCATCCGTTCGGCGCCGCCTTCGGCAAAGGCGCTGGCGGAGCCCAACGTCATGATGACGGCGAGGATCAACGTAGATCTTTTCATGGTGTGCCTCCCACTTACAGGTGTCGGATGCCTTTCGTCCATGAGTCTATGAATCAAAGTCGAGCCTCATTATCCGCCGATTCCGTTAAATGGGAATTAACATCGCCTAGAGTTTCCAGTCCAGGCTCAGGGTTACTGTGCGCGGGTCACCCCAATACACACCGTTGTAAAACCCGACGTTGTCGTAGTACTTCTTGTCGAACAGGTTGTTGACGTTCAACGAGGCCGACAGGTGCTCGCCGAATTGATAGCGCGACATCAGGTTGACCACGGTGTACGCCTCCTGCTCGATGTTCGTGCGTTCGGTGAGCAGACTGCCATTGGCGCGGCGCCCGATCGGGCGATTGGCCGCGCGGTAGACGTCGCTCTGCCAGTTCACCGCTGCGCCCACGGTCAATGCCTGCCACTCGCCGGGCAGGTGATACGCCGTCGAGAAGCGGAACATGTTCAGCGGTTGGTTGGTGTTGTTGCGCTGATCTTCGCCGTTGACCGAGTGCGTGTAAGTGTAACCGGCGGTCATGTTCCAGCCGCTCATGACTTCCCCTGACAGCTCGGCTTCGAAGCCCTGCACCTTGTTGCCTTTGCCGCCCGATTTATAGAACTCCTCGCCGGTGACCGGATCTGGCGGCACTGAGTCGTCAAGTTCGGCGACGTTGTCCTGCTTGCTCCAGAACAGCGCGGTGGCCAGGTTCAGTCGCTCTTCCAGCAAGCTGCCCTTGAGGCCCAATTCATAGTTGCTACCGACTACCGGCTCAAGGTATTTGCGACTGCTGTCGCGTTCGGACTGCGGTTTGAAAATGTCGGTGTAGCTGATGTAAACGGTGTATTCCGGGGTGAGGTCGTATAGCAGGCCGGCGTAGGGCGTCCACATGTCGTTGTGTTGTTGGCTGCTGCGATCGACGCTGCTCAGTTGAAGGCTATCGTCGTAGCTGTTGGTAGTACTGGAGGCTTTCCAGCTGCCATAGCGGGTGCCGAGTACCGCGTGCAGTTCATCGGTCAGGTTCAGGCGCGTGGCCAGGTAACCCGCCTTTTGCCGGGTGTAGTCCCTGGCGCCGGTCAGGCTGGTGACGGTGTCGGGGAATTTGGCGATGTTGCCCATGTATTTCCAGTCGGGGACATTTTCGTAATCCGCCGCTCGCGGACCGTCCACCGTGTAGGGCGATTCTTCACTGCGCTCGGCCTCGCCATACCCGACCATCAATTCGTGTTCGCGACCCAGCAGCGAGTAGGGGCCGGAAACGTTGAAGTCATAAGCCTTCATTTTCTGCGTGCCGATCATATGGCTGACGTTGGCGACCATGCCGCTACGATCAGCGTTCGGGAAGCCGCCACCGCCGTAATAGATCTTGCCGTCGGTATCGCTTTCGCGATGGGTGTACGCCGCTTTGAGCTGCCAACCGCCGCCCAACTGGTGATCGAGATTGGCGAACGCGGTTTTGTCCTTGAGCGGCCACGAGCTCCAGGACGTCGCCATGTTGGTCGAGCGCCCGAGGTTGGCCTTGCTGCCGTCGGAATTCCAGTACGGCACGGTGCCCCAGGATGTGCCTTGCACGTGTTTGTTCTGATAGTCGTAACCCACCGCCAATACCGTGTCGTCAGTGAGGTCTGCTTCGAGGACCCCGTAACCGACTTCCCGCTGCTGCTGGTATTTGTCCCGGTACGAATCGCTGTCGCGATAGGCCACCACGCCGCGTCCGCGCAGGCGGCCGTCGAAGGCCAGCGGACCGCCGACATCGAGGTAGCTGTAGTAATCGTCATAGCTGCCGCCGCTGACACCGGTCTTGGCTTCCCACTGCGAAGTCGGGCGTTTGCGCACCATGTTGATGGTGGCTGATGGATCACCGGCACCGGTGGTCAACCCGGTTGCGCCGCGGACCACTTCGATGCGGTCGTAGATGATGGTGTCGGAATCGGACTTCATGTAGCTGAAGGTATTCAACATCCCGTCGATCTGGAAATTGTTGATCGAGTAACCACGGGAGGAATAGCTGACCCGGTCCGAGTCATTGTGCTGGACCACCACGCCGGTGGTCTGGCTCATCGCTTCGGACAGCGTGCCGAGTTTGAAATCGTCCATTTGCTGGCGGGTGACCACCGAGACCGATTGCGGAGTTTCCTTGATCGACAGGTTCAGGCGGGTGGCCGTGCTCATGGAGCCGGTGGTGTATGAGTCGGTGTTTTCGGTGGTGCTGCCCAGGTTCTGGGCGGTAACGCTGGTGGCGCCGAGCATGAGCGTGGGCGCCAATGGCGCTGTCTCTTTTTCGGTGTCAGCCAGCAAATCCGGGCTCAGTGCGGCACCGCACAGGCCAAGGGTAAAAGTCATGGAACGGGTGATAGGCGCGAACATCGCAGCCGACTCCTTGTCGTCGAGGGAAAAATTCCGTTTGTTCAAAGACGAAGGAGGGGGGAGGGATTTAGGGTTAAACGAGAATAATTATTATCTTTGAGGGGTTTGCTGGTCGCAAACATGCGTGTAGGAGCAAGGCTTGCCCGCGATGGGGCCGGTACATCCAACATTTTTGTTGGCTGACCTGACGCTATCGCGAGCAAGCTTTGCTCCTACAGACTCACTGCTGTACGACTTCTGCTACCGCCGTCTTCGGCTTGATCAAGCTGAAATCAATCAACGGCCGCTGCTGCCGCTCGTACGGGTTGCCGATCATCAATGGCCGTGGCTTGAAGTTGTCGCTCACCAGGCTCTTGCTGTGATCGAGTTCATCGAAACTGAGGCCTGCCAGATCCGCCCAGGTGTGGATCAGATGCGAGCTGCTGTACGGCCGGCTCAAGTCACCGGCAAAGCTCCAGTCGTGGGTTTCACGCCACTTCGGTGAAGCCCAGGCCATGAACGGAATGGTGTACATCGGTGCGGTGGGTTTGCTCTCGTTGCGGCCAAGGGTGCTATGGCCAGCGGAATCGAACACGTCCTCACCGTGGTCGGAGAGGTACATCAGGAAACCGTTCGGATCAGTCTTGGCGTAGTCCTTGATCAGGCTCGAGACCACGAAGTCGTTGTACAGCACCGCGTTGTCGTAGCTGTTGTACGTCGGCAGTTGATCGTCACGCACGCCGGCCGGAACGCCATTGCGGTCCTTGAACTTGTCGAAGGTCGAAGGGTAGCGGTACTGATAACTCATGTGCGTGCCGAGCAAATGCACCACGATCAGCTTGCGCGGTGCCGCGTCAGCGAGGGCTTTGTTGAACGGCTCGATCACGTCGCCATCGTACTGGGCCGCATTCTGGTTGCGGTTGTTGTTCAGGTACACCTGCTCGTCGGCTTGCTGAGAGAAGGTCGTGAGCATGGTGTTGCGCTTGGTCATCGTCTGCTGATTGGTGATCCAGAAGGTCTTGTAACCCGCCTGTTTCATCATGCTGACCAGCGATGGCGTCGACAGATACAGATCGGGGTTGTCTTCGTCAGCGAAGGTCAGCACCTGTTGCAACGCCTCGATGGTGTAGGGGCGCGGCGTGATGACGTTGTCGAAAACCGCCAGTTGGTCCTTGAGCTTGTCCAGTTCCGGAGTGGTTTCCCGTGGGTAGCCGTACAGGCTCATGCGCTGACGGTTGGTGGATTCGCCGATCACCAGCACCAGGGTCGACGGCTGGTTGGCCATCGAATCCTTGAGATTGTGCAGCGGCGGGATCGTGCTGGCACTGTTCAGCATCTCTTGCATGCCGGCCAAAGTGTCGAGATAGCGGTGATAGGCCACGGCCATCTGCCAAGGCACCGCCGGCTCGATGCGGGTTTCGAACTTCTCGAAGCCACTGGCAAAGCTGCCGGTGCGCAGGGTTTGCTTGATCAGCGGATAACCGATCACGGCAACCAGAATCGCAGTTGCCGCCACCAGCGCGCGACCGCGCGGCATGTACACCGGGCGCAAGCGGGTCCAGAGGAACCAGGCGAATGCGGTATGCGCGAGGAACGCGGCCACCATCCACCAGGCAAAGTATTGCGTCATGTACTCGCCGGCTTCTGACACGTTCGACTCGAACATGATGAAAATGACGCTTTGCGAAAATTCCTGCTGATAGATGAAGAAGTAACCGAGGCTGGCCATGGAGCAGGCCCAGAGCACCACGCCGATCACTGCGGCCAGCAAACGCGTGCGTTTGGGGAACAACAGCATCGGTGCCAGCCAGATCGCGCTCATTACAAACGCCTGGCGGAACCCGGTAAAACCGGAGGTGCCTGTCAGCTGAATCAGCAGTTGGGTGATGCCGGAAAAATACCAGAAGAACAGGAACAGCCAGAGAAACCCTGTCCAATCGAAACCTTTCGCAGACATATCGCTGCGTTTAAACCAAGCCATTCAATGCTCCAGCCAATGATCACTTCCATCGCCAGGCCACAAAAGTCGCCGACGAACGGGGGCGCGCATACCGAGCGGCCACAATGACCCGGAGTATCAACAAGCGGATGTGAAAACTTCGTGAGTTGCCGGAATCGGCGAAGGGCTATGGCAAGCGGAAACAGCTCGGGGCTGTTTCCGATTCAGGCGAGGGAGTCAGGCGTGAGGGGCGCTCTGGGTCACGGGTAAGGGCTGTTGCCCCTGGATCAGCAGGCGCAACTGCGCCAGTTCCTGTTTCAACTGGTCGCGCTCGTCTTTCAACTGGCGCAATTCGTCACGACGGATTGTGACGTAAAGGGTTTGTGCTGGCAGTGCGGTGTGTACTGTGCCCATTGCTCACCTCGCAAATGGCGTGTCTCAACTGTAGAACCGCCTGAAATCGGCGGTATCTCTACTATCGGCGCCAATTTTGATTTCTTTTGCCCGTGAAGGGAACTTTTTTATTTTTCATGGTCGTTGTGTCTTCGGTACGATTCCCGACGTTATCCATCTGGATCGGGCACAATGCCCGGAAACTTCACGCCAACGCTCTGGACTAACCCTCATTAGTCGCGTTGGGCTATAACCTTTGACACACATTTATTTGTAGTAGGGAGCATCAGCACATGCAACTCGGGATTATTGGACTGGGCCGCATGGGCGGAAATATTGCGCGACGCCTGATGCTCAACGGGCATACCACCGTTGTGTACGACCGCAATACCGCCTTCGTCGAAACCTTGACCCAAGAGGGTGCCACCGGCGTATCCGATTTGCCGGCGCTGGTCGCTGGCCTGGCCAAGCCGCGCGCGGTGTGGGTCATGTTGCCGGCGGGCGCGCCGACCGAAGACACCATCAACACCCTGAGCACCTTGCTCGAAGCCGGCGATACCATCATCGACGGCGGCAACACGTTCTATAAGGACGATATCCGCCGGGCGAAAACCCTTTCGGAGAAGGGTCTGCACTACGTGGACGTCGGCACTTCCGGTGGCGTCTGGGGCCTGGAACGCGGCTATTGCATGATGATCGGCGGTGATGCCGAAAACGTTACGCGCCTTGATCCGCTGTTCAAAAGCCTGGCACCGGGCATGGGCGACATTCCGCGTACCAAGGACCGCAAGTCTGACGATGAGCGCGCCGAGCATGGCTACATTCATGCCGGCCCAGCGGGCGCCGGGCATTTCGTGAAGATGATCCACAACGGCATCGAATACGGAATGATGCAGGCCTTCGCCGAGGGCTTCGATATCCTCAAAACCAAAAACAGCGAGAGCCTGCCGCAAGATCAGCGTTTTGACCTCAACGTTGCCGACATCGCCGAAGTCTGGCGCCGTGGCAGCGTGGTGTCCTCCTGGTTGCTCGACCTGACCGCCGACGCGCTGGCCGGTGACCCGAAACTCGACGGTTTCTCCGGCTCCGTAGCCGATAGCGGTGAAGGTCAATGGACCATCGAAGCCGCCATGGAGCAAGCCGTGCCGGTGCCAGTGCTGTCGAACTCGCTGTTCTCCCGCTATCGTTCCCGTGGCCAAGGCACCTTCGGCGACAAGATTCTTTCGGCCCAGCGCTTCGGCTTCGGCGGCCATGTGGAGACACCGAAAAAATGACCCATGCGATCCGCAGGAAATCCAAGACTGAACCCGCACCACCCACCACGCTGTTTCTGTTCGGCGCTCATGGTGATCTGGTCAAGCGCCTGCTGATGCCGGCGCTGTACAACCTCAAGCGCGACGGTTTACTCGGGGATGGACTGCGGATCATCGGCGTTGACCACAACGCCATCAGCGATGAAGGCTTCGCGACGAAACTCGAAGACTTCATTCGCAACGAGGTGGCCACCAAGGTCGGCAAGGGCGATCAGTCGCTTGATCCAGAATTGTGGGCTCAACTCGCCAAAAACATCAGCTACGTCCAGGGCGACTTCCTGGACGACAGCACTTATCAAGCGCTGGCGGCGAAAATCGCCGACAGCGGCACAGGCAATGCGGTGTTCTATCTGGCCACCGCGCCGCGTTTCTTCAGTGAAGTCGTTCGGCGCCTCGGCGCTTCCGGTCTGCTGGAAGAAACGCCCGAGGCGTTCAGAAGGGTGGTGATCGAAAAGCCTTTCGGCTCCGACCTGCCCACCGCAGAAGCCTTGAACGCTTGCCTGCTCAAGGTCATGACCGAGAAGCAGATCTATCGCATCGATCATTACCTGGGCAAGGAAACGGTACAGAACATCCTGGTCAGCCGGTTCTCCAACAGCCTGTTCGAAGCGTTCTGGAACAACCACTACATCGACCACGTGCAGATCACCGCCGCCGAAACCGTCGGCGTGGAAACCCGTGGCAGTTTCTACGAACACACCGGCGCCTTGCGGGACATGGTGCCCAATCACCTGTTCCAGTTGCTGGCGATGGTCGCGATGGAGCCACCGGCCGCTTTTGGCGCCGACGCGGTGCGTGGTGAGAAGGCCAAGGTTGTTGGCGCAATTCGTCCCTGGTCGGTCGAGGAGGCCCGGGCCAATTCGGTACGCGGTCAATACGCTGCTGGTGAAATCGACGGCAAGCCTCTGCCGGGTTATCGCCAGGAAGAAAAGGTCGCGCCTGACAGCAACACCGAAACCTATGTCGCGCTCAAGGTGATGATCGACAACTGGCGCTGGGTCGGCGTGCCGTTTTACCTGCGCACCGGCAAACGCATGAGCGTGCGCGACACCGAGATTGTCATCTGCTTCAAACCGGCGCCGTATGCGCAGTTCCGCGATACCGAGGTTGATGAACTGCAGCCGACTTACCTGCGCATCCAGATCCAGCCCAACGAAGGCATGTGGTTCGATCTGCTGGCCAAGCGGCCGGGCCAGACCCTGAAGATGGATAACATCGAACTGGGTTTTGCCTACAAGGATTTCTTCGAGATGCAGCCGTCCACCGGCTACGAAACCCTCATCTACGATTGCCTGACCGGTGACCAGACGCTGTTCCAGCGTGCCGACAACATTGAAAATGGCTGGCGTGCGGTGCAGCCGTTCCTCGATGCCTGGCAGCAGGATGCCACGGTGCAGCTTTACGCCGCCGGTGAAAACGGGCCTGAGGCCGCTGAAGCGTTGCTGACTCGCGATGGTCGCGTCTGGCACGGCCTCGGATGAGTGAACCTGTCCGCTTTCTACTGAGTGACATGGACGGCACTTTGCTGCTGCCCGATCACAGCCTCAGCCAGCGCACCATCGATTTGGTCCATTCATTGCGCGAGGCCGGTGTGCTGTTCAGCCTGGCCACGGGGCGACCACCCAAGGCGATGTTGCAGACGATCGAAGCTTTGGGCGTCGACCTGCCAACGGCAGCGTTCAACGGCGGGACGATCGTCCATCCCGATGGCAGTTTGCTGGTCGCGCATTATTTGCCGGCCACGGCGGCACTGACCACGTTGGCGCTGTTCGCCGATCAACCGGACATCGAGGTTTGGGTGTTCAGTGGCGGCGATTGGCTGGTGAAAGACCCGAACGGCCCCATGGTGCCGCGTGAACAGCATGGGCTCGGATATCCGCCTGTGGTGGTCGACAGCTTCGAGCCGTATCTGGCGCGCATCGACAAGATCGTTGCTGCCAGCAACAACACTGAACTGCTGATTGAACTGGAGGCGCAGCTGTTGCCGAAAGTCGACGATCAGGCCCAGGTTTCGCGGTCACAACCGGTGTACCTGGACGTGACTGCAATGAAAGCCAACAAGGGCGAGGCGTTGGCGACGCTGGCGGCGTTCCTCGGCGTACCGTTGCAGCAAACCGCCGCCATGGGCGATGGCGGCAACGACCCGGCGATGTTCCACGTGGCGGGATTGTCGATTGCCATGGGGCAGGCGGAAGAGGCGGTGAAGCGTCAGGCGGATGTGGTGACGGGCACCAATGCTGAAGATGGGGCTGCTCAGGCGATCGAGCAGTACATCCTCCCTCGCTAAACACGCAAAACCAATGTGGGAGCGGGCTTGCTCGCGAATTCGGTGTGCCACTCAACATACACGTTGTCTGACAAACCCTTTCGCGAGCAAGCCCGCTCCCACATTTTTGATCGTGTTTACAACCAGTAACTCACTGCATACCAGCCCAAAACTCCCATCACCACGGTGTACGGCACCGCCATCCACACCATCCGTCCGTAGGACAAGCGAATCAGTGGCGCAATTGCCGACGTCAGCAAGAACAGGAACGCCGCCTGACCATTCGGCGTGGCCACGCTCGGCAGGTTGGTGCCGGTGTTGATCGCAATGGCCAATGTCTCGAAATGCTCGCGGGTCATATCACCGGCAAGGAAGGCGCGTTTGACTTCAGTGATGTAAATGGTCGCCACGAACACGTTGTCGCTGATGGCCGAGAGCAGGCCGTTGGCGATGAACAGCATGCCCGGTTGTTGATCGGCCGGTAGTGCCAGCACCCACTGGATCAATGGCGTGAACAGGTGTTGATCGTGAATCACCGCCACCACGGCGAAAAACACCACCAGCAACGCAGTGAACGGCATGGCATCCTTGAATGCGGTGCCGAGGCGGTGCTCGTCAGTAATGCCGGTGAACGCTGTGATCAATACAATCACCATCAAACCGATCAGGCCCACTTCGGCAACGTGGAATGCCAGTGCGATGATCAGAATCAGCGCAGCCACGCCTTGTACGATGAGCGCGGCACGTTGACGCGAAGTACGCTCGGCATTGTCTTCATCAGCGTAGTTGGCCAGCACGGCGCGTACGTTGTCCGGCAGCAGCGTGCCGTAACCGAACCAGCGCACCTTCTCCAGGATGACGCAGGTCACCAGGCCTGCCACCAGCACTGGCAACGACACCGGAGCGACTTTCAGAAAGAACTCAGAGAAGTGCCAGCCCATCTCATGGCCGATCAGCAGGTTCTGCGGTTCGCCCACCAGCGTGCAAACGCCACCTAGCGCCGTGCCGACCGCGCCATGCATCAGCAGGCTGCGCAGGAAGGCGCGGAACTGATCCAGGTCGCCATGATGAAGCGTGGGCAAATTCTGGTCATCACCATACTCGCTGTCCTGACGCGGATCGGTGCCTGAGGCGACGCGGTGATACACCGAATAGAAACCCACGGCGGCACTGATGATCACGGCGGTGACGGTCAATGCATCGAGAAACGCCGACAGGAATGCCGACAAAAAGCAGAACATCAACGCCAGTAGCGCCTTGGAGCGAACCCCCAGCAGCAAACGCGAGAACAGAAACAACAGCAGGTCTTTCATGAAGTATATGCCCGCCACCATGAACATCAGCAGCAGGATCACCGGGAAGTTGTGCAGCAGCTCGTCATAGAGCGCCTGAGGCGTGGTCATTTTCAGCAACAGCGCTTCGACCAGCAACAAACCACCCGGCATCAGCGGATAACACTTGAGCGCCATGGCCAGGGTAAAAATGAACTCCAGTACCAACAGCCAACCTGCTGCCACCGGACCCACAGTCCATAAAACCAGGGCATTGAGAATCAGGAAGCCGACAATACAGGCCTTATACCAGCGGGGTGAGTTGCCGAGAAAGTTATGCGCGAACGCCTGGGCCATGGAACCGGACATCGGCTACTCCTTATCTTTAGAAGCGGGCAAGTTGCCGTAACCGGAACAGAAGATCAAGTGCAGGAAAAATCTATCTTGCTAACCCATATAGCGAGCGACGACGGCCCGATAGTTGCCATCTAATGAGTAGCCACCAACAACGATGTTTCCATCAGGCTGAACAGCCACTGAAGTTGCCGTATCGAGACTGCGTCCCAGGCGTGTACGAATCCATCCGATGCCGTTACCAAATTCGCAGTCGAGTTGTCCATCAGCCAGGTATCGGCCAAGAATAAAGTCGGCCTCGACACCACCAATGGTTGCTCCGGCCGTGACCACGCTGCCATCCGGTTGCACCTGGGCGGCGGTCCATTGGCAGCCGCTGCGGCCGATTTCCAGCAATTGTGACAGACCGCCATTGCAGTGAATGTCTGGGCGACCATTGCTGTGCACCTTCAGAGAAGCGCAACGCATTGGATCACGGCTACTGCCAAGACACTGTATGTCGCCATTGTCTTGCTGGACGATCTGGCTGACTTGAGCGCTTTGACCCTGGGCCTTGAAACTCATGAAGCCATCCACGGCAAAACGCTCATCTAGGCTGCCATCGGCATGATAACGGGCCAGCAAACCTTCTTCGGGGAAGTTGATCGAGCCACCCACCAGAATCCGGCCGTCCTGTTGCAGCATCAGCGTGCTGAGCCAAGTGTTCATCAATAAGTGCCGGACGATGACGAAGCCGAGGCCATTGAAAGTCCTGTCCAGCGAGCCGTCGCTATCCAGCCGTATAAGCAGGCCGGTATGGTCCGCCAGTTCGAAGTGATGATTGGCTATCAACAGGATTCGACCGTCCTCTTGAATGATGGCATCGCAGGCTTCGGCTCCTGGTACACCGGGCGGCAGCCAGGCATCACGAACCCCGTGGGACAGATTGCCCGGCAGACGCACGACGCAGCGACCGTTGTCGCCAAACCCTTGAACCGGACAGCCTTGTGGGTCAAATAACGCCAGGGCGGGGAGTGTGCGATGGGCATTTTCGTAGTGCAGGCCAACGATCAGGATGTGGCCGTCGGGCAGCACCCTGACCTTGCCGGCCATGGCTTCGAAGCCAGGCTCGAATTGTCCGACAACGCTGCCTTGTTTGCCGAATGCCAAGTCCGCCGAACCGTCCTCCAGCAACCGGGCCAGCCCGAAGCGGCTGCCGTCCGGCATGCCGACCTTGGCCGCGACCAACAGGCGACCCTGGGAATCGATGGCGACGCCGTTGGCCATGCTTGAAACGCTACCGGCGAAGTACACCTGGGTATTGCCACCGTTGGCGAAGGTGGTATCGAGGATCCCGGCGTTACTGAAGGTTGTCGGGAAGGCCAGAACGGACTGGGTTGACATGCACGCATCTCCTTGCGAGTCGTCCTTGTCCAGAAGTTGGGATGGCGACTTTATAGGAAGAACATTCAATCCCTGAATGCGCGAATGCACAACTGACATAACTAACAGGTGGAGAGTCGCTGTGTGCCACAACAGTGTCTTTTCGAACCAATGGCAAGCGTGCAAAGAATTCAGCGTGCGCTAGTTCAAATAATGAAGTGTTGCAAGTGCTGGTGGTCGTTAAACCAGGTAACTAACGACTGCGGGAGGAAGGGCGCGGATTACTCCGGAGTAATCCGCAAAACGATCAGTGCGGCATCGACCACGATTGCAGCTTGTAACCTTCCTGGCTCAACTCTTCACGAGCCTGTTGCAGCAAGCGTTCAAGCTGCTCAGGGTCGGTGTAGGCGCTGCTTGGAATCTGCTTGCGGCCTATACTGTTGTTGGTGCGATCGATCACGGTCAGGCTGAGTTCGCCGTTGCCGTCCTGTGGCGCCCAGGCCACGCATTGGAAAGGCTGGAATGCGCGGTCGGCAATCAAAAGAGCTTCGTTGATGCGGAGCGGGGCGTTCATGGGATGTTCTCTCTGTATGCCCAATCAAGTGATGTGCCGATGGTTGGGCTTACCGTTCGGCTGGTTACTTGTACTGATGCCCGCAACCGGGGTTCGGGTCACACACAAAGGAAAGAAATTTCAACTTTCTTTCAAAGAAGCCCGGCAAAAGCCTGCTTTGAAAGCTGAATGAAAGATTGGACTCGTTAGGTAACTAACAAACTTGTTCTTATAACTATTTAAGCAACAACCCTATAGTCAAACGGTACAAGGCTACGTCAAATTCTTGCTAATGTTACAGCCAGGTCTGCCAAATGACTGTTTTTAATAATATTTCCTAGAATTTGGCGCCAAGGAACAGTCATGAGCGAAGCGCCTGCCTTACGACGTCTATTAGTGGTTGATCCCTGCGACGACTGCCATCGTCTATTACCGGGATTACGCTCTGTGGGTTGGGATGTTGACAGCTGTTCACTGGAACACGCTGCCGACCGAACCTGCGATGTGGGCTTGTTACGCTTGCAGCCTTTTCACCTTGAGCGCCCGGATGCCGTCAAAGAGCTGATCAGCCGCAGCGGTACCGAGTGGATTGCCGTCCTGACGCAGGATGTCCTGCGTTTGCAGAATGTCGGCGACTTTGTCTGCGAATGGTTTTTCGACTTCCATACCTTGCCGTTCGATGTCTCACGAGTCCAGGTCACGCTGGGCCGAGCGTTCGGCATGGCGCGCCTGCGCGGGCAGGGCACGGTGCACATTGATCAGCCCGAACATGAATTGCTGGGCGACAGTAAGCCGATACGCGAGTTGCGTAAGTTGCTGAGCAAATTGGCGCCCACTGAGTCTCCGATTTTGATTCGCGGTGAAAGCGGCACCGGTAAAGAGTTGGTGGCCCGCACTTTGCACCGACAGTCCCAGCGTCACAGTAAACCCTTTGTTGCGATCAACTGCGGCGCGATTCCGGAGCATCTGATCCAGTCCGAGCTGTTCGGTCACGAGAAAGGAGCCTTTACCGGCGCCCACCAACGCAAGGTCGGGCGGATCGAAGCGGCCAACGGCGGAACATTGTTTCTTGATGAAATTGGCGACCTGCCGTTGGAGCTACAGGCCAACCTGTTGCGTTTTCTCCAGGAAAAACACATCGAGCGGGTGGGCGGCAGCCAGCCGATTCCAGTGGACGTACGGGTTCTGGCGGCGACCCACGTCGACCTTGAGGCCGCGATCGAGAAAAAGCGCTTCCGCGAAGATCTCTACTACCGCTTGAACGTGCTGCAAGTCGTGACAGCACCATTGCGTGAGCGTCACGGCGACCTGTCGATGCTGGCCAACCACTTCTCCCATTTCTACAGCCATGAAACCGGTCGTCGTCCGCGCAGTTTCAGCGAAGACGCCTTGATCGCCATGGGCAAGCATGACTGGCCGGGCAATGTTCGTGAACTGGCCAACCGGGTACGCCGCGGGCTGGTATTGGCCGAAGGGCGGCAGATCGAGGCGCGCGACCTGGGGCTGATCAGCCAGCAGGCCGTCGCCACGCCGATGGGCACGCTGGAAGACTACAAGACCCGGGCCGAACGCCAGGCGTTGTGCGATGTGCTGAACCGACATAGCGACAACCTGAGCGTCGCCGCCAAAGTCCTGGGTGTGTCGCGGCCGACGTTCTATCGGCTGTTGCACAAACATCAGATTCGCTGAACACAACACGATAAAAAGCCCCGCTGCGATGATGTCGCAGCGGGGCTTTTATCGTGGGTCAGAAGTAGTACGGGAATTTCAGGCTGAACTGGAAGTCCGGAGCATCGTCCGTCATGCCGATGGACAGGTTGGGTACGATCGTCAGGTTATCTGTAGCGGCAATGGTCATGCCGATGTTGAAGTAGCCGGCGTTGGCGTCGCTGGAAGTGACAGACTCCCAATCCCCGCCATCCTGTTTGATTTTGCTCTTGCGTTGCACCACATCAGACACCGAGAACGACATACTCATCTTTTCGTTCAGGGCGAATGCGATACCGGCACCGAGCTGGAAGCTGTCGCCGATGTCCACTTTGCCCGGGTTTTTCTGTCCGACAGTGGAGCTGATGTCGTCGAAGGACTCCTCGAAGTTATGGGTGTAGGACAAGCTACCGAACAGCACGGCCGGATCGTACGTTTTGACCAGAGAGATGCCCGGTGTGATCGACCAGACGCCATTACCGGTAGGCAGTGTGTCAGGTACGAACAGGTTGGAGTTGGCGTCCACCTGACGCAGTTTGATGCCGAACGGGTCCTTGCCGGTAGGTGCCTTGACACGCAAGGTGACTACGGCATCCGGCGTGTTGACCGACTCGTCGAGGAACTTATAGGCAATACCGAAGTTGACGTCGCCGATCTCCGGGTCACGGGTCACGGTTTCTTCGGTTGTCACGCCTGCGGAGCCACCATTGCCGCCGCCTGACTGGTAAGTGGATTCGCGGTAGACCACCGGCACGTTCAGGTCAAACTGCCAGCGGTTGTTGAAGTTGTAGCGACCGGTCAGGTCAAGCGTCCAGGTATCGGCCTTGATCCGGTCAAGGTTGATGTTGCCCAGAAAGATCGAGTCCAGTGCGAGGAATCCGTTAAGGATCAGCTGGCGGGTATCGTACCGGGAGTAGGTCAGCCCGGTTTCTACGCTGAACTTGCCGCCGCCGAAGAATCCGCTGGCCTCGTCATACAGGTTGGAAACGCTTTGTGCCGGTTGAGAATCATCTGCCAGCGATTGTCCATAGGAACTGCCACCCCCGGCCGCTCCCCCTGAAGCGGCTGCGGCGCCAGTGCCGACCGCAACTTGCGAGTTGCCTTTCATGTCTGCCGGTGACTTGGCCAGGCGTTTTGGAGGAGGGGATGCCGGTTGTTCTTCTACCTGGCGGACCCGTTGCTCGAGTACCGCCAGGGCTTTTTGTTGTACTTCGTATCGTTGCTTCAACTCCAGAAGTTCCTGTTTCAGAAGCTCTACTTCCGCATCCGGTGCTGCTTGCACCATCACCGCCGGGAACAGAGTGCTCAAACATACAACAGCACGCAGTGACACTGATCGATACATGAATTAAGCCGTCCCTTGTAATGCCCAATGGTCGAGACTCAGCGTAGTTCAATATCCCAAGGTGCGAAGGGCGGCGAGTTGATTCAGGTTGCAGTCCAATGCGCCGGCACTTGGGCCATTATTATTGAGGACAACATTGAGCTGGGTGAGGTTACTGACCATGTTGCTATTGCCCAGCAAACGGGTGTTTTGCAGAAGGCCGCCCTGGGCAACCTGTTGCATGGCCGAACCTTGATTGTTATTGGCCTGAATGGCCATTTGCACGCCGCCATTGGTTGCGGAAACCGCGATGCTGCCTGCAGCATTGCTGCCGGTGATGGTTTGGCCGGCCATCAATGCCTGACCTTGAGCGGGTACCAGTGCCGGGGCCGAGTTGGCTTCTTTTACATCGATAGCGATGTTGTTGTAAGCGCTGTTGCCGTCCCCTGCGGCGCGTACGCTCTGGGTGATGCCTTGCGTGCCATTCAAGCCTGCGCCGCCAACCACGCTGCCGGTGCCTTGTTGAGAAGAGCCGCCGTTACCGGACTGACTGTATGTTGACACGTAGAATTCGGGTTTGACCGTTGCGGCCTGGATCTGCATGGAGGTAGTCGCCCCGATCAGATCGCCACTGGCGTTGCGCCAGGTACTGCTCATTACAACACCGAAGCTGATGATCCGTCCTGGCATGACATACCGGCCACGCAGTTCGGCAAGCTCCTGATCCTTGATTTCGATGGGTTTGAATCCGTTGGCAAAACCTGAGGTGCTCGCTACCAGACAGGCGGCGGCCACCCAATATGAGGTTTTCATTTGCTGCTCCCGGAGCATCCTGCTCCCTATCATCTAGTTGGCGATTAAAAGAAGTCGCTCTGTATGAAACCAAAGTCCATCAATTCAGCATCTTTGACCGGGTTGAAGTTATCCAGCTTGTTCTTGGCTGTCAGCGGTTCCGGTGGGCTGCGTAGTGCATTGGTTTTTTCGTAGCCGGGTCCAACGATAGCGAAGACAATTCCGTTCCAACCTTTGACAAAGTCATCATGGGAGTAGCGTTTGTGACCGAGTACCGGGTCGCCAATATAGACCCAGTTCTTGTCAGCACGCTGCAACACCACGAAGTGCTTGTAGCCGCGAACTTCCGTCAGTACCACCACCGGAATCGTTACTGCGTCGAGCTTTTCAGGTGGGATTTTGTAGCCCCGGGCACGCATGCCGATGCTTTCTATGTAGCGCTTCATGTCCAGCATGGAGAAACCTTGCGTACGGACAAGGTCCTGGTCTGCATTGACCAGCATGCCTTTGATGATGTGCTCTTCATCGACGTCGAGCCAATAGGCCTGGCGCAAAATCGTTGCCAGTGCGGCGGCGCCGCAACTGAAATCGGTTTTCTGTTCGACGATGTTGCTGAACTTGCGCTCACGCAGACTCTGTACCTGCTTATAGATGAGTGTGCCGCCAGGAAGGGCGGCCACTGACATCTGTGCGGCCTGGGTCAGGCCAGACAGGCAGAGGAGGGCGATGAGTGCAGTCTTACGCATGATCGATACGCCTTTGCGGACTGAGGAAAAGCCCCGTTGCCGGGGCTTTCATTTCGATCGCGATTACAGGCAGGCTCTGCAACCTGCAGCGATGGACAGCGAGTTGCTTTGTTGGTTGCCTACACCAGACGATACGTTGGCGCCGCCGTTGCCGGAGAAGCCATTCATCGAGTTGGTCATTGTAGCAGTGTTGGTTACAGGGTTTTTCCAGCCGTTTGGAGTCATCACTTGTTGGGTGGTTACACCAGCCAGACCGAACACGCCGACAGCAACGAAATCGGACGTGGTATCGCCGTTGCCGCCATGGTTGCCGCCACCATGGTTACCGCCACCGTTGTTGCCGCCACGGTCGTTGTTGTGGTTGTTGCCACCACCATGGTTGCCGCCACCGTGATTGTCGCCTTCGGTCGTCGCAGTGCCTGCCGCTACGAATACGCCAGCAGCGTTAAAGGTACCCACGAGGGTATCTTTGGTGTAAGCCTGAGTAGCGGCGTTGGTGACAGACAGGCCGGTGGACGATTGGTTGGCCGCAGCAGCAGCTTGTGCTACACGGCCGCCCGATACGGCGATGGCCAGGTTGTTTTTCTGTTGGTTGAAGTTGCCGGAGGTTACGTTGATGCCGATGTTGCCGGAGCCGTTGTTGCCGGCGTTGTTCAGGGACGCGGCGTTGGTGTTGGACGAGTTCAGAACGGTGTTGCCACCATTGAGTTGAGTAGCGCTGGAAGCAGCGACTGCGGTGCCGAAGATGAAGCTTTCGTCAGCAGTGGCCAGGGCGGCGGCGTTATCTTGTTGGTTGCCGTCGCCGGCTGCAACGTTGGCGCCCATGTTGCCGTTGGAGCCGTTCAGCGAGCTATCCACTGCAGCACCATTTTTGGTGCCTTGGTTCAGGACTGCGTTGCCGGAGCTGCTTTGCTGATCCATGACGGTGGCCCCAGCACCGGCGGTGATCGACAGAATTTGTTCCAGAGTTGGGCCTTTAGGCTGGTTGTTACCATGCCCGTTGCCGTGACCATTGCCATGACCGTGATCATCATCACGACCGCCTGCTTGTGCTGCGATTGCCATCACTGCTGCGAGAGCGAAAACCAGTGGTTTTAAGGCCATTGTAGGTTTCATGGTGTTTCTCCGTGCTTATTAGTTGGTTAAGTGTTGGTACTTTCCAATCGCACTGCGTTTGGGTCAGTCAGCGACCCGGATGCTCAGGGTGTTAGCCATTCGGTTCCCCACCCCGGCACTCTGGTTCACCTGAATCACCCCTCGGCTGCCGGTGAAGGCCTGGTCGCTTGTCACGACCTGGCGACTGCCGGTTGGGGTGCCAGTTGCTCCTGAGCTTGGTAGCAACGCCACGTTCTGTTGAGAAAGGGCGCTATCGTCAACGGCTTGCGGCGCAGCACTGATGCTGATGCGCATGGCGTTGGCCATCTGGTTGTTGGCCCCGGCGCTCTGGTTGACGCCCAGTACACCGTTGCCATTACTGAAAGAAGTGCCGCCGATGGTGGCCGTCGCGTTCATCGACGGATTGGCGGGCGTATTGAGTTTTTGGTTAACAATGGTGGTCGCCCCGGCTTCGGTGCCGATGGCAATTGCACGAACGTTGGCCTGTTGCTGTTGATCACCGGCGGCCTGGTTGATGTTGAAGTTGCCTCTGTACTGGGTGCCGGAGTCTTGAAGGGTGGCGTTGTTGACTGAGCTGATTCCCGAGTCGGCCATGGCGCTGGCACAGCCGAGCAGGGCAAGAAAAAGGACGGAACGATTCATGTCATTGACCTCCAGCCAGTCTGCCCAGAGGGGCGAGGCCGGAACTCATTGCGCGGTTGATGGTGCCTGAAATCGCGTTGCCACTACCGCCCTGATGACCTGAGCCCATGCCGGGCATACCGTTCGGGTTGGTGACCGTATTCAAGCCTTGAAAGCCAGGACTGTTTTTATTGATGTTGTTGACAGCGATGGATTTGCCGCTGGCGATGTTTGCGAAGTCGCCATCGCTCAGCTCGGTGCTATTGAGTACCGAGGTCACTCGTGCTGAAGGATTGGCATTGACGGTGGTAGGGTTTGGGTCCTTGCCGCCATTGCGACCGAAATGCACGGCCTGGACATCGCGAGTCAAAACGATTGTGCCGTCGCCTTCGGCCTGGGCATTGAACGTGAGTACCGACGTTGCGGCACTTCCTATAAGCAGTAGGCAGGTCATGCCTTTTTTGAAAGTCCCCACGGTGCAATTCCTTCTTCTTGTGGGCTGGCCCTAGTCAGCGTTGTGAAGGAGAGAGCGAAAGCTGTGCCGCTTTTCGAATACTGTTGAAATTCAAGCGTTTGCAGATTCTGTCCGGGAGCAAGAATTTTCAGCTGTTTCAGCGCTGAGACACCACACAGGGCCTACAGCCAGCCAAAGCGCTTGCGATGCTCTAGAACAATGGTTTGCGAGGACGTGTTTCAATGGGTTAACAACCAAGGCCGAATCATGGCACGGGTGCTGAAACAGGCGGTTTGAGACAGAGAGGGTGTTTCAGGAACGGACACTTTCCCCCCAAAACAGGGGAAAGCGCTGGGTAAATCTCCCCAGAATCAGGGAAAGGGCGCAAGCAACCTCGACACGGCTTCGAAGGCCTGAACCCGACGATCAGCCCAGTCGCCACGCAGAATCTGAACAACTCTTCGATGCTGCTCCAGCCAGGCCTGGGTGTCGTTGAAAAATGCCTGGCGTTCGGTCAGTGCCGGTTGGCAGCGCTGGCCATCATCCGTCCAGTCGACGTTTTCCGGCGAAAGCAATAGATGCAGGTCGTATTGCCGGGCCAGCAATGCTTGCTCGATCCACGGCGGGCAATCGCCAAACAACGTCCGGCTCCAGAGCATGTTGCTCAACAAGTGAGTATCAAGGATCAGCAGTTCTGGTTGCCGGGCGCGGGCCTCGTCCTCCCAGCGCAACTGGCCCCGGGCAATCTCGGTGATATCGGCCAGGCAGGTGTCTCGCTGCTCCTGTTCGATGAACCAGCGCACGTACTCGCCCACCAGCAACCCACCGAAATGCGCTTGCAACTCGGCCGACAACCAACTCTTGCCGCTGGATTCAGGGCCTGTGAGCACCAGGACCTTCATGTGCGCAACGCCGGGGCGGTACGCCATTCACGCCAGCCTTGCACGGCGAGCAACAGGAACAAGCCGTACAAAGCGGCGGTCAGGTACATTCCTTTGTAGACGAATAGACCCACAAAGATCACATCCACCACGATCCACAATGGCCAGCATTGAACGCGTTTCTGTGCCATCCACAGCTGCGCCACCAGGCTGAAGCCGGTAAGGGCTGCATCGAGCCAGGGTTGCGCGGCGTCGGTCCAGTGCGCCATGGCCGCGCCCAGCATCAGGCTGCCAGCGGCACCGACGAGCAGACCGAACATCACCGATTGGCCGTCGAGCCGGGTCACTTCGCGCCCTTGTCGCGCATCGCCTGCACGGGTCCATTGCCACCAGCCATAGATCTGCAGGGCCGCGTAGATCACTTGCAGCAACATGTCCGAATACAGCTTCACTTCGAAAAAGATCCAGCTGTAAATCAGCACCATGACCAGACCGATCGGCCAGCACCAGGGGTTCTGCTTGACCGTCAACCAGACGGCAATGACACCGAGGGTGGCGGCAAACAGTTCAAGCCCGGACATGGAGGTTCCTTGGGGAAATCGAATTTGGGGGGCGGATTGTAACCGCAGGCAGCGGTATTTGGTTTGAAGATCAAAAGATCGCAGCCTTCGGCAGCTCCTACAGAACAAGGCGTTGACCTGTAGGAGCTGCCGCAGGCTGCGATCTTTTTGGCGTTACACCCGGAACTGCTTGAGCAATCCGTTCAATTGCTCACTCAAGCCCTTGAGTCGCACACTCGCCACGCTGGATTGTTCCGCTGCCAATGCGGTGCTGTGGGAGAGCCCGGCGGCTTGCGTGACGTTCTGGTTGATGTCCTCGACCACATGCGCCTGCTGCAAAGTCGCGCTGGCGATCGAGGCGTTCAGCCCGTTGAGGTTGCGCAGCGCCTGGCCGATGGCGTTCAGGCTGGCACCGGCCAGACCGGCCTGTTCAATGGTCAGTTGCGAGGCGCGGCTGCTGTCGCCAATGACTTTGACCGCCGCTTCGGAATGGGCTTGCAAGCGTTCGATCATCGACTGGATTTCTGCCGTGGACTTCTGGGTGCGCTGGGCCAGCAGACGAACCTCATCCGCTACGACCGCGAAACCGCGACCTTGCTCACCGGCCCGGGCAGCCTCGATTGCAGCGTTGAGGGCCAGCAGGTTGGTTTGTTCGGCGATGGAGCGGATAACCTCCAGAACACTGCCGATCTGGGTGCTTTCGGCGGCCAGCGTACGGATCACTTCCACGGCCTGATCGATCGTCGAAGACAGCGTGTCGATCTGTTGCAGGCTGCCGTCGATGTTGATCTGGCCTTGCTGCGCCTGCGCTTCGGCATCGCGCATTTCACTGGCGGCATGCTCGGCGTTTTTCGCCACGTCCTGCACGCCGTAGGTCACTTCATTAATGGCCGTGGCCACCAACTCCATCTGCTGCGATTGTTGCTGGCTGCGTTGCTGGGCTTGGGTGGCGTCGTTGCCCAGTTCGCTGGATGACTGGCCGAGGGCGCTCGCCGACACCTGCAACTCACCGATCACCAGCCGTAGCTTGGTGGTGAAGGCATTGAAATGCCGCGCCAGTTGCGTGACCTCGTCCTGGCCGTGGGTGTCGAGGCTGCGGGTCAGGTCGCTTTCGCCGCTGGCGATATTGGCCATTGCGTTCACGGTTTCCTGCAACGGGCGGACGATGCTGCGGGCAATCAGCATCACCAGCGCCACCATGATCAGTGCGATGGCCAGGCCGATCAGCGAAGCTTCCCAGACCTGTCCGTAGAACTCGGCCTGCATGTCATCGATGTACACGCCCGAGCCAATCACCCAACCCCACGGTTCGAACAATTTGACGTAAGAGGTTTTCTCGACCGGTGCGCTGGCACCGGGCTTCGGCCAACGATAATTGACGATCCCGGCGCCTTTGCTCTTGGCGACGGCAACCATTTCGTTGAATACCGCAAAACCGTCCGGGTCGCGGATCGCCGACAGGTTCTGGCCGTCAAGTTTCGGGTTAGCCGGGTGCATGACCATCACGGGCGTCAGATCGTTGATCCAGAAGTAATCGTTCTGGTCGTAACGCAGGCCGCGAATAGCGGTCAGCGCCTGTTTCTGCGCGGCTTCGCGGGTGAGGGTGCCGGCGGTTTCCAGACCTTGGTAATAACTGAGAACGCCGCTGGCGGTCTGCACCACATGCTGGGTCTTCTGCGCCTTGGCGTCGTACAAATCGTCGTGGATCTGCTTGAGCATCATCACGCCCAAGGCCAACAGCATCATGACGGCCACGATCAGGATGAGCCACAAACGGCGGCTGATCGACATATTGCGCAAGCTGTTCATAACGCGGTGCTCCGATTTCTTGTTCTGGGGTTTCTTGTTTTTGTAATGATTGATCGCCAGCATCCTGCCAGGTCCGATAACGCGGCAGCGCTTTTCAGACTTGTCTGATAGGATTTCGGCCCCGCGCGGTAAAACCTGAATACAAATTGATTTTTCACGGGTTTTTCACAGGCGACTGGGATCTTGCGCTCGTGGAATTTCAACTACGCTGAGCGCGATTAACGCTTTGTAAAATACTAACGGGGCATGCGTCGACGCATAGCCTTTTGGGGGATTGATGGATCTTTGGACTGCCTTTCAGGCTTTGATTCTTGGGGTTGTAGAGGGGCTGACGGAGTTTTTGCCCATTTCGAGTACCGGGCACCAGATCATTGTTGCTGACCTGCTCAACTTCGGCGGCGAGCGCGCCATGGCGTTCAACATCATCATTCAGCTCGGGGCGATCCTGGCGGTGGTGTGGGAATTTCGCCGGAAGATTTTCGACGTTGTCATCGGTTTGCCGACGCAGCCAAGCGCTCGACGCTTTACCGCCAACCTGCTGATCGCCTTCCTGCCGGCCGTGGTATTGGGGGTGATTTTCGCCGACCTGATTCACCACTACCTGTTCAATCCGATCACGGTGGCCACTGCGTTGGTGATCGGCGGGATCGTCATGCTGTGGGCTGAAAAGCGCCAACATGAAGTGCATGCCGAAACCGTCGACGACATCACCTGGAAAGATGCCCTGAAAGTCGGTTTCGCCCAGTGCCTGGCAATGATTCCGGGCACCTCGCGCTCCGGCTCGACGATCATCGGCGGCTTGTTGTTCGGCTTGTCGCGCAAAACCGCTACCGAGTTCTCGTTCTTCCTGGCCATGCCGACCATGGTCGGCGCGGCGGTGTATTCGGGCTACAAGTACCGCGACCTGTTCGTGCCGTCTGACTTCCCGGTGTTCGCGATCGGCTTCGTCACTGCATTCATCTTCGCGATGATCGCTGTTCGGGGCTTGCTCAAGTTCATCGCCAGCCACAGCTATGCGGCGTTCGCCTGGTATCGCATCGCATTCGGCCTGCTGATTCTGGCCACCTGGCAGTTTGGCTGGGTCGACTGGACTGCGGCCAAGCCATGAGTGACTCCAGCGCGCGCAACAATCCCGGGCGTAACTCCGGAGGCGAGATCCGCAATCCCCGGCTGAAACTGCTGGTGTTTGCGATCCTGTGCGCGCTGCCGTTGTTCGGTTCGATGTCGTTGTGGCTGCGAGGGGTGTCGCTGATACCGCTGGCAGCCTACGGCATCGTCAGCGTGCTGGCGTTTTTGCTGTACTGGAGCGACAAACGCAAGGCCCGCGCCGATCAATGGCGAACCCCGGAAAACGTGCTGCATGCCCTGGAGTTCGCCGGCGGCTGGCCGGGTGCGTTGCTCGCGCAACAGGTGTTTCGACACAAGACGCGCAAAGTCTCGTTTCAAGTGGTGTTCTGGCTCATTGTGCTGCTGCACCAGGTGTTCTGGATCGACCAGTTGTTCCTCGGCGCGCAGCTGTTCGCGTTGTTCTAAGTTCTAATAAAAGAAGGAATCAGAGCAGCAGCCCGACCTGAGTACGCTTGGGCAGTTTGCTGACCACCAGTTGATGGGAACGCTGCAACAGACCTTGCAGTTCTTCGGCGCCCAAAGGGTAGGGCGTTGCCATGATGATCCACTGGGCACGCGCCAGATAAGGCGCCGGATGAATGCCCGGTCGGTCGCAATGACCGAGAAACAGATCCTTGTCGACCTTGAACGCCAGGGAATCGCCACGCAAATTTTGCAAGGCGAACATCTTGTTCCCGGCAATCGAAAATACCCGCACGCCACCCCATTTGTAATCTTCCCGTGCGCCCGGCAAGGCCAGGCAAAAGGCCGCGACATCCGCTTCGCTCATGCGTCCTGACTTCATATCAAACGATCCCCGCAGGCATTGAATGTTTCGATCAAATGGTCGAGCCAGGCCCGCACGGCCGGCATCACGCCGCGACGGTGAGGATAGACCGCTTGCAACCAGCCACCCGGCAGCGACCAGTCCGGCAGCAGTTGCACCAGCGAACCGTTCGCCAGTTCCTGCTCGCAGTACATCATCGGCAGCGTGGTAAAACCCTGGCCGGCGAGCGCGCAGGTCTTGCGCACAATGAAATCGTCGATGCCCAGTCGCGCTTCAAGGGCCAGTTCGAAGCTTTTGCCTTGGCCGTCCACCAGGCGAATATGCACCATGCGGTCGGGTTCGAGGGCGCCGAGAACCGGCAGGTTCTTCAGGTCCTCGGGACGGTTGATGTCACGCCCTTGCAGGAATGCAGGACTGGCCACCACGAGCATCTGTGCCTGACGCAACCGGCGCGTGACCAGCAGCGGGTCTTCGTCGCCCGGTTCACGTACGCGCAGAGCCACGTCGACACCTTCGGTCACCAGATCGACGCGACGGTTGACCAGCATCACCTCCAACTGCACTTGCGGGTATTTTTCCAGAAAGTTGCTGATCACCTCCGGCAGCATTTCGTGCGCCAATCCAACGGGAGAGGACACCCGCAAGCGTCCTCGTGGCTCGCTGGACATGCTGGCCACGGCCTCGTCGGCCATTTCGGCTTCCAGCAACATCGCCTGACAGTGGCGCAGGTAGCGTTCGCCCACGGCGGTCAGCTTGAGTTGCCGGGTGGTACGCTGCAACAAACGCGCGCCAAGACGCTCTTCCAGCTCTGCAATACGCCGTGACAGCCGCGACTTGGGAATCCCCAGCAAACGCCCGGCGGCCGCGAAGCCACCGGCCTCGACGACTTTGGCGAAGTAATAGAGGTCATTAAGATCTTGCATTGGCGTTACTCAATCGTTCTATCAGTGAGACAAACTATCGCATTGTTGCACTCTAATCAGTTATTGGTTTCGTCTGTAGGATTGTCTCCATCAGATCGCCCTGGCGGCGATCCTCACCTGGAGATCCCACATGAAACTGCTGCATATCGATTCGAGCATTCTTGGTGACAACTCGGCTTCCCGTCTGCTGAGTGGCGAAGTCGTCAAAGCCTGGCAAGCCGCCGAGCCAACCGCCGTCGTGACCTACCGCGACCTGGCCGCCGATGCAATCAGCCACTTCTCCGCCACTACTCTGGTTGCTGCCGGCACCACCGCTGAGCTGCGCAACGCCGCACAACAGCACGAAGCCGAACTGAGCGCCCAGACCCTGGCCGAATTCCTCGCCGCCGACGCCGTCGTGATTGCAGCGCCGATGTACAACTTCACCATCCCGACTCAACTGAAAGCCTGGATCGACCGCATTGCCGTTGCCGGTCAGACTTTCCGTTACACCGAAGCCGGCCCTGAAGGCCTGTGCGGCGGCAAGAAAGTGGTGATCGTTTCGACTTCCGGCGGGCTGCACGCTGGCCAGGCGACCGGTGTTGCCCACGAAGACTACTTGAAAGTGCTGTTCGGCTTCATTGGCATCACCGACATCGAGTTCGTTCGTGCACACGGTCTGGCGTACGGTGACGAAGTGCGCACCAAAGCGATGAGCGACGCTCACACGCAAATCAGCGAGCAACTGTTCGCCGCCGCGTAAGGCTTGCGTAAAAGCAGCAACCGTTCAGGTAATGCCCCAAAAAACTCTGTATTCTGATCACGCAAGTGCCAGATACGGAGTTTTTTGTTTCTGGTCGTTACAGAGGTTGGCCCAGGATATGCAACCAAGGGTTAACGTCTATGGTCTGGTAACAGGTGGGGCATCCGATGATGCGTCTTTGTGCAACTCTTCTGATATGCCTGCTTGGCAGCCTGAATTCAGTGCACGCCGCCCCCGCGCCGCATCCTCACTGGAGCGTCGGTTACCACGAGATGAGTTTTCTCGACCCGCTCGATCTGCAACCGATGCGTGCCATCGCGTTCTATCCCTCCAGCGACAAAGAGCACTCCAGCAAGCTTGAGGGCTACATGGTCGAGGCCGGTGAAGACACCAAGGTCGCCATGGGCCGTTTCCCCATGCTGATGCTGTCCCACGGCAACACCGGAACGCCATTGGCCCTGCATGACCTGGCCACGTCGCTGGCTCGCAAAGGTTTCGTGGTGGTGGCGGTGATCCATCCGGGCGACAACTCCAAGGACCACAGCCGTCTCGGCACCTTGAGCAATCTTTACGGACGGCCAATCCAGATTTCCGAAGCCATTACCGCAACGTTGGGCGACCGCATGCTCGCGCCGTTCGTCAATGCTGACCAGGTCGGTGTGATCGGTTATTCGGCGGGCGGGGAGACGGCGTTGATACTGTCTGGTGCGACGCCGGATCTGGATCGCCTGCGTCGTTACTGCCAGGAACGTCCGGACGACCGCGATGCCTGTAACACCCAAGGCGAACTGATCGTCGATCGTGATGATTTGCAACCGGTGGCCGACGCGCGTGTTCACGCGCTGTTACTGATGGCGCCGCTCAGCCTGAAATTCGGTCGTCACACCCTTGCCGACGTGCATGTGCCGGTGCTGCTGTACAGCGGCGATGGCGACAAACTGGTGCCGTTCGACAAGAACGCCGCCGCACTGGCGCGCAAACTGCCTGTCGCGCCGGACTTCAAGCTGCTGGCGGGAGCAGGGCACTTCGTGTTCATGGCGCCGTGCAACGACGAGCAGATCGTCATCATGCCGGCGCTGTGCACCGATGCCGATGGCGTCGACCGGGAAGACATTCACCGCAATCTGGTTACTGAAGCGGGGCGCTTCTTCTCACGGACCTTGGGTAAAGCGACGCGGGCGGGAATGCAGACGGCGGATCAATAACCCGCTTCTGTAGGAGCGAGCCTGCTCGCGATGAGGCCATCAGGTCCAACATTGATGTCGACTGATACTCCGCCATCGCCAGCAGGCTGGCTCCTACAGGGTTGATGCAAGTCGCTAGGCCATCGAGCGATGCTTGAGCAGTAACGTCAGCCCCAGCGCGGCCACTGACAACAGTGCCGCGCAAAAGAAAATCCACGAATACCCCAGGTTCAGCGCAATGGCCCCCATCAACGGGCCGGCGATCGCCAGTGCCAGATCAAAAAACACTGCATAAGCACTCAGCCCCGCGCCACGGCTCGAGTTGGGCACCTGTTTGATCGCCTCGACGCCAAGCGCCGGATACACCAGCGACAGGCCAAACCCGGTCAGGCCGGCACCGATCAAGGCGTAACCGGTCGACGGCGCGAGCCAGAGCAGCACCAGGCCAACGGTTTCGATGGTCATGCAGGCGATGGCTGAAGTGAATCCGCCAAAACGGCTGATGCTGGAAATGAACAACAACCGCGCCAGAATGAAGCACACGCCGAACACCGTCAGGCAGTACGCCGCGCCGGTCCACCCGCGGTTGATGTAGTACAACGTGATGAACGTCGTCAGGGTGCCATAACCGATGGAGGCCAGGCTCAGGCTCGCCCCGAATGGCGCGATGCGCCCGAACACGGCCCAGAACGGCAGGCGCTCGCCGCGCACCACCGGCACCGACGGTTTGTTACGAATCAGCAGCAACGACGCCAGGGCCAGCACCGACAGGGCGATTCCCAAACTGGCGAAGCCCAGCTCAGCGACCATTACCACGCCCAGCGGCGCACCAATGGCGATTGCACCGTAGGACGCAATCCCGTTCCATGAAATCGAACGCGCCGTGTGTTCTGCGCCGACCTGACCCATGCACCAACTGATGGTGCCGACCCCGATCAAGCCTTGGGCAATTCCGAGTAACAATCTGCCGGCGATCAGGATCAACAGGCTTAATAAAGGAAGGCTTTGTAGCAAGGTCGACAGCAAGGTCAGTCCGCCACTCAAGACGATCCCGGTCAAGCCATAAACAATCGCGCGCTTGGTGCCGATGCTGTCGGACATGCGCCCGGCCATCGGTCGACTGAGCAGGGTGGCCAGGTATTGTGAGCCGATGGTCAACCCGGCGATAACAGCGCTGAACCCAAGCTGTTCATGCACATACCCCGGCAACACCGCAATCGGCAGGCCGATGCAGAGGAAGGCAATAAAGGTATAGAAAACGATAGAGACGATCTGCAGGGTGATCGCCATGGAGCTTTGCGGTGGCTGTTGCTGCGCAGACATGAGGGCTCGTTCGCGGGCGGCGGTGGGAGAGCTGCATGATGGCGTGACGTTGCGATAAAAGAAAGCAGGCTAACGATTAAAAAGATCGCAGCCTTCGGCAGTTCCTACATCAATTATGAGTACACCCTGTAGGAGCTGCCGAAGGCTGCGATCTTTTGATCTTTGAAACAAAAAGCCCCGTCACAAGGACAGGGCTTTTCATTTCAAACCGACGCTTAGAACACGACGCCTTGGCTACGCAGGTAGTCGTCATAGGTGCCGCTGAAGTCGGTCACGCCATTCGGGCTCAGCTCAATGATGCGAGTGGCCAGGGACGATACGAATTCACGGTCGTGGCTGACGAAGATCAGCGTGCCCGGGTAGTTTTCCAGCGCCAGGTTCAGCGCCTCGATGGATTCCATGTCCAAGTGGTTGGTCGGTTCGTCCATCACCAGTACGTTAGGCTTTTGCAGGATCAGCTTGCCGAACAGCATGCGGCCTTGCTCACCACCGGAGATGACCTTGACCGACTTGAGGATCTCGTCGTTGGAGAACAACATCCGGCCCAAGGTGCCACGAATGACCTGCTCGCCCTGAGTCCACTGGCCCATCCAGTCGAACAGGCTGACGTCGTCTTCGAAGTCATGGGCGTGGTCCTGTGCGTAGTAGCCCAGCTCCGCGCTTTCGGTCCACTTGACGGAACCGGCGTCCGGGGTCAGTTCCCCCATCAGGGTACGCAGCAGGGTGGTCTTTCCGATACCGTTCGGGCCGATGATCGCGACGCGCTCGCCGGCTTCGACGGTGAAGCTGAAGTTCTTGAACAGGGTCTTGCCGTCGAAGCCCTTGGACATCTGCTCGATGGTCACGGCCTGGCGGTGCAGCTTCTTGGTCTGTTCGAAACGGATGAACGGGCTCACGCGGCTCGATGGCTTGACCTCGGCCAGCTGGATCTTGTCGATCTGCTTGGCGCGGGAAGTGGCCTGCTTGGCTTTCGAGGCGTTGGCCGAGAAGCGGCTGACGAACGTTTGCAGTTCGGAGATCTGGGCTTTCTTCTTGGCGTTGTCCGACAGCAGTTGCTCGCGGGACTGGGTCGCCGCGGTCATGTACTCGTCGTAGTTGCCCGGGAACAGACGCAGCTCGCCGTAGTCCAGGTCAGCCATGTGGGTGCACACGCTGTTGAGGAAGTGACGGTCGTGGGAAATGATGATCATGGTGCTGTTACGCGCCTTGAGGATCGTTTCCAGCCAGCGAATGGTGTTGATGTCCAGGTGGTTGGTCGGTTCGTCGAGCAACAGCACTTCCGGATCGGAGAACAGGGCCTGGGCCAGCAGCACTCGCAGTTTCCAGCCTGGGGAAACTTCGGACATCGGGCCGAAATGCTGTTCCAGGGGAATGCCCAGGCCCAGCAGCAGTTCGCCGGCGCGGGATTCGGCGGTGTAGCCGTCCATTTCGGCGAACTCGGTTTCCAGTTCGGCCACGGCCATGCCGTCTTCTTCGCTCATTTCCGGCAGCGAATAAATGCGGTCGCGCTCGGCTTTGACCTTCCACAGCTCTTCGTGACCCATGATCACGGTGTCGATCACGGTGAATTCTTCGTAGGCGAACTGGTCCTGGCGCAATTTACCCAGACGCACGTTCGGCTCCAGCATGACCTGGCCGCCGGACGGCTCGAGGTCATCACCGAGAATCTTCATGAAGGTCGACTTGCCGCAACCGTTGGCGCCGATCAGGCCATAACGGTTGCCACCGTTGAATTTGACCGAGACGTTTTCGAAGAGCGGCTTGGCGCCGAACTGCATCGTGATGTTAGCTGTAGAGATCAAAGGTTTTTCCTGCGAAGCATTCAGAGTAGCCAGGGTGCGGCAGTACCGCGCTTGACCCGAATCAAAGTGCGCTGAAAGCGGGTTTTTCCCGTCATCAACGAAGAGGCACGTAAAGTTTGGCGGCGATTGTACTGGTCTGGCTCTTTAAACGATAGGGCAATCAGGCCACAGAGATGCTTTGGCAGCATCGGCCCATAGATTTTCACTGCAACAGGTTAACTATTGGTTACAAACTGTGACTAAAATGCCATCTTTCACCGGATGTCGACATCCGGCATGGCTCACGGACGGGCACCGGGGCCGCTGTTTCGTTTTCAGACGCTGCACAAGACCCGCAGGCCGCTGGCTGGCAGGGGGCGCAGTTTGTTCACTTCTGACGTGTGACGATTTCCGTGAAACTCATCATTGCCGCTATCTACGTTGTATCCGTCGCGTATGTTCACCTGCGTGGTCGGGTGCGCCACAAGCTGGGCCGCCAACTGAGCGATCACTCGACGTTTCTGGCGCCGATCAATTGCTTCCTTTATCTGTTCTCGAAGATCCCCAACAAGCCTTACCTCAATCCAGCGGATTTCCCCGACCTTGCGCCGTTGCAGGCCCATTGGGAAGAAATCCGCGCTGAAGGCCAGAACCTGCTGCGAGCAGGCGAGATCAAGCGCTCGAACCAGTACGACGACGTCGGCTTCAACTCGTTCTTCAAAACCGGCTGGAAGCGCTTCTACCTCAAATGGTACGGCGACAGCCATCCCTCGGCGATGAAGCTTTGCCCGCGCACCACCGAACTGGTGCAGAGCATCGGCTCGATCAAGGCTGCCATGTTCGCCGAGTTGCCGCCGGGTTCCAAACTGGTGCGTCACCGTGACCCGTATGCAGGCTCGTACCGTTATCACCTGGGCCTGGAAACGCCCAACGACGCCGGTTGCTACATCAATGTCGATGGCGAGAATTACCATTGGCGCGATGGAGAAGCGGTAATGTTCGACGAGACGTTCATTCATTACGCGGAAAACACCACGCAACAGAACCGCATCATTCTGTTCTGCGATGTCGAGCGTCCGATGAAGTATCGCTGGGCGGCAGCGTTCAACGGCTGGTTCAGCCGCAATGTGATGTCGGCTGCCGGCGCGCCGAACGAGGCGGGTGACAAGACCGGTGGAATCAACCGTCTGTTTGGCAAGATCTACAAGATTCGTCTGCGTGGCAAAGAGCTGAAGAAGCGTAATCGCAAGCTCTATTACCTCGAAAAGTGGGCGATTTTTGGTGGTTTGTTGGCGGTCTTCATTCTGATCTGAAAGCAGTTGAACGGCTGAAATCGTCATCGCGGGCAAGCCCGCTCCCACTCTTGATCGCCATCCCCCCGAATGAATACAGTCGAATGTGGGAGCGGGCTTGCTCGCGAAGAGGCCTTAACATCCGACACATCACTTACTGGCTTTTTTCCTTGCAGCCGGTTTGGGTTTGGCCACCGTTTTGCTCGCTCCCTTACCCCCAAGACTGCGTTTGAGCAACTCAGTCAAATCAATCACATCCGCTGTCTTACGGGCCTCTTCTCCGGTATCCGTCTCAACGTCCTCGATCTTGCCTTCATGGGCCTTCTTGTCGACCAGGGCCATGATCTTGTCTTCAAACTCATCCCGGTAATCTTCCGGCGTCCATTCGGCGCTCATGTCCTGTACCAGCCGTTTGGCCATGTCCAGTTCACCCTTGGCCAGTTTGGCCTCGGTGACGTCCGGCCCAAGGGCGAGTTCATCCAGGCTGCGCACTTCCGCCGGCCAGCGCAATTTCACCAAAACCAGCGCAGATTCCAGCGGCATCAATGCCGCGAGGTACTGGCGGGTATGCAGCACCACGCGGGCCAGGGCGACTTTTTCGGTTTTGATCAGGGTTTCGCGCAGTAACGCGTAGACCTTGCCGCCGCGTTTATCCGGCGCCAGGTAGTACGGTGTGTCGATGTTCTGCAATGGAATCTGCTTGCCGTCGACAAAGGCAAAAATATCGATGGTCTGGGTCGACATGGGATGTGCCGAGCGGATTTCCTCTTCGCTGAGCACCACGTACCGACCCTTTTCGTAGGCGACACCTTTGACGATGTGCTCCTTGGTGACTTCCTTGCCGGTGACTTTGTTAACGCGCTTGTAACCCACCGGTTCCATGCTGCGGCTGTCGAGCCAGTCGAAGTCCACCCCTTGCGAAGAGGTCGCCGAGACCAGCGCCACAGGAATATGCACCAGCCCGAAACTGATCGCGCCTTTCCAGATTGCCCGTGCCATGGTCGTGTTCTCGCGAGTGATGATCAGGTGACTCTGGGCCTCGGGCAAAAGTTTCCACGGGTTGCAGCCCGCTCGCGGCGGGAGGTCAACTTCGTGTTACATCTTGCGGGCGAGGTTTTGGTTAACAAAACCGAACCCTGGGCGTAGCGTGCTATCGAAGACCTTGTTCACGCGCATGTAGAGAGGCGTTCCATGACACGATACATTTCCGCTCTCATCCTGCTCACCATGACCTGCATCTTCGGCCCATTGGCTCAAGCGCAGGATAGTTCGTCGCGTGTGCCATTGCAGGTCGCCCAGAACCTGCCGAACAGCGGCGGCAACAATCCTTACAACAGCCCGATTCGCCGGGCCAATCCCAATAGCATGCAGGGCACACAACCCAGTGCGCCGGCCATTCGTGGCCCGAACACCGTGCCGGTGCCGCGCCCACCGACCCTCGACAACGGCGGCATCGGCAATCGCTCTCCCCAACAGCGATCGGCGCCCACCGGCGCACCGACCTTCATCCCCAATCCACCTCCTCGAAACTGAGGCCCCCGCATTCGCTTTAAGGCAGGGCAGATGTCCATCCTCATGACAAAAGGAATCGTGCATGTTGCGTAAAACCCTTCTGGCCACTCTTTGCGCCAGCGCACTATTGACCGCCGCGCCGTCGGTGCTGGCAGCGCCCGCCCAGAACATGAAAAGTGAACAGGGCACCCTTGAGGTCACGCCGATCGCCAAGGGCCTGGAGCATCCCTGGGCGCTGGCGTTTCTTCCTGACCGCAAAGGCATGCTGGTCACTGAACGCCCCGGCAACCTGCGTGTGGTGACGGCTGACGGCAAACTCTCCGCGCCCATCAACGGCGTGCCCAAGGTCTGGGCCAAGGGGCAGGGCGGTTTGCTGGATGTGGTGTTGTCACCGGACTTCACGCAAGACCGCACGATTTATCTGTCGTACGCCGAGGGTGGCGGGCAGGGCGACAAGGCGGGCACTGCGGTCGGCCGGGGTCAGCTGTCGGAAGACTTGACGACCCTCAAGGATTTCACGGTGATCTTCCGCCAAGAGCCAAAGCTTTCGGTTGGCAACCATTTCGGTTCGCGACTGGTGTTCGACCGCGATGGCTATCTGTTCATTACCCTGGGTGAAAACAACGACCGACCGACCGCTCAGGATCTCGACAAGTTGCAGGGCAAGATCGTGCGGATCTACCCGGACGGCAAGGTCCCGGATGACAACCCCTTTGTCGGCCAGGCCGGTGTGCGACCGGAGATCTGGGCCTATGGCGTTCGCAACCCGCAAGGCGCGGCGCTCAACCCGTGGAACGGCACCCTGTGGGAAAACGAGCACGGCCCCCGGGGCGGTGATGAAATCAACGTGATTGAGCGCGGCAAGAACTACGGTTGGCCGCTGGCCACTCACGGCATCAACTATTCCGGTCAGGCGATCTCGGAAGCCAAGGGAAAAACCGCCGAGGGCACCGTCAGCCCGCGACACTTTTGGGAAAAGTCTCCCGGTCTCAGTGGCATGGCGTTTTACGACGGTGATCGCTTCAAAGCCTGGCAGCAAAACGTATTTATCGGTGCGTTGGTGACGCAGGAACTCATCCGCCTGCAGTTCGATGGCGATAAGGTCGTACACGAAGAGCGCTTGCTGGGCGAACTCAACAAGCGCATCCGCGATGTGCGGCAGGGGCCGGACGGGTATTTGTATGTGTTGACCGATGAAGAGGATGGCGGACTGTACAAGGTCGGTCTCAAATAACGATCACGTTGCCGGGGCAAACAGGATGACAGCTGCCCTGAGTTTGTCCCGGCCAAAACTGCACATCTTCTCGAACTCCCCATGGCTGACCGGCACATGTTGGCAGTCGATGTGTTGGCGATGCTGGCTGTGGTCCACATCGGGATCGTGCAGATAGATGAAATCGTCGTCGCAATCGGTAACGATCACCCAGTGCGGTGATTTCGAGCGGGTCAGGCGATAGCTGCTGATCAGCACCAGTGGCTGTCCGCCCTGTTCCAGCAACCGCGGCAGATTCAACGCCCCGCCGATTTCACGCTCCACGTCACTGGCAAGCAGCTGTGTGGTGAACTCCTCGTGCACCAGGCGCATTACGTCTTTTTTATGCTCGTTGCGCACGCCGTCGAGGAACAACGGCCCGGTCATGCTCAGTTGCAGACGCACCCGAAACCCACGGTGCGAGGCCGCCAACGCCAAACCCTGAGGGCTGCAACCGCCATGGCCGGAAGTCATGAACACGGTCGTCGCTTCGCGCCAGATCTGCAGTTCCTCGCGACGCTCCAGCAATCGGTTGCGTTGCAGTGCGCCCATGGCCATGAGCAGGCAGGCCGGGCCGCAGGTAAATTCAGTGGTCTGCGGGTAATAGGGTACTTGGATGTTGCGTGATTCGCGGTGCTGAAGGATGCGCTTTTCCAGGCGCAACGCGTCGGCATGGTCCTGGTAGTAGTCATGAATCAGGGCGAAGCGCCGGTAGCCGTTGCGTTCATACAGCGCAATCGCCGCCGGATTGTCGATACGCACTTCCAGGCGTAAATACGCGCAATCGTGCTCCACAGCGCAGGCTTCTATACGATCGAGCAACTGCTTGCCCAATCCTGTGCCCCGGGCCTGTGCAGCGATGGCGATCGAATACAGGCGTGCCAACGATGTACCCCGATGGAAAAGCACCACGGCGTAACCCAACAATTGCTTATCGTGTTGGGCCACCAGCAGTTGCCCGTTGGCACGGGTGATCATCCATTGAAAGCTGCGACTGTTGAGTCGATCGGTGATGAAGCATTGCTCTTCCAGTTGCAGCAACGCGGGTAAGTCTTCCAATACCGCCAAACGAAAAAACGTATTCATATGACCGCCGTAAAAGTTGCGTAACGAAACGGGACTTTCGAAAAACTTCGTGCTTAATAGGAGAGGTCTTGTTCACCAACGGATCAATCTCTATGTCAGCGGTACAAGGTCATTGGCGCGAAGTATCCGAGCAAACTTTGCCGGCGGCAATCACTTCTGAAACTTATTTAAAAGACTCTACTTTAAATTAGTCAGGTAGAACTTCCAGCCAGTTGATTATCATCGTCGAGCGCAAGGAAGACTGGGCCTCTTACTTCCCCAGTGAGGACATCGTCACGGCCCAGGAATACCTGGAACAAACCCGGGACAACGAACAGGGCAAGCGTGTGCAGGTCATCAACCTGTGCCGCAGCTACAAGTACCTGGGGCACGGATACTACTGCTCGCTGCTGGCTGAAGCCCGTGGGCACAAGGTCATTCCGTCGGTGCGGACCATCAGCGAACTGACCCGAAAGTCCTTGTACGGCCTGGCGCTGGACGACTTGGCTAAAACGCTGGAAAAAGCCCTCAGTCATCATGCTTACAGTGATACTGACGGTTTTACCCTGACGCTGTATTTCGGCAAGACCAATATAGAACCCTTGCAGGATTTGGCGCGACAGTTGTTTGAAGTGTTTGCCTGCCCGATTCTGTTAGTTGAATTTAGAAGAACTAACGGCTGGCACATCGAAGGTATAAAGTCGGGTGCGCTGCATAAGTTGCGCGAAGATCAGGAAGATCAATTCGCCCATTCCCTCGACAACTTCAGTCGCAAGATCTGGCGCATGCCGCGATCCCGCCGATTGGCCCGCTACGACCTGGCGATCCTGCACGATCCTCAGGAAGCCTTGCCGCCGTCGAATGCCAAGGCGCTGGATAATTTCGTCAGGGTCGGCAGGACGCTGGGCATCGATGTCGAACTGATCGAGCGCAAGGACTACTCACGGATTGCCGAATACGATGGATTGTTGATCCGCGAAACCACCAGCGTCGACAACCACACGTACCGTTTCGCCAAGAAAGCCGAAAGCGAAGGGCTGGTGGTGATGGATGATCCGGCGTCGATTCTGCGCTGCACCAACAAGGTCTACCTGACCGACCTGCTCAAGAGCCATCATTTGGGCATGCCCGCCACCGAAATCCTCTACAAGGAGCGACCGGAAGATTTCGAACGGGTGGGCGAGCGCTTGGGGTTTCCGCTGGTACTGAAGATCCCAGACGGTTGTTTTTCCCGGGGTGTGATCAAGGTCGAGAGCCAGCAAGCGTTGCTTGAAGCCACCGCCGAGCTGTTCGAACACTCGGTGCTGTTGCTGGCACAGGAGTTCTTCTACACCGAATACGACTGGCGCATCGGCGTACTCAATCGCAAGCCGATCTTTGCCTGCCAGTACTTCATGTCCAAGGGTCACTGGCAGATCTACAACCACAAGGCCAAGGGCCAGGACATCAACGGTGAATGTCGGACCTTGGCTGTGCACGAAGCGCCACGGGCAGTGGTGGACCTGGCGGTGAAAACGGCCAACCTGATCGGCGATGGCCTCTATGGCGTCGACCTCAAGCAGTCCGGCGACAAAGTGGTGGTGATCGAAGTCAACGACAACCCGAACATGGACGCCGGCATCGAAGACGCTTACCTGCAGGACGACTTGTATTCACTGGTGCTGGAAGAGTTCGTGCGACGACTGGAATTGAAACGTCGCGGCCAGGCCTGGTGATCGGCCGATGATCAAGAGTTTTCAATTGGCCGACGGCGCGCTGCACGCCGTTGAACGGCTGGACGCGGAGGTCATACTGTTCAGCAACCCCGATGCCGCCGAGCGGGACTTGTTGCACAGCCACTTCAAACTCGATGAGCATGCTTTGGCTTCGGCGCTGGACCCCGACGAGGTGTCGCGTATCGAGTTTCACCCCGACAACCTGTTCCTGATCTGGAAGCGCCCGGAAAACTACTCCGGCGCCGGTAGCCTGGCGTTCGAAGTGTCATCCTGTGGCCTGCTGTTCAGCCCGGACCGTTTGCTGGTGATCGCCACCGACGACGCGCCCCTCAGCGGGCTCGGCAAGCGGCAGGCGTTGAACACGCCGCTGGATGTGTTGCTCGATCTGCTGTTCAACAATATCCATCACTACCTGGGTCACCTCAAGGTGATCAAACTGGTTGCGCGCGAGTTGCAGCAAAAATTCAACGCGTCGATGCAGAACCAGCACCTGATCCAGATGTTCAACCTCAGCGAAAGCCTGATCTATTA
Source organism: Pseudomonas sp. MAG733B (assembly GCF_036884845.1). NCBI lineage: Bacteria > Pseudomonadati > Pseudomonadota > Gammaproteobacteria > Pseudomonadales > Pseudomonadaceae > Pseudomonas > Pseudomonas sp. MAG733B. The sequence continues at coordinate 3,711,301 of NZ_CP145732.1, forward strand.
CATCAACGCCATCCACAGCAACGGCGCGGTCCTGACCCGGCTGCGTAATCATGCAGAAAAGGAACACTTCGGCGCCCATGCCATTGGCCTGATTGACGATCTGATCATCGAAAACAACCAGTGCTACAAGCAGGCTGAAATCTACTCGACGGTGTTCTCCGGGCTCATCGATGCCCGGGGCAACCTGATGAACAACAGCATGAACAACCTGCTGCGCAAACTGACGCTGATCAACGTGGTGTTCCTGCCGCTGAACCTGATCGCGAGCATTGGCGGCATGTCCGAGTTCAGCATGATGACGGAGGGGACGCCGTGGTGGGTGGCGTATCCGTTGTTTCTGACGGCGATGATGTTGGGAGCGGGGGCGATGGTGGTGGGGCTCAAGCGTTTGGCGAAGTGATTTTTGGTGACTCTCAGGCCGTCATCGCGAGCAGGCTCGCTCCTACAGTGGTTTTGTGCGCATCGACTGGAAATTGACCATTGACTTGCCATCAACGCCCGGCTAATTTCCGGTTATGACTTCCACCGTTTTGCGCTGCCAGCCAAGCATTATTACCGCCATTCCTCATTTGGCGGGCTAGCTCACGACTGCAGCACCCAACCCGCCCTAGAGGCGGGTTTTCATTTTCTGTCTCGGGGCTCTGATCAATGTCAGGAGACGATCATGACCAGTACGCCCGCCCAACAAGCCTTGCTTGAGCACTACGTCAAAAAAATCCTCGCGGCGCCGGTCTATGAACTGGCCATTCGTACACCGCTGCAACCGGCACACGCATTGTCGGAAGCCCTGGGCAACCAGATCCTGCTCAAGCGCGAAGATTTGCAACCGACGTTTTCTTTCAAGATCCGTGGCGCCTACAACAAACTGGTGAACCTGAGCACTACGCAAAGGGCTCGTGGGGTGATCACCGCTTCGGCGGGCAACCATGCTCAGGGCGTGGCACTGGCCGCGCGCGAGTTAGGCATCGATGCGACGATTGTCATGCCCGCCACCACACCGCAGTTGAAAGTACTGGGCGTGCGCAGTCGAGGCGCCGAGGCAGTGCTGCGGGGCGAGAGTTTTCCATTTGCCCTGGCCTATGCACTGGAGTTGGCGCAGCAAACCGGCAAGACTTTCGTTTCGCCCTACGACGATCCGGATGTGATCGCCGGACAGGGCACCGTCGCCATGGAAATCCTGCGTCAGCAGCAAGGGGCGCTGGACGCGATCTTTATTCCTGTGGGCGGTGGTGGATTGATCGCCGGCATTGCGGCGTACGTCAAATACCTGCGACCGGAAGTACGAATCATCGGCGTCGAGTCTGAGCATTCGGCTTGCCTGCAAGCAGCGCTACAGGCCAATGAACGTGTGGTCCTGCCATCCGTGGGCACCTTTGCCGATGGCGTAGCGGTGGCGCAGATCGGTTCTTACGGCTTTGAAGTGTGCAGGTTTTGCGTCGATGAAGTGCTGACGGTGAGCAATGACGAACTCTGCGCTGCAATCAAGAACATCTATGACGATACCCGCTCGATCACCGAACCTTCTGGTGCCCTGGCCGTCGCCGGCATCAAGAAGTACGTGGCGCGCACCGGGATCAAGGGACAGACCTTAGTAGCCATCGACTCCGGCGCCAACATCAATTTCGACAGTTTGCGGTATGTCGCCGAGCGCGCCGCGTTCTGCGATGCCTTGATATAGGTGGATGCAAATGCACTATGTGAGTGCAAATTGCAGGGAAAATTCACGAGGTTCTTGCAAATTGCATGACCGGTGTTAACGCGCAGATACATAAATCCTTGATTTACCGATGAACAGCCGAGCGCAGCACAGGGCATGTTTTATGCTGTAGCTGTTCTCAAGCTGACCGGGATTCCACATGAGCCAGCGTCGATAGTTGATTGGCAGTCTCACAAAAAGGAGAGGGTCGCCATGTTTCTTTCTGCCTTAGAACTTCGCAATATCATCGAAAGCAGTTTTTTGCCTAAACGCTGTCAGTGCGAGCTGTCACCGGAACTGAAGATGACAGTCAAGGTTTACGCTGACGGTCAGACCGATAATATCGATTTTCTGCGCACCGATATTGATGCGCGGCATCTGAACAGTTGTCGGGAAATTCACGAGTTGATTGCCGGCCTGCGCACCGATCTTGCGCATCATCACGTCGAGACCGAGCACCGTCATGTAGTGGGCAAGGCACTTTAGCCCACGGTTTGAAAGCCCAACGAGACGCTTCGGGCCTGGAAAAAAGCCAGGCCCAGCGCCAGTTCAAGCTCAGTTTTGATAACTGCAAGCGTCTGAAAGTTTTCGATAAGCCAGTTCTGCGGGTTGGCCCGACTGCTTATCGATGTATTTCATCGTTGCCGTGATCACCAAGCAATCCATAGTGGTGGGCTCGGTCAGGGCAATCACCTTGCCGACGTGCAATGGCATACCGTAGTGGTACGAAGGTGCTGGTTGAGCGGAGGCGTCGTCAGCCAGGGCAAAACCTGAAAACGAGGCACAGACCAGGGCTGAGGAAACGAGCAATACGCGCGTGTTCATGGGGCAATCTCCAGTGCAGGCTAAAGTCAGCTCGACGTGTTGTCGAACCTGCCGCACTGGGCATCAGAGGGCTCTGAGGGCGTGCGGTCCAGTAAGTGTTGGACTGCACGATTAAGCATTGGTTAATTCACCTGAACGCCACCTGTCGCTTTGCCACTACCGTTCGGCGGATGAATGCTCCTGCAGAGGAATGCTTTGCAACTGTAGGAGCGAGCCTGCTCGCGATGAGCCCATTGAACTCAGCGAAGATCCAACTGCTGCCGATAAGGCAAATCCGGCCCGGTCTTGCTGCAAGTCAGCGCCGCCGCCTGAACCGCAAACCGCATCATCGCTTCGATCTGCTCACGGCTCAGCTCACGCAAACCTTCAACCGAATCCAGTTGCTGCTCAGTCAACCAGGCAATCAATGCCGCCTGAAAAGTATCACCAGCCCCCACGGTATCCGCGATCTTCACCGCACTGGCCGGCACCGACCACGAACCATGCGCCCGACTGAACACCGTCGCGCCCTCACCACCACGGGTCAGGAACACCAACTGACAACGGTGCTGCAACCAGCCGTCGATGACTCGCGCAGGATCCTGCTCGGGATACAACAGATTCAAATCCTCATCGCTGACTTTGATCAGGTCTGCGTGCTCGACTAGCGTGGCAATCCGCGAACGCCACAGTTCGATATTCGGCTCAGGATTGAGTCGCACGTTCGGATCGAGGCTGATCAGGCGTTTACCGCTTTCCCGGCGCACCAACGACAGCAAGGTGTCGGCAATCGGTTGCACCACCAGCGAAAACGAACCGATGTGCAAGCCGCGCACCTCCGGCCCAAATTCCGGCAGATGTTCCGGCTTCAACTGCCGATCGGCACAACCTTCGCCACGGAAACTGTAGTGCGGCGAGCCATTGGCACCGACCGCGACCATCGCCAGCGTAGTGGGCGCGGCGAAATCCAGCAGATAGTCGGTGCGCACACCTTCATCCTGCAGCACTTGCAGCAAACGCCGGCCCAGGTAGTCGGTAGACAACCCGGCAAAGAGTGCCGCGTCTATGCCCAATCGGCGCAAACCTACCGCGACGTTGAACGGCGAGCCGCCGGCAATTGCCTTGAAATTCACTTTTGAAGCCAGGCCGCTGGCGTCGTTTTCACTGAAGAAATCGAACAGCGCTTCGCCACACACCAGATACATAATTGTTCGCTCTCTAAAGGGTTGCGACATGCTGTTGATAGCGTTCGTAGGCCTGCTGGGAGGCCAGTACGTTTTCTGCAATCGGCAAGGTTTCACTGGCCAGATCGAGCTTCACACAGCGCTCGCACAAATCCGCCAGACTGTCCTCGTGCCCGTTTGCCCAGGACTTGCACCACGCCGCCTGAATCGCCGCCCCGAGGGCCGCGGCTTCGCTTTGTTCGGTGCAGATCACCGGCGAATTCATGATGTCAGCGACGATCTGCCGCCACACCGGGCTTTTCGAGCCGCCGCCGATCAGGCAGATGCTGCGGCTTTGTAAGCCATTTTGTCGCAGCAGGTCCAGCCCGTAACGCAAACCAAACGTCGTGCCCTCGACCACTGCGCGACACAGATTGGCCTGGGTCAGGTTGGTCATGGTCAGGCCCAGCACGCTGCCGGTGGCATGGGGCAGGGCGGGAACGCGCTCACCGTTGAGAAACGGCAGCATGCACACGCCTTCGGCACCGATGGGCGCCTGGGATACGAGTGCGCTGAAGCACTCGATATCCAGGTCGAACAATTCACGGATGATCCCGCTGGCATTGGTCAGGTTCATGGTGCAGATCAGCGGCAACCAGCCGCCACTGGAGGAACAAAACGTGGCGACCGCTGCGTCCGGGCTGACGGTCGGCTGATCCGCATAGGCGTACACCGTGCCGGACGATCCCAGACTCATGGTGATCGCGCCAGGCCGGATGTTGCCGGTGCCGATGGCGCCCATCATGTTGTCGCCACCGCCGCTGGAGACCAGCGCTTTCGGGTTTATCCCCAACTGTTCGGCAATGCTCGGCAGAATCGTGCCGACCGCTGCGTGAGCATCGATCAGTTCCGGCAACGCCGCTTGCAGGCGTCCGCTCGGATCGATGTCGCGCAGCAGTTGCAAATCCCACTGGCGAGTGCGCACGTTGAAATAACCCGTTCCCGAAGCATCGCCGTATTCACTGCAACTGCGGCCGGTGAGCCAGAAGTTCAGGTAGTCGTGGGGCAGAAGGATTTTGGCGATTCGGGCAAAAACCGCTGGATGTTGCTCCTTGGTCCACAGCAGTTTGGAGACGGTATAGCCCGGCGCGATGACCACACCGAGACGCTCCAGCGCACCCTTATCACCACCAAGATGTTCGAGCAGACGGTCGTTCTCTGCGGTGGTTTCGGTGTCGCACCAGAGTTTTGCCGGACGCAGGACCTGGCCCTGATCATCCAGCAACACCAGCCCATGCTGCTGACCGGAAACGCCGATCCCGAGGATGGACTGGCCATCGACGTCGGCTGCCAGCAACGCACGGCGGGTGGCGATGGCGAAGGCTTCCAGCCACTGAGTGGTGTCCTGCTCGCGACGGCCATTGGCACCACTGATCAGCGTATGGGCGGCAGCGCCCAGTCCCAGCACTTCACCGCTGACAGCATCGAGGATGATGGCTTTGGTGCCTTGGGTGCCGCAGTCGATGCCGAGGAATAATTGTTGGTTTGCCATGCAATGACCCTACTGAAGATCGTTCCCATGCTCTGCGTGGGAATGCCTCAATGGACGCTCCGCGTCTGCTTCTGGATGGGGACGCAGAGCGTCCCAGGCTGCATTCCCACGCAGAGCGTAGGAACGATCATTTGGACAATATCCGCTCAAGGGTGGATGTCACCCCCACATCCCGCAAACTATTGCAGCACCACTCAAACGCCGCGACAAACTCCGCCGAGCGCGGAATCGCCGTACCAAAGATCTCTTCAACTTCCAGCAACCGCTGGGTGATCAACACATCATCGGCCACCAACGCCTGACAAAACACCGCCCGTGGGTCCGGGATCGAGTAGGTGTCGCCATTCTCATCCACGCCCTTCAAGTACAAGGCCCACGCGGCGACCACCAATGCCGCACGCTTGGTCTCGCGGCCATCGGCGATCAGGCGGTTGATCGTCGGAATGGTGAATTTCGGAAACTTCGACGAACCGTCCGAACACACGCGCTCCAGTTGATCGGCGATCGCCTGATTGGAAAAACGCTCCACCAGCGTGTTCTTGTAGTCAGTCAGGTCAATGCCCGGCACCGGCGACAGCTGCGGCGTCACGTCCAGGTCCATGTAGGCGCGCATGTAGCGCACGAACAATGGGTCGTTCATGGTTTCGTGAACGAAGCGATAGCCCTTTAAAAAACCCAGATACGTCAGAGCCAGATGGCTGCCGTTGAGCAGCTTGATCTTCATTTCTTCGTAAGGCGTGACGTCGTCGGTGAACTGCACGCCAACCTTTTCCCAGGCCGGGCGACCGTTGACGAACTTGTCTTCCAGCACCCACTGCACAAACGGCTCGCAGACCACTGGCCACGCGTCGTCGACGCCGTGTTTGTCTGCCAGTTGCAGGCGATGTTCGGTGCTGGTCATCGGTGTGATGCGGTCGACCATGGCATTGGGGAAACTGACGTTGGCGCCGATCCAGTCCCGCAACCCGGAATCAAGCACGCCGGCAAAGGCCAGCAGCGCTTTGCGGGTGACCGCGCCGTTGTGCGGCAGGTTATCGCATGACATCAAAGTGAACGCAGGCGTACCCGCCGCACGGCGTTTGGCCAGTGCCGCGCAGAGAAAACCGAACACGGTTTTCGGTGCGTCCGGGTTGGCCAGATCGTGCTGGATCTGCGGCAGGTGCGCCATGAACTCGCCGTTGCTGTCGTCGATGCAGTAACCGCCCTCGGTGATGGTCAGCGAGACAATCCGGATCTGCGGATCGGCGAGTTTGTCGATCAGCGCCTGGACGCCGTCCTCGGTCAGCAGCATGTCGCGAATGGCACCAATGACGCGGACTTCGGTGTCGTCGGTATCACCCAATTCGAACAGGGTGAACAGGTAATCCTGTTCTTTGAGGTCATCCCGGGCGCGACGGTCTTCCGCGCGCAGGCCGACGCCGCAAATCGCCCAGTCCAGGCCTTCGCCGGTGTTCATCAGCGCGTCGGTGTAATACGCCTGATGCGCGCGGTGGAAACCGCCGACGCCGATGTGGGCGATGCCTTGGCGCGTATCGCTCAGGGCGTAGGCGGGCAGGACCACCTCAGGGGCGAGGCGGTGGAGGTTCTGTTTATTGAGTTTCATCACAAGCTCTCTGGAATCAGGCGGCAACGCGCAGTGGGCGGGTCAGCGCCACGCCGTCGGCATCGAATAAATGGCAGTGTTCGGCGTCCAGGTGCAGGCTCAGGGTTTCGCCGTAACGGCTCGCCAGGTCACCGCGTACGCGCATGGTCAGGGCTTCACCGGAAGCGGTTCGAACGTGGCAGAAAGTGTCGCTGCCCAGGCGTTCGCTGACGTCGGCGGTGACCTGCAAGGTGCAGTCGCCCGTTTTGGCCAGTTCCAGATGTTCCGGACGAATGCCCAAAGTCACCGCGCCACCGACGCTCAGGTTGGCGCCGCTTAGCGGCAGACTGATGCGAGTGCCGGCGTCCAGTTGCACTTCACAACCCTGGTCATCGACACGGGTGACCTTGCCTTTGAGGAAGCCCATTTTCGGTGTGCCAAGGAACCCGGCGACAAACAGGTTGGCCGGCTGGTGATAGAGGTCCAGCGGCGAGCCGACTTGCTCGATCTTGCCACCGTTGAGCACGACGACTTTGTCGGCCATGGTCATGGCTTCGACCTGATCGTGCGTCACGTAGATCATCGTCGCTTGCAGGTCTTTGTGCAGGCGCAGCAGCTCCAGGCGCATTTGCACCCGCAGGGCTGCGTCGAGGTTGGACAGCGGTTCGTCAAACAGGAAGATTTTCGGGTTGCGCACGATGGCCCGGCCGATTGCCACACGCTGACGCTGACCACCGGAGAGTTGCTTGGGTTTGCGCTCCAGCATCGGCCCCAGCTCAAGGATGCGTGCCGCTTCGCCGACTTTCTTTTCCACTTCGGCCTTGGGCACGCCGGCCAGATCAAGGGCGAACGACATGTTCTTGCGCACGCTCATGTGCGGGTACAGGGCGTAGGTCTGGAACACCATCGCCAGGTCACGCTTCGCCGGGCTGACTTCGGTGATGTCGCGGCCATCGAGTTCGATGGTGCCGCCGCTGACTTCCTCGAGGCCGGCGATCAAGCGCAGCAGAGTGGATTTACCGCAGCCTGACGGGCCGACGAAGACCACGAACTCCTTGTCGTTCACTTCCAGGTCGATGCCCTTGATGATGGAAAAGCCTTCGAAGCCTTTTTGAAGATTCTTGATTTTCAGGTTGGCCATGATGATGGGCCTCCGCTTTTTTGTTTTTTGTAGGAGCGAGCTTGCTCGCGATTAATTTGCAGGCGACGCGTTCATTCAGGCAGCACGCGTCATCGTTCACGTCCATCGCGAGCAGGCTCACTCCTACAGGGGGTCATTTCACGGCGCCAAACGACAGGCCGCGCACCAGTTGTTTCTGGCTGATCCAGCCGAAGATCAGAATCGGCGCACAGGCCAGGGTCGAGACCGCCGACAACTTGGCCCAGAACAGCCCTTCGGGGCTTGAGTACGAAGCGATCAGCGAAGTCAGCGGCGCGGCTTTAGACGAGGTCAGGTTCAGCGACCAGAACGCCTCGTTCCAGCACAGGATCAGCGACAGCAATACCGTCGAGGCCAGGCCGCCCTTGGCGATCGGCAGCAGCACCCGGACCATTTCCTGCCACAGCGTTGCGCCATCGAGGCGGGCGGCTTCGAGGATGTCTTTGGGGATGTCCTTGAAGTAGGTGTAAATCATCCAGACCACGATCGGCAGGTTGATCAGCGTGTAGATGATGATCAGGGCGATGCGCGTGTCCAGCAGGCCGAAACTCTTGGCCAGCAGGTAGATCGGCATCAGTACGCCCACCGGTGGCAGCATCTTGGTGGAGAGCATCCACAGCAGCGTGCCTTTGGTGCGTTGGGTTTCGTAGAACGCCATCGAGTAGGCCGCTGGCACCGCAATTAGCAGGCACAGAGCCGTTGCGCTGAAGGAAATCACCACCGAATTCCAGGCGAAACTGAAGTAATCGCTGCGCTCATTGATGTGCAGGTAGTTCTCCAGCGTCGGCGTGAAAATGAACTGCGGCGGCGTGGCGAACGCATCGATTTCGGTTTTGAAACTGGTCAGCACCATCCAGAAAATCGGGAAGAAAATCAGGATCGCGATGGCCCAGGCCAGAGTGCCGAGCAGCAGGCTTTGCAGACGGCGGGATTGTTGAAGAGTCATGGCGGGCCTCAGGCTTTGTCTGTCAGGTTTTTGCCGATCATCCGCACCAGCACGATGGCCGCGACGTTGGCGATCACCACCGCAATCAAACCCCCGGCGGACGCCATGCCCACGTCGAACTGCACCAGCGCCTGGTTGTAGATCAGGTAGGCAAGGTTGGTCGAGGCGTAGCCGGGGCCGCCGTTGGTGGTGGTGAAGATTTCGGCGAACACCGAGAGCAGGAAGATGGTTTCAATCATCACCACCACCGCAATCGGTCGCGCCAGGTGCGGCAGGGTCAGGTGCCAGAAAATTGCGATCGGCCCGGCACCGTCGAGGCGTGCGGCTTCTTTCTGTTCCTGGTCGAGGGACTGCATGGCGGTCATCAGGATCAGGATCGCGAAGGGCAGCCATTGCCACGAAACAATGATGATGATCGACAGCAGCGGGTAGTGCGCCAGCCAGTCCACCGGTTGCGCGCCGAACAGTTTCCAGACGTAGGCGAGGATCCCCGACACCGGATGAAAAATCAGGTTCTTCCAGATCAACGCGCCGACCGTGGGCATGATGAAGAACGGCGAGATCAGCATGACCCGCACGATGCCGCGACCGAAAAACTCACTGGCCTCCAGCAAGGCACTGATCAGCACACCGAACACCACGCTGATCAACAGCACGCTGCCCACCAGCAACAGGGTGTTGGAGGCACCGGGCAGGAAGCCGGAGTCTGTGAGGAAGTAGGTGAAGTTTTCCAGACCGATGAATTCGTTCTCGCCGGGATTGAGCAAGTTGTAGCGAATGGTCGAGAAGTAGACGGTCATCCCCAGCGGCACGATCATCCACAACAGCAGCAATGCCACCGAAGGGCTGACCAGAAACCAGCCAGGATTGGTCAACCGGCTTTTACGCAGCGGTTGAGGGATTTCCATGTGAGCTTTGGCAGTTGAAGTATTCATGGTGATCACTAGCTCATTTATCAGCGAGTTACTTGTGGCGAGGGAGCTTGCTCCCGCTCGGCTGCGAAGCAGTCGTAAACCCGGCAAATGCGGTCTGTCAGAAAAGACTCAGTTGCAGGGATTGAGGCCGCTACGCGGCCCAGCGGGAGCAAGCTCCCTCGCCACAAAAATGAGTCTTTACGCGTTATTTGGGATAACCGGCGCGCTTCATCTCTCGCTCAGTGGTTTGCTGCGCCGCGGCCAGCGCCTGGTCAACCGTGGTCTGGCCGATCAGCGCCGCAGAGAAGGATTTGCCGACCTGGGTGCCAATGCCCTGAAACTCAGGGATGGTCACCAGTTGAATGCCGATGTACGGCACCGGTTTGGCGCTCGGCTTGCTCGGATCGGCAGCCTTGAGCGATTCCAGCGTGACCTTGGCGAACGGCGCGGCGCTCATGTACGCCTCGCTATAGGTCGAGGCCCGGGTGCCTGGCGGCACGTTGGCGATGCCGTCAGTTTTGGCGACCAATTCGCCGTATTCCTTGGACGTGGCCCAGGCGCTGAAGGTCTTCGCTGCGTCTTTGGCCTTGGAACTGGTCGGGATCGCCAGTGCCCAGGAATACAACCAGGCCGAACCTTTGTCGGTGACTTCATGGGGCGCGTAGGTGAAGCCGACGTGGTCGCTGACTTTGCTCTGGGTCTTGTCGGTGACGAACGAACCGGCGACGCTGGCATCGACCCAGATTGCGCATTTGCCGCTGTTGAATAGCGCCAGGTTTTCGTTGAAACCGTTGCTCGACGCGCCCGGTGGGCCGGATTTTTTCATGGTGTCGACGTAGAAGTTCAGCGCGTTTTTCCACTCGGGACCATTGAATTCAGGCTGCCACTTTTCATCAAACCAGCGTGCGCCATAAGCGTTGGCGACAGTGGTGATCAGGGCCATGTTCTCGCCCCAACCGGCCTTGCCGCGCAGGCAGATGCCGTACTGTTCTTTGTCTTTGTTGGTGAGTTTGCTGGCGAATTCGCTGATCTGGGTCCAGGTCGGACGCTCGGGCATGGTCAGGCCGGCGTCCTTGAACAGGTCGGTGCGGTAATAGGTGATGGAGCTTTCAGCGTAGAACGGCAGGGCATACAACGTGCCTTTCACCGAGAGGCCTTCGCGAACCGACGGGAACACGTCGTCGAGGGCATAACTGGCCGGCAAGTCCTTCATGGGCTCCAGCCAACCTTTGGCACCCCACAGAGCCGCTTCGTACATGCCGATGGTCAGCACGTCGAACTGCCCACCCTGGGTGGCGATGTCAGTGGTCAGACGCTGACGCAGGACGTTTTCTTCGAGCACCACCCAATTGAGCTTGATCTCCGGGTGCTCGGCCTCGAAGGTTTTCGAGAGCTTTTGCATGCGGATCATGTCGCTGTTGTTGACGGTGGCGATGGTCAGGGTCTGGGCGCCGAGGCTGACGCTGCTGAGGGTCATGCAGGTGAGGGCAAGCAGAGCTTTTACAGAAGGTTGCATCGTGCACTCCTTTTCTGCACCCGGCGGGTTGCAGAAGGACAGTTATTGTTTTTGTGTCTTCCGAAGGCAGGAAGAATCTGTGCTGATTACAGCCTTCAATCGAGCACGAGACAAATCATCCATCGCACTTTGATCGATACTTTTTTGCACTGGGGTTTGGAGGTTTAGACACAGGGAAGGGGTTTTCAGCGAAGGTGTGAGATCGAATCCGTACAGGTTTTATAGCTTTGATCAGCAAAAAGATCGCAGCCTTCGGCAGCTCCTACAGTTGGAATGCACCTACCCTGTAGGAGCTGCCGAAGGCTGCGATCTTTTGATTTTTAACCCAAATTCTGCTCAGTCAACCGCTGCACCACCAGCCGCCGATAATGCGAAGGCGTCATGCCCTTGAGTTGCTGAAAGCGCCGGTTGAAATTGGAAATATTGTTGAACCCGGACTCGAAACACACGTCGGTCACCGGTTTATCGCCATCGGCCAGCAACTCGCAGGATTTGCTGATGCGCAGGCGATTGACGAACTCGATGAAGTTGCGCCCGGTGGCCTGCTTGAACACTCGGCTGAAGTACGTCGGCTTCATGCCCAGGTGCTCGGCGACTTCCTCCAGGGTCAAGTCGCGGGCGTAGTGGGTAAAGATGTAATCCACCGCACGGTTGGTACGGTCGATGTTGTGTTCGTCCGCCAGTTGCGGCGTCGTTGCGCCGGACAGCAATTGGTAATCGTCGGAAGCGGCGAGCAATTCCAGCAGGATAAAAAAGTGCCCGAGTCGGGTTACGCCGGTGGTCTCGGCAATGCGTTGCATCAGGTCTATCGCCTTGCGGATGGTGTGCTTGCAGCGAAACTCGATGCCGTACTGCGCCCGCTCAAGCAACGGCGCCAGGGTCTTGAGTTCAGCGAACACCTGATAGCCGCTGTCGAACAACTCGTCCGTGAAGTTGACCAGCATGTCGCGCTTGGGCACCACTTCATCCTCGGCCACCTGGCTGATCCAGTTATGCGGAAGGTTGGGGCCAGTGAGGAACAGGGATTCGGGGTAGAAGTTACCGATGTAGTCGCCAATGAACACCTTGCCGGAACTGGCGACGATCAGGTGCAGTTCGTATTCCTTGTGAAAATGCCAGCGCACCAAAGGGCAGGGGAAACCGTGCTGGCGATAGATGATGGACAACCCGTTATGGTCGTCCATCAGCTCGTAGGAAGGGTCGGTGACTCTGGCGTTTCGGGTCATGTCGGTACACTTTTCTTGTTATCGCGCTTCGATCATGCCCCCAGTGGGGTGGATAACGCCAGTTACAGCGCTACGAAACAGGATTATTCAGGTCGTAGCCGGGCTTTTATTAAGTTGGCGGTCCGACAGTTCCTGACGAGGCGGCTATCTTCGAAAAAATCTGCATTGATTACGCTACAGTTCAGAACCCAATGCCCCGTGTTTGGATCGAACCATTGATTGAGTTGCTCCTTGATATTTATAGGGCCCAGGGCGAGGCTGTAACTCGTCGCGGAGAGCGACCACGGGTTAGAGCCAGTAGGCGGCCGCTGCATGACGCTATCAATGTGGGCCTCAAGTTCATTGATGCTGGTATCGCCTATCCCACTCCAGTGATGGGCGATTTTCGGTTGAAACCAGGCTTGGTGCAGAGCGGGGTGTTGCTGTGCGGCCAGCCATACCCGCTGGACGCCGCTGACTTCTTTCAACTGTCCAAGGCTCAGGTATCTATTGTTGTAGGGAATGATTCTGGGGCCAAGATGGGTGAGCAAAAAACGGTTGAATTCCTGAGGGTCGAATGCCGTATTGCCACTCTTCAGTTCATGGAAGTCCACGAGTACAAACTCATCGGGGTTTTCCTCCAGGAAACGAATCAGCTGCATGACCAGGTTTTCAAGCGAGCGCGAGGATTTCACTCCGTTGTGCTGGAACCAGAACGTGCCTACCCCTCTGGGGTCTACGTCATATTCGACTCGTACATCGAGTGCACGGGCCCCATTGCGCAGTTGATCGTAAAAGGAGTTGTTCTGACACGCTACCCAGTGGGCAACGCCTGGGGCCGCGTAAGTTGCCTTTTTGTCGACTCCACTATTATGGGCACCCGGCAGAATCAATTCGCCAAGCGTTAAGACATCCATACTTGAGGTCGAGGCCATCCAGTGACTAAGTTTGAGGTTTTCCAGTGCGACATTGGTCATTAATGCATCCTTGCATAAGTAATGGCACCCATTTTTGATGGGGCCGATATTCGGTTTGAAGTGCCTGGGTATTTATAGTTTTATATATGCGGCACGCCAAGGCGGAAGGTAATGCAAGAGATGTTCTAGTTGGCGAAGTTAGTTGCTTTGCGCTTTCTCGAATTAAACGGTTGGCTGATTGGATAACTCACTGTTGATGGCGGTTTTTGGCCTCAATCCATTGCGCCATGTATTGGGTACTTTTGTGTTGATGGTGGCGCAGCATGCTGCCGGTGAAGTTATCGCGCCGGATATTGCCCAGATTCCGCTGGCAATCTACCAGTCGCTCGATCAGCGCCGGGCCATGGATGGTCTGCTGGTAACGGCTGGCCAACAAGGCTTGAGCCTGAGTCTGGGCATTCAGCCACTGGGTCTTGTCCTTGTAGAGCTGCACGGCGTCATCGGCGAACTCTCGCGCCGAACGCGTAACGGCACCGGGCCATGGCTCATCACCGTGCATCGCTTCCGCACCCACAGGGGTCGTGACGTTGGGCGTGCCACAGAGCATTGCATCGACGATCTTGCCCTTGATACCAGCACCAAACCGCAATGGCGCCAGACACACTCGCGCCGCCGACATGACTTGCAGGGCATCTTCCGCCCAGTTCAGCACATGAAAGCCCTGCGCCGCGTTGTGCAGTGCGGTGGCCTTGGGCGGCGTGTAAGCGCCGTAGATATGCAGCTGCGCGGCCGGCAACTGTGCACGGATCAACGGCCAGATCGTGGTTTTCAGCCAGAGCACGGCGTCCCAGTTCGGCGCGTGCCGGAAGTTGCCGATGTGCAGAAAGTGCGCGCGATCCTCAAACGGTACAGGCGTATCGGTCGGCAGGTCGACCATCAGCGGGCACCAGTGCAACAGGTTGCGTGGCACCTTGAACTGTTCGACCAGCAATTCGATTTCCACTTCGGAAATCATCAGGTTCAGGTCGCAACGATAGATCGCCGCAATCTCCCGTTTGGCCAGGTCGGTGTCAGCCATGAACTGAAACTCTTCACGTAACGCCGGGGCAAACAATTCGCTGAAGTCGTCGGCATCATCGCTGGCCTTCAAACGTTCCTTGAGTCGCTGATGCCGAGCGTCTCGCAGGCTCTGAAGATCTGAAGTTTCCAGCACCCGCACGGCGTCGGGGCAGTGTTTTTCCACGCGCCAGCCGAATTGCTCTTCCATCATGAAGCGATCGAACAGCACCACATCGGGGGCCAGTTCGCTGATGAAATTGTCGAAACTGCTGTTGTTCAGCTCGATAGGCACTTCGCGAATGCCCAGCGTGGTCAAGTCGGCGCGGTGTTCACCGGTGCCGGCCGGGCTACTGAAGGTGATGTCCCAGCCTTGCTGAAGGAACGTTTCAAGGATTTGCATCATATGGCCACCGGCCGCGGAGGAGCGGGGCTCGGGCCAGACATAACCAATGACCAGGACTTTGGTTGCGTGGGGTTGGATCATGAAGGGGGATTCCTAGATACAAACAGGACAGTAAGGAAAAGGATGAACGAGGCGGGATTAGAACATTAATTACAGGCTGGCGCCCTGATCAGGGGCGCCATGTATCTGGCATCGGAATCCGACGCCGCTTTTTACGGTCAATCAGGACATCGGAGTTTTTTCTGCATTGAGAATATCGTTGATCCACTCAGCATCTGTTGGACTCTCCCAGACCATAGGTCCGTTGGGATCAAGCGAATCAGGTGCCAACAGCATTTTTCCTTCCGTTTTCCATGCCATCATTTCTAAATCAAGCCGTCTGGTAAATAAGTTTGCGGGACAACTGAATCCTCCCCACGGGTCCACGACCCAGGCATTTTCGAAAGCAGGCTCGCTGAAGTCGACGGTTTTGGTAATCGTCCCACGAGGCACGCCTACCACAGTGAACGTATGGCCCGGCATTTGCCAAATTTCGGCAATACCTCCACTCTCATCAATGATTTTTTTGGCAGTCCAGGCCACCTGGTCACAGTTTCCCGCGCCTGTCCTTAATATCAGATCCGCAGCTTCTGGTGAGTCGATCCTTTTATAGGACCATATCACCACAGGCTCGGCGAGCACCTGACGCCTCATATCTATCGGATCGTTTGCAACAACCTTATTGGCCGATCCCAGACCCGTCGCCTCGAACTGGGCATCTACTTTGGATTTTGCCGCTTCGGCATAGAACTTGTTTTGATCCGCGGCTGAAAGCAGGTTGAAGCTGGGGGGCTTGGTAATCGGTTCTACTTTTATGGCTTGGACGGCAACTTCGACGTTTCTTCCTTTGCCTTGATTCCATACTGCAAGAACGAATTCACGTTTCTTTTCATCCGTAAGTAGTGCGACTTTTGCCTTCAAATCTTCGATTTTTTGCAACGTGTAATCTTTATAGTGCACGAGATCCATATAAATGGAATCCAGTGGAGGCAATGCGACAAAATGATTGTTGATCGGTTGACCCACTGCTTTGAGGTATTGGTCTTTTAGTTTGCCATGTTGTTTTATCAGGCCGCTATCGAGGGAATCAGCGAAGCGAAAATCTAGCTTTTTGAGTACAAAGTTGTTGACGGTCGCGGTATCGTATTCGCAATAGTAAAAAAGCCCGGCGTCTGACTCCACGACCAAATAGGTTTTCATTCCCCCGTTCTGGTGGTCGTAATTGACCAGAAAACCTCTGGCGTCTCGTTGGTCTTCTATTCCATGGACAATCCCGTCGATCCTGACCACTCGGGTCTTGCTTTCAAGCTGGGCATCAACTTGTTTTGACGGCAGCCCAAAATGTTGGTCATTGATAATGCTGCCTTTTGTTGTGGATCTGAACAGCAAAGGTTGTGTCAATGGTGATGGAACAAGCTTTTGAGTATTTCCGTTGTCAACGATGGTAAATACCCGGCGTTCATGGACCACCTTACGAATTCCGCCAGATGCTGCACGCGATGGATGCAAACGCTTGTGTTCGATGGATTGCAGTTGTTTCTCTGCGCGGGTTCGTCGGTTCTGGATTATTTTCGAAAAGCAAGGATGAGGGCTACGCTTGGCTCTGTTTCCTATACTGCAAACATCTTCAAAATCTGCCAGTTCTTTGTTGTACGTGGGCGACGTTAAGGCTTCGAGTACAGTTGGTCGAGCCGGATCAAAGCGATAAACCTTATCTCCGACTACTACATCGGTGAATAACGAGCGCTGAATCGCGTGCGAGTTTTCGTTAAAGAGGGGGGAGTTGGCGAAGGCGGTTGAACCATCACTGAACGTTGTCCGCTCCAGTGCAATGGAACTATCGGGTATGAAGTTTTCAAGAGGAGGGCCGTACGGGCGATTAGCGGCCTCGTCAAAGGCATACCATTTACCCTCCTTGAACAACGCTTTGACGTTCTCGGTCTGCCCAGCAACTCGACTTATGTCGACCACGCCTTTGGCGATGTCCGCTCGCTTTAACAGGAAAGCCGGGTCAATGCTGCTTAGACCATAAAGACTCTTGAGCCGGTCGATACCTTTGTCAACAGCGCTGTAAGCTTTCGTGCCTAGTTTGCATACCGCGTTTGCTCCGCCTTTGAACAAATCAACAACCCCGTCGAGAGGGTTTGAGGCGGTGACGACAGTTTTGCCAGCAATCCAAGTCATTTTCATGGCTTTAGGAATGAGCGGGGCACCTGATTTCATGACAGTTCCGATTTTGCCGGCAGCACCGAAACCGGGTACGACGAACCCGCAGGTATCCAAAAGAAAGTCCAGGACTGCGGCCCCGGTATTGCCTGTCTGGATATTCTCAATCATGGATTTAAAAGGCACCAGCGATCCGATGAAGTCCATTGCCTGTTTTGTATATGCCTCCTGTTCTTCCGAAACAGTCATTCCTTTCGCTAATTCATGTAACTTTTCTTTCCCGGTGATGAAATGTTCTTCCACGACGACTTTGGCGATATCTCCAATATGAGAGGCAGGTGAGAACGCATTGGATGGCGAGCTGAAATCATAGTTAGGCCCATAGAGCGTGGCCTGCTACCTTACGGGCTTGATTTCATCTATGATGATGTTTGAAACTGCACCGTCTCGTGGAGCTGTTCCGTTGTTATAGGCGCTCCAATCAAAGGGCTGCGAGGTTGCAGCTTGATATTTAATTGGTGGAAAGAAGTCGTGTGAGGTTTTTAGCTTTCCACCCAGCTTCAGTGGTTCCGTCAGATCCCGCTTTCGGATCTGTGCCGATGAAGGGAATACTTCGTACCATGTTACTTTTTCTTGAAACTCCGATCGTATCAAAATGCCGTGGCGGCCCTTGCTATTATCTAAAGTTTCTTTGTTTTTCCAGCCAGGAGCAACATCAATCTCACTTCTAAGTGAATAATATTTTTGCTTTCCGTATTCAAGGCTTTGCCTATCTTCTAATGGTAGTTGCGAAACCAGATATTTAAAAATTGACTCGGACCCGGTACGCAATTGGGTAAAATATTCATCAAAACTTTTGGTAAACAAATCGCCGACGTTTTTCAGCTCTCTGAGCTTGCTCTCTACCATATCGATGGATAATTGCGGATTCGACGACTGCCATTCGCCAACTGCCAACTTTCCGGTGATGTAGAGATCCGCCAGCGAATAGCCGAATTGCGGCATGGGCGAACCCGTCGCCCTGAAACACGGATCCAGAAAGGGCAAGCCTGCACCGAAAACCCTGGTCAGTTCAGCCAGTCCCAGGCTTTCTCGTGTTGGAACGGGAGCTGAAAGATAGGCCTTGGCCCGTGCGAGTGCTTCGCGGGTCGCCTGGAGCTTTTCAAGGGCAATTTCCAATTGTTGTTGTGTATAGGTTTCGTTGGCATTGCGTGCGATGACACCATGGGCAATCGCCCAATCAATTACCGGATTCGCGGTTAACATCTGCACCGCGATGTCCTGGCCGACGGTAATAGCGGACGTGTTGGCGTATTCCATGACTTGCCCAAAAGTCATCTTGGCGGACGCACCCGGTGCCAGTTGTTCTATACGCGCTACACCGATGCGCAGCATTACCCAGGTATGGGAACTACAGACCAGGTTGTCTGGCAGGTTTTTGACCAAAAACTCTGGTGCTAGACCGGCAAGCAAGACCCGCGCTAAGGCTGGCGCAGTTCCGGCACCGGCCTTACCCGTCCTAATAAGGTGTTTTTCTAGCTCGCTGATCACCTCCGAGGGTTTTGCTGACCAATTCGCCTCTTGGGTCAGGTGATATCCCGCAACGTGATTGCGCTGCTGGCCGTATGCGGGGTCCAAGAAACGTAGCAGCGCCGCCAGCAGCAAATCAGCGCCACTGGTTTGTGTCGTTATGACGTTGAGCTTTGACTCAAGCCTTTTTCCCAGTTCTCTCCCTATATCAGACTCAATCGCGAGCTCCAGACCTTTCTCGGGGGGAGATGTTGTCAACAATTTAACAAAATCCCTGGCTTGAACTTCGGCTAGAAAGGTTTTGAATTCACTGTCAAGAGCATCTAGGTCCGCGGGCTTCAATGGGATCGGATAGGACAGGGCGCCCTGAAAATTACCGTATTTTGGGCTTTCAGGAATAGACGTGGTCAATACATCAACCAGATTGCGTACATCGGCGACGGTCTTCGGAACTATCCAACCCATGGCGTTGATATAGCGATGGGCACTGACCATACGTCTGGATTCGATTGGGTACTTGGCCGCGAACAAGGAGTTTGGTGCGGCAGATATAGCAAGGCTGTCGAGATCCACCGGTTCGTTATCGGGTTTGCTTTTAACGAGATCATTCAAGGCTAATACCAATCCATGATTGGTATAAACGTCTGCGATGTGTTGTTTTTGGGCTTCAACAGCTGCTTCTGATCTTTGCTCTAGCAATTCCGCAGGCACTGTTGCAGAAAATACTGGAGTGTTTTTCAGCTCGGTTGAACGTCGTAGCGCTTCGCTCCTGCTTGCTGGCAATTGCTCTGCATAAAAGCCTGCGACCAATGCAATTGGAACTCGTGAGCCAGAAGGGGACGGAATACTGTCTGCGGTTGAACTGATGACTTTTGCCGCTTTGAGTATATCTCCAGCAACGCTGGCCCAGGCGGTATCATTTAGAGTAAACCCGACCCTGCCACGCTCAGTCTGCCCGGAGATGCTGTTCGATTCCGGGTGAACCTTAACGGTCGAAAGATCCAGCCCTGCTGCATGAGCCCAATCCATAAAGAATGGGTCCCTGAGTGCACTCGCATAATTCAACCAGCATTGACCGAACGTGGAGTGCGTCGGGACAGAAACCTCCAGCGTGGTGCGGCTGGCATCTGCGTCGGTGAAGCTCGCTAACGCCTGGGCGTAGCTAGTCGCTAATTGCCTGTCACCGTTAGACCGCGAAGCATCAGTCCACCCGGCACTGCGTCTGCTGCGCAGCAAGCGGACGACGTCTTGAGCAGTACGCAATTCTGCATCTACTGGCGTGTCGATGTCGTCGTCAACTTCAATGACGGGACGGCGCAGTTCATCCATCGTTGCAAGAAATTGATAAAGGGTTAGCTCCATATCAGAGGCGTTTTGTTCGACATCGCCAGTCAGCGGACGCGCCTCGGCATCGGCTGCATCGCGCTTGACCCTTGGCGAGGCGGACTGAGCGACGTCCTGCGGCCCATGGGTTTGCGCCTCTGCCTCCTGAATCAGTTCGGCATAGGTTCTTGCAGGTTCTTTTGTGCTGTGTTGCTCCAGCAGAGTTTCGATGTTTTGCAGTAATTGAGTGTCGGCGAGCAAGTTGTGCTCGGTGGATTGGTACATTAACTCGAGGATGGACGTTAAAAGAGTTGGTTGGCCCTTTGCGACAGGGGTATCAAGGATTTCCTCGATTTTATCCTCGATCAGCTCTTGGTGAAGGGCAAGGCTTTCTTTGGGGATGAGGTCATCGGCGGGCGCATTTGTGGATATCGGTCCGGTTGACTCAGGCCCTTCGGAGGTTGGCGTTTCTGCGGTCTCGGTAGTTGTGTTGGGTAGCACCGGCTCAGGCAAATTGGGTGCCTGTCCTGCATACCGTTGGTTCAGGTGGTTATAGAGTGCGATTGATCCCGCAATGAGTGCAGCTGTCGAGACGGAGATTGTGCCTGTTCGAAAAGGATGCTCTGTGGCTTGTCGATATGCGGCACTGCCAGCCGCGGTCATGTAGCTGCCTGCTAGCGCAGTCATGCCGGATAATGTCTCGTAAATCCTTGGGCCAATCGTCTCCCACCATCCTGCGGGGGGGGCATGCGGCTCACCTTTCTCTGCCTTTTCAAGTAAAGCCTGAAGGTCATCTAACGGAATATCGGCAGCAGCGGCCTCCGGAAACCTCAGTATATTGTCGATTCGATGCAAAATATCTTGAACTGAATGTACCCACTGGGTCAGCGAAGCTTCCGTCGAGAGCGCCGATGCAGGTTCAGGAGGTGTCGCACTCGAGGTTCCAGCACCGATTGTGTTTTCTGAATGAGTTGCGGGCTGGCGTTTCTCCGAAGAGGCAAACGTGGACTCCGGCAAAATTCTGATTTCAGGGCCGATCGAACCCATGCCTGAATGTAGGGGGGCTTGCGTACCTGCACTGATTTTGAAGTCCGAGTCAGCTCCAGTGTTGGGTTTTACAAGCGGCGCCGCGTTGTACGTTGGATAAGCCGGATTAAAGCTGGTACCTGGCCGTTTCGATTGGGTACCAATTCTCTTCGGTGCAAGAGTGGAGGGTTTTTCAATCGTCATATCTGGCATCAGGGCTGTCAGCACACTTGCAGCATGGAGCAGATAAGTACCCATTGCCCATTTGCTGTCAGGAGGAACAGGGCCCCGAATGTCGACTTCGTTATAAAAACGGGAGCTTTTTTCGATAATGTCCATCTCCGCCAGGAGCTGCGATTGCGGCGGGCGCTGAACCTTATTTGCGGTAGTCGACTTAGCCTTGATGCCAAACTCAAAATCATATGCGACCGCAACTGCGGAGTTCTCAACTCCCCCGAGGCCCGTGGGCTCTGGCCGAGTATCGACAACCTCAATCGCCTTTAACCGCTCGCTGAGCTTCTGCGCCTTTTCCAGAAAGCTCTTTGGCCAACGTTTACGCTCATTGGGACGGGGTTCTTCCATGGCTTCAACAGAACTGGCTATCAGCGACTGGGCTTCTTGCGGTGATGGCCGGACATGAATGAAGTCTTCGAGCTGCCCCAAAAAGTCGTTGAGCTCTTCATCGCTCGAAATGCGAACATATGTACGCATTTGCTGCGTGAAATCGCGCACCGCCTTCCACGTGTCATCATCGAGCAGTTCCCCCGCGGAAATTTTCTGATCACGCACAACAATTGATAGTGTCAATTGCGACTGGATAAGTCCCGTGACCCCCTCACCTGTACTACCGCTAGGAAATTTGACGTTCTCCCCGAAACTGTTCGCCCAGCGCTCAGGTGGCAGGTGACAGATAATTTCCACGAACTCGCGTAACTGTTCCGGTTTGAGCCCGTCCAGCGGCTTGATCGAGCGCATCATCGCCTTGACGAAGAGTGGAGTCAGCACTTTGCCGGTGTCAGTTTGCAAGATGCCGGATTTAAGCACCGCTAACGCATCGTCTTCCGAGACAGCGCCGTTTCGCAGTCGGTTCTCGAGTGATGACCATGCCTTTTCCAGAGACGGTTGATTGGATATAGAGCCTTCTTTTTTAAGACGATCGGGGAGATCTTTGCTTTCCGGGAGTCCGGTGTACACCGGGCATGGAATGGGTAGTTCAGGATTCCGAGGATGGCGGTCTACAGACGCGAGTTGATTCGGAACTGCATAAAACGGACTAGACGCCTGGTTGTTACGCGCACTTGCATCGGACAGTCGATTTTTGGCTTGAGATGTAGCTTGATTGAAAATCGTGGCTGTACGTGACGTTGATGCAGTAGCGGTGGCATTGACGGGGGGCATGTAGACTCTTCCATACGCAAAATGAAGGAAACTCCCGACTCCCTATAAAGGGAGCCAAGGCACCTGGCGCAGAAAGATAAGCGATCCATTTTTTTGAATAGTGATGGAAATCTCTGGAGTTTATCGGGGATCAGACAGGTATTTGTTAATTGCCAAGAATACCTTTGACCTTATCCCGCAACTGATCAATCGAGAACGGTTTGCCAATCAGATACATACCTTCAGGCACATCAATACTTTCGGCATAGCCACTGGCAAACAGGATCGGCAGCGCAGGGCGCAACTTACGTGCCTCAATCGCCAGCTCCCGCCCGTCCATGATCGGCAAACCAACATCGGTCATCATCAGGTCAATGTGCTGATCAACGTCGTTGAGAATTTTCAGCGCCTGCTCGCCGCCGTCAGCCTCCAGCACATTGAACTCCAGTTCCTCCAGCACATCGACAATCAGCATGCGCACGATGGCGTCGTCTTCGACGACCAGGATGGTGGAGGCGTTGGTGGACATAGTGGGGGTCTCAATTTGGATGGGCGGTTGCCGGTCGATCGAAATCGCCGGCCCTCTTGCATGAGTAAGTGGCGGATCCCGACAAGTTCCCAACGCGCTATAAAAAGAATAGAGAGAAGGATAACCGCTCCTTCGGCACGGGAGCAGCTGAATGTAGGACTTCGCGCGTAAACGCGTGAGAAAATTGGATCAATGCGCCAGTTTTGGGGCAAACTCCTTGGTTTTCACCCGTTCAACAAGGCCTGATTATGACCACCGCGTCTTCGGTTGATGAGCAACGATTCCGTAAACTCCTGAGCCGCAACATCAGCCTGCCGCTGGGTGTCGGCGTGATCAGTGCGGTTTTTTTCGTGTCGCTGATTACTTATTTGCTGTCGACGATCCAGTGGGTCGAGCACACAGACCGGGTGATCAATAATGCCAATGAGGCGGTCAAGCTGACCGTCGACCTGGAAACCGGTATGCGCGGCTTCCTGCTCAGCGGCGACGACAAGTTTCTCGAACCCTACGAAACGGCCAAGCCGCGGATCGACGTCGTACTCAATACCTTGCTCGAACTGACCGCCGATAACCCGGCGCAGACCGACCGTTTGCACCGACTACAGGCCTTGCAGCAGGAGTGGGCCGCTTACGCGCAAACCATGATCGACTTGCAGCGCACCAGCGGCGATTATCGCGGCGCGGTCAGGGCCGGGAAAGGCAAGCGCCTGACCGACGAGGTGCGCAAGCAGTTCGAAGACGTGATCGACATGGAGCAACAGTTGCGTGCTACGCGCAACGAGGAAGTGCGCCGCACCACGGTCTGGAGCATCACCCTTTACCTGTTGTTCATCGTTGCTATCAGCGGCTTGCTGGCTTATGTCGGTCGTCGCGATCTGGTCAATCTGTCGCAACAGTACAGCGCCAACCTCGCCAAGCAACAGGCCAGTGCCGAGCGACTGGAACGTCAGGCCTGGCTGCGCAATGGCCAGACTGAACTGGCTGAACAAGTGCTGGGGCAGTTGTCGCTCAACCTGTTGGGACGCAACATCCTGCAATTCTGCGCGCAGTACCTGGGCAGCGCCGTGGCTGCGATTTATGTCCGCGAGGAACATGGCGGCCTGAGGCGCGTAGCGTCTTACGGTCTGTCCCGTGAGCAGGAGGCGGTTGAACAACATATCTACAGTGAAGAAGGCATCGTCGGCCAGGTCGCGCAACAGGCGCGGCTGATTCGCCTGGATAGCGTTCCGAGCGATTACTTCAAGGTCAGTTCCGGCCTCGGCGAAGGTTTGCCGGCCAGTGTGCTGGTGGTGCCGACCAGCGACGATGACCGGGTCAATGGCGTCATCGAGCTGGGTTTCCTGCGTCCATTGGACGAGCGTGACATTGAGCTGCTGGAACTAATTGCCGGTAACATCGGCACGTCCATCGAAGCGGCGCGCTATCGCCAGCGCTTGCAGGAAGTGCTGGCCGAAACCCAGCAGCTCAACGAAGAGTTGCAGGTCCAGCAGGAAGAACTCAAGACTGCCAACGAAGAGCTCGAAGAGCAGTCACGGATTCTCAAGGAGTCCCAGGCGCATCTGGAAACCCAGCAGGTCGAGTTGGAGCAGACCAATGAGCAATTGGCCGAACAGGCCGAGGTGTTGGCCGAGCAACGCGATGCCATGGACCTGAAGAACACCGAACTCAATCAGGCCCAAACTCAGCTCGAGGAGCGCGCCGAAGAGTTGCAGCGCTCCAGCAAGTACAAGTCCGAATTCCTCGCCAACATGTCCCACGAACTGCGCACACCGCTGAACAGTTCGTTGATCCTGGCCAAGTTGCTCGCGGAGAACCCTCAGGAAAACCTCAGCGCCGAACAGGTCAAGTTTGCCGAGTCGATCTACTCCGCCGGCAATGACCTGCTCAACCTGATTAACGACATTCTGGACATTTCCAAGGTCGAGGCCGGCAAGTTGGAAATCCGTCCGGAAAACACCAGCGTGGCGCGTCTGGTGGATGGTTTTCGCGGGATGTTCCAGCCATTGGCAGAAGACAAGCAACTGAACTTCCAGATCGAGTTGCAGGAAGGCTCACCGGCGATGATGTTCACTGATCGCCAGCGTCTGGAGCAGGTGATCAAGAACCTGTTGTCCAACGCGGTGAAGTTCACCGAAAAGGGCAAAGTCAGTCTGAGCGTTGCCACAGCGCCGAACGACGGCATTGCCTTCATCGTCCGCGATTCCGGCATTGGCATTGCCGATGATCAGCAGGAAAGTATTTTCGAAGCCTTCCGCCAGGCCGACGGCACCACCAATCGCCGTTATGGCGGCACG